>CP054183.1:2400000-3085000 GCA_015709695.1 Gammaproteobacteria bacterium | reverse complement strand
GTGGACTACGCCGCGCCAGCCGGCACGCCGGTGCGTGCCCCGGGAGACGGCAGGGTCAGTTTCGCCGGTCGCAAGGGCGGCTACGGCAACGCCATCATCCTCGAGCATGGCAACGGCGTGACCACGCTCTATGGCCACCTGTCCCGGTTTGCCCAGGCCACCGCCGTGGGGCGCCGCGTGCACCAGGGTGATGTCATCGGCTTCGTGGGCGCCACGGGCCTCGCCACCGGCCCGCACCTGCACTACGAATATCGCGTCAACGGCAAGTACATGAACCCCAGGACCGTGAAGCTGCCCGAGGGTTCGACCTCGATCGATGGCCGCGAGCGGCCGCGCTTCGCCCAGGCCGTCGCTCCCCTCATCGAGCGCCTCGACGCCGGCCACAGCATGCTGGCTGACGGCAAGGCACCCGCCTCCGCTTCCGACCAGACCACCTGACCCCGGGCCCGCTCCGGACGCGGTTCCTCGCGTGGCGACCGCACCGCCACGGCACGGCATCATGGCAACTGTGACCGGCTCGGCATTGCCGCCGGCACCGGCTGCTATAGTGCCTTGCGGGCGGACCAGGCACCCCGGAACCTGCCCAGCCGACGGTCCGACCGTGACCGTCCCTGCAAGGGCGTCGCGTGGACATCGTCAACCTCAAGCTTCCTGATTACTACATCAACCGCGAACTCAGCGCGCTGGAGTTCAGCAGGCGGGTCCTGCACCAGGCCAAGGATCCAGCGGTCCCGCTCCTCGAGCGACTGAAGTTCCTCTGCATCGTCTCGGCCAATCTCGACGAGTTCTTCGAGATCCGGGTCAGCGGCCTGCAGCAGCGGGCGGAGATCGCCGGCGCGGCAGGCGGCGCGGCAGGTCCCGACATGCTGACTCCGGGAGAACTGCTCCACGAGATCAGCCTGCGCGCCCATGAACTCGTGGCCGAGCAGTACCGCCTGCTCAACGACGAGCTGGTGCCGGCACTGGCCGCGGAAGGCATCCGCTTCGTGCGCGAGCACGCCTGGTCACGGCCACAGCGGGAGTGGCTCCACGATTACTTCCATCGCGAGATCGAGCCCATCCTCAGCCCTGTTTCACTTGACTCTGCCCGACCCTTCCCGAGGATTCTCAACAAGAGCCTGAATTTCATCGTCGGCCTGGAAGGCACCCACGCCTTCGGCCGGCCGGTGCAGCGGGCCATCGTGCAGGCTCCGCGCTCCCTGCCACGGCTCATCCGCCTGAATCCCGACCTGCCCGACACCGGTCCGGCGGATTTTGTATTCCTGGCTTCGGTGATATCCGCTTTCGTCGGCGAGCTGTTCGTCGGCATGGAGATCAGGGGCTGCCATCAGTTCCGTGCGACACGCAACAGCGACCTCTACGTCGACGACGAGGAAGTGGACGACCTGCTGCGTGCACTCGAGGGCGAATTGATTGCCAGCCGCTACGGCGCCGCCGTCCGGCTGGAGATCGCCCATGACTGCCCTGCGGAACTCACGGACTACCTGCTCGACATGTTCGGTCTGGATGCGGGTGACGTCTATCACGTAGACGGGCCCGTCAATCTCAACCGGCTGATGACCATCTACGAGCTGGTAGGGCGGCAGAACCTGAGGTTCCCGCCGTTCACGGCCAGCGTGCCGCAGGAGATCAGTGACGCGGACAATCTCTTCGCAGCCATACGGCGCAAGGACATCCTGCTGCACCATCCGTACGAGTCCTTCGCCCCGGTCATGGACTTCATCAGCCGCAGCGGCCAGGATCCCGACGTCCTCTCGATCAAGCTGACGCTGTACCGCACCGGCCACCAGTCGCCGATCGTCGACAGCCTGGTGGCGGCGGCACAGGCCGGCAAGGAGGTGACGGTCATCGTCGAACTCCGGGCACGCTTCGACGAAGCGGAGAACATCAACCTCGCCAACCGCCTGCAGGAAGCGGGTGCGCATGTCATCTACGGCGTAGTCGGCTACAAGACGCATTGCAAGATGGCGCTGGTGGTGCGCCGGGAGACCGGCAGCCTGCAACGCTACGTGCACCTCGGCACCGGCAACTATCATCCGGGTACTGCCCGCCTGTACACGGACTACGGCCTGCTCAGTGCCGACGCGGCCCTCGCCGAGGACGTGCACCAGGTGTTCCTGCAGCTCACCAGCCTGATGCGCACGCCGCCCCTGACCCGGCTGCGACAGTCGCCATTCGCCCTGCACCGCGAGATCCTCGACCTCATCGACCAGGAAATTGCCAATGTCGCAGCGGGCGGCAATGGCCATATCATCGCCAAGCTCAACGCCCTGGTGGAACCCGAGGTGATCCGCGCCCTGTACCGCGCCTCCGGCGCCGGCGTGGTGATCGACCTGGTGGTGCGCGGCCTGTGCTGCCTGCGACCCGGCATCCCCGGGGTCTCCGACAACATCCGCGTGCGCTCCATCGTCGGCCGCTTCCTGGAACACTCACGGGTCTATTACTTCCACGCCAACGGCGCCGAGAGGATCTTCCTCTCCAGTGCCGACTGGATGGACCGCAACTTCTTCCGTCGCGTCGAGATCTGCTTCAGCATCGAGGACGAGGAGCTCAAGGCGCGACTCCTCACCGATCTCGATACCTGCCTCGACGACAACTGCCAGGCCTGGGAGCTGCGCCCGGACGGACGCTACGAGTTGCTGCAGCCGGAAGCGACCGATGCGCCGCGACCCGCCCAGACCGTCATGCTGAACCAGCTGGCCAGCGGCTTCAGCGCCGCTGTCGTGCGACCTTCATGACCAGGCCGGCATCGGCCAGGTAGCGGCACTCCCGGGAGAGATCGGCCTCGCTCAGCGGGTTGGCGTTCAGCCAGCGCGCCGGCAATGCGACGGTCAGTCTCGCGGCTCTGGCCGTCAGCGTCGGCGCAGCCCCGGCTTCCGAGGTTCGCCCGCGATTGAACAGCACCGCAAGGCGCAGCAGCACGGTCATGCGCAGCGCACGCCGGCGCCACTCCGGCGGCAAACCAAGGTATGGCTCACGATCGAGCCTGCGCCGGTGGCAGCGCACCAGGCAGGCAAGCATCCGCTGCTCGTCCCGCGCAAAGCCGGGCATGTCGGCATGCTCCAGCAGGTAGGCGCCATGGTGATGGTAGTGCGCGTGGGCGATGTCCAGACCCAGCTCGTGGAGCGCCGCGGCCCAGGCCAGCAGGTTGCGGTCGGCGTCCCGCTTCAGGTCCCAGGCCTCGGCCACCTGTTGCAGCATGGCCAGCGCCATCCTCGCAACCCGCCGCGCCTGCGCCTGGTCGACCCGGAAGCGCCGTTGCAGGGCCCTCACCGTGCGCACGCGGGCATCCTCGCTGGTGAGGCGCCCGACCATGTCGTAGAGGATGCCCTCGCGCAATGCGCCGTCCGCCACCACCATGCGCCGGAGCCTCAGCGAGCGCATCACCTCGACGAGGATGGCGACGCCGCCCGGAAAGATCTCTGCCCGGTCTGCCGACAGGCCGGGCAGTTCCAGGCGTCGCACATGGCCGGCGGTGGTCATCCGCCCGATCAGGTACTCGAGGTCCTTGACGGTGATGCCCTTGCGCGCACGACCGAGCGACAGCAACACGTCGTTGGCAGCGCGGATCGTGCCCGCGGTACCGGCAACCCGCACCGGCGCATGCTGCAGGAACCCGGCCTGCACCGGCTCGAGTTCCAGCCGCACGGCCTGGCGGGCCTGGCGGAAATTGCGGGCGCTGAGCTTGCCCCCCGGGAATGCCGCCTCGCTCAGGCCTATGCAGCCGATGTACAGGCTCTCCATCCGCAGCGGCTGGAAGCCCCGGCCGAGGATGATTTCGGTACTGCCCCCGCCAATGTCGATGGCCATCTGGGTGGCACGCAGGTTGGGCAGGCTGTGGCTGACGCCGAGGTAAATGAGCCGTGCCTCCTCGATGCCGGAAATGACTTCCACCGGATGGCCCAGCGCCTGGCGCGCCTTCTCGCGGAAGCGCTCGGCGCCACGGCCGCGGGCCTGGCGCAGGGTGTTGGTGCCGACCACGCGCACGCGGCGGGCATGCAGGTTGCGCAGGCGCTCGCCGAATCGCGCCAGGCAGGCCAGCGCACGGCGCTGGCTGGCGGCATCGAGGCGGTGGTGACGATCCAGCCCCGAGGCGAGGCGCACGCTTTCGCGCAGACGGTCCATCACCACGAGCTGGCCGTGGGAGAAGCGCCCAATGACCATGTGGAAGCTGTTGGAACCGAGGTCGACGGCCCCGAGTATCTCGGTGCCGCTGCGCCGGTGCGCCGGTTTCCGGCTCACGGCCGGGCCACGCTACGGGCGGCCCAGGGGAAAGACTCCACGCTGGGCTGCACCCCTGCGGTGGAAGGCAGGCTGCGGATCACGACGCGCTCTGGCACGAAGTCTGCTGGCAGGCGGATCAGCGCGCTGATTTCCTGGAAGTAACGGAAGTCGAAGTCCCGCGGCGTCGAGCCGGGTGCCACGCCGAGGGTGCCCAGGTCGAGGCTGGTCAGGCGGCCGGAGCGCGTTCCTTCGATCCGCACCTGGAGCTTGCCGCGCACCTGCCGCTCGGTGTGCTCGACCTGCGCCAGGACGAATCGCAGGCGCGTGGTGCCGTCCGCGTCCGCATCCTGGGTGAACTCCCGCACCTTGAGCCCGCCTTGCCCCGGCCCGCCGACAATTCCGCGATAGAAGGCGAGTTCCTCCTGCTGCTCGAGGATCTTGTCCTGCAGGCCGGCCAGCTGCGCCTCGACCTGCGCATAGGACTCGCGGTCCACCTTGCCGTCCGTCTCCAGGCGGGCGAGCGCCTGCCGCGCATCGCGATTCTCGGCCTCCAGGCTCGCGAGCCGCTCCCGCAGACGCTGCTCGGCAGCCTGCGCATCGAGCAGGTTGTAGCCTGCGCGCACCTGCCCGGCCTGGAATGCCCCGGCCAGCGCGGCCAGTGCCAGGAGCGCGGCGCCTGCCACCACGACCTGCCGGCGACGCCCGCCGGCGCGAAGCATGTCGCGCCAGGAGCCGCTCACGCGCGCATGGCCAGGCGCCACTCTGCCGGCCAGGCCGGTGGTGGCGGAACCTCGAGTGGCGCCAGCAGCGGCGCCAGTTCGGTCAGCGCCCTCACGTAGACCCTTCGCTTGAAGTGGATCACCTCCTCGACGGGCTGCCACCACGATACCCAGCGCCAGCGGTCGAACTCGGGTCGCGCCGTGGTGTCCGGGCGCAGGCGGCTCTTGGCGGTAAGCAGCCGGAGCAGGAACCAGCGCTGCTTCTGGCCGATGCACAGTGGCAGCGCATCGCGACGGACGTAGCGCTCGGGCAGCCGATAGCGGAGCCAGCCACGTGTGGAGCCGACGATCTCGACGTCGTCCGCCTCGAGGCCGATTTCCTCCCTGAGCTCCCGGAACATGGCACGCCGTGGCGATTCCCGCAGGCCGATCCCGCCCTGCGGGAACTGCCAGCCTGACTGGCCTATCCTTCCGCCGAGCAGCACCAGGCCGGACTCATCGCTGAGGATGATGCCAACGTTGGCCCTGTAGCCTTGCGAATCGATGCGGTCCACTAGCGGCCCAGTCCCTCCGTCCGGGCGAGGGCATTGTTCCACAAAGGTTCGTTGCCACAAAGCCGCGTCGGGGCGCTGCCGCGATTCTGTACACTGCCGCGGCCAGCAAGCGCCCGGCCGATCGAGGGGCCGATGCCGAACATGCGAATGCGCCCGTCCAGCCTGATCGCCATCCTCGCCCTGCTGGCCGTGCTCGGCTTGCTGATTGCCGTCTGCTTCGGCAGCGGTGCGGTCGGGCCGCGCGAGGTAGCCAGCCTGCTCACGGGCGACGCCGATCCAGCCGTGCGCCAGGTGGTGCTGGAGTTGCGCCTGCCCCGCTCGCTCGCCGCATTCGGCACCGGCGCCGCGCTTGCGCTCGCGGGTGCACTGATGCAGGTGCTGCTGCGCAATCCCCTGGCCGATCCCTACATCCTGGGCACTTCCGGCGGCGCGGCTGCCTTCGCGCTGACCGCGATGCTGGCCGGCGCCACGGGTGCGGCCGTCGACGCCAGCGCCTTCGCCGGGGCGCTGGCCAGCACGCTGCTGGTGTTCGTGATCGCGCGCCGTGGCCAGTGGGCGCCGGCACGCCTGCTCCTCACCGGCGTGGTGGTGGCCGCGGGGTGGAGCGCGCTGGTCAGCCTGCTGCTGGCCATCACGCCCGAGCGCAACCTGCGCGGTGCGCTGTTCTGGCTCATGGGCGATTTTGCCTTCGCCGACAACCCGGGCTTCGGCCTGCTGGTGGCCGGTGCCGGCGCCATCGCCTGCTTCGCCCTCGGCCGGTCACTGAACGTGCTGGCCACCGGCGACCAGCAGGCGGCCCTGCTGGGCCTCCCGGTACGGGCCATGCGCGTCGGCATCTATGTGCTCACCGCGGTGCTGACTTCGACCGCGGTGACCACCGCCGGCACCGTGGGCTTCGTCGGCCTGGTGGTGCCGCACCTCGTGCGCCTGGTGGCTGGCGCAGACCACCGCGCCGTGGTGCCGGGAGCCGCGCTCGCTGGCGGTACGCTGCTGGTGCTGGCCGATACCGTGGCACGCACGGCCCTCGCTCCCAGGCAACTGCCGGTGGGCGCCATCACCGCCCTGGTGGGCGTGCCGCTATTCCTGTTCCTGCTCGGGCGGGGCCAGCGGGGCGACCGCTAGGCACACCTGGCCGCGGCCACCTTCAGGCACGTCCTGCCAGGTAGCGGCGTCCCTGTTCCATCAGCGCCACGAAGGCCGGCTCGTCGCCCTCACGCACGATGTCCACCAGGCGCGTGACGGCCCTGAGCAGGTCTTCCAGGGCGTGGATTCCTTGCGGATTCAGGCTCTGGATCTCGAAATACAGGTGTGGATTCTCGGCGGCGACCCGGGCGGCCACGTCGAGCTGGGCGTCGAAGGTCGTGCTCGACAGCTTGGCAAGCCGCGGCGCACTTTCCCCGCTCTCGGCCAGCGCCGTGAAGAAGGCGATGTTCAGCGCGTGCGAAAGACCCAGCACATAGGCGATCAGCCGATCGTGGTCATCGAGCGCCATCTCGATCTGCTGCACCATGGTCGAGGCGAAGAGCTGGCGCACCTCGGCCACGGCAGCGGGCTGGCCCGCATCCATGAATATCACGTGGCGCCCGGAGAGCAGCTCCGTGTCCGGGCCGAACATCGGGTGCACGGACGCCACGCGGCAGCCCCGCGCCGCCAGGCGGCGCAAGGCCGGCGCGAGCGGCGCCTTGAGCGAGCCGATGTCGAAGATCAGGCCGCGGCGCGCGCTGGCCGCCAGCGCGTCGAGGATGCCCGCCGTGATGCCGAGCGGCGTCGCCACCACGGTCACCGCGAAATCGTCGGCCGCTGCCCGCCAGTCACCGATATGCTTGAAGCCCGGTACCGGCCCGGCCGGATCGGCGATCGTGACATCGAAGCCCTGCGAATCCAGGAACTCGGCGAACCACCGGCCCATCTTGCCGCGCCCGCCGATGACCAGCGCGTGCTGGCCCTGGCCAGTGCCCTCGGCGCGCACGCGCGCCTGCTCCTGCGTGGTGAGCGAGGAGCGGATCAACAGGCCCATCAGCTCGGCGGCCACGCCGGGCGAAACACCGATCTCGGCGGCGCGGGCACGGGCCGCATCGATCACCTGCTTCTCGCGGCCGAAATCGCGGGTGGCACGCCCTTCGGCACTCTTCACTGCACCGATCTCGCGGCTCAGCGCCTGGCGCTGCGCGACACACTCGATGATCTGGCGATCGAGGGCGGCGAGGCGTGCGCGTAGCTGTTCGAGGGTCATGGCGACTGGGCGTGGGGATGGTGGCGGTGTTTTACCGGCCGGCGCCGGCCCGCGCAAGCCGCTGCTGGTCGCCCGCGATCCTGGTCACTACAATCCGGGCCCGCCAGCGCAGTCCTGGCGCTGACGGAGACGGCGACGGATGAAGAGGATGGCGAGCGCGGCAGGCATGGCGGCGACCCTGGTGCTCGCCACCGTGGCAGGGGCTGCACCGGCTGTCCTGCCCCTGGAGTTGCGCCAGGGCACGGAGCTCGCCATCACGGCTGCGCCGGGAGATCTCCGCATCATCGGCCTGGCCGGCCGGATCTGGCGCCTGCCCGTCGCAGGTGGCGATGCCGTGCCGCTCACGGCTGCCGGCGAATACGCGAGGCGCCCCGCCCTCTCACCCGATGGCAGGCTGCTCGCCTACGAGGCGCTGCGCGACGGCCATTTCCAGCTGATGCTGGCCGACGCGGACGGCGGCAACCCGCGCCAGCTCACCAGCGGGCCCTGGCACCACCTGGCACCGGCCTGGTCCCCGGACGGGCAGCGACTCGCGATGGCGGCCAACCGCAGCGGCGATTTCAGCATCTGGCTGGTCCAGCGCGACAGCGGTGCCCTCGCCCAGATCAGCTTCGACCACGGCGACGAACTCGACCCGGCCTGGAATCCCGTGGGCGAAGGGCTCGCCTACATCAGCGATGCCGGCGGGCGCAGCGCCCTGGTCCTGCGCACGCCCACCCAGCCCCGCCGGGTGCTGGTGGAGAGCAGCCAGCCACTGCGCGCTCCTGCCTGGCGGCCGGACGGCAGCGTCATCAGCTTCGTCACCGGCAGCAGCCAGGGCGGCCGGCTCAACATGGTCATCCTTTCTTCGCCGCCGGTGGTCAAGCCCCTGGTGCGCAGCGAGAGCGCTTTCGGCACGCCGGTCGCCTGGACCGGCCGCAACCAGTTCCTGTACGCCGCCGACGGGCAGCTGCGCCAGCGCGATTTCGGCGCCATGGGTGTCGTCGAGCTGCCGTTCCGCGCCACGCTGGAAATCCGCAAGGCGCCCGAGCCCGTGCCGCGCCGACTGCCGGATGACGGCGGGAACCGGCCGGTACGCGGCCTCGGCGGGCTGGCAGCGCTGCCGGACGGCCATCTGGTCGTCGCCGCCCTGGGCAACCTCTGGGAGCTCGACCGCGATGGTGGCCTGGTGCGGGCCATCACGCAGGATGTCTTCGCCGACAGCGCCCCCGCCAGCAGCCGCGACGGCAGCCGGCTCGCCTTCGTTTCCGACCGCAGCGGCCGCCCGCAGGTCTGGCTGATGGACCTGGCGAGTGGCGCCACGCGCGTCCTCACCGCTGAACCGGGCGGCGCGGGACAGCCGGCGTTCGATGCCGCCGCAGGCCGGGTGGCCTACCTGGCCGGCGAGCCCGGCAGTGCCAGCCGCAGCCTGAAGCTGCTGACGCTCGCCGACGGGAAGGTGGAGGTGGTCACCACCGGCCTGGTTGCCGCAGGCACGCCCGCATGGTCGCCCGATGACAGCCGGATCGGCCTGATCCAGGACGAGGGCGGCATTCGCCGGCTGCTGCTGTTCACGCCGGCGGCCGGTGGCAGCGTGCGTCGCGTGACCCTGCCGGAGCCGGCCACCGCGCCGGGCCGCAACGAGCTGGCATGGTCGGCCGATGGCAAGGCCATTGCGGTCGCCTCCGCTGCCGGCATCCGCGAGTTGCCGGTGCTCGCCAATGGCCTTGTCGGCGCCGACTGGCGGTCGCTCCACGACGGGCCGGTGCAGCTGCTGCAGTGGGCGCCCGGTGCGCGCGGACTGCTGTTCGCCGACGCGGATGGCCTCGCGGGCATCGCACCCGGCGAGGCCGAGCGCCGCATGCCGGTCGCGCTGAGCTGGCGGCCCGCGCAGGGCAGCGGCCGCACCGTGATCCGTGCTGGCCGGCTGTTCGATGGCATCGGCGATGGCTATCGCCATGACCAGCAGCTCGTCATCGAGGGCAATCGCATCGTGGCGGTCGAGCCCTGGTCAGATGACGCCGCTGCGGGTGCAATGCTCATCGATGCACGCAGCCAGACGGTGATGCCCGGGCTGATCGACCTCGCCCTGCACCTTCCCGACAGCGCGGGCGAGGGTCTCGGGCGCCTGTTGCTTGCCTTCGGCATCACGACGGCCCAGGTCGTGGCGGCACCGGACACCGAACTGCGGGGCCTGGCCGAGCGCTGGCAGGCGCACGCCGCCGGCCCCCGCCTGCTGCGCAGCCCCGTGTGGTGCAGCGATGCCGTGCCAGCGACCCTGAACGACGAGGAAGGCATGGAGGGCGCACAGCGCCTGTGCCCGGCACTGGTCACGCCCTCCGGGGCGGCGCCCCTGCCCCTGCCACCGGGCCTGCCGATCTGGTCATCCAGCTGGCTTGCCGCGGCGAGCGGGCAGGTCACGGCCGTCAGCCCGTTCCGCAGCCGGGGACAGGCACCGGATGCCGTCTTCCCGGTACCGCTGAGCCCTTACCAGGACGCCCTCGACGTCATGCTCCGTTCCGGTACGGCGCTGGTGCCGGACCTGGCGGGTCGTGGCCTGCCGGTGCTGGCGGAGGACCAGTCCGGGCTGTTGCTGGCACCGCAGTACCTCGCCCTTGCCGATGCGGCGGAGCGGCGCATCGCGGCCGAGGATTGGCGGGCGGTCATGGTCGTCGAAGGCCCGCCAAGGCGGGCCTGGTTGCGCGACCGGCAAAGACTGCTGGGCCGCTTCGCCGCTGGCGGTGGCAGGATCGGCGCGGCGAGCGGCTCTCCGGCATCACCGTACGGACTGGGCCTGCACGCCGAATTGCGGCTCATGGCGGGCGCCGGGCTGGCCCCTGCCGCGGTGCTGCGCGCCGCCACCGGCGATGCCGCCCTGTTGCTGGGGCTGCAGGAGGAAATCGGCAGCCTCGCCCCGGGCCGGCGTGCCGACCTGCTGGTCATCGACGGCGATCCCCTGGCCAGCCTCGACCAGCTGCTGGCGATCAGGACCATCATGCTCGATGGCGCATCCCGCCCGGCATCGTCACTGCTGCCTGAGGCCGTGCCTTCGCCCAAGTTGGAGAAATTTACACCTGTACCCGCACCGGCCAAGTCAAAACGCCGCAATCGCGGCCGATAGTATCGGGACCAGTGGGTTGAGGTGCGACCCGGGGCACCTGCGGCCCCGACGGACCTGGCTGGCTTCAGCTGCAAAATCAGGCTGTTGCCAGCTGGGACGACCGGCCGAGTGAACCAGGGAGAGAGCTCTGGTCGTCGACATTTCTTACAGAACCGCACCCACACTGCCTGCAGTAAACCACGATAGATCCACAACACCCTGTTTCCCCGGCGGATTAATGGGTATGGCATGGGTCTTGCTTTGAATCCACTGCGCACAAAAAAGGTTTCTACCAGCGGTAGCAGTGTTCGACATCTGAAACCAGACATCGAAGCCAGAAGACGCATACAAGAAGAAGAACAACAAGCAGAAGTAGAAGCAGCGCACGACAAGAAAAACTACAAGAAACCACCACGGCGCCGCTGAAACAGAAACCGGATTCGCGACAACAACAATAACCCGTGTAAAGACCCCGCTACCCAGCGGGGTTTTTTTTGTCCGCTTGCAGCCGCGCCACCTGCCAGAATCACCGCCCATGCCCGCGCTCCTCGAATGCCGTGACCTCGATGTCGTCGTCGCCGGCCGTGTGCTGGTCCGTGGCCTGTCGCTGGCCGTGGAACCTGGCGCGCGCGTGGCGGTGCTCGGGCAGAACGGTGCGGGCAAATCCCTGACGCTGCACACGCTGGCCGGCCTGCGGCCACCGGCACACGGGACCGTGACCGTGGGCGGCACGGACCTGCGCCTGCTCGGCCATCGTGAACGTGCCCTGCGCCTGGGCCTTCTGCTGCAGGAACAGGATGATCCGTTCCCCACCACCGCCATCGAGACGGCCCTGATGGGCCGTCACGCGCGCCTCGGCATCTGGCAGTGGGAGACCGCCGAGGACCATGCGCTGGCGCGCGCCGCGCTCGCCGCCATGGATCTCGCCGGCATGGAGGAGCGGTTCTGCGCCACCCTGTCGGGTGGCGAGAGACGTCGCCTCGGCGTCGCCACGCTGCTGGTCCAGGAGCCGGAGCTGTGGTTGCTCGACGAGCCGCTCAACCATCTCGATCCGCGCCACCAGCTTGCGGTGCTCGCCACGCTGCTTCGACTGGCGGGTGAAGGCAAGGCGGTGGTGGCCAGCCTGCACGACCCGGTGCTGGCGGCGCGCCACTTCGACAGCGCGCTGCTCCTGCACGGCGATGGACGCTGGCAGTTCGGCCCGGTGGCGACGCTGCTCGACGCCCACACGCTCGCCGGACTCTACGGTGTGGCCTTCGAGGCCTACGAGGGCCCGTCCGGCGCCATCATGCTTCCGGCGCCGAGGCTGCCCGCCAGTCAGCTTGACGCGCCCGGACACGATCGCTAAGGTTCGCGGCGGTCCTGCAGGTGCCTGGCGGCAATTCACCGCCGCCGGGTTGAACGGGAAGACGGTGCGCCGGTGATTCCGGCAAGGCCGTCGCTGCCCCCGCAACGGTAGGCGAAGGAAAGGGTGGTCACGCTGGCCACTGTGCGGCAACGCATGGGAAGGCGATCACCCCGGAGCATGCCCGATGCTCCCCTCGCGAGCCCGTATACCGGCCTGCAGTGTTTGTAACGCGTCAGGTCTCGGCGGGAGACAGCGTGACGGCTCGCAAGGCCATCGCTCATCCTCTCATCCAGGCGGACAGCTGCGTGCTGTCCTGACGGCGTCGCGCCGCGCGGTATCCCCCGGGGGAGCCGCCGGCCACACGCTGCCGCCTGCCGGAATCCGGCGCGCATTGACGGGCTCGGGTGTGAGCCCAGCGAGGAAACGATGCGCACGCAATACGCCTGGGCAGCGCTGCTGCTGCCCGCACTGGCTTCGGCCGAAACCACCACCGGGGCACCTGCCGGCCCGGACAGGGACACCATCATCGTCACGGCGGCACGGCTGCCGCAGCCGCTCGACCGCACAGGCAGCGCGGTCAGCCTGGTCACGCGCCAGGAGATCATCGATCGCCAGGCCACCACGACCGCCAGCCTGCTGCGCGACCTGCCGGGCATCGCCGTCGCGCGCAGCGGCCCGGTCGGCTCGCAGACCCAGCTGCGCATGCGCGGCGCCGAAGCCAACCAGGTGCTGGTGCTCATCGACGGCGTGGAGGCCAACGACCTGGCCGGTGCGGACGAGTTCGCCTTCGAACACCTGGGCACCCTGGACATCGAGCGCATCGAGGTGGTGCGCGGCCCGCAGAGCGCACTCTGGGGCAGCGAGGCCCTGGCCGGCGTGATCAACGTGGTGACGCGCCGGCCCGCGAGCGGCCTGCAGGCGGATGCCTACCTGGAGGGCGGTGCCTACGGCACCGTGAACGGTGGCGCCTGGGCCGGTGGCCGCGCCGGGCGCGGCTACGCCAGCGTGTCGGCATCGCGCTTCGACACCGAAGGCAGCAACGCCGCGCGCAGCGGCACCGAGGACGACGGCTACGACAACAGCACCGCCAGCGTGGCCGGCGGGTTCGAGATCAGCCCGGCGCTGGCGCTCGACGCCAGCTACCGCCACACCAGCGCCGGCAAGGCCTATGACGTCGAATCGCTGGCCACCGGACTGCCGGCGGATGACGCCAATGGCGACGGGCGCACGGACGTCTTCCACACCGATGCCCGCCAGGACTACCTGCGCGTCGGCGCCAGCTGGGATCCCTTGGCGGGCCGCTGGCTGCACCAGCTCCGCTACGGCCTGACCGATACCAGCACCGACACCCTTGCCGAGGACCTCTTCTCCGCCGGCATCATCGACCACATGAGCCAGGATGGTCGCAAGTCGATCCTCTCGTACCAGACCTCGATCGGCGTCACGGCCGACGCCCCGGGCAACCCCGCCGACACGCTGACGCTCGCCATCGACCACGAGCGCGAGGAATTCGACCAGCGCGGCAAGGTCACCAGCTACGACTTCGACGGCGACGGCGTGCCCGACCTGGTCTACGACCCCAACCAGAGTCCGTCCATGGACCGGACCGGTTATGTCGCCGAGTACATCGCCACGCTCGGCGACAACTTCACCGCATCGGCCAGCGCCCGGCATGATGATTACTCGGACTTCGACGACGCCAATACCTGGCGCGGTACCGTCAGCTGGCGTCCGGCCGGCGGAGCCACGCGCCTGCATGCCAGCATCGGCACCGGCGTGAAGACACCCACCTTCACCGAGCGCTTCGGCTACTACCCGCAGCAGTTCGCCGGCAACCCGGACCTGCGGCCCGAGGAGTCCACGGGCTGGGACGCCGGTGTCGAGCAGCGGTTCGCCGACGGACGGGTGATCGCCGACCTCACCTACTTCAACGCGGACCTCGAGCACGAGATCAACGGCACCTACTGCTGCAGCGCCGGCCTGTATACGGCCATCAACATGGCCGGGAAAAGCCGGCGCCGCGGCGTGGAGTTCGCCACCAGCGCCCGGCTCTCCGGGGCCCTCGCCCTCAACGCCGCCTATACCTACACCGATGCCACCGAGCCCGCGCCCGGCGGCGGCAAGCAGCACGAGCTGCGCCGACCCTGGCACACGGCATCCGTCAACCTCGACGGCAAGTGGCTGTCCGGCCGCCTCGGCGCAAATCTGGGCCTCAGCTACACGGGGCAGCGCGAGGATATCTACTACGACGGCAGCTTCACGCCGCACCGGGTCGGGCTCGGTGACTACACGCTGGTGACACTGGCCGCCAGCTACGACATCACCCGCCGGGTGAGCCTGTACGGCCGCGTGGAAAATGCCCTCGACACCGATTACGAGGATGTCTACGGCTTCAACACGCCCGGCGCAGCCGCCTTCATCGGCCTGCGCCTGGACATGGCGCGCTGAGGGTGGCGGGCCACCACCCAGGGGTTTTGGCTAAGATGCCGTCAGGCCCGGCCCGTAGCCGGGCCCATCGGCGAGGTCGACATGGGCAACCGCCTGAGCAGGATCTACACCCGAACCGGGGATGACGGCAGCACGGGGCTCGGCACCGGCGAGCGCGTGCCGAAGGACGGCGCGCGCATGGTGGCCATCGGCACCGTGGACGAGGTGAACAGCGCGATCGGCGTGACCATCGCCACGACAGGGGTCAATGCCGACGTGGCTGCCTGCCTCGGCGTCATCCAGCACGAGCTCTTCGACCTCGGTGGCGAGCTGTCCGTGCCGGGCCGCGAGGTCATCGACGATGCAGCGGTGGCGCAGCTGGAGATGACGCTGGACCGCTTCAATGCCGACCTGCCGCCGCTGCGCGACTTCATCCTGCCGGGTGGCAACGCCGCGGCCGCGGCCTGCCATGTCGCCCGCAGCCTGTGCCGGCGGGCCGAGCGGCGCGCATGGGCCCTGGCGCGGGTGGAGCCGGTCAACGCCGCTTCACTGCGCTACCTCAACCGCCTGTCCGACCTGCTGTTCGTGCTGGCCCGCGTCCTCGCCCGCCAGGATGGCGGCAGCGAGGTGCTCTGGCGTCCGCGTCGCGCGCCCTCCGCCTGACTACTCCCGCGGCGGCAGGCGGGTGCGTGCCTCGCCCAGCCGAGCGCACATCACCTCGATGCCGTCGAGGAGTCGCGGGCCCGGCCGGCTCAGCAGGTCGGCGTCGACGAGGAACAGGTTGCCGGCACGAACCGCCGGCAATCCCGGCCAGGCGCGCCAGCCCGCGAGCGCATCGCGTCCGCCGATGTCGCTGGCGATGATCGCCTCGGGCGCGGCATCCAGTACCGATTCCGCCTCGACGATGGCAGTCAGCCCCGGCAGCGCGCCGAAGACGTTGTCGCCAGCGCACAGGCGCAGCCCCTGCCCGAGGAAGTGGCGGTCCGTGACCGTGTAGTAGGGCCGCGCCGACAGCTGCAGGAACACCCTGATCCTGGCGGCATGCGAGGCGCGGCTGGCGAGCGCATCGAGTCGCGCCTGGAAGGCGCCGGCCGCGGCATCCGCGACCGCCTGCGTGCCGGCCAGCGCGCCGACGGTGGCCAGCTGCCGACCGATGTCGGCGAGATCGGTGGGCTCCAGCGCCACGACGCGAAAGCCGAGCTCGCGCAGCCTGGCCAGCGTCTCGGGTGGATTGCCCGAGGTCCAGCCGAGGATCAGGTCGGGATCCAGCGCCGCGACGGCCTCGTAGTCGACGCGGAACGCATCGCCAACCCGCGGAACCTGGCGGGCCGCCGGCGGATAGTCGCTGAACGCCACCGCGCCGACCACGCGATCGCCAGCCCCGGCCGCGAAGGCCAGCTCGGTGAGATGGGGTGACAGGGTGATGATGCGCCGTGCAGCCGCGGGCGCCACGGCGCGGGCGGCGGGGGGATCGGCCGGGCTGCAGGCACAGAGCAGTGTCACGCAGCCGAGCCAGGCCAGGAAGAACCTGCGCAGCATGGCCAGCGGATCAGGCCCGGCCGGGCCCGCGCTCGAGCAGGCCGGCCAGCCGGCCCCAGTCGAAGGCAGGCCCCGGGTCGGTCTTGCGCCCCGGGGCGATGTCGCTGTGGCCGACCACCGCGGCCCGCCGCAGCGAGGGCCAGGCCCGGCGCAGCGCCCGCACGATGCGTGCCAGCGCCTCGTATTGCGCCGCCTCGTAGGGCAGCTCATCGGTGCCTTCCAGCTCGATGCCGATGGAGAAATCGTTGCAGCGCTCGCGACCGCAGTAGCGCGACTCGCCGGCATGCCAGGCGCGGCGGTTCAGCGGCACGTACTGCACCAGTGTGCCGTCGCGCCGCACCAGCAGGTGCGAGGAGACCCGCAGGCCGGCGATGGCCTCGAACGAAGGATGGGCCGCGGGGTCGAGGCGGTTGGTGAACAGTGCATCGATCCAGGGGCCACCGAACTCGCCCGCCGGCAGCGATATGCCATGCACCACGATGAGTTCGGGCAGGCAGTCCGGTGGACGCTCGTCGTGGTTGGGCGACGGCACCTGGCGCGCACCGTCCACCAGCCCCGTGTCCGCATCGACCACGATATCCGCCGCCATGCGCGGGATTCTACACATCGCACCGCTGCCGGGCTGCGCCGCGCCTGGCGTCGCGGCCCTGCGCGGCGGTTGAGTACACTGTCCGCGGATTGTGCCGTGGAGCCACCGATGAGCCTGCGCCGGATCTACTCCGACCAACGCCTGACCCCCGGTGCCACGGCGAGTCTCCGTGGCGACGCCGCCAACCACGTGCTGCGGGTACTGCGGCTGCGCCGGGGCGACCGGCTGCTGGTGTTCGATGGCTCGGGCACGGATTTCGAGGCCGAGGTCACCGAGCTGCGCCGCGACCAGGTGCAGTTGCAGCTCGGCAGCGGCCACGCGGTCGATGTCGAATCGCCGCTGGCTGTCACGTTGTTCCAGGGCGTCTCCCGCGGTCCGCGCATGGACACCGTGATCCAGAAGGCCACGGAACTCGGCGTCGCGCGCATCCAGCCGGTGCTGGCGGCCCGCAGCGTCGTGCGCCTCGACGAGGCCGGCGCCGGCCGCAAGCGCGAGCACTGGCAGCGCGTCGCCGTCGCCGCGGCCGAGCAGAGCGGCCGCAGCCGCGTTCCCATGGTCGCCGAACCCGGCCCACTGGAGATCCTGGTCCCGGCCAGCGTCGACCATGCCACACGATTGCAACTGGACCCCACCGGGGAGTCCATCAACGCACTCGGGCCCGTCACCGGGCCGGTGGCGCTGCTGATCGGCCCGGAGGGCGGCCTCACCGAGGCCGAGGTGCGTCTCGCTGCCGACTTCGGCTATCGCCGTCTGCGCCTGGGGCCACGCATCCTGCGCACCGAAACCGCGCCACTCGCGGCGCTGGCGGTGCTGCAGTTCGTGGCGGGCGACCTCGGCTGAGCGAGGGGTAGCCAGCCATCAGGGACGGCGTTGCGCCTGGACCCGTACCGTCACGGGGATCGCGGCTGAAACGTAGGCGGCTTCCGGATCGGATTCCATGCCGAGGTCCGCATCGCGCCGCCGGATGGTGACGTGCCCGTCGATGGTCAGTCGCGGGCCGTCCACGGTGAGTGTCAGCGGCTCAAGCACCAGCTCCCGCCCCTTGATGGTGAGCGTGCCGGCGACATCGAACTGCCCGTCACCGCGTGCCTGGATGGCGGTGCTGCGAAACGTCGCCAGCGGATGCCGGGCGGTGTCGAACCACTCTGGCTGTGGCAGCGTTTCCTCGTGCAGGGCATTGCCATCGCGTGCCGACGCGGTGTCGATCTCGGCCGTCACGCTGGCGTTGCCCGGGTCCGCGGGATCGAAGCGGATGCCGGCACGCCAGCGCGTGAAGCGGCCCTCGAACGGCAGGCCGGCATGGGCTCCCGAGAACAGGATCCCGCTGCCCGGGTCGACGGACCAGTTGCCACCCGGCAGGTCGCCGATGGCGCTCTCCGCCACCGGCACAGCCGCCGGTGGCTTCACCACCGCCCAGGCGGCCGCGACAGCCGCCATGACGATGGCCGCGCTGCCGCACCAGAGCACGAGGCTTCGCGGCCACTCGCGCGGCGTCGGCTGGCCGCCCGGGACACCGGCCAGCGGCAGCATGCGCGAGAGCACGACATCGCGGTCGCCGAACTGGTGCTTGAGCGCGGCGCCCACGTGCAGCGCCAGCAGCGCCATGGTGCCCCAGGCGAGCCAGGCATGCACATCCAGCGTCGCAGCCGCCACCGCGGCGCGTGTCGCCTGCGACGCCTGGTCGAGCCCGAACAGATGCGGCACCGCGAACAGGCCGAACCAGAGGGTCGGCACGTTGAGCGGTGCCGCCCCGCGCCATTGCGCCGAGGCATACAGCCAGCCGCTGAACGGCAGCACCAGCATGAGGACATAGAACGCCCCATGCGTCAGGCGTGCCGCAGTCCGCTCCCAGGCCGGTGCGGCCGCCGGCAGGGGTGGCGGCGCGTGCAGCAGGCGCCAGGCCAGCCGCAGCAGGCTCAGTGCCAGCACCGCCAGGCCCAGCGACTTGTGGACCTGGAACACGGCGATGGCGCGGGCCGCCGCTTCGGGGACATCGATGGCGGAGTGCATCCACCAGCCGAGCGCGACGTTGCCGACGATGGCGCCGGCGATCGCCCAGTGCAGCAGGATCGCGATGGCGGAATAGCGCGCCCCGCGGGCGTTCATTGGCCTTGCGCTGCGTCCTGGTGGAACTCGCCATCGAAGCGGATCGCCACCGCATCGCTGACCAGCGCCGGCTTCAGCAGCTCGGTCATGCCGAAGGCCGAGCGATCGAACGTCCCGGTCGCCGAGAAACCGATCGCCCCGCGCCCGAGGAACGGATGTGCGGCAACGGATCCGACCACCGCCACATCAAGCGTGACCGGCAGCGTCTTGCCGAGCAGGCTGAGATCACCGGTCACGCGCAACTGGCCCGGTGCCGTCTCCTCCACCCTGGACGAGCGGAAGCCGATCTGCGGGTGCTGGCCGGCGTCGAAGAACTTGGGGCTCTGCGCGAGGGCTTCATCGAAGCTCGCGTAGGGCGTGCCGGGTACCGCGGCCTTGTAGTCGCCGGCGTAGTCGGTGCGAATCGAGGTCGGGTCGACCGTCACCTCGATGGACGAGGCCGCCAGGCTGGCTGGATCGAGCTGCAGGCTGGCCTTGAAGCGGGTGAAACGGGCCACGTAGTTGGCGAGGCCCATATGGCCGACGCGGAACTCCAGCGTGGCGTGATCGGGATCGAGCGTATAGCGGCCCGCTGGGGCGGCAATCGGCGCTGCGGCCGCCGGGGCCGGGGCGGCGGCACCGGTCGTCTGCTGCGGCGCGGGTGGCGCGCAGGCCCCGAGCGCGACCGCCGCGAGGGCGGCCATCATCAGGCCCTGACGGCGCCGGTTCAGGAAGCCAGGCAATACCGTGGACGGGTTCATGGAAGGCTCCTTGTTGTACAGCAAGCTCAGATGATGAAACGTCCCAGCCACCAGGCCAGGGCTGCCACCAGCGCCGAGGCCGGGATCGTCAGTACCCAGGCGACGACGATGTTGCCGGCCACGCCCCAGCGCACGGCGGAGAAACCGCGCTGCGCCGAACCGACACCGATGATGGCCCCGGTGATGGTGTGCGTGGTGGATACCGGGATGCCGAAGGCGGAGGCGAGGAACAGCGCCATGGCGCCACCGGTCTCGGCGGAGAAGCCGCCCACCGGCTTGATCTTGGTGATGCGCTGACCCATGGTCTTGACGATGCGCCAGCCGCCGAAGAGCGTGCCGGTACCGATGGTCAGGTAGCAGCTGACGATCACCCACAACGGCAGGTGGTCGCGGGTGGCATCGCCCGAGGCGATGAGCAGCAGCCAGATGATGCCCATGGTCTTCTGGGCATCGTTGCTGCCATGACCGAGGCTGTAGAGGGCCGAGGACACCAGCTGCAGGCGGCGGAAGATGCGGTCCACGCGGTGCGGCGCCGAGCGGAAGCACAGCCAGGAGACCGCGGTGATCAGCAGTGCGCTCCATGCAAAGCCGATGAGTGGCGCGGCGAGGATGAAGATGCCGATCTTGAGGATGCCTGGCAGCAGCAGCGCCTCGACGCCGGCCTTGCTGACCACCGCGCCGATCATGCCGCCGATCAGCGCGTGGGAGGAGCTGGAGGGGATGCCGTAGTACCAGGTGATGACGCTCCAGCTGATCGCGCCCACCAGCGCGCCGAAGATCACGTGGTAGTCGACGAAGTCCGGCTCGACGATGCCCTTGCCAACCATGGCCGCCACCTTCAGCTCGAAGATGGCGATGGCGAGGAAGTTGAACAGCGCTGCCCAGGCGACTGCCTGGTGCGGCTTCAGCACGCCGGTGGAAACCACCGTGGCGATGGAGTTGGCGGCATCGTGGAAGCCGTTCATGAAGTCGAATACCAAAGCGATGACGACCAGCACCGCCAGGGTATTGAACGTGATCTGGACCTCCACGGTCAGCCGTTCTCCAGCACCACGCCCTCGATGATGTCGGCGACATCCTGACAGCGGTCCGTCGCGGTCTCCAGCAGTTCGTAGACCGCCTGCAGCTTGATGACCTGGCGCACGTCGGGCTCCTCGCGGAACAGCCTGGAGATGGCGCCGCGCATGACCCGGTCGGCATCGGACTCCAGCCCGTCGATCTCCTGGCAGAGCATGAGGATCGACGGTGCATTCTCCATGGACGACATCAGGCCCACCGCGGCCTGGACGCGCTCGCAGCAGATCTTCACCAGGTCCGCCAGGTGCGCGGCCTCGGGTGGCAACTGCTTGACGTCGTAGAGCATGAGCGACTCGGACGCGTCCTGGATCAGGTCGAGAATGTCATCCATGCGCGAGATCAGCCGGTGGATGTCGTCGCGGTCGAAAGGCGTGACGAAGGTCTTGTGCAGCAGGGCGGTGGTCTCGCGGGTCACGCGGTCGGCCGCGTGTTCGATCTCGCCGATGCGCGTGATGCGCCCGTTGCAGCCCTGCGCGTCGCTGAAGCCCTGGAGCAGCTCGGATACCGCCGCCCCACCCTCGGCCACGAGGGCGGCATGCTGGTTGAACAGGTCGAAGAAGCGGCCCTCACGGGGCATGAGGCGCGAGAAGATCTGCATGGGTCGCCCGGGACTGTGGCCGTCTGGTTAGCGCGCAGCCTACCAGAAAGCACCGCGCCAGCGGGCGCGGAATCAGGACAGGCGGCGGGCCGAACGGTCCAGGCAGGCGTGCAGCATCTCCTCGACGCGCTCCAGGTCGGGGATCAGCGGGTACTCGTTGATCATGCGGATCTGGCAGACCACGGGCCCCTCGGCGGGCCAGGCCTGGCGGTCGTCGGGCTGCATGACTTCGCGATTGACGCGCACCAGCTGCGGAAAGCCCTCGGTGAGGATGCCGTAGTAGCCGGTGTCGAGGCGGCCCGACATGGCATTGACGATGGCGATGCGGGTGCGGCCACCCGGCTCGCCGGCCTCGCGCCCGCAGAGTTCCTCGAACGAGACCACCGGCACCCGCAGCGTCGTCCAGGGGACCAGTCCGCGGAACCAGCCGGGCGCGGGACCCTGGCGCATCGGCGGTGCGTAGCGGATGACCTCGGCGATGCAGCTGCGGGGCACGATGAGGCGCAGCTGACGCAGCGGGATCAGCTGGCAATAGATCTCGTCGATGGCGCTGCGGGCTGCCGTCTGGCTGTTCATGTCAGGACCGCTGCAACTGGTGGCGCACCGCTTCCAGCAGCGCGCGCTCCTGGTAAGGCTTGCCGAGGTAGTCGTTGACGCCCACCTCGATGGCACGCGCCTTGTGCTTGTCGCTCACCCGCGAGGTGATCATGACGATGGGCACGGTAGCAGTGTCGGCATTGTTGCGCACGTGCTTGGCGAACTCGTAGCCGTCCATGCGCGGCATCTCCACGTCGAGCAGGATGATGTCGGGCCGGTGGTCCTGCAGCACGCCGATGGCCTCGAGGCCATCCTTGGCGGTAACCACGCGGAAGCCGTTGCGCTCCAGCAGCCGCTGGGTCACGCGGCGCATGGTGATGGAGTCGTCCACCACCAGTGCCAGCGGCCCCCTGGCGGGAGGCTCGACCACCGGCGCGCGTACCGTGGCCCCCGCGCGCAGCGTGCGCACCAGGATACCCATGTCGAGGATCACGGCGATGCGGCCGTCGCCGAGGATGGTGGCACCGGCGATGCCGCGGATGGTGGCCAGCTGCGGCCCGACCGGCTTGACGACGATCTCGCGGCTGTCGAGCATCTCGTCGGCGATGAGCGCGGTGGAATGTTCCGCCGCCCGCACCAGGATCACGGACACCCGGCTCTGCTCCTCCGGGACGCGCGCCGGGCCGAGGCCCAGGTACTCCCCGAGGTGGCGGAACTGGTAGGACTGGTCGCCGTAGTCGATGACCGGCTGCGGCGTGGCCAGGCGTGCCAGCAACTCGCTGCGCGACAGGCGGATGACGCCCTCGACGGTGGGCAAGGGCATCGCATAGAGCTCGGCGCCACAGCGCACGATCAGCGCCTGCGTGACGGCGAGCGTGAACGGCAGGCGGATGGTGAAGGTGGTGCCACGGCCCGCCACCGAGCCGATGCGCAGCGAGCCGCCGAGTTTCGCCACCTCGCTGGTGACCACGTCCATGCCGATGCCGCGGCCGGCGGCCTGGGTCAGCCGGTCCGCCGTGCTGAAGCCGGGCCGCAGGATGAACTGCATGGCCTCCTCGTCGCTGACCGCGGTGCCCTGCTCGATGAATCCCAGGTCCGCGGCCTTGCGGCGCACGGCGGCAACGTCGATGCCGCGGCCATCGTCGGCGATCTCCACCACCGCCTCGGAACCATCGCGGCGCAGGTTGATGAAGATGCTGCCGGTGGCCGGCTTGCCCGCGGCCTCGCGTTCCGCGGGCAGCTCGATGCCGTGCACGACCGCATTGCGCAGCATGTGCTCGAAGGGCCCGAGCATGCGCTCCAGGACCTGGCGGTCCAGCTCGCCTCCGCCCTGCATCTGCAGCTCGGCGCGCTTGCCGGCCTCCAGGGCGGTCTGGCGCACCAGCCGCGCCAGGCGCGGGCCGTGCTGGTGGAAGGGCACCATGCGGGTGCGCATCAGGCCGTCCTGCAGCTCGGTGGCCGTGCGCGCCTGCTGGACCAGCAGCGCCTCGGTATCCCGCGCCATGTTCTGCAGCAGGTCCTTGAGGCTGTTCACGTCGGTGGTGGATTCCGCCAGGCTGCGCGAGAGCTGCTGGATGGTCGAGTAGCGGTCCAGTTCCAGCGGATCGAAATCGCCGCGGCCGCCGCCATCGTCCTGGTGGCGGAAGAGGATCTGCGCCTCGGTCTCCAGCTCCAGCTTGCGCAGCTGCTCGCGCAGCCGCACCACGGTCGCACCGAGTTCCTCGAGGTTGAACTGGATCAGGTTGACCTGCTGGCTGAGCCGCGACTGGAAGATGCTGATCTCGCCGGCATTGTTGAGCAGCTGGTCGAGCAGCAGCGAGTCCACGCGCGCGGTCTCGCGGCGCTCCGCGGCGGGCTGGCGCGCCGCGGTGGCCGCCGGTTCCGCAGCTCCGGCGGCAGCGACGGCCGCGACGCCGGACGTGGCCGCCGGCTGCTCGAGCTCCCGGGCCAGCTCGCCGATGCGATCGAGGGCGGGAAGACTGATCTCCGGCAACGCGGGTTCGAATTCCACCACCACCGGTGCCGCGGGCTCGGCGGGCTCGGCCGGCTCGATGGGGCCGATGGGCTCGACCGGCTCGAGGTGCAACGGCCCCGGCGCGGCGGGCAGGGACTCCTCGTGCGCAGGGGCCTCGGCCACGACCGGCACGGGCGGGGCCTCCTGTGCTGCGACCACCGTGGCCGCGGGGACCTCCGCTGGCGGCAGCGGCGCGGGCGGCGCGGAAACCGGCAGTGCGGGCTGGGGTTCCTCGGCAGACAGGGCCGCACGCACCCGGGCGGCGAGCTGCGGTGCCAGCCGCTGCTGCTCGCCGGTCATGACGTCCTCGCGCAGGCGGTGCAGCTCGTCGAGGCTGGCCTGCAACAGCTCGCCAAAGGCCGGACTGCGCGGGATCAGCCCCTCGCTGACCCGGATGAGCAGCGTTTCCAGGTCATGGCTGAATGCACCCATGACGCCGAGGCCGGCCATGCGGGCACCACCCTTGAGCGTATGCAGGTAGCGTTGCAGGTCGGCCATGGCCTGCTCGTCGCTGGCGCCTCCATGGCCGTCGGCGAGGCGGGCCACAGCGGCGTCGGCCGACTCCAGCAGCTCGGCGGCTTCCTCCGCGAAGATTGCCGCGATCTCGGGGTCGTAGGGCAGCGCGGCCGTGGCGGTTGCCGGCGTCGGCGGCGGAGCGGCCGCACGGGAGATGGCCGATTCGACTGGTTGCGCCGGTTGCGCCGGTTGCGCCGGCTCCACCGGCCCGGCCGGTTCAGCCAGGCCAGCAAGCTCTGCCAGCTCGCTGGCCGCGGGCAGATCGGCCGTGAGTTCGATGACCTCAGGCAGCGGCAGCTCCTCGACGATGATGGAATCATCGGCCGGCGGTGCCTCGGGCTCGGGAACTGGCTCAGGCTCAGGCTCAGGCTCAGGCTCTGACTCTGGCACTGGGTCTGGCTCGGCGAGCAGCCCGGTCAGTTCGCCGGTGCGCTCCAGCGGTTGCACGGGCGGATGTTCGAGCGCCTCGGTGTGGTCCCGCAGCCGCTGTTCGAGGTCCGCGGTTTCCGGAGCCGGTCGCCAGGGCTCCGCGAGGTAGGCCAGCAGCGCTTCGATGCGTGAAGCGGTATCGCGCAGCGTCGCCACGGCCCCCGCCGGCAGGCGCGCCGGACGGCCGTAAGCGAGGCTCACCAGCGCATTCAGCGCCTCGGTGAGCGGCAGTCCCAGCTCCACGCGCGCCATGGCAAAGCTGCCATCCAGCGTATGGCAGGCGCGGTGCAGTTCCTCGGTCACTGCGTACGGTGGCGCGGCCTCGTCGCAGTGGGCGACGAACCTGCGCAGGTTTGCCAGGTGGCCGCTCACCTCCCGGGTGAAGATGTCCAGCAGCACGGGGTCCATGGTGGCTGCCGCGGGCGCCGGTTCCGGAGCGGCTGCCGGTGCAGGCTCCGGCCGCGTGATCGCAGGCGGCTCGGGCTTCGCGCCACCGGTCCCTGCCACCGCGACCAGGCGTGGCGCCTGCCCGGGCGGCGGGGCAGCCGGGGCGGTAGTCACGCCCTCCTCCGGCTCGCTGGTGGTCGCCGCCTGCGGCTCGGCCAGGGCATGGAGACGGGCCAGCAGGGACTTGAGTTCCCCGGCCGGTGCAGCCCCGACTTCCAGCTGCTCTAGCAGGGAAGGCAGCACGGTGACGCAGTCCTGCAGGGTGGCCATCAATCGCGGGCTGCGCAGAACCGTGCCATTGATGACGCGGTTGAGGAGCACCTCGACCTTCCAGCAGAACTCGCCGATGGCGTCGGCGCCGACCATGCGGCCGCTGCCCTTCAGGGTATGGAAAGCCCGGCGCAGGGCCGCCAGCGAATTGCCGTCGGCATCATCGCGCTCCCAGGCAGCGAACGCGCGGCCGATGCCGGTGATCTCCTCGCGCGCCTCCTCGATGAACAGTTCCAGCAGCTCCGGGTCGAGCCGCTCCGGGCCACCGCTGTATACCCGCGTCGGCGACACCGTGACCGGCACCAGCGGCGGCACGGATGGCGCCGTGATCACCTGCGTGGCCTCGTGCTCCGCCGGCAGGGCCGCCACCGTCTCGGCTGCATCCAGGCCCGCCGCGTGCTCCAGCGCCGCTTCGGCACCGTCGACGGGTGCGGTCTGCGCCAGGCCCGCCAGGCAGCGCTCGGCATTGTCGAGCATGTAAACGGGCTCGCTGCGCCCGGCCTGCAGCGTCTCCAGGTAGTACTCCAGCGCCACCGTCGCATCGGCCAGCCGGTCGAGGCGTCCGCGCTCGGCGCCCCCCCGGCCCTGGCCGAGCAGGCTGCGGATGGCACGCTGCAGGTCGCCCACGATGCCGGCAGCACGCTCCTTGCCGAGCATCAGCAACCCGGCGGTGATGCCCTGCAACTGCTCGGGCACGGCATCCATCGCGGCACCGTCACCGCCCCGGTCGGTGATCTGGGTCACCGCCTCCTTCACGCGAGCGAGGTTCACCAGGCACTCGCGCATGACAGCCGGTGTCACCTGCCCCAGGCCCGAAGCGCCTTCCTGCGAGGCCTCGCCACTGGCTGGCTCGTCGGCCCGCGGGGCGATCATGCCGATGAGATCGCCCTCCAGCCGGTCCTCGACGCCGAGCAGCGCGGCGGCGATGCCCACCAGGGCGGATTCCGCGGGGCGGCGCCCATGGCCGATCAGTTCCTGCAGCTCCTCGCGCCGGGTCTGCACCGCTTCGCGCAGATCACCGAGGCCGAGCACACCCAGGGTGTCGCCGATCTTCTTCAGCAACTCCAGTTGCGGCGCCAGCTCCTCGACACGCTCCATGCCGGTGCGAACGAAGATGTCCAGCACATCCTTCACGCGGCCAAGGTCCTCGCGGATCGCCTGCGCAACGGTCTGCATCAGCTTGACGCTGGGCGCCGAGAGGCTCTGGCGCGCCTGCTCGACCTGGGCATCGCCGGGCACCAGCTCGGAGAGGTTGAAGGCCGCGCGGATCGCCGTGGCTCGCGGACCGCCGGTGCGGGCCCGCGCCACGTAATAGAGCAGGTTGTTGACGAGCTCCGTCGGCGGCACCTTGGCAAACTGGGCTTCGCCCAGCGTGCGCAGGCGCTTCATCTCGCGGTCCACCTGGCCCATCAGGCGCTTGAGCGAGACGCTGGTTTCCAGGCCATGGTCCAGCAGGGCCTCGATGATGCCGGCCGCCACCCACCAGAGGTGATGGACCTGTTCGGCGGCAGCCGCTTTCTCCAGCCGCTCCACCACGCCGGCCATCTGCCGCAGGTTGGCCTCCGGCTCGTCACCACGGATCCAGCCAAGCAATGCCAGCTGGAAGCGCGGGCGCAGTTCGCCCGCGAGGCGCATGAGATCCTCACCGCTGGGATTCGCCCGGGGCAGCTGGCCGACCGCGCGCGGGTCGCCACCGACATTGAGGAGCAGCAGCGTGCTCTCCGACAACAGCGGCCGGCCCCGGGCCGCACGCAGGTCGTTGAGCAGGGGCAGCAGAACCAGCGGGATATCGCGCCCGCCATTGAGTACCCGCTCCACGTAGGCCGGCAACTGCACGGCGGAACGCATCAGCGCCTCGAGCGGTTCCTCGGCACCACCGTCGCGCCGCTTCAGCCTGGCCAGATGGGCGCAGGTCTGCTCCATTTCCTCGGCCAGCAGGCTGGCGCCGTGGGTCTCCGTCATGCGCAGCACGCCGCGCGCGGTGTGCAGCAGTGCAGCCACGCGTTCCAGTGCCTGCGAGCCGCCATCGCCCTCGGCGAACTGCTCCAGCACCACGCGCGCATCGTTGAGCGTGACCGCCAGCTCGTCGCTGACGATCTGCAGCGATGCCTGTGGAATCGCGGTGTTCATGTCTGGACGGGCCGCAGGGGATCCGCCGTCAGGCCGTCCGCTTGCCGATCACGCGCAACCCCCGTTCGCCGTAGCCGCCGGCCTCGGTGCCGGGGGACTGCGCCTGCCGCGGCTCCGGCCCGCGTCCGGGGCGCACATCCACCACCCCGGGCGGCAGGCGGAAGCCCGCCACCGAGCGGCGCAGCTGTGCGGCCAGCTCGGCCAGCTTGCTGATGGATTCGCGGGTGTTGCTGGTGCCGGATGCGGTCTGCGAATTGATCTGCTGCAGGAGCTCGACGATGCGGATCACGGCTGCCGCCGCACCCGCCTGCTCGCGCGCCGAGTTGGAGATGTTCTGCACCAGGCTGGCGATCTGGCTGGACACCTGCTCGATCTCCTCGAGTGCGGCGCCGGCATTCTCCGCCAGCAGTGCGCCTCCCACCACGTCGGTGGTGCTGCGTTCCATGGAGACGATCGCCTCGTTGGTGTCGGCCTGGATGGTGCGCACCAGCACCTCGATCTGCTTGGTGGCATTGGCCGAGCGTTCCGCCAGGCGCTGCACCTCGTCGGCCACCACCGCGAAGCCGCGGCCAGCCTCGCCGGCCATCGAAGCCTGGATGGAGGCATTCAGCGCCAGGATGTTGGTCTGGTCGGCGATGTCGTTGATGAGCTCGACGATGTTGCCGATCTCCTGCGAGCTCTCGCCGAGTCGCTTGATGCGCTTGGAGGTGTCCTGGATGGTCTCACGGATGGCATTCATGCCCTCGATGGTGCGGCGCACCGCCTCGCCACCCTTGTGTGCCACATCCACCGAATGGCGCGCCACATCGGAAGAACGCTCGGCATCGCCGGAGACCTCCTCGATAGAGCCGACCATCCGGCCGATCGCCTGCGAAGCGGACTCCACCTGCTTGGACTGCGCCTCGCTGGCCTGGCCTAGCTGCGCGGCGGTGGTTTCCGCGCTGCGTGCCGCGCCATCGAGCAGAATGGCACTCTCGTTGATGGTGGTCACCAGCTCGCGCAGCGCCTCCACCGCATAGTTGATCGAGTCGGCGATGGCCCCGGTGATGTCCTCGGTCACCGTGGCCTGCACGGTCAGGTCGCCATCGGCGAGGCTCGACAGCTCGTCGAGCAGGCGCAGGATCGCCTGCTGGTTGCGGTCCGCCTGGTCCGTCGCCGGCTGCACCGGCCCGGCCGGCGGTGCCTGGAAGTAGACCCAGGTCATGGCCGCAAGGATCACCGCGGCAAGCACCAGCAGGCCGATCACCAGGACCTCGCGGGCCGGGGCTCCGCTGGAACCCGTGGCGGCGGCCGGTGCGCTCACCACGCGCAGGGCCACCTGGTCGAGCTGGCGAGAGGCCTGGGAGATGAGATCAAGCCGGTCACCCAGCGCACGGGCATCGCGCACCCGGGTGAATACCTTGTCGCGCGCGGCAGCGAGCCGGCCCAGCGTTTCGGTGGCCCGCGCCCCGCTCACCGCCTTGAGGTTGAGATCCGGGTCACCGCTCTGCAGGCCGAGGATGATCTGCGCCACGTCGATCTCGGTCTGGCCGAGCGCATTGGCAACATCCGTGGGCTTGGCGGGCCCGCTGACCAGCGCCCGGACCTGCGGCACGATGCCCTGCATGATGGTGCCTAGCCGCTGCAGCTGGGCGCCGGTGGCCGCCTGGCCGCCCGCGGCGAACTGCAGTTCCTCGGCTTCGCGGCGCACCGGCGGGATGAGCTTCTCCAGGTCCGCGACCACGGCATACGCCCCGAGTATTTCCGGCCGCCCCTTGCTGATGATGGCGGCACTGGCTCGCACCTGCCCCGCCAGCGGATCGGCATCGCCGCTGCCCGGGGCATCCATCCGTGCCACGGTACGCGCCAGCGCGTCGAAAGCCTGCGGCGAACCCCGCAAGGCCTCGCGCGCCTGCACCAGCGCTGCCTGGATGTCGGCATCGGCCCTTGCCCCGGCGCCCGAAGCGCCCGGTCCCTTGAACACCAGCGCCATGGTGCCCACCAGCGACAGGAACATGCACAGGGCGAGGATGACCAGATTCCGCGACCGGTTGCTGCTGTTGAACATGAGTTCTGCGTCCTCCAAACGGGGCGCGGCCAGCGCGCCACTCCTGTCGTCTTGTTATGCGTCGCCGGGCGCGACTGCCGCCCCGGCTAGTCCTCTGCAGCCCGCTGGAACTCGCGGCTTGCCAGCAGCTTCTCCACCCTCAGCACCGGCCAGACCTCGAGCCCGCGGCGAAAGGCGCCGTCCAGGTAACGGTCCGCCCGGATCGTCGTCTGCGGGAACTCGCCGACGCGCTCACGCTGCAGGAACCTGCGGAAACCGTACACCTCGTCCACCACCAGGCCCACCGGGAACTCGTTGCTGTTGGCCACCAGCACCCGCGCCGCACGCTCGCCCGTCACCGCGCCGGAACCGAGAAAGCCGCGCAGGTCGGCGATCGGCAGCAGGTGGCCGCGGACGTTCGCCAGGCCGCGAATCCAGGGCCGGGCCCCGGGCACACGGGTGAGCGCCGGCGGCAGCATCAGCACCTCGCGTACTTCCTCCCGCGCCACGACGAAGCGCTCGTTGCCGAGCCGCAGACCGATCCCCACCCACTCCTCGCCGCTGACATCATCGCCGGGACCGCCGGTGAGGGCCACCCGCGAACGCCGCTCGATCTCGCGCAGCAGCTCGAACGGATGTTCCCTCAGGGTCCGCAGCCCGGTGCCCGCCGACGTCGTCACGATGGCCGGATCACGACTTGATGTTGGCCCTTACCGCCGCCACCAGTTCGTCGTCCCCCACGGGTTTGGTGATGTAACTGACCGCGCCCTGGCGCAGTCCCCAGATCCGGTCCGTCTCCTGGTGCTTGGAGGTCACGATCACCACCGGGATGGAGGCCGTGGCCGGGTTCTTCGTCAGGTGCCGCGTGGCCTGGAAGCCGTTCATGCCGGGCATGACGATGTCCATCAGGATCACGTCCGGGTGCTCGCGCTCGGCCAGCGAGATCGCCTCCTCGCCTTCGCTGGCCACCAGCGTGTCGAAGCCATGGCGCTGCAGCGCCTGGGAGATCACGTGCTGATCGGTCGGCGAGTCATCAACGATGAGTACCAGCGTCATGGCTACGTCCTCCGGTGGGGCGCCTCAGCGCGACACATGGCCCCTGATGGCCCCCAGCAGCTCGTCCTTGGTGAATGGCTTCGTCAGGTAGTGCTCCGAGCCGACGATCCGGCCACGGGCCCGGTCGAACAGGCCATCCTTCGAGGACAGCATGATCACCGGCGTGTCCTTGAAGGTACGGTTGTGCTTGATCAGTGCGCAGGTCTGGTAGCCGTCGAGCCGGGGCATCATGATGTCCACGAAGATGATGTCGGGGCGGTGGTCGGCGATCTTGGCCAGCGCATCGAAGCCGTCCACCGCCGTGTATACCTGGCAGCCTTCCTTGGAGAGCAAGGTCTCGGCCGTGCGGCGGATGGTCTTGCTGTCGTCGATGACCAGGATCTTCAGCCCGTTGAGGTCGCCGGAACCTTCTGCAGCCACCGAGCCCTCCACGCGGGGAATCTGCTTTTGCCCTTTTAACATAACGGTTTAGGCTCATCCACGCTTGAAGCCGGCGCGATTCACGATCGCAGGCCGGCAGGCAGATACGACACATCCGGACGGGCATCCTGGACCTGTGCAACAGCGGCCCGATCCATGGCCGCAGGAACCCCGCGCACGCACCGTCCGGATCATAACGCCGCGCTGGTGATATTTCAGCAACCGTAGGGGAGAATTGCGTTTTTGCCGCCTGCGTCACAATTCGGGGCGAGGAGCTACTGCATTGGCCAGCACCGTTCGACTCGGGATCGTGATGGATCCCATCAGCGCCATCCATCCGGCCAAGGACAGCAGTCTCGCCATGCTGCTGGAGGCCCAGGCGCGCGGCATGGACCTGTTCTACTTTGAACAGAATGACCTGCGCATCCGCAACGGCAGCGCCCACGGCCGCGCCCGCCGCCTGCGGGTCCACGACCACAGGGAGCACTGGTTCGATTTCACGGGCCAGGAGGACGTCGCGCTGGGCAGCCTGGACGTCATCCTGATGCGCAAGGATCCGCCCTTCGACACCGAATACATCTACACCACCTACGTCCTGGAGCGCGCCGCGCAGCAGGGCGCCCTGGTGCTCAACCGTCCGGCGGCCCTGCGCGACATCAACGAGAAGGCCTTCACCGCCTGGTTTCCGCAGTGCTGCCCCGACACGCTGATCACCCGCTCCATGACCGAGATGCGCGCCTTCATGGCCGAGCACGAGGCGATCGTCGTCAAGCCGCTCCACGGCATGGGCGGACGCTCCATCTTCGTGGTGCGCCGGGGCGACCTCAACGCCAACGTCATCTTCGAGACCCTGACCGCGTACGAAACCCGCCACGCCATGGCCCAGCGCTACATCCCCGAGATCCGCCAGGGCGACAAGCGCATCCTGCTGGTCGACGGCGAGGCGCCGGCGCAGGTCCTGGCACGGGTGCCGGCCGCGGACGACAACCGCGGCAACCTGGTCATGGGCGCAGCCCCCGAGGTGCGGCCGCTGACCGAGAGGGACCGCTGGATCGTCGGTCAGGTGGGCCCGGTGCTGCGCGAGCGCGGCGTGCTCTTCGCCGGCATCGATGTCATCGGCGACTTCCTCACGGAGGTCAACGTCACGAGTCCCACGGGCATCCGTGAGCTGAAGAAGTACGGCCACGAGGATCTGGCCGCCAGGTTCCTCGATGTGGTGGAGGGACGGCTCGCTGCGCGCTGAAACCGCCGCCGCGGCCATCGCCCTGTTCTGCCTCGGCGGCTGCGGGGGCGAACCCCCGGTCGTGGAGCGGGTCATGCCCGTCTTCGGTACGGTGGTGAGGGTGGAGGTCGCGGACGCGGATGCGGCCACCAGCGACGCCGCCCTCGACCAGCTGCAGGCGCTGTACCGGCGCATCGACGTGGACTGGCGCGCCTTCGGCCCGGGCGAACTCGGCCGCGCCAACACGCGGCTGGCGGCCGGCGAAACGGTGTCGCTGTCGCCGGAACTGGCCCGCCTCGTCGCCCGCGGCCTCGACATCCGCGTGCGCTCCGGCGGCCTGTTCGACCCGCGGGTCGGCCCGCTGGTGCGGCTCTGGGGTTTCGACGATCTCGCGCACCGGACGCCCACCGCCGTGCCGGATGACGCCGCCATCGACACCACACGAGCCGTCGCACTTGGCGCGGCAGCATTGCACCTCGATGGCCTGCGGCTGAGCACCGCGGCACCGGTGACGCTCGATCTCGCCGGGGTCGCCAAGGGCAGCGCACTGGCGGCAGGCGCAGCGGTCCTGCGCGCGGCCGGCGTGGACCATGCGCTGATCGTCGCCGGCGGCGACGTGCTGGCGCTCGGCAGCCGCGGCCGCCGGCCGTGGCGCGTCGGGGTACGCGATCCGCTCGGCCCGGGAATCCTCGGCTACCTCGACCTGTCGGACGGCGAGGCGGCGGTGTCCTCGGGGACCTACGAGCGCTACCTCGAAGTCGATGGCCAGCGCTACCACCACATCATCGACCCGCGCACCGGGCGGCCGGCCCGGGGCGCCGCGGGCAGCACCGTCGTCGGCCGCGATCCGGAGCTGGCGAATGCTGCGGCGACCACGCTGCTGGTGGGCGGGCCCGACGCCTTCGATGACCTGACCCGGCGCCTGGACCTGGACTGTGCGCTGCTGGTCGCCGCGGACGGCCGCCGCCTGATGACACCCTGCATGCGGCGCCGCCTGCGGCCCTGAACCGGCAGCCACGCCCGAATCCGTGACGTAATGCCAACCGCCGCGGGCGACCCACGTATAATCAGGCCGTGCGCCGCGCGGGGCGCCCTGCCCCCTGCGGGAATCCCCTGGCTGTCGATCCACGGGTGCAACGGACGGTGATGCGAAGGCCCTCGAGCAGACCGCATGCGATCGCGCTGGACCCGGTCGGCGGGCCGTGGTCGCCCGCTGCCACCCGCGACCGCCTCTCCTCGACGCTGTTCCTGGCCGCCCTGCTGCACGGCGTGATCATCCTCGGCGTGACCTTCACCGCCGCCACGCCGGAGCGCAATCCCGCCGCGACCTCCCTCGACGTCGTCATCGTCACCCGCGACTACGCCAGGGCCGCGGCGCCGCGCAACCCATCCGCGCTGCTGGCCCAGCAGAACCTCGCAGGCCGGGGCAACGCGCCTCTCGATGCGCGCCTGCGGACCGCGGTCATGACCGATACCGGCGCGGCAGCGCCAGGACCTGACCAGGACGGCGAGATCGACGGCTCGCAGCGCAGCGGCAGCGAAGTCCCTGCCGAGCCGCGCATCGCGGCCACCCCGCGCGACCGGCCGTCGGTGCGCCCGGGCGAGACCGGCAGCTCGCGCCCGGCCCTGCAGCGCCAGTTGCAGTCGCCGGCCAGCGATGCCACCGACATCCTCGCCGAGCCGGACAGCGTGACGCGGATTCCCGACGCCAATCCCCGCGAGCTGCTGGTCAGCGCCAGCACCCGCGAAGCGCGCATCGCCAGCTACCTGAACAGCTGGAAGAACAAGGTGGAGCGCATCGGCACACTGAACTTCCCCGGCGCCTCCGAGCTCGCCCTGATCCGCAGCTACCCGGTGCTCGAGGTGGCCATCTCGGCCAACGGCGATCTCAAGGAGATCGTGGTGCGCAATTCCTCGGGCTATCCCAACCTCGACCAGGCAGCCATGCAGATCCTGCGCATCGCCGCGCCCTTCGAACCGTTCCCCAAGGTGCTGCGCGACGACTACGACGTGCTGCGCTTCGCCTACGAGTGGCATTTCGGCACGGATGCCGGCACCGGGCGCATCCGCGCCGTCCACGGAGGCTGAATGCCAGCCCCCGCAGGCAACGGACCCATGGGCGGGATCAGCTGGCTCACCGGCCACCTGCTCATCGCCATGCCGGCGATGGCCGACCCGAACTTCGTGCGCAGCGTCACCTACATCTGCGAGCACAACGACCAGGGTGCGCTCGGCATCGTCATCAACCGGCCGCTCGAGCTGGAGCTGGGGGAAGTCTTCCAGCAGCTCGCCCTGGACGGTGCGCCGGCGGCCGTGGCCGGCCAGCCGGTGCTGCGCGGTGGCCCGATGCAGGGCGAGCGCGGTTTCGTCCTGCACGAGCCGGCCGGGAAGTGGGACGCCACAGTGCAGGTGAGCGGGTTTGCCCACCTGACGACATCACAGGACATCCTCGCGGCCCTGGCCCGTGGCACCGGCCCGAAGCGGGCCATGATGGCGCTCGGCTACGCCGGCTGGGGAGCCGGGCAGCTCGAGATGGAGCTCGGCGCCAATGCCTGGCTGAGCGTGCCTGCCACCGCCACGCTGCTCTACGACACGCCCTTCGAGGCGCGCTGGGCGGCTGCTGCCGCCCTGCTCGGCATCAACCTCGCGACCATGAGCCCCGAGGCCGGCCACGCCTGATGCCGCCGCGCTCGCTTGCGCGCCGCCGGCAGGCTAGGCTCGCGCGATGGCAGACCGCGCGCTCGTCTTCGACTTCGGCACCCGCAGGATCGGCATCGCCTCGGCCAGCCGCCTGTCCGGGACGGTGACCGCGCTGGCCACCCTGCCTGCCCACGACGGCGTGCCGGAGTGGCAGGCGGTAGCTGCCCTGATCCGCGACTGGCAGCCGGAAATCCTCGTGGTGGGACTGCCCCGCAACACGGACGGCACGGATTCGGCCATGACGCAACGCTCGCGCGCCTTCGGCCAATGGCTTGCCGGGCGCAGCGGGCTGCAGGTCGAGGAGATCGACGAGCGCTACACCTCGACCGAAGCGGAAGCGGTGCTGCGCGAACAGCGCCGTGACGGCAGCCGCAAGCGCCGGGTACAGCCCGGCGACATCGACCTCATGGCCGCAAGGCTGATGGCCGAAACCTGGCTGCGCTCCTGAGGCCAGCAAACGGGGCGACAGGGCTGGCCCGCTCTGCGAAAATGCCGCCCGCATCCCGCCGCGCCGGACCCGCAGGAGCCATGGACCGCCCGCACCGCAACACGATCTTCCTGGAGGAAGCGCGCGTCCTCGCGCTGCAGGCCTTCCCGGCGCAGCAGTTCGTCCTGCGGCTGGAGGCCCCGCAGTGCGCGGCACGCGCCATGCCCGGCGCCTTCGTCCACCTGCAATGTGCCGCCGACATCCCCATGCGCCGGCCGCTGTCGATCCGGCGCAGCGATCCGCAGGCGGGCTGGATCGAGATCCTGTTCAAGGTCGTCGGCCCGGGCCTGCAGGCGCTCGCCGCCGCCGAACCCGGGGATCGCATCAGCACGCTCGGCCCCATCGGCCAGGGCTTTGCCCCGGATCGCCAGCGGCCGCTGGCGCTGCTGGTGGGTGGCGGCGTCGGCATACCGCCCCTGGAATTCCTGGCGATACGCCTCGCGGCCGGCTCCGGGCCGGCCTGGCGGCCGGTGGCCTTCTTCGGCTCCGAGGTGCCGTTCCCGTTCAAGGCCGGGCATGCGACCACGCCACTGCATGGCCTCGACCATCGTATCGACGCCTGCCAGCCCGATCTCGAAGCCCTCGGCGTGCCGTCACGCCTGGCCTCGCTGGCGGGATTCGCTGGCTGCTACCCGGGCTACGTCACGGCGCTGGCGGGTGAATGGCTTGCCAGCCTGCACGACGATGACCACGATCGCGTGGCGCTGTACGCCTGCGGGCCACAGCCGATGCTGCGGGCGGTGGCTGGCCTCGCCCGCGACTTCGGCCTGCCGGCCCAGCTCTGCCTGGAGGAGTACATGGCCTGCGGCGTCGGCGGCTGCGCCGGCTGCGCCGTGCCGGTGCAGACCGACACCGGGCCCGCGATGAAGCGGGTGTGCGTCGATGGTCCGGTTTTCGAGGCCTGCGCCGTCTACCCGGAACTGTTCCGCGGCGGTTGAACGGGCGCCGGCACGCAACACGCAACGTCTGGCCCGCGTTGCGCGGACCGTGCCGCCGGCTTCCTGCTTCAGCCGAAGTGGATCTTCGCCTCGAGGTTGGTGCGTGAATCGGCGCTGGCCAGCGCCTCCTCCATCGGCACCTTGCCTTCCTTGTAGAGCTTCAGCAGGGCGTCGTCGAAGGTCTGCATGCCCTGCTCGGACGAGCTCTGGAACGCCTCCTTCACCTTGGCGATATCGCCCACCTGGATCAGCTCGGCGATCCGCGGCGTGTTGAGCATCACTTCCACGGCGGCAACCCGCTCGCCCTTCGTGCCCCGCACCAGGCGCTGGGAGATGATGCCGCGCAGGTACTGCGAGAGGTCCATGAACACCTGGCCGTGCTGGTCCTCGGGGAACAGGTTGATGACGCGGTCGAGCGTCTCCGGGGCGTTGTTCGAGTGCAGCGTGGCAATGGCCAGGTGGCCGGTGCCGGCCAGGTCGATGGCGGCCTGCATGGTCTCGCGGTCGCGGATCTCGCCGATCAGCACCACGTCCGGTGCCTCGCGCATGGCGCTCTTCAGCGCCCTGCCATAGGACCTGGTGTCGGTGCCGATCTCGCGCTGGTTGACGATGGACTTCTTGTTCGCATGCAGGAACTCGATGGGGTCCTCGATGGTGATGATGTGCGAGGAGGTCTTCTCGTTGCGGTGGTCGATCATTGCCGCCAGCGTCGTCGACTTGCCGCAGCCGGTGGCTCCCACCATGAGCAGCAGGCCACGGCGGAACATCACCAGATCCTTGAGGATCGACGGCATGCAGAGCTGGTCCAGGTTGGGTATCGTCGAGGTGATGTAGCGCATCACCATGGCGACGTTGCCGCGCTGGTGGAAGACGTTGACGCGGAACCGGCCAAGCCCGGGCTTCGAGACTGCGAAGTCGATCTCCAGCTCGCGGGTGAACTCCTCGAGCTGCTGCTCGCTCATCAGCTCGATGGCCGCCTGACGGATCATCTTCGGCGTCAGCTCGAGCTTGTTCACCGGCATGATCTTGCCGTCGATCTTGATCTTCACCGGCGCATGGGGCGTGAGGAACAGGTCGGAGGCACGCTTCTCAACCATCAGGTTGAAAAGCGGCTGCACGTTCATGGTCGCCAGTTCGGTGATGTTGTCCGCCAAGATTGCTCTCCCGCCACGCGCCTACATGCGGACGATGCCGCGGTCGCTGCCCTCGTCCTCGGCCAGCGCCAGTCCTTCCGTATCGATGCCCTTGCGCTCGCGCTTGCTCTCCAGCTTGACGCGGAGGCGCAGCTCGTTCTTCGAGTCGGCGTTGCGCATGGCCTCCTCGTAGGAAATGACCCCGCGCTCGTAGAGGGCAAACAGATCCTGGTCGAAGGTCTGCATGCCCAGCCGGGTGGACTTGGCCATGATTTCCTTGATGCGTGCCACCTCGCCCTTGAAGATCAGGTCGGCGATCAGCGGCGAGTGCAGCATGATCTCCATGGCAGCGATGCGTCCCTTGCCGCTTTCCCGCGGGATCAGCCGCTGGGAAACCATGGCGCGGATGTTCAGCGACAGGTCCATGAGCAGCTGACCGCGCTTGTCCTCGGGGAAGAAGTTGATGATGCGGTCCAGCGCCTGGTTGGCGCTGTTGGCATGCAGGGTCGCCAGGCAGAGGTGGCCTGTCTCGGCGAACTGGATGGCGTACTCCATGGTATCCCGGTCGCGGATCTCGCCGATGAGGATCACGTCCGGGGCCTGCCGCAGCGTGTTCTTCAGTGCGGCGCCCCAGCTCTCGGTGTCGACGCCCACCTCGCGCTGAGTGACCACGCAGCGGCGATGCGGGTGCACGAATTCCACCGGATCCTCGATGGTGATGATGTGGCCGCGGGAGTTCTCGTTGCGGTGCCCGACCATGGCCGCCAGCGAAGTCGACTTGCCCGAGCCGGTTGCGCCGACGACGATGACCAGCCCGCGCTTGGTCATGACGATGTCCTTGAGCACCGGCGGCAGCTCCAGCTCCTCCAGCGTCGGGATCTTGCTGATGATGGTGCGCAGCACCGCGCCCACCTGGCCCTGCTGCACGAAGGCACTGACGCGGAAACGGCCGATGCCCTGCGGGCTGATGGCGAAATTGCACTCGCGGGTGGCGTCGAACTCCTTCGCCTGGCGGTCGTTCATGATGGAGCGCACGATGATGGCGCTGTCGTCGGCGGACAGCAGCTGGTCGCCGGCGCGGTGCACCTCGCCGTTGACCTTGATGGCCGGCGGAAATCCCGCGGTGATGAACAGGTCGGAGCCCTTGGCATCCACCAGCTTTCGCAGCAGCCCCTGCATCAGCTTCGTTGCCTGATCGCGTTCCATGTCGTTCTCCCGAGACGGCGCCCAGGGCGTCGCCTAGAACTGGTCCTTGTTCGCGGCCTTGAAGCGGGCCTCTTCCTTGCTGACGACGCCCTTCGCCAGCAGCTCCTGCAGGTTCTGGTCCAGCGTCTGCATGCCGGAGGCCTGGCCGGTCTGGATGGCGGAGTACATCTGGGCGATCTTGCCTTCGCGGATCAGGTTCCTGATCGCAGGCGTGCCGATCATGATCTCGTGGGCGGCGATGCGGCCGCCGCCGATCTTCTTCAGCAGCGACTGCGAGATGACCGCCCGCAGGGACTCGGACAGCATGGTGCGGATCATCTCCTTCTCGGTCGCGGGAAAGACGTCGACGATGCGGTCCACGGTCTTGGCCGCGGAGCTGGTATGCAGCGTGCCGAACACCAGGTGGCCGGTCTCCGAGGCGGTCATCGCCAGGCGGATGGTTTCCAGGTCGCGCATCTCGCCCACCAGGATCACGTCCGGGTCCTCGCGCAGCGCCGAGCGCAGCGCCTCGGAGAAGCCCAGCGTGTCCTTGTGCACCTCGCGCTGGTTGATCAGCGACTTCTTGCTCTCGTGCACGAACTCGATGGGGTCCTCGATGGTGATGATGTGATCGGGCTTGTTGGTGTTGACGTAGTCGATCATCGCCGCCAGCGTCGTCGACTTGCCGGAGCCTGTCGGTCCGGTGACCAGCACCAGGCCGCGGGGATACATGGCGATGTCGCGGAAGATCGCCGGCGCCTTCAGGTCCTCCAGCGTGCGGATCTGCGACGGGATGGTGCGGAACACCGCGCCCGCGCCACGGGTCTGGTTGAAGGCGTTGACACGGAAGCGGGCGAGCTTGGGCACTTCGAAGGAGAAGTCGGTCTCGAGGAACTCCTCGTAGTCCTTGCGCTGCTTGTCGCTCATGATGTCGTATATCATGCTGTGCACTTCCTTGTGCGACAGCGGCGGCATGTTGATCCGCTTGACGTCGCCATCGACGCGGATCATCGGTGGCACGCCTGCCGACAGGTGCAGGTCGGACGCGTTGTTTTTTACAGAGAAAGCGAGCAACTGCGCGATGTCGACAGCCATTTTCGTCCCCAGCTCAATCCCTTGCCCCGATCCGCGTCGGAATCCGGACTTGCCATAAGTCCGGCGCGCCAGTGTCGCAGAGTATAGGCAGCGACCCAATGGCGGCCGTGACGGCAATCACGGAAAGACTCGTGGCCCTGCGCGCCCGCGTGACGCAGTCCTGCCTGCGTGCCGGACGTGACCCGGCAGGCATCCGCATCGTCGCGGTCTGCAAGACGCACCCGCCCGCCGCCATCCGCGCCGCCCAGGCTGCAGGTCTGACGGATTTTGGCGAGAACTACGTGCAGGAAGCCATGGCCAAGATCACGCAATTGCCAACTGGCCTGCGCTGGCACTTCATCGGCGCGTTGCAGGCCAACAAGACACGGGCCGTGGCCGGGCACTTCGACTGGGTACAGACGCTGGCGAGTGCCCAGGTGGCACAGCGACTCTCCGACCAGCGCCCGCTCCATGGCGGGGCGCTGCAGGTCTGCCTGCAGGTCCAGCCGGTGCCGGCCGGCACCCGGGGCGGGGTGCCAGCCGGCCAGCTGCAGGCCCTTGCCGCACAGGTCGCCGGCCTGCCCCGCCTGAAGCTGCGCGGCCTCATGTTCATGCCGCAGGCCGGGCTGGACGAGCCGGGGCTGCGCGCCGAGTTCCGGCGCGTGCGCGGGCTGTTCGAGGCGCTGCGTGCCGCCGGCCACGACCTCGACACGCTGTCGATGGGGATGTCGGATGACCTCGAAATGGCCATCGCCGAAGGCAGTACGATGTTGCGGGTGGGGACGGCGCTGTTCGGCGCCCGTCCGGCCGCCGCGCCCCGCGCGCGGTGTTCCGACGATTCCGGCAGGGGTGGCAGCAGTGACGATCCGGGACCTTGATATCGGCTTCATCGGCGGCGGCAACATGGCGCAGGCCATCATCGGCGGCCTGCTGCGCGCCGGGCAGCCGGCCACGGCACTCGCGGTGGCCGAGCCCGACGCTGCGCGGCGCAGCCAGCTGGCGCGGCTGACCACGGGCATGAAGGTGGGCACGGCAAACGCCGCGGTGGCAGCCACGGCCAGTGTGCTGGTGCTGGCGGTCAAGCCGCAGGTCATGCCGGCCGTGCTGGCGGACCTCGCCGGCCAGCGGCGGGCGCCAGGCCAGCTGGTGCTGTCGGTGGCCGCGGGCGTGCCGATCGCCACCCTCGCCGGCGCCCTGGGCGCGGACACGCCGATCGTGCGGATCATGCCCAACCAACCGGCGCTGGTCGGTGCGGGCATGTCGGTGCTGGTGGCCGGGGCAGCGGCCACGGCCAGCCATCGGGCGCTGGCGCTGGAACTGGCACAGACCACGGGACGCGCGCTGTGGCTGGAGGACGAATCGCTGATGGATGCGGTCACGGCCGTGTCCGGCAGTGGCCCGGCCTACTTCTATCTGCTCATGGAACTGATGGAGGACGGAGCCATCCGCCTCGGCCTGCCACCGGACATCGCACGGACCCTGGTGCGCCAGACCGCCCTGGGCGCCGCGCGCAGCGCCGCCGACGAGTCGCAGCACCTGGCCGGCCTGCGCGCGGCCGTCACCTCGCCCGGCGGCACCACGGCAGCGGCCCTGGCCGTCATGGAACAGGCCGGTCTTGGCGATACGGTGCGCCGGGCGCTGGCCGCGGCCCGCGACCGCGGCGCCGAACTCGGACGTGGCGCCCGCTGAGGGCTGGCGGCAGCAACGGAGAATCCCTCATGCAGGATGCCTTCACCTTCGTCATCTCGGCCCTCCTCGACCTGTACGTGATCGCACTGGTGCTGCGGCTGGTCCTCGGGCTGCAGCGTGCGGATGCGCGCAACCCGCTGGCGCAGGCGATCCTCCGGGTCACCGACCCGCTGGTCCTGCCCGCGCGCCGCTTCATCCCCGCGGCCGGCCGGCTCGACACCGCGACACTGGTGGCCGTGCTGCTGGTGCAAGTGCTGGGGACCGGGCTGCTCGCATCCATCGCCTGCGTCGGCCACAACAGCCCCGGGCAGATCATGGCACTCGGGCTGCTGCGGCTGGTGCACCTGGTGCTGCGCACCTACAGCCTGCTCACCCTGGTGTACGTGATCACCAGCTGGATCAGCCAGGGCGGCTACAACCCGGCCATGGCCATGCTCGCGGCCATAGTCGAGCCGGTGCTGGCGCCCTTCCGCCGCTTCATTCCGTCGCTGGGCGGACTCGACCTGTCGCCGATATTCGCGCTGCTTGCCATCGAATTCGTCAACCGCCTGGTGCCAAGCGGCTTCGGTGCGGCAGGCATGGTGTGCATGCCGTTCTGAAGGGCATGCCGTGGGCGAAAATTTTGCTGTCCGGCCGTTTTGCCGGTGGTTTATGATCGTTGCAGGCCAGCTGCAGGTACCGCCATGTCCACGAGCATCCGCACCGTCTGCATGACCCTTGCTGTCCTGGGCCTGATGTCCGGCTGCGGCGGGCCCGGTCCCGGCAGTGCACCACCGGCGGGTTCTCCGCCAACCGCGGCAGAGCCGGCCGGCGCGGCATCGAAGGACTTCGGTGACTACGTCGTGCACTTCTCGGCGCTGTCCACCGACCAGCTCACCCCGGAGGTCGCCAGAACCTACGGCATCACCCGCAGCAGGAATCGCGCACTGCTGAACGTCTCGGTGCTGAAGAAGGCCGAGGGCACGCTCGGCAAGCCGGTCGCAGCCAGGGTCACGGCACTGGTTGCCAACGACACTGGCCAGGTGAAGGACTCGGCGGTACGCGAGATCCGCGAAGGCGAGGCGGTGTACTACATCGCCGACTATGCGGTGAGCAACGGCGAGACCCTGGTGTTCAACGTCGAGGTGGTCCCCGAGGGCGCGACCGCCGCGCTGCCACTGCGCTTCACGCAGACCTTCTACGGCGAGTGAGGCCCCGGGCCCGCGCTCAGTCGCCGCCGCCAGCGGCCGGCTGCAGCTGCTGCGCCTCGTGCTTCAGCCGCAGCACATCGCCTCGCGACACATAGAGCAGTTCCGCCAGCTTGCCGATGAGGTAGTCCTCGTACTTGTCCAGGCGCTGGTCCGCCAGCGCCACCAGCCAGAGCATGCGGATCACGTCGCACTTGGCGCGGTAGTCCAGCGCCTCATGCAGCGGTCGCGTGAACTCGTAGAGCGAGACTGACGCCTCGACGGCGCTGCGTGCCCGCTGCACCAGGGCATGGGCGGCGTCAGGATCCAGATCCAGATGCTTCGCCAGCAGTGCGCCGAGCCGCTCGAGTTCGGCGGGCTTCACCTCGTTGTCGGCCCGCGCCGCCTCCACCAGCAATGCCGCCATGGCGAGCGGTACCTGGTCCGGGTCGGCTGCGGGGCCAGGTGTCTGTGACAGTTGGCGCAGCAGCGCTTTCAGGCTGGCGATCACGCCGGCTGCACCTGCAGGTGGTCGGTGAGCACCCGGCGCAGCTCCGTCAGGTGGCCATGAAAGAAGTGGTCCACACCCGGGAGCACGACCAGCGCCGGCGCCGGCACCAGCGAGTCGACCCAGGCGACCACCTCGCCACAGGGCACCACACCGTCGGCCTCTCCCTGCACCACCAGCCAGGGGACCGAGGGATGCCGGCCAGCCAGCAGCCGGCGCGTGCGCTCCACGGGTGGCGCGATGGTCACCAGCCGTGCGGGCCGCGCCTGCACGGCGGCGGCGCAGGCCACCATGGCGCCGAAGGAAAAGCCCGCCAGCAGCAACTCGCTGCCGGCGAAGCGCTCGCGCATCCAGGCGCAGGCGGCGAGCGCATCGTCCACCTCTCCGCTGCCGTCAGCATGGCGGCCCTCGCTGGCACCCACACCACGGAAGTTGAAGCGCAGCGCCGGCACGCCCAGATCGAGCATCGCCCGCGAGACGGTGTGGACCACCTTGTTCAGCATCGTCCCCTGGTGCAACGGGTGCGGATGGCAGATGACGGCCACGCGCCCTGCCGGCGCGATGTCCGGCTGTTCCAGCAACGCCTCGAGGCTGCCGGCGGGGCCGGGGATCGTCAGCGCATCCCGGGACGGCGCGTGGTGGTGAACCATCCGCGGATTATAGGGGCCGCCGCCGGCGATCAGCGCACGCTGGCGACCGCATCCAGCTGCACCTGCGGTGTGATGTAGCCGTCCTGGGGCGGCTCGGCCGCAGCAAGGGCCGTGGACAAATACTTCTTGTTGGAGTCCGGCAGGATCGTCACCACGACGGCATCGGGCCCCATCTCCTCCACCAGCTTGATGGCGCCGATGAGGTTGGCGCCCGAGGAAATGCCGAGGCCGAGGCCGAGCCGGTGGCAGGTGGCCTGCGACATGAGGATGGCATCGCCATCCCAGACGTCCACCACGGGGTCGAGCTCCGCGAGGTTGACGATCGAGGGGATGAACTCGTCACTGATGCCCTGGATGCGGTGCGAGCCGACCTTCTTGCCCGTGCGCAGCGTCGGCGAATTGGCGGGTTCCAGGGCATGCACGCGCACCGGACGCCCCTTGCGGCGCAGGTAGCGGCCCACCCCCATGACGGTGCCTCCGGTGCCGACGCCCGCGACGAAGGCGTCGGCCTGCACGCCGAACCGGGCGAGCTGCGCCTCGATCTCGGGGCCGGTCATGACCTCGTGGGCCTCCACGTTGTCGGGGTTGTCGAACTGGCGCGGCAGGAAGGAATTCGGGTTCTCTGCGGCGAACTCGCGCGTCAGCTGCACGGAGCCGAGGAAGCCACCCTGCGCCTTCGATACCGGCACCACCTCGGCGCCGAGGTTATGCATCAGCAGCACGCGCTCGTGGCTCATCCAGTCAGGCATGTAGATGCGCACGCGATGGCCCAGGGCACGGCCGATGGCCGAGAACGAGATGCCGGTGTTGCCGCTGGTGGCCTCGACGATGACGTCACCCGGCTTGAGCTCGCCGCGCTCGGCGGCACGGCCGAGGATGTGCAGCGCCATGCGGTCCTTGACGCTGCCGGTCATGTTCATGCTCTCGTATTTCGCGAACACGCGGCGTCGCTGGCCATTGAAGCGATAGCTGATCTGCAGCAGCGGCGTCTGGCCCACCAGCGCCGCGAGTGATTCGACGTAATGCATGCGTCCTGGAACCGGTTGTCGTTGCGGGTAAACGCCGGGCAGTTTAACCGCGTCCGGCCGGGCCGGCATTGCGGGATTCCCGGACGGCACCGCCGTCCGGGGCTGCAGCGGCATCAGGCAACCCGCTCCGCGGCAGGTGTCGCCGACGCCAGGGCGGCGAGCGCCTCGCGGCGGGCAGACTCGCCGAGGCGCGCCAGGACCCTGTCGAGGCCGGCTACCAGGGCGCGAACCGAGGCGGTGACGATGTTCGCATCGATGCCCGCGCCGAAGGTGCTGCCGGCAACGCCCTGCAGCGCCAGCTCGACGATCGCCAGGGCCCGGGAATCGGCACCCTGGTTCAGCGAGCGTTCCTCGTAGGCCTGCACCTTGACCGGCACGCCGAGCGCGGCGATGACGGCGTCGATCGGGCCATTGCCCGTCCCCTCCAGCACCCGCTGCACGCCGTCCACGGCCACCGTGAGGCGTACGCCCTGGCGGTTGCCGCGCTCGAACAGGTGATGCTCGACGTAGCGTACCGACTGCATGCACTCGAGGTACTCGGCGGAGAACAGGCGCCAGATCTCCTCCGCGGAAACCTCGGAGCCGGTCTTCTCGGCGAGCTTCTGCACGGCACCGCTGAACTCCACCTGCATCCGCCGCGGCATGACCACCCCGCGCGAGGCCTCGAGCAGGTAGGCAACGCCGCCCTTGCCCGACTGGCTGTTGACCCGCACCAGCGAGTCATAGGTGCGCCCGAGATCCGCCGGGTCGATGGGCAGGTAGGGCACGTCCCAGGCGGCATCGGCGCGCTGCGCGGCCATGCCCTTGCGGATGGCGTCCTGGTGGGAACCGGAGAAGGCGGTGAATACCAGGTCACCCACGTAGGGATGGCGCGGATGCACCGGCAGCTGCGTGCAGGCCTCGTAGGTGCGCGCGATGCCGTTGATGTCGGACAGGTCCAGGCCCGGATCGACGCCCTGCGTCAGCAGGTTGAGCGCCAGCGTCACGAGGTCCACGTTGCCGGTGCGCTCGCCATTGCCGAAGAGGCAGCCCTCCACCCGCTCGGCTCCCGCCATGACGGCGAGTTCCGCGGCCGCCACCGCGCAGCCGCGGTCGTTGTGCGGATGCACGCTGATGACCACGGCCTCGCGCCGCGCGACGTTGCGGTGCATCCATTCCACCTGGTCGGCGTAGACATTGGGCGTGGCCACCTCCACGGTGGCCGGCAGGTTGAGGATCACCTTGCGCTGCGCCGTCGCGCCCCAGGCGTCGACCACGGCATCGCAGATGTCGCGCGAGAATTCCAGCTCGGTGGCCGAGAAGGTCTCGGGACTGTACTCGAGGACCCATTCCGTCCCGGGCTGCTCCGCGCAAAGCTCGCGGATGAGCCGCACGCTGGACACGGCCATATCCACCACCTCCGCCCGGCTCATGCCGAAGACGGTCTCGCGGAACAGCGGCGAGGTCGCGGTGTAGACGTGGACGATGGCGCGGCGCGCACCGCGCAGCGATTCGATGCTGCGGCGGATGAGCGGCTCACGGGCCTGGGTCAGCACGCCGATGCTGACGTCGGCGGGTATGTGGCCGCCCTCGATCAGGGTGCGGACGAAATCGAACTCGGTCTGCGAGGCCGACGGGAAGCCGACCTCGATTTCCCTGAAGCCGATGTCGCAGAGCATGCGGAACATGCGCAGCTTGCGCTCCGCGCCCATGGGCTCGAACAGCGCCTGGTTGCCGTCGCGCAGGTCGGTGCTGAGCCAGGCCGGCGCATGCCGGATGACCTGGCCCGGCCAGCGGCGGTCCGGGAGGTCGACGGGAGGGAACGGGCGGTAGCGGCTGGCGGCAGGCATGGCTGGTACTCCCCGGGCATCCCCGGATGACGGATGCCGATACCTTAGCCGCGCACCAGGGGCGCCGGATTGCAAAATCAGGGCCTGGAACCGGGTGTTTTGGCAGTGAATTGCGCTATTATCGCCATGGACGGCATATTCCACCAATCTGCCCGAAACCGGAGGCTGCCCCATGCAACTCGACCGCTACGACCGGCAGATCCTGGAGGCGCTCCAGCAGAATTCCGCCCTGAGCAACCAGGAACTGGCAGACCGCATCGGCCTGTCGCCATCGCCCTGCCTGCGCCGGGTACGTGCCCTGGAGGCCAGCGGCATCATCACCGGCTACCGCGCGCTGCTCGACGCCCGCAGCCTCGGGCTCGCCCTGACCGCCCTGGTGCACATCGCCATGGACCGCCACACCCCGGACCGCTTCACGCACTTCGAGAAGCAGGTGTCGCGACTCCCCGAAGTCCTCGAGTGCCTGCTGATCACCGGCCAGGACGCCGACTACCAGCTCAAGGTGCTGGTCACCGACATGGATGCCTACCAGTCCCTGCTGCTCGACAAGATCACCCGGATCGAAGGCGTCACCGGCGTGCATTCGAGCTTCGTGCTGCGCACGGTCCTGGACCGGACTGCCCTGCCCTTGCCGGCCGCGCGGCCGTGATACCCTCGCCGGCATGAGGACGCAAGCGCCATGAGCGATCACGCGCATCACCCGGCCGCCGATGTGCGGCACGGCCACGGACATGACCATGACCATGACCATGACCATGACCATGCTCATGCTCATGATCATGAGCATGAGCATGAGCACGGGCACGGCCATCACCACCACCCGCCTCCGGAGCAGATGACCCGCGCCTTCGCCATCGGCATCGCGCTCAACATCCTTTTCGTGGTGGTGGAGTTTGTCTTCGGTCTGGTGGCCGACTCCCTGGCCCTGATCGCCGATGCCGGCCACAACCTGAGCGATGTCCTCAGCCTGGTGCTGGCCTGGGGTGCGATGCGGCTGGCCAGGCGCGATGCAACCCCGCGTCACACCTATGGCTTCCGCCGCGGCACCATCCTTTCCTCGCTGGTGAGTTCGATCCTGCTGCTGGTGGCCATGGGGGCGATCGGCTGGGAGGCCTTGCTGCGACTGCAGGCGCCGGCGCCAGTGGCAGGCAACATCATGATCGCGGTGGCCGCGGCGGGCGTGGTCATCAATGGCGTGACCGCCTGGCTGTTCGCCGCCGGACGCCATCACGACATCAACATCCGCGCGGCCTTCCTGCACATGGCGGGCGATGCCGGGGTATCGCTGGGCGTGGCGCTGGGCGGTGTCGGCGTGCTGCTGGCCGGCTGGCAGTGGCTCGACCCGGTCATCAGCCTGCTCATCGTCGGCATCATCGTCTGGAGCACCTGGGGGGTGCTCACCGAGGCATTGGAAATGGCCTTCGATGCCGTGCCGCGCAGTGTCGACCCCCACGAGGTCCGCAGCTACCTCGAGGGCCTGCCGGGCGTCACCAGCATCCACGACCTGCACATCTGGGCCATGAGCACCACGGAGACGGCGCTGACGGCGCACCTGGTGATGCCCCGCGGCCCGGAGGACGACCACTTCCTCCGTGATATCGCCGGCACCCTCGCGCAGCGCTTCCACATCGCCCACACCACGCTGCAGGTGGAGCACGGCAGCGGGCCAGCCTGCGACCAGAGTTGCTAGCCGCGCTCCGGCTCAGGCCGTGAGCAGGCGGTTGAGCCGCCGCAGGAAGTCACCCGGATCAGCCAGCGCCCGGCCCTCGGCCAGCGTGGCCTGGTCGAGCAGCACGCGGGCGATATCGGCGAACCGCCCGGCATCCTGCTCGGCGGCCAGGCGCAACACCAGCGGATGGCCGGGATTGACCTCCAGCACCGGCCGGGACTGCGGCACGCTCTGGCCCGATGCCTCGAGGATGCGCCGCATCTGCGGGCTCATGTCCCGGTCGCCCATGGCGAGACAGGCCGGGGAATCGGTGAGCCGGTCGCTGACGCGCACGCCAGCCAGCTCGTCGCCGAACAACTCCTTCAGACGTTCGACCAGGGCGGCGTGCTCACCGACGGCCTGCGCCTGCTTGTCGCCGCCGCCGACGTCCTCGAGGTCGAGTTCGCCGCGGCGCACGTCGCGGAACTCCATGCCTTCGAACTCGCCGAGGTGCCCGGTCACCCACTCGTCGATGGGATCGGCCAGCAGCAGCACCTCGATGCCCTTCTTGCGGAAGATCTCCAGCTGCGGGCTGCTGCGCGCCGCGGCCAGGCTGTCCGCGGTCACGTACCAGACGTGCTTCTGGCCGTCGAGCTTGCCGGCCACGTAGTCGCCGAGGCTGCGATCGGGTTCGTCGCCGGCGCTGCGCGTGCTGGTGAAGCGCAGCAGCCCGGCGATGCGCCCGGCGTTGCCCGGATCCTCCGCCGGGCCTTCCTTGAGCACCCGGCCGAATTCCTTCCAGAAGCCCCGGTACTTTTCCGGCTCCTCGGTCGCCAGCTTGTCGAGCATGTCCAGCACGCGACGTGTCAGCCCGCTGCGGATCGCCTCGACCTCCGGGTCCTGCTGCAGCATCTCGCGTGACACGTTCAGGGACAGCCCGTCGGCGTCCACCACGCCGCGCATGAAACGCAGGTACACCGGCAGGAACTGCGCGGCATCGTCGAGGATGAACACGCGCCGCACGTAGAGCTTCAGGCCGCGGGGCTTCTCGCGGTTCCACAGGTCGAAGGGCGCCCGGGCCGGAACATAGAGCAGGCTGGTGTAGACCCGCTTGCCTTCCACGCGGTTGTGGCTCCAGGCGAGCGGCGCCGTGAAATCGTGGGCAATATGCCGGTAGAACTCCTGGTACTCGTCGTCGGTGATCCCGCCCTTTGGCCGGGTCCACAGTGCCTTGGCGGCGTTGACAGCCTCCTCCGTGGCCTCCTCGCCCGAAGCGCCGGCCTTGTGCATCAGCACCGGGAAGGCGATATGGTCCGAATACTTGCGGATCAGTGCACGCAGCCGGAACTCGTCGGCGAACTCCCGGGCGTCCTCGCGCAGGTGAAGTGTCACGCGGGTGCCGCGGGGCGCATCGGCCACCGGCTCGATGCTGAACTCGCCATCCCCCGAGGATTCCCAGCGCACGCCCGCATCGGCGGGCAGGCCGGCACGGCGGCTGATTACCTCGACCCGGTCCGCCACGGTGAAGGCGGAGTAGAAGCCGACACCGAACTGGCCGATGAGGTTCATGTCCTGGCGCTCGTCGCCGCTGAGGCGGCCGATGAATTCGGCGGTGCCGGACCTGGCGATGGTGCCGAGCTGCTCGATGACGTCCTCGCGGGACATGCCGATGCCGTTGTCGGTGATGGACAGGGTGCCAGCCTCCGCGTCACAGGCGATGTGGATACCGAGCACCGCATCCTCCGCCAGATACCCGGGATGGGCGATGGCCTCGAACCGCAGCTTGTCGGCCGCATCGGAGGCATTGGAGATCAGCTCGCGGAGGAAGATCTCGCGATTGCTGTAGAGGGAGTGGATCATCAGGTGAAGCAGCTGCTTCACCTCGGCCTGGAAGCCATGGGTCTCGCGTGCGGTCATCGGTTGTCCTTCGTGGCGGCAGGCTGCGGCGTTCGCCGCGACGCTGGCCCTGCCTAGGTGAGGGTCACGGTGCCGGATTTCAAGGCGCTGCCGGCAGCCTAGACGTAGTCGAGCGGCAGTTCGGTGGTGGACTTGATGCACTCCAGGGCAAAGCTCGCACTGACGTCGCTCAGGCCACCGACGCCGATCAGCTGCTTGTAAACGCGGTCGTAGGCACCGATGTCCGGTATCGCCAGCCGCAGCAGGTAGTCCACGTCACCGCTCATGCGGTGGAACTCCACCACTTCCGGGATGGCGCGCACCCGCGTGGCGAACAGCTCGAACCACTCGGCATCGTGGCGGCTGGTCTTCAGGGTCACGAACACCGTGGTGCCGACGTTGAGCTTCGCGGGGTCGAGGATGGCCACCCGGCGGCGGATGAAACCCGCCACCTCCAGGGCGCGGATCCGGCGCCAGCAGGGACCGGGGGAGAGGTGCACCTGCTCGGCGATGGCGGCCACGGCGAGCCCGGCGTCACGCTGCAGGAGGGCAAGGATTTCCCGGTCTTTCTTGTCCATAAATTCTTTTCCCCAGTTTGGGCAAGATTGCGCAATATCATTTCTCTGAGTGGGGATTGCAATCGAAATTTTGAGCGGAAAATGCCCGATAGCTCGGGATACCGTTCCCCTCCATGAGAACACTGCGCGCCCTGTTCACCGACCACCCGGCCTCCGTGGGCGAGACCTACCTCCAGCATCTGCTCCAGGCGCTGGGCTTCGCGCTGCGCATGCTCGCCGGCGGCCTGGCCTGTCTGATCCACGCCTTCCTGCCCTTCCTGTTCGTCCGGACCGGCAGCCAGACCATCACCGGGCTGCACCAGCGCATGGTCCTCAACCGCGACCGCCGCCTGGCCGTCCCGGCGGCCCATGGCCCGGAACGCCCGCTCGGCAGCCTCTCGCCGCCGGTCAACCCCGCCAGCTGAACATGCCTGGCATCGTCACCCGGGGCTCGCGTGCCGCGGCCGTGCCCGGCCTTGCCGGTGCCTTTGCCCTGGCGATCCTCGCCCACTACGCCTCGGGATGGCTCGGCACGGCGCTGTTCCAGCTCGGCAAGAGTCCGGTCAGCCCGGTAATGCTTGCCGTCCTCACCGGCGTCTGCGTGCGCTCGTTCATCGGCGTGGCGCCGCGCATGGAACACGGCGTGGCGGTGGCATCCAGCGCCATCCTGCGCATCGGCCTGGCCCTGGTGGGCCTGCGCCTGACGCTGGCCGGCATCGGTGAACTCGGCCTGCGCGCCCTGCCGGTCGTGGCCGGCTGCCTGGCCACGGCCTGGCTGCTGATTCCCCGCCTCGCCAGGGCCTGGGGGCTGCGGGGACCGCTGGTGACCCTGCTGACCGTGGGCACCAGCATCTGCGGCTGCACGGCGGTGATGGCCGTCGCACCGTCCATCCGCGCCCGCGCGGAAGACACCGGCTACGCGGTCACGATCATCGTCATCGTCGGGCTGGTCGGCATGCTGGCCTACCCGGCGCTCGGCCACTGGCTGTTCGGCGCCAACCCGGAGGTGGCCGGCATCTTCCTCGGCTCCTCCATCCATGACACCTCGCAGGTCATCGGCGCGGCCCTGCTCTACAGCGGCCAGTACTCCGCACCGGTTGCCCTCGATGCCGCGACGGTCACCAAGCTGCTGCGCAACCTGACGCTGGTGGTCGTGGTGCCGGCGCTGGCGACGATGGCCGCCACGGCGGACGGGAGCCGACCCGCGGGCGGGCTGGCCGGCATCCGCCGCCTGGTGCCCGGTTTCGTGCTGGCCTTCGTGGCTTTCGCCGCCTTGCGTACCCTGGGCGACGCCTTCGCCGGCCTGCGGCCGGGATTCGCCGCGGGCATCTGGACCCCCGCGCTGGCGCTGGCCAACCAGGCCTCCGAGCTGCTGCTGACGGTGGGCATGGCCGCCGTCGGGCTGACCGTGGACGTGGGCCAGTTGCGCAGCGTCGGCTGGCGACCGCTGGCGGCCGGAGTGACCGCAGCCGTGATGATGGTCGCCGTCAGTGCCGGCCTGACGGCAGCGCTGCTGACGTAAAAGCAGGCGCCAGTTCGCCTGCTGCCGGGAACCCCCGTCCGTTCAGAACGGCACGAGGCGCCAGGCGATGGCACCGAGCACGAGGCAGGATGCCAGCGAGGCAGCCCGCAACCAGGTGCCCCAGTGGCCCGCCCAGGCCAGGCGCAGCACGCCGCCCAGGCAATCCAGCTGGTCAAGCAGGCGCAGCGCCCGCTCCGGGTGCCATGCCATCGTGGCCAGCTTCAGCGCTTGCGGGCCGAAGGCACGACCGACAGCCGCGGCTTCGGCGGCGTCCCGGGCGAATCGCCGGGCCCGGGCTGCAGCTCACCGCTGGCCAGCCGCTCGCGCACGCCCTGCAGGGCGCGCTCCACCCAGGCCCGGCGGCTGCGGGTCTCGGGGTTCCTGATGCTGAAGTCCCTGGTCTGTTCCCTGTCCGACATGTACTTGGTCTGTGATCAGCAGGCTGCCTGGCCGGCTTCTTGTTTCGTTGGGCGACGGGGCTGGCGCGGCCTCGCTGCTGTCGAGGAGACGGCTGCCTACTCGTCCTGCTTCCAGTCCCGGCGGACCTTCTCCGACCAGTTCCGATAGCCCTTCCACGTGTACAGCGCCGGGTCCACCACGGAACGGCGCTTGTCCGGCGCCTGCACGCGGTTGAGCCAGCGGCGATAGGAATCCCAGCCACCCATGTCCTTGCCCTCCTGGCTGACGAGGCTGCGGACGCGGCCGCTGCGCAGGGTCGATTCGTAGCCGGGCTTGCTGGCACCGCTGTCGGCGATCTCAGGGTCGGCGCCGGGGGAGAGACTGTTGTTCTTGTAATGACTCATGGCGGTTGTCCCCGTTCCTCCACAGTGCAGCCAGCTTATGGAGCGGCCCCGTCGCTCACGAGGAACTGAGTCACAGGCATCCTGATTTAACAGCGCCGTTATGCGAGGCGCTGCCGCCCTGGCGGAAAAATGACCAGCGCCGCGGACGCGGCGTCAGACCACGAGGCGATAGCAGGGCTGGTAGGCGCGACCCGGCAGTTTCATGCGGTTCTGGGCAACGAAGGCGCCGAGAAGCCGATCGAGCCGCGCCATGAGCTCGCGATCTCCGGAGAGCTCGAACGGGCCACGGCTCTCGATTGCACGGATGCCTTCGTCCTTGACGTTGCCCGCCACCATGCCGGAGAAGGCCTTGCGCAGGCTGGCCGCGAGCCGTGCCGGCTCCTGGCCACGATGCAGGACCAGCCCGGCCATGGTCTCATGGGTCGCGTGGAACGGCTGCTGGAAGTCCATGTCGAGGTGCAGCCGCCAGTTGAAGTAGTAGGCATCGTTCTTCGAGTGGCGGAAATCACGCACCTGGCGCATGCCTTCGCGCAGCGTCGCCGCCACCGTGGCCGGGTTGCCGATGCAGATGCGATAGCGCTGCTGCGCCTCGCGGCCGAGCGTGGCGCCGATGAACTCGTGGATCTGCGAGAAGTACGGCTCGCTCGACGCCGGGCCGGTCAGCACCACCGGGAGCGGCACCTCGCGGTTGCGCTCGTGCAGCAGTATCCCCAGCAGGAACAGGAACTCCTCGGCCGTGCCCACCCCGCCCGGGAAGATGACGATGGCGTGCGCAATGCGCACGAACGCCTCCAGCCGCTTCTCCATGTCGGGCATGATGACCAGCTGGTTGACGATGGGATTGGGCGATTCGGCGGCGATGATGCCGGGTTCGGTGACACCGATGTAGCGGCCGTCATCGACGCGCTGCTTGGCATGACCCACCGCCGCGCCCTTCATCGGGCCCTTCATGGCGCCACCGCCGCAACCGGTGCAGACGTTCATCTCCCGCAGGCCGATCTCGTAGCCGACTTTCTTGGAGTAGTCGTACTCCTCGCGGCTGATGGCGTGCCCGCCCCAGCAGACCACCAGGTCGGGCTCGCCGGCACGCAGCGTCCCCGAGTTGCGCAGGATGTGGAACACCGCGTTGGTGATGCCATCACTGCGCGTGAGGTCGAACTGGCTGCCGCCCGCCACTTCGTTGTTGATGAACACCACGTCGCGCAGCACCGCGAACAGCAGCTCGCGGATGCCGCGGATCATCTTGCCGTCGACGAAGGCCTCGGGCGGCGCGTTGCGCAGCGCCAGTTTCACGCCGCGGTCCTGCTGCACGATGAACACCTCGAAGTCGTGGTACTTCTCCAGCACTTCGCGCGTGTCATCGGTCTGGCCGCCGACGTTGAGCACCGCCAGCGCGCAGCGTCTGAGCACTTCGTGCTGGCCGCCCTCGCCGGTGCTGCGCAGGCGGTTGACCTCGTGCTGGGAGAGCAGCTCCAGGCTGCCCTCCGGCATGACCTCGACGAGCGTCTCGCCGCCGTGGCGGGCAGGGCTGGCAGGGTTCATGGCAGGATGTCGATGGGCGTGTTGCGAGCCGTCATCAGCCAGATGTCGATCATGTCGGCATTGGACACGGCGATGCAGCCGTTGGTCCAGTCCATGGTCCGGTAGTACTCGGCCGAGTAGCGCGGCTGGTTGGGCATGCCGTGGATCATGATCAGCCCGCCCGGGGCATGGCCCCTGGCACGCGCCGCACGCTGGTGGCGCTCGTCCGGGTAGGAAATGCGGATGGAGAGGAAGTAATCGCTGTCCGGGTTGCGGTCCAGCAGCAGGTAGCGTCCCTCGGGCGTGCGGAAATCACCCTCGCGCAGCTTGTCCCCATCGGGCGCCAGCCCGAGCGCGACGCGGAAGCTGCGCAGCACCCGGCCGTTCTTCAGCAGGTCGAGGCGGCGCTCGGCCTTGCGCACCACCACCTTGTCGGCCTGCTCGAAGCCGGTCGCCTGGACCGCGGGCGCCAGCCCCAGCAGGGCGAGCGCCACGATGCAGGCCGCGGTTGCGGCAGCCGGCGCGGACCTCATGCGACCCTCGCCGTGGCCGGCTGCGCGGGAACCAGCGCGACACGCTCCAGCTTCGGGAACACCACGCGGGTGCCGGGGCGCACGTGATCGAGGTCGAGTGTGGGGTTGTACTGGCGCAGCAGCCACACCGGTACCTTGTACTTCTGCGACGCCAGGATCCACACCGACTCGCCGCGGCGCAGCCGGTGTTCGGTGGTGTCGGTGATCCTGTAGCGGTTGAAGAAATCCTCCTGCAGGTCGTGGTGATAAGCCACGCGCCGTGCCAGGAAGATCTCCCTGCTGACATGACTGAAGTCCAGGCGTACCGACTCGCCGATCACCAGCGCCCGCTTGCTCTGCCAGCCGTTGGCCTTGCGCAGGTCCTCGGGAGTCACCTCGAGCCAGCCGGCGTAGTGGCTGAGGGTTTCCGCGGCCTGCACCTCCACCTTGTCGTTGTCCGTCACCAGGTAGTTGCTCGGATCGGCGAGCGAGGCGGAGATGCCGCCGGCATCACCCGTGGGCTGCTTCGCCTGGGCGGGGGACTCCAGCGCCGGCAGGTCCGGGGCCACGGTCGCCGGCCTGCCGGCTGCCACGGCCGGGGGGCGCGAGGATGCGACCGTGGCGGTGGCCGCAGGCTCCGGGGCAGCGCCCGCTGGCGGCACCAGACGCAGGCGGCTGCCGCTGCGCACGTGGTTGGCGTCGGCCAGGCCGTTGAAGGCCAGCAGGTCGCGCTGGCTCACGCCGGTGCGCCGGGCAATGACCGCGAGCGAGTCACCGGGCTGCACCAGGTAGCTGTCGGCCGCGGGCGCCGGCTGCCGCGTATCGGGCAACGCCGGTGGCGCACGGGTGCTCGCCACCGCCACAGCGCGGCCCGGCAGCTTCAGCGACTGCCCGACACGGATCCGCGCCCCCGGCGTCAGGCCGTTGGCCTGCGCGAGCTTGCCGACCGTGGTGCCGTAATGCGCGGCGATGCGGCTCAGCGTGTCGCCGCGCTTCACCTTGTGCATCTTGTCCGGCACCTGGTTGTCGAAACGCTGGCCGGAGGGAATCGAAGCCAGCAGCTGCTGTGGCGATGCGTCGATCACCTGGCCGGCAGGCAGCCGCAGGCGGAAGCCCCGTGGCACGTACTTGGCGCCGTCCCAGACCGGGGGCAAGAGCGCCGGGTTGTAGGCCTGCAACGTCGAGCGCGGCACGCCGAATGCCTTCTCCAGCGCATCGATGCGCATGAAGTCCGGCACTTCGACCACCAGTTCCTGGCGCGGCGGCTGGCGCTGCACCGGCCCGAAGAAGCGCTCCGGGTCCTGCTCGATCGCCAGCGCCGCCAGGAACGACACATAGAAATTGCGCGACGCGAAGCCGAAGGCGGGGCCATCGTAGCGGCGGATGATCGCCTCGATGTCGGTGGTGCCGACGCTGTCCACCGCCCGGCGCATCCCGGCGGCACCGTGGTTGTACGCGGTGATGGCCAGCGGCCAGGTGCCCAGCAGGTCGTGGTTGTAGCGCAGCAGGCGGGCCGCGGCCTCGCTGGACTCATAGGGGTCGCGACGCTCGTCGACCGCCTGGTCGATGCGCATGAAGCGCTTGCCGGTGTCGCCGGTGAACTGCCAGAGGCCGGCGGCGCCGACGAAGGAGCGTGCGTTGGGATCGAACGAGGACTCCACGTGGGGCAGCGCGGCCACGCCCTCCGGCACGCCATGCTCGCGCAGGCTCTCGCGGATATGGTCACGCCACTGGCCGGAGCGCACCAGCCCGGCATGGAAGCGCTCGGCCAGCCCCTGCTGGAAGCGCACGCGGTCGGCCGCGGCACGCAACTCGGCATTGCTGACATTGGCCGGCCACAGGGCCAGCACGCGAGCCGACTCGGCATCGAGACCGCTCCGCTCGCCGCTGGCCAGCGTGCGCAGGATGCGTTCGTACCGGGCGCGGGCCGTGTCCGCGAGGCGCTGCAGCCGCGCCTGGCTGCCCTCGCCCGTGGCATCGATCTTCTCGTAGACCACGCCCAGGTGGCGGTTGTCGTGGATCAGGCCCTGCTGCGAGGTGCACTCGGCGAAGATGCGTTGCCAGAAGGCGACTTCCGCTGCCAGGCCCGGCGGGCGCGGCAAGGCCTCGTCGGCCGCCGGCGCCGCAGCGGAAAACAGCAACAGCGCGGCCGCGAGAGCCGGCAGCACCCTGGTCACGACGGACATTGACAACCCAAACCGTGTTACGGGGCGATACTTAGCCAACCAGCCCCTGAAAGCAAGCCGCCCGCCCGCGGCCACGATGCGCCCGCGCGGGAACCAGCGCCACGTCCGGGAGGGTAGCCCCGGCCTGCGGAGACCGGGGACGAACCCATTCACATAATTGGCAGCCGCTGTCCGCCGGCGCCGTGCTCAGCCGAATTTCGGCTGGCCGGCGCCGCGCAGTGCGGCGATGCGCTCGTCGAGCGGCGGATGCGACATGAACAGCCGCGAGATGCCGCCACCGCCGGAGATGCCGAAGGCCTTCATGGAATCCGGCAACGCAGCCGGCCCATGCGCCGTCTTCAGGCGCTCCAGCGCCGCGATCATGCCCTCGCGCCCGGCCAGGCCGGCACCACCGGCGTCGGCGCGGAATTCGCGCTGGCGGGAGAACCAGGCGACGATCATGCTGGCGAGGATGCCGAGCAGCACCTGGGCAACCAGGCTGGTGAGGAAGAAGCCCGGGCCATTGTCCCGCTCGGAGCGGAACACCACCTTGTCGACGGCATAGCCGATCACCCGCGACAGGAACAGGACGAAGGTGTTCACGACACCCTGGATCAGGGTCAGGGTCACCATGTCGCCATTGGCCACGTGGGTGATCTCGTGGCCCAGCACCGCCTCGACCTCGGTGCGGTTCATGCGCTGGAGCAGGCCGGTACTGACTGCCACCAGGGCGCTGTCACGCCGGGCACCGGTGGCGAAGGCGTTCATGTCGGGCGAGTCGTAGACCGCCACCTCCGGCATGCCGATGCCGGCCTGGCGCGCCTGGCGTTGCACGGTCTCGTACAGCCAGGTTTCGGTGGCATCGCGCGGCTGGGTGATGACCCGCGCCCCGGTGCTGCGCTTGGCCACCCACTTCGACATCGCCAGCGAAATCAGTGCGCCGCCAAAGCCGAACAGCGCGCAGAAGGCCAGCAGGCCGGTGAAATTCATGCCGCCCTGCTGGTCGAAGATGCGGTCCAGCCCCAGGATTCGCGCGACCACCGACAGGACCACCAGCACGGCGACGTTGGTGGCGAGGAACAGGAAGATGCGCTTCATCACGACTTGGACTCTCCGGTGTCCGGGATGGAGCGGTATTTAGTGGTGTCCCGCGGCCACAATTCAAGCCCCCGCCGGGATACCGCCCGGCCCGGCCCGGGGCGGGACTTTCCCGGGCGGGCGCCGGCACCTAGCATGGGCGCCCTGGCCTCATGAAACCCGATCCCGCCATCGCCCCACCCTCGCTGCTGCGCTTCTGGCAACCGCGCCACTGGCCAACCTGGCTCGGCTTCGGCCTGCTGTGGCTGCTGGTGTTGCTGCCCTTCCGCGCGCAGCGGGCGGTCGGTTCCGCCCTGGGATGGCTGGGACTGGCGCTGGCCCGCCGCAGGCGCAGCATCGCCGCCACCAACCTGCGGCTGTGTTTTCCGCATCTCGGGGACGCCGCGCGCCGGGATCTGCTGCGTCGCCATTTCGCCTCGCTGGGACTGCAGGTCATCGAAGTCGGCATGTCGGCCTGGGCCAGCGACGCCCGGATCCGCCGGCTCTGGCGGGTCGAGGGACTGGAGCACCTGCAGGGCGCCCTCGCCGCGGGGCGCGGCGCCATCATCGTCAGCGGGCACTTCGCGGCGGTGGAGTTCTCCGGCAGGCGGCTGTGCATGGACACGCCCGACATGGCTGCCATCTACCGCCCGAACCGCAATCCGCTGGTGGATGCCTTCCTGGCGCGGGTCCGGCGCCGCAGTGCCGGGCACCTCATTCCCAAGGACAGCATCCGCCGCTTCATCCGCCGGCTCGCCGAAGGGGATGCCGTCTGGTACGCCCCGGACCAGAGCTTCCGTCGCAAGGGCAGCGTGCTGGTGCCGTTCCTCGGCGTACCGGCGATGACGAACACCGCCCTGTCCGCATTGGCACGGGTCAGCAAGGCGCCCGTGGTGCCGTACTTCGCCGCCCGACGCGCCGATGGCAAGGGCTACGAACTGCGCATCGAACCGCCACTGGAGAACTTCCCGGGCGATGACCCGGCCGCCGACGCGATGAGGATCAATGCCATCATCGAGCGCCACGTGCACCAGGCTCCGGAGCAGTACTTCTGGGTGCACCGGCGCTTCAAGGGGCGGCCGGCGCCACTTGCCGATCCCTACACCAGGCCCGGCGAGGATCCACGGCCACCGGCGACGGCCGAGTAGCCGGCGAGCAGGTCATCCCAGGCAGCGGTGCTGAAGCCGCCGGTGCCGCCAGCCGTGATCTTGGTGAACGAGCGGTGCAGCCGCTCGAGGTTGCGCCGTTGCCAGGCGCCCGGCCCGGGCATGATGCGCCCGCGATCGAAGTCCAGCAGGAAGATGCCGTCGGCGGTATCGATCTGCAGGTTGTGCGCGGTCAGGTCCGCATGGAAGACACCGGCTGCGTGGAAGCGGCCGATGCACTCGCCGACACGCCGCCACACCGCTGCCGGCAACGGTCCCGCGGCCATGCGCGTCGACAATGGCACCACCCCGGGCAGGCGCACGGTGATGATGTCGGCGCGGTAGCGGATGCCGGAGCGCCGGTAACGAGCGGCCACCGGTCGCGGGGCAGGCAGGCCGGCGTCCTGCAGCCGTGCCAGCAGGCGCCATTCGAGAAAGGAGCGGACGCGCTGCTCGCCGGTCCAGAAAAAGCTGTCACCGGCGATCCGGGCGATGCGGCCACCGCGATGGTAGTGGCGCAGCACCCAGTCCTGCGCCTCGCAGCGGATGAACAGCGTGGCGCCGCGACCTCCCGCGTAGCCCGGCGCACGCGGCGCATCGGGCCAGCTGGCCGGGTCGAACCACGCCTCGCGCATGTGGTTGGCGAGGGAGGCATCGTATAGGATGACGCTCTCGCCGATTCGCTCTACCCGCTCCACCGAAAGCATGCCACCTTCATCCGGTCGACCACCAGGGAATGGGCCGGAATCGCTGTGCCTCGTGCGGCTCTCGGCCATCGGCGACTGCTGCCACACGCTCCCCGTCGTCAGGACCCTCCAGGCTGCCTGGCCACGCACGCAGCTGACCTGGGTGATCGGCAGGACCGAGCACGGGCTCTTGAAAGGCGTAGACGGCGTCGAGTTTATCATCTTCGACAAGACCCGGCCGTGGGCCAGCCTCGCCGACATCCGCCGGCAGCTGCGCGGGCGGCACTTCCCGGTGCTGCTCCACATGCACGCCTCGATGCGCGCCAACCTCGCGAGCCGCATGGTCGATGCAGGCCGCCGCATCGGTTTCGATCGCCGCCGCGCCCGCGACTGGCAATGGCTGTTCACCAACGAACGCATCGCGGCGCGGCCGGAGCAGCACGTGATGGACGGCCTGTTCGGCTTCCTCGAGCACCTCGGCATCGAGCAGCGCGTGCTGCGCTGGGACATCCCGCTTGGCGATGCCGACCGCGCATTCGCCGCCGCCCTTGCGCCCGGCACGGGCCCGATGGTGGTCATCAGCCCCTGCAGCAGCCAGCGTTTCCGCAACTACCGCAACTGGCGCCTGGAGAACTACGTCGAGGTGCTGGCCCACCTGCAAGGCGCCCACGGTGCGCGGATCATCCTCACCGGCGCCGGGACGGCGATCGAGGGCGAGTACGCCGCGGCGCTCGCCGCGGCGGCGACCGCTCCCGTCGAGAACCTGGTCGGCCGCACCAGCCTGAAGCAGCTGCTGGCGGTCATCGACCGCGCCGACCTCGTCATCTGCCCCGATTCGGGTCCGGCGCACATGGCCACGGCCGTGAGCACGCCGGTGATCGGCCTCTACGCCACCTCCAACCGCCTGCGCACCGGCCCGTACTTCAGCCAGGACCTGGTCGTGGACCGCTACCCGGATGCCGTGCAACGCGAATTCGGCGTGCCGCCTGCGCAACTGCGCTGGGGCCAGCGGGTGCGCGATCCGGCAGCCATGGACCTGATCACGCCGGCCGAGGTGATCGCCCGGGTCGACGAGGTTCTGGGAAAATGATCCCAACCCCTCGGTTGAGGACAATGCGGGAGTGACCGCCATGATGGAAACCTTCGATGAACCCCGACTCGCCGCGGCCGGCCCGCGTGACCTGAGCGATATCCTCGAACGCGGTGGCATCGTCTACCTGCCACGGTGCCCGGTACCGCTCCCCGCTGCGGCGGACCTCGATGTCCTGCGCAACGAGTTGCCGGCCCACATGAAGCGCAAGAACGTCAGCTACCATCCCGAGGGCGACCGCGTCAGCGGACTGGCCACCACGGCGCCGGTCTACGCCACCACGCACCGGGTCCTCACGCGGCTGCGCAAGGACATCGCGGCCTGGACGCGGCAGGTCATGCCCGGGCTGATGCAGGGCGCGGACATCGGCACCTGCAGCTTCCGTCCCATGGAGGAGGCAGGGCGGGCCATCGATGCGCACAAGGCCAGCGAGCTCATCCACATCGATGCCGGGGCCTATGGCGCCACCAACGGCAACCGCATCCTGCGCTTCCTCGTCAACGCCAACCCGACGCGGGACCGGGTCTGGGCCAGCAAGGGCGATTTCGCCAGTGTCTTCGCCCGCCACGCCGAGCGCGCCGGCTTCACCGGGCCAGGGGGCCATGTCGGGCGGCTCGAGAAGAACCTCTTCGACCGCCTGTTTTCAGTCCTGGTGCGCAGCCTGGCTGCCGCGGTGCCGATGGCCAAGGTGCTCGACAGCAGCCCCTACGACCGCGCCATGAAGCGCTTCCACGACTACCTCAAGGACAATCCCGGGTTCCAGGCCGAGGTCGAGACCCACGTGGAGATGCGCTTCGCACCGGGTTCGGCATGGCTGGTGTTCGCCGATGGCGTCAGCCACGGATGCCTCTCCGGGCAGTACTGTTTCATCTGGACGGCGCTGACGCCGCTCGCGAACATGCGCCACCCGGAATACGCGCCCATCAACGTGCTGCGCGCCGCCGCCTGAAGAACCGGGCTTTCCCGGCAGCTATCAGGCCGCCCCGGGCCGGACGCCGTGGAGCTTGCAGTCCGCCTCGATCATCAGCGTGGCGAGTTCCGCCAGCGTGGTCCGCGCCTCCCAGCCGAGCACGCGGCGCGCCTTGCTGGCGTCGCCGAGCAGCAGGTCCACTTCGGCCGGCCGGTAGTAGTGGGGATCGACGGCGACCACGGTCTTGCCGCTGCGCCGGTCGACGTAGCGCTCGGCGGCCCCCTCGCCCTCGCGCTCGAAGCGGATGCCGACGCGCTCCAGGCAGAGCTCGAGGAACTCGCGCACCGAGGCGGTGCGGCCGGTGGCGAGGACGTAGTCGTCCGCCTGCGGCTGCTGCAGCATCCGCCACATCCCCTCGACGTACTCCCTGGCATAGCCCCAGTCGCGCCGTGCCTCGAAATTGCCGAGGTAGAGGCAGTCCTGCAGGCCGGCAAGGATGCGCGCCAGGCCGAAGCTGATCTTGCGGGTGACGAAATTCTCGCCCCGCCGCGGTGACTCGTGGTTGAAGAGGATGCCGTTGACCGCGTACATGCCGTAGGCCTCGCGGTAGTTGCGCGTCAGGTAGAAGCTGTAGGCCTTGGCGCAGGCATAGGGACTGCGCGGATGGAACGGTGTGGTCTCCGATTGCGGCGTCTCCACCACCTTGCCGTAGAGTTCGCTGCTGCTCGCCTGGTAGAAGCGCGCCGGCAGGCCACTGGCGCGCAGCGCCTCCAGCAGGCGAGCGGCGCCGATCCCGGTGATGTCGCCGGTGTACTCCGGCAGGTCGAAGCTGACGGCCACGTGGCTCTGTGCCGCGAGGTTGTAGACCTCGTCGGGCCGCACCTTGAGCAGGATGCGCAGCAGCGAACTGGAATCCCCGAGGTCGCCGTAGTGCAGGATCAGCGGCAGCTCGCGCTCGTGGGGGTCCTTCATCAGGTGCTCGATGCGGCTCCAGTTGAAGGTGGAGGCGCGCCGGACGATGCCGTGCACCTCGTAGCCCTTTTCCAGCAGGAGTTCGGCGAGGTAGGAGCCATCCTGGCCGGTGATGCCGGTGATCAGTGCCTTCTTCATGTCTCGATCCGCTGGGGCCGGGCGGGGACTGCCACGGCCGGTGGCTGATTCGGTTCCGCCGGCAGTATAGCGGGCGCCAGCACGGACGCCGCCACGGCCTGCGGGGTGATCTCCCGCAGGCAGCGCAGGTGTCCGAGCGGGCACTCGCGCTGGAAGCAGGGGCTGCAGTCGAGCTCCAGGTAGTGGATGTGGCAGCGCCTGGTCAGCGGCGGCGTGAAGCGCGGCGAGGTCGAGCCGAAGATCGCCACCACGCGGGTGCCGGCGGCTGCGGCCACATGCATCAGGCCCGAGTCGTTGGTCACCGCCGTGTGCGCCGTCGCCAGCAGGTCGACGCTGTCCTCGAGCCGCGTCTGCCCGCAGAGGTCGTGCACCCCGGTCCCCGCCGCAGCGCGGATCTGCTCGCCCAGCGGGCGTTCGCCGGCGGAGCCCAGCACCCAGACCTCGTGGCCCTGCGCCACGAGCAGCCGTGCCAGTTCGGCGAAGTGGCCGACCGGCCACTGCTTCGCGGGCCCGAAGGCCGCACCCGGCATCAGCGCCACCGCCGGCGCCTGCCCCAGCCCGAAGCGCCGCAGGAGGGCGTCGCGGTTCGCCGCATCGATGCGCAGCGACGGCGGGAGCGGTTCGGGGAGCGGTGCCCCGAGAGGCAGGCCGAGCGCAAGAAAACGCTTGACCGTCTGGTCGAGCAGCTGCCGGTCGAGCCGGCGCGGGTCGGTGAGCAGCCAGCTGCGCCCCTCGGCGGCGAACCCGGTGCGCACCGGGATGCGCGCGAACCAGGGCAGCAGCGCCGCCTTCAGCGAGCGCGGCAGCACGATGGCGCGCTCATGGCCCTCGTCACGCAGCGTCACGCCAAGCCGGCGACGGCGCGCCAGCGCCAGCTCGCCATGCGCCACGCCGAGCGCGATGCCCCGGCGGATCTCGGGCATGCGCGCGGCGAGCGGCACCGACCAGGGCGGCCCCACCACGTCGATGACGGCGTCGGGGTCGAGCACGCGCAGCAGGCGGAACAGCGACTGCGCCATGACCATGTCCCCGACCCAGGCGGGGCCGACGACCAGGATGCGCTCGCCGCCCGCCATCAGCCCCGGCCGTTCACGGCGCCGCGGCGGCCAGCGTATCGAGGTAGGCGCGCACGCCGTCCTCCAGGCCGATGAACTCGTGCTGGTAACCGGCCAGGCGCAGGGTCGACAGGTCCGCCTCGGTGAAGCTCTGGTATCCGGCCATGAGGCCCGGGGGAAACGGCACGTAGCGGATGCTGCCGCGGCCGTGCCAGGCAATCACCGCCCGGGCCACGTCGTTGAAGCTGCGTGCCCGGCCGGTGCCGAGGTTGAAGATGCCGCGGGTGCCGCCGTGCTCGAGGAACCAGAGGTTGGCGCGGGCGATATCATCGACATGGATGAAGTCGCGCAACTGCTCGCCCGGGCCGTAGCCATGGCTGCCCTCGAACAGGCGCACTTCCGCGCCCTGCTGCAGCTGGTTGTGGAAGTGCCAGACGACGCTGGCCATGCCGGCCTTGTGGGCCTCTCCCGGCCCGTAGACATTGAAATAGCGCAGGCCCACCACCTGCGAGCGGGCGGCGGCGATGCACCGCCGCGCATGCTGGTCGAACACCAGCTTGGACCAGGCGTAGACGTTGATGGGCCGCTCGCACTCGGGCGCGACGCGGAACTCGCGGCCGGCGCCGTAGACCGAGGCGGACGAGGCGTAGACCAGCGGCACCTTCCCGGCCAGGCACCAGTGCAGCAGCTCGCGCGAGAACTCGTGGTTGCGCCGCATCATCAGGCGGCCATCCCACTCGGTGGTGACGGTGCAGGCTCCCTGGTGCAGCACGCCGAGGACCCTGGCGCCGAATTCCCGGCGCGCCTGCATGCGGGCGAGGAACTCCTCGTGGTCCATGTAATCGGCGATGCGCGCAGCGGACAGGTTCATGGCCTTGTGCCCGTCGCTGAGGTCATCCACCACGAGGATCTCGGTGATGCCGGCCTCGTTCAGCCGCCGCACGATGTTCGAGCCGATGAAGCCGGCGCCGCCGGTGACGATGATCATGCGTGGCTTGCCGCTGCCCCGGGGAGCAGGCTCCGGTAGAGGTCGATGTAACGGTTGGTCATGGTCTCGGGAGAGAAGCCGCGGGCACGCTCGCGGTTGGCCGCCGCCATGCGCTCGCGCAACGCGGGATCGGCATGCAGGGTCAGTACCGCGGCAGTGAGTCCGGCCACGTCGTCCACCTCGCAAAGCAGGCCACCGCTGCCATGGACCACCACTTCCGGTATGCCGCCGACGCGCGTGGCGACCACCGGCAGGCCGAAGGCCATGGCGTCGAGCAGGATGGAGCCGAGGCCCTCGTGCCGCGAAGGATAGAGAAAGACGTCCATGGCGGCCAGATGGTTGCCGACATCGCGGACCTCCCCGGCGAAGTGCAGGTTGGGCAGCCCGGTGGCCTCGGCGCGCAGCGCCGCCTCGTCGCGCCCGGAGCCGACCAGCACGTAGGAAATGCCGGGAGCGCTGCGCGCGGTCTCGCGGGCCATCTCCACGATCTGCCGCTGGCCCTTGTGGGAGTCCACCAGCGCGCCGACATGGCCGACGATGAAATCACCGCCGAAGCGCCGGCGCAGCTCGGCCACCCGGCCTGGCGTGGCACTGAGCCCCGCGCTGGCGCTCGGGATCACCTCGCAGGCGAGCGCGGGCTCCAGCGCCGCCAGCGATGCGGCGATGGCCCGGGACAGCACGGCAACGCGCGCGGCGCGGCGGTACATGGCGCGGTTGAGTGCATGGTGCGAGGGGCCCTGCTGCACGCGCCGCGTCACCAGGTAGGGAGCCCCGCCCGCCAGGCTGCCGAGCCATGCCGCCTGCAGCGCGCGCGCCTCGTGGACGTGGACCAGGTCGGCCCCGCGCAGCGCCAGTGCCGCCGCCAGCACATTGCCCGGCACCTGCCGCAGCTCCGCACCGGGAATGCCGGCCAGCCGCAGTGCCAGGGGCTCACCGCGGCGCACCACCAGCCGCTGCCGCCAGCCGGCCGCGGCCAGGCCATGCACCAGCAACTCGGTCTGCCGCTCGCCGCCGCGGAAGCCCCGCGCCAGGTTGATGTGGGCGATGAGCGGTTCGGCCACGATGGAGCGCGTCAGCGCACCAGCCGGTAGTCGGCACTGCAGTAGGGGCACTTGGCGCTGCCGCTGGCCTCGATGGCCAGGTAGACGCGCGGGTGCGAGTTCCACAGGTACATGCCCGGCATGGGACAGGACAGCGGCAGGTCGGCGCGGGTGACCTGGTAGAGGTTCTCGGCATTGGGCTGGATCAGCTTCTCGCTGCGTGCCTGTGACTTGCGCACGGTGCTCTCCGGTGGATCGATGGCCAGGCAGGATTATAAGCGTTGCGCCGAGCCGGCCTGCGGCAGGGTCAGGGCCCGAGGACCTCGTCCCAGATGGCACGGATGCTCCCGGCGACGGCGGCTGCCTCCTCGCGCGGCATGAAGCCCGGCTGCCCGGCCAGCGCGAGGTGGTGCAGGCGCTCGCGGTAGCCGCGGTAGGCATCGGTCAGGTCGCTGGCGACACTGGCGCTGATCACGCCGCTGGCGGCCAGGCCCTCGAGCTGGCGGATGTTGTCGGACCAGCGCACCAGCTCCGGGTGCTGGCAGGCCTCGCGCAGCACCAGGTACTGGACGATGAACTCGATGTCGGTGATGCCACCGCGGTCATGCTTGATGTGGAAGCTGTCGTCGGTGCCCTGGGCCAGTTCCGCCCGCATGCGCTCGCGCATGTCCAGGACGTCCGCCCGCAGCTTGTCCCGCTGCACCGGGGCCGTGAGGATCCGGCGGCGTATGGCCTCGAAGGCGGCGAGCACGCCCGCGTCCCCGGCAATGCCGCGGCTGCGCAGCAGCGCCTGGTGCTCCCAGGTCCAGGCGCTCTCGCGCTGGTAGGCCTCGAAGGCCGCCAGGCTCGATACCAGCAGGCCCTTGCGGCCTTCCGGCTGCAGCCGCGTGTCCACCTCGTAGAGGTGGCCGGCAGGGGTCAGCATGGTGGCGAAATTGATGATGCGCTTGGCCAGGCGCACGAAGAACACGCCGTTCTCCAGCGGGCGCTCGCCATCGGTCTGCTGGGCGTCGCCGGCCGAATCGTGCAGGAACACCAGGTCGAGGTCCGAGGCGTAGCCGAGCTCCAGCCCGCCGAGCTTGCCGTAGGCGATGATGCCGAAGGACGCGGCCTGGCCCACGCCATCGACCACGCAGCGCGGATGACCGTGGCGGATGGTGAGCTCCCGCCACGCCTGGTCGCAGGATGCCTGCAGCACCAGCTCCGCGGTCTCCGTCAGCCGATCGCTCACCTTCATCAGCGGCAGGACGCCGGAGAGGTCGGCCACCGCCACGCGGAACACGGCGGCGCGCTGGAAGTTGCGCAGCGCCTCCAGCCAGCGCTCCGGATCGTCGCTGCCGGCTGCCTCCAGACGCCGCGCCAGCTCCCCGGCCAGTTCGTCGCGCGTCGGTGGTTGCGCGAACAGCCGCGGGTCGAGCAGTTCGTCGAGCAGGATGGGATGGTCCGCCACCTGGCGCGCGAGGAAGTCGCTCAGGCCGCACATGCCGACCAGCCGGTCACGCGCCGCGGGGTTCTCATTGAGCAGGGCGAAGTAGGCGGAGCGACGGCCGATGGCCTCGATGATGCCGGCTACTCCGTCCACGGCCAGCAGGGAATTGCGCTCGCGGCCCGCCGCCTCGAGCACGGCCGGCATCAGCGCATCGAGACGCTCGCGGCCCGGCGCGTCCAGCCGCTGCAGGCTCGATGCGGCACGCAGCCGCCGCAGCCGCTCGAGCACCGCCGGCGGATCGGCAAAGCCCGCTTCGCCGAGCAGGCCGGCGGCGGCCTCCGGCGAGGCCTCCTCGCGCCACACCTGGCGCAGCTGGCCGCCGCGGGGCGCGGCGCCGGCCGCCTCGCCACGGAATACCACATCGCGGAAATGGCGGCTGACGGTGTCCCGGTGCCTGGCCAGCTGCGCCTCGACCTCATCCCAGCCAGCGGCTCCCAGCGCCAGCGCCAGGCGCGCGCGATCCGTCTCATCAGCGGGGACCCGGTGGGTCTGCTGGTCGCGCAGCGCCTGGATCGCGTTCTCCAGCCGGCGGAGGAACAGGTAGGCGGCGGTGAGGTCCTCGACAGCGGCCGGCTGCAGGCAGCCATGGCGGGCCAGTGCCGGCAGCAGCCGGAGGATTTCCCGGCCACGCAGCCCGGCCACGCTGCCGCCGCGCACCAGCTGGAATGACTGCACGATGAACTCGATTTCGCGGATCCCGCCCGGGCCGAGCTTGATGTCGGCCTGGAACTCCTTGCGCTGCACCTCCGCCTCGATCATCGCCTTCATTTCGCGCAGCGAGGCAAACACGCCGTAGTCGAGGTAGCGGCGATAGACGAAGGGCCGCACCACGTCATCGTAGAAGTAGCCGGCATCGCCCCAGTCGTTGACCACCCGCGCCTTGACGTAGGCGTAGCGCTCCCAGTCCCGCCCGTTCTGCATCAGGTAGGTTTCCAGCGCCGGCAGCGAGACGGCCAGCGGGCCGCTGTTGCCGAACGGACGCAGCCGCACGTCCACGCGATAGACGAAGCCATCGGCGGTGGTCTGGCCGAGCAGGCTGACGAGCCGCTGGCCCAGCAGCCGGAAGTACTCCTCGTTGCCGAGCGGTTTCGCGCCGTCGGTTTCCCCGACATCGGAGAAGACGAAGATCAGGTCGACATCGGAGGAGAAGTTGAGCTCATGGCCGCCGAGCTTGCCCATGCCGAGGATGCCGAGGCCGCAGGTTTCGCCATCGGCGAGGCGCGGGCTGCCATGGCGCGGCCGCAGTGATTCGCGCGCCCAGGCCAGAGCGGCGCCGATGCAGGCATCGGCGAGGTCGGAGAGGTCGCGCAGCGTCTCCGGCACCGTCGACCGGGCCTCGACCTCGCGCCACAGGATCCGCAGCAGCTCGCGGTGCCGCAGCCGCCGCAGCCGTGCCATGAACTCCGGCTCCGCCAGCGCCGGCGTGGCCGTGGCCGCCACGGCGGCCGGCAATTCCCCGGGCCCGCTCGGGCGGCCGACGCGGTCACCCTCGAGCAGTTCCGCGAGCAGCTCCGGATGGCGCTGGACGATGCCGGCGGCGAAGGGGCTGGCCGCGAACACGCGGGTCAGCCGGTCCGCAAGGCCCGTGTCAGCCGGCATTCCCCCGGGCAAGGCAGCCAGCGATTGCCGGGCCTCGGCCAGCAGCGACTCGGGGACGGGAGGCAGGTTGGCACTCATGGGCGCGCATGCTAGCAGCCTGCCGGCAGGGACGATGGGCCGGAGGCCCGGCGGCGCGGTGGCGGCAGGGCACCCGGCACGCCGGGGGCATCGCCGTGCCTTCCAGCTGGCGCCGTCGCCGCGCGCACGAAGGCCTCCACCCACCAGAAGACGTCGTGGCGGCGCACGCCGCGGCGCAGGCGGCGCATGCGCGCGCGCCGCTCGACTGGCGGCATGGCGCAGGCGGCGGCGACGGCGTCGGCCACGGCAACGATGTCGTAGGGGTTCACCAGCAACGCCGCGCCGGCCATCCCGGCGGCGGCCCCGGCGAACTCCGAGAGCACCAGCACACAGTCCTCGTCGGGACTCGCCGCACAGTATTCCTTGGCGACCAGGTTCATGCCGTCCTTCAGCGGCGTGATCAGCGCGATCTGGGCGGCACGATAGTAGGACAGCAACTCGTCCGCCGACAGGCTGCGGAACACGTAGTGGATCGGCACCCAGCCACCCGGTCGGGTGAAACGTCCGTTGATGGCGCCCACCAGGTTTTCGATGCGGGCCTTCAGCTCGCGGTAGCGCGGGATGTCCTCGCGACTCGGCACCACCACCTGGACCAGCGTGACCTTCTCCCGCAGCTCCGCGTGGCGCTCCAGGGCGAGGCCGAAGGCCTCCAGGCGCTCGGGGATGCCCTTGGTGTAGTCCAGCCGGTCGACCCCGAGGATGAGCTGGCGGTCGTGCAGCTGCCGGCGCATGGCAGCCGCCTGCTGCACCACCGCGGGCGAGGCCGCGCGACGGTAGAAGTCGTTGTAGTCGATGCCGATCGGGAAACGCCCTGCCCGCAACTCGCGTCCATCGGTGCGCAGCCGCACATAGGCTTCACCACGGCCGCTGATCCTCACCTGCGGCAGGAGGTCACGGACACAATCGGCGAAGTTGCGCCGGTCACGCGGCGCCTGGAAGCCCAGCAGGTCGTAGGCCAGCAGCGCACCGAGAAGCTCGCGACGCCAGGGCAGCTTCATGAAGATGTCCGGCGGCGGAAACGGGATGTGCAGGAAGAACGCCAGCGGCCCGCTGCTGCCCAGGGCCCGCAACCCGACACCCACCTGCATCAGCTGGTAATCGTGGACCCAGACCAGCTCCCCCGGGCTGGCGGCGCGCGCCGCGGCCTCGGCATAGCGGCGGTTCACCGTGCAATAGGCCTGCCAGTACGCGGGATCGAAACGGCAGAGGGAAGGCAGGTCGTGGAACAGCGGCCACAGCACTTCGTTGGAGAAGCCGTGGTAGAAGCCGCGCCGCTCCTGCTCGTCGAGAAACAGGGGCCGCAGCTCGTAGCCGGCGTGCCGCCCGGCCGCGCACAGGCCGGCGGCCAGCCGCACGTCCGTTGCGGCGAAGTCCGCCCCGCCGATCCAGGTGCCGCCGCGGGCCGCCAGCACCGGCGCCATCGCCGAGACCAGCCCGCCGGATCCCGGCACGAGGCGCAGCCCCCCCGTGCCGTCGCGGTGCGCCGTCCAGGGCAGGCGGTTGGAGACGACGATCATGCGCTGCCCCGGGGTGGGCTCACCAGGTGGACGGTGCGGGTCGGATAGGCAAAGCCGACGCCCGCCTCGCGCAGCGCCGCCATGGTGCCGAGGATCACCCGCTGCTGGATGTCCATGTACCGGTTGAAATCCGGGTCCAGGACGAAGTACACGGCCTCGAACTCGATGGCCGAGGCGCCGAGGGCCGACAGGTGCGCACGTTCGAAACGCACCGGCTCCTCGCGACTGATGACCGCACGCAACATCGCCGGGATCGCCGCCAGTTGCTGCGGCCCGGTCTCGTAGGCGACGCCGAAACCGAACACCACGCGGCGCTCGAACATGCGCTTGTAGTTGCGGATGCGGCTGCCCATCAGGTCGGTGTTGGCCAGCACCACGAGCTCGCCCGAGAGGCTGCGCAGGCGGGTGGTCTTCAGGCCCACCCGCTCCACCGTGCCCATGGTGTCGCCCATGACGATGAAGTCGCCGATGGCGACAGGCTGGTCCAGCGCGATCGCCAGCGAGGCAAACATGTCGCCGAGGATGTTCTGCGCCGCCAGTGCCACGGCCACCCCGCCGATGCCGAGGCTTGCCACCAGCGCCGTCACGTCCACGCCGGCATTGGCGAAGAGCATCAGCACCACCACCGACCAGAGCAGCAGCCGCGCGACGAAGGCCAGCACCGTGGTGGTGGTCGCCTCCCCCGCGCGTGCCGGATCGCGGTGGCGTTTCATGTAGCCCTGCAGCCAGCCACCGATCCCGGCATGGAGCCACAGCCCGGCCTGCAGGAGAACCGCCACCACCAGCAGGCGGCCCGCGACCCGGGCGACACCGGCGGGCAGGGTCAGCGTCAGCGCCCCCACCAGCACACCGCTGGCGAGGACGAACCACCAGCGGGTGGCGCGCAGCGCCGCCGCCAGCCCATCGTCCAGCGCCGCATCGGTTGCCCTTGCCCAGCCCTCGACCCGGGTGCGCACCAGGCGCAGCAGCAGCGCCAGCGCCAGCACCGCCAGCACTGCAACCAGCACGGCCACGACCCAGCGGCCCGGCGGGTTGCCCAGGATGTCGGCTGGCAGCCCGCCGTTCATGCGCTGGCCCGCCGCCAGGCGTGCAGGAAGGTCAGCAGTTCGCCGGGCGGCCTGAGCCAGATGTCGGCGGAAGTCGGGCGGAAGTGCGGACGCACCAGGATCGCGAGGCCACGCCGGCGCAGGGCGATGAACGCATCCTCGTCGGTGATGTCATCGCCAAGATAGGCCACCGGCAGCCCCTCGGGCGCCTCCGCCAGCAGCGCCTCCACCACCGCTGCCTTGCTGGTCCCGGGGGCGCGCAACTCGATGCCGCCGTCGAAGTTGCACCACTCCAGCACATCCTCCAGCGCTTCCTCGTGGAAGCGGTGTGCCAGGAGGCCACGGATGCGCACCACCTGGCTCGGCCCGGCGCCGCGCCAGTGGAAAGCGATGCAGCCAGGCTTGACCTCGCAGCGCCCGCCCGCCGCCTCCACGTCGGCCGCCCACTCATCGGCCAGCGCCAGGGCCCGCGCGGCAAACTCGTCGATGCCGGAGACGAAGTACCGGCCATCGGCAAGCAGCCGCTCACGCCCGTGGGAGCCCCAGGCTTCCGGCTGGCGCCGCGTACCCAGCCAGGGCGGCGCACCGCGCAGCGCACGGCCGGTCACGATCACCACGCGCGTGCCCTCGGCCGCCATCAAGGAGTCGAGCGCTTCGCTCACGCCCGGATAGGGCCGCACCGCCTGCGGATCCGGGGTGAACGGTGCCAGGGTGCCGTCGTAATCGAGCAGGAGCATGCCCTGTCGGCACTGGCCCAGCCTGGCCATGAACAGGCCGAGTCGCAGGCTGGGCTGGAGCTTTTCCACGTCGCCTGCCATCCAGCTCAGGCAAGCTCGATGTGGTCCGGGGCACCACGCACCAGCGCATGGATCACCGTCAGGTACTCCCGCAGCTGGCGCGTGATGAGGAAATTCTGCTGCACGTGGCGATGGCCCGTCTCACCCATGCGCTGGCGCTCGTCCCCGTAGTGCAGCAGGTAGCGCAGGCGCAGCGCTGCGCCCTCGGGGCTGCTCACCAGGAAGCCGGTCTGGTGGTCCACCACCTGCAGGCGGATCCCGCCGGTATCACCGCCGATCACCGGCCGGCCTTTCCACAGCGATTCGGTCACGGTGAGGCCGAAGCCCTCGCGGATCGACTTCTGCAGCACCACGTCGGCGGCCCGCTGCAGCGCGTTCACGGTGCGGTGCGCCTCGTCGGGCAGCAGCAGCACGTGCACGTCCTCGAGCTTGCGTGCCGCGGCCTGCACCGCCGACAGCACCAGCTCGCCCTCGGGATCATCGGCCGCTCCGCCACCCGCGAGAACCAGCTGCAAGCCCGGCACGAAGGCGCGCGCCATGGTGAAGGCGCGGATGACGCCCAGCGGGTCCTTGAAACGGTCGAAGCGCGACACCTGCAGCGCCAGTGGCCGCCCGCGGTCGATGCCGTAACGCTCGCAGCAGGCGGCAACCTCTTCCGGCGGCAAGTCGATGTTTTTCTCCGCCAGCGGGTCGATGCTCGGTGGTATCAGGAACATCGGGTGCGGCAGCTGCTGGGCGAAATCGGCCAGCGAGAAGATGCTGGCGTCGAAGCCCGCCACCAGCGGCCGCAGGTAGCGCCATACCGGCCGGAACGGGCGGCTGACATCGATATGGCAGCGCCAGATCCACTTGCCCCGCCGGCGCCGCATGTGGCCGAGCAGCGCAGCCGGCTGCGGGTCGTGCACAAAGACGACATCGGCGGCCTCCAGCTCGCGGCGCAGGCGCGCGGCGTTGTCGGCATTCACCTGCTCGTAGGCGGCTACCTCCTCGCCCAGCGTGACCGCCTGACCCTGGAGCGCGTTGTGGAACTGCTTGGTGCAGCGGTAGAAGAGCGGCGTACCCTCCATGACCTCCCAGCTGGCCTCGAGGCCGAGCTCGCCCATCAGCGGCACCAGCTGCTCGAGGATCTCGGCGACGCCGCCGCCGCGGCGCGTGGAATTGACATGGACCACCTTCAGGCCGCGCAATGGCGCAGCCAGCAGCTCGAGCTGCCGGGCGACATCGGCACCGGCGAGCACAGCGTGATCGGCGAGGCGCGGGCTCACGCCGGCGACTCCGCGAAGTAGCCGCCGACGACGCGCCCCAGCGCGTCGCGCAGCTCGGCGAGGGAGCTGAAGTAGGGGTCGATCGCTGACAGCTGCCGGCACAGGCCGTCGTAGCGATCGCCATGCTGTGCCAGCCAGTGGCGGAAGTCGTCGACGCGCACCGGCTCCCGGCGCCGGGACTCGATGCCATGGAAATAGATGCTGCCCAGCGACATCGCGGGAATCGCCGCCGCGAGATCCTCCGGCCTGGCGACGCGCACGCCGGTGTCGAACACCACGGTCTGGCACAGGCGAAACGTGAACTGGCGGTCACGCGGCGCAAGCAGCGCCTCGGTTTCCTCGATGCGCTCCTCGACCACGTCCACCAGCTCCTGGCGCAGCTGCTCCAGGTCGGCGAAATCGGCCGGATCCAGCACCGCCAGCCGCTCCGCGAGCAGCTTGTCGTGCAGCGCATGGCGGGCCCAGACGGCAAAGTCGTTGTGGAACTCGGTGTCGTCCAGGCGCGGGCGCAGCAGGCGTCCCCAGAAATGGAAGTAGATGCTGCCGTGCGCGACGGACTGCAAGCCGTCGCGCAGCTCACGCAGGCTCTGCGCGCGCTTGCCGGTGGCCATGGCCACCAGTACGCAGTCGCGCACGACAAAGGGACCGGGCGTGCCGGCTTCTGCGACAGGTATCGCTGGCATGCCTCGAGTGTAGGTGCGCGGCGAGGCCGCACCTAGGCCATCGCGGTGAAGGCTGCTGTCGAAAAAATCAAAGCCGCCTGCCGGCGAGCGGCTCTGCGACAATGGCACTTCGAGCCGGATCGCACAGGAGGATCGGCCCAGCGATGCCAGCCGGACTGAACTACCGCCACCTGCATCACTTCTGGATCGTCGCACAGGAAGGCAGCCTCGCCGGGGCCAGCCGTCGCCTCGGCGTGCAGCATTCGACGCTGAGCTCGCAGCTGCGCTCGCTGGAAGCCGCGCTGGGAGGCCGGCTGCTGCTGCGACGCCCGCGCGGCGTGCGTCTCACACCGCGCGGCGAGGTGGTGCGCGGCTACTGCGACCAGATCTTCCGGCTCGGCGGCGAGTTGCTCGAGGCCGCGCAGGCGCAGGCCCCGGCACCGGGCCGCCTCTGCCTGGGCATGCTGCCTTCGGTATCGCGTTCCCTGCTCCACGAAACGCTGCGGCCCCCGCTGTCCGCGGAGGCTGCCACGCGCCTGGAAGTCGCCGTGGGCGATGCCGGCACGTTGTGCGGCGAACTGATAGCCGGGCGGCTGCACGCGGTCATCACGGATCGCCTGCCGCTGCGCGCGGCCCACGGTGACATCCACGCGCACCTCATCGGCCAGTCCCGCATCGGGCTGTACGGCACGAGACGGCTCGCCGAGCGCTACCGGCCCGGTTATCCGGATTCACTGGACGGCGCCCCGCTGCTGCTACCGGCGGCGGGCAGCCTGCGCGAAGCACTGGCGTCCTGGTTCGCAGAGGAAGGTATCCGGCCACGGATCGCCGCGGAGATCGACGACGTGCCGCTGCTCAAGGGGCTGGCCGCCCGCGGCCAGGGTCTCGCGCCGATCGGCCGCTGGCTGGGCGAGGATGCGCGCCGGCGCTTCGGGCTGATGCAGGTGGGCCTGGTCCCCGGCGTCTTCGCCCGGCTGTATGTGCTGACGCTGGGACGCCGGGTGCGGCATCCGGCGGTGCAGCAGCTGATCGATCGCGGACGCGACCGGCTGGGCGGCCGCTAGCCACGCAGGGGCTCCCTGCGCCTCAGGGTCGATACCAGCCGTTGCGCAGGGCGAGGACCGGCCATTGCGTCATGGCCAAGGCCTCGCGCTGCAGTTCCGCATCGGCTGGTGCCGGTTGCAGCACCCGGCCTCGGAGCACGAAGTGATGCGCGGAGCCGTCGGCTTCGAGGATCTCGACATCATCGCCTTCGCGATAGGCCGCGGTGTCGTGGAACTGCATGATGGCGCGACCGGGCCCGGCGAGGTCGCTGCGGCTCTGGTCGATGCCCGGCGCAGGGATCGCCACGCGCAGGCCCATGAGCGACAGCGCCGTCGGCAGCAGGTCCACCTGGCTGGCGAGACGGGTCACCACCCGCGGGGTCACCGGCCCCCCGGCAATGAAGGCCGGGATGTGGAACGAGAGCACCGGCACCAGGCCCTCGCCGATCGTTCGGCTCTCGTGGTCGGCGACCACCATGAACAGCGTGTGGGCCCAGTACGGGGCCGTGCTCGCCGACTCGAGGAAGCGGCCCACGGCGTGATCCGCGTAGCGCGCGGCGTTGTTGGCGGTCTGTCGTGGCTGCTCGTAGAGGTCGATGCGCCCTTCCGGGAAATCGTAGGGCGGGTGGTTGGAGGTGCTGAACACCAGGGTGAAATGGGGCTGGCCGCTGGCATCATCGCGCGCCAGCTTGCGGGCCACCCAGGCGTAGAGGTCGTCGTCGGACACGCCCCAGGTGGTGCTGAACTTCGCCTCCGGCAGCAGCTCGGCCCAGTCCACCACCCGGTCGAAGCCGTTGCCGAGGAAGAAGCCACGCATATTGTCGAAGCTGCTGTCGCCGCCATAGACGAACTCGGTGCTGTAGCCCTGCGCCTTGAGCGCCTGCGCCAGCGTGAAGAAATCCCGCTGGGCGGAATCCAGGCGCAGCACGCTTGGCGTGCGGGTCGGCAGGAAGCCCGTCGCCACGGCCTCGATGCCCCGGGCGGAGCGCGTGCCGCTGGCGTAGAGGTTGTCGAACCAGAAGCTGCGATCGCGCCAGGTCTCCAGCGCCTGCGCCACGGGCAGGCCGCCGAGGCTCTGGAAATAGTGCGCGCCGAGGCTCTCCTGCAGCAGGATCACCAGGTTCGGCTTGCCGCCCGGGTGGGCCGTGGGCACGAGCTCATGCAGGGTCGGCCGCTGCGGGTCGGTGAAGGCGCTGTCGGGCAACTGCATCGACCTGCGCAGGCGGGCGAGGACCTCGGCCTGCGGCAGCCTGCCGTAGCCCCGCAGGGCCTGGGCCTCACGGGTCTCCTCCCAGAGCGCGTGCAGCGCCGAATAAGTGGAGTTCAGTGCCAGGTCATTGACCAGTACATCCGAGGAGGACGCCGCGAAGCTGATGTTGAGGGGGCGGTGCCCGGTGCTGCCGCGCGCGCCAACCGCCAGCGCCAGCACCAGCGGTGCCAGCATCACCAGGCGCAGGCGCCAGGGTGGCACGGCAGGCCAGGGCTGGCGGCGCAGCGTGCGCCAGGCGAGCCCGCCAGCCAGCGCGGTGAGGCCGATGCCCGCAAGGAGCGCGCCGCGATGCGCCTCCCAGATGGTCATGAATACCTCGCGGGGCGAACCGAGGTAGGCCACGTAGAGCAGGTTCGGCCGCACGCCGAACTCGGTCATGAAATCCGGCGTCGCGGCTTCGTTCCAGACGATGAGCATGAACCAGCCGGTCAGCCATGCCGCCATCGCGCAGCGCCACACCCTGCCCTGCAGCACGCGGCCCGGTGCGATCCACTGCACCAGCACCACCACGAGGCAGACGGCACAGATCACCACGAGATCGAAGCGCCAGGCGCGTACCAGCACCTCGCCGAGGCCGGCGGTGGCGCCGAGGTGCCCCGCGAAGTGCCAGGCGAGCAGCAGGCGGCTGCCGCTGAACACGGCTCCCGCAGCCAGCGCGAACAGCAGCAGCGGACGCAGCATCGCCGCGCACGCGCCCAGCCATGACGCCATGGCCCGGCGATCGCGGACAGCAGCCCAGGCAAGGGTGAGAGCGATGGCGAGGCCCTGTCAGGGGACCGCAACGCCCCCCGTCAGCACCGTTTGACGCTCCGGCCGGCGGCGAGCAATCGCCGGATGGCGGACCGCGGCAAGCCGCGGTTCAGGCGCCGGGAATCGGGGTCTTGCGGCCTTCGGCATCCACGCTGACGAAGGTGATGGTGGTTTCGAACAGCACCTCGGCCGGGTCCGCCGCCATGACCAGCCCATGGGCCCGCACCCGGTAGCGTACCGAGGTCACCCCCAGCTGCTCGCGTGCCACGGCAAACCTCAGCACCTCGCCGGAGGCGATCCGGCGCTTGAACTGCACGTCCGCCATGGCGATGGTCACGAACCGCAGCCCGGGAAACTCCACGGTCGCCGTGATGTAGGCGAACTCGTCGATCCACTGCAGCAGCCAGCCGCCGAAGAGGAAGCCGTAGTGGTTGATGTGCTCCGGGAGCACGAGCTTGTGGTGGTCCATTCAGTCCGTTCCCCGCGCCGCCCGCCAGGCCAGCGCGCAGTGTGGCGCCAAGGCGCGGGTCGCGCCAGCCGGCCTGCCGGGCCAGCGCCGGATACGTACAACTACCTAGGCATTGTGGCCGGAATGGGGTGACCGGCACCCGCCCGGGGTGACGCAGGTCTTGGAGCCAGGGAGCCGCCGGATGCCAGAATCAGCCGGCAGCGGCCCCTGCGTACATCAAGACGAACTCCCAGGATCCATGTTCATCGACGGCCGAGAGATTCCGCGCGGCTCGACCCAGCAGGCCGACCTGTGCATCATCGGCGCCGGCCCCGCCGGGATCACGCTCGCGCGCCAGCTGGCCAGCGAGCGCCTCTCGGTCCTGTGCATCGAAAGCGGTGGCCTGGCGCCGGATGCGGCCACGCAGGACCTGACGCGGGGCGAGATCCGCGGCCTGCCCTACTTTCCGCTGCACACCACGCGGCTGCGCTACTTCGGCGGCGCGAGCGGGCACTGGGGCGGCTACTGCCGGCCGTTCTATCCGCTGGACTTCGAAACCCGCGAGTGGGTGCCCCACAGCGGCTGGCCGATCCCCTACTCCGCGGTGGCCCGCTACTACCCGGCCGCGCAGGACATCTGCGATCTCGGGCCCTTCGACTACTCGACCGCGGGCTGGGAACTCGGCGCGCTGCGGCCCTTCGGCTTCCACGACGATGCCGTGCAGACGCGCCTCATCCAGTTCAGCCCGCCCACGCGCTTCGGCACCAAGTACCAGGCGGAGTTCGCCGGCGCACGGCATGTCCGCGTACTGCTCCATTCCAATGTCGTCAGCATCGACACCGGCGAGCATGCCCGCAAGGTCACCGGGCTCGCCATCCGCACCCTGGACGGCAACGCCTTCCGCGCCCGCGCGCGCATCTACGTGCTGGCTGCCGGCGGCATCGAAAACGCGCGCCTCCTGCTCAGCTCCACCGGGGCCGCGCCCGCCGGGCTCGGCAACGACCATGACCTGGTCGGCCGCTACTTCGCCGACCACATGCAGCTCGACTGCGCGGCGGTGCTGCCGCTGGATGACACCGCGGCATTCCAGCTCTACCAGACAGGCAACCGCTCCACCCTGTTCACGCCGCAGGCGGGCGGCCGCGGTGCGGGGCTGATGGGCTACCTGACGCTGTCGCGCACGGCGCAGCAGGCGGGGCGGACGCTGAACTACAGCGGCGCCGTCGTCGAGAGTTACTGGTCCGACTATTTCATGCACATCGAACGGCATGGCAACCAGAATGTTCCCGCCTGGCAGGCGATCGGCGAGGTCGTCGGCAATGTCTGGCGCAACATCGCCGACGCCAGCGCCATGGCGCTGCAGCGGCTGCCGGGGCGGATCGCCCCGCGCTTCTACAAGATCGTCGCTTCACAGGAGCAGGCGCCGAACCCTTCGAGCCGGGTGCTGCTCGGCAGGGAACGCGACGCACTGGGCATGCGCCGCGCCGTGCTCGACTGGCAGCTGGGCGAGCTCGATCGGCATACGGTGGCAGTCGCGCTGCAGGAACTCGGCCGCGCCTTCGGCGGCGCGGGTATCGGGCGCCTGCACATTCCCATGGACTTCGCGACCGATCCCTGGCCGAGCTGCCTGCAGGGAAGCTGGCATCACTGCGGCGTGACGCGCATGAGCGCGTCGCCCCGCAACGGTGTCGTGAACCCGGACTGCAGGGTGCACGGCGTGGGCAACCTCTACGTGGCCGGATCCTCGGTATTCCCCACCAACGGCCACGGCAACCCGACGCTGACGCTGGTGGCGCTGGCCCTGCGCCTCGCCGATCACCTGCGCCCGGCACTGGCCTGACGGACCATGGCCAGGCCGACCTTCAGCCAACCGAGCCGCCGCAGCCTGCTGCTGGCGATCGCAGGCGTCGCGGTCGCGCTGGCCGGACGCCGGCTGGGATCCCCACGGAACGCCGACCCGCTGGCGCTGCTCGCGGCGCGCGTCGCCCAGCTCGCGGGGCCGCTTCCCGCGGTGACCGCGCGCGGCGCGGAGGCGGCGGCCGGGCTGCCGGAACTGCTGCGCGACATCCTCGGCGGCACCCGGGTCGTGCAGCTCGCCGCCACGAACCACTGGAGCGACGACGAATTGCGGCAGCGGATCCAGCGAACCATACGCGGCGACTTCGCCCGGCGCGCCATCGGGCTGCACGGCGGCTGGCTGCTGTCACGGGCGGAGCTGGCGCTCCTCGCCTTGCTGGCACGCGCGGGCTGAGGCCGCCGCCCGGCCCGCCTAGGACTGCGCCAGCAGGCGGGCGACGATGAGTTCCGCCGCCTGCTCCGCCGAGAGCCGCGTGGTGTCGATGCGGATCTCGGCCGCCTCGGGCGCCTCGTACGGGCTGTCGATGCCGGTGAAGTTGCGCAGCAATCCGGCGCGCGCCTTGCGGTACAGGCCCTTGGCGTCGCGGGCCTCGGCTTCGGCCAGCGGCGTGTCGACGAAGATCTCCAGGAACTCGCCGGGCGGCATCATCTGCCGGACCATCTGCCGCTCGGCGCGGAACGGGCTGATGAAGGCGGTGATCACGATCAGCCCGGCATCGGTCATCAGCCGGGCGACCTCGCCGACGCGGCGGATGTTCTCGACCCGGTCGGCATCGGTGAATCCCAGGTCCCGGTTCAGCCCGTGCCGGACGTTGTCGCCGTCGAGCAGGAAGGTGTGCCGGCCCAGGGCGACCAGCTTCTTCTCCACCAGGTTGGCGATGGTCGACTTGCCAGCGCCGGACAGACCCGTGAACCACAGCACCGCGGGCTTCTGCCGCTTGATCTCGGCATGCTTCTCGCGGGTGACGTCCAGCGCCTGCCAGTGGACGTTCTGGCTGCGGCGCAGGGCGAAGTGCAGCACGCCGGCACCGACGGTGGCATTGCTGAGCTTGTCCACGAGGATGAAGCCGCCCAGCGTGCGGTCCACCCCGTAGGGCTCGAATACCAGCGGCCGGTCGGTGGCCAGCGTGGCCACGCCGATGGCATTGAGCTCGAGGGTGCGTGCCGCCAGCCGCTCCAGCGTATTGACGTTGACCTTGTACTTGGGCGCATGCACGGTTGCCGTCACCGTCTGCGTGGCGAGCTTCAGCCAGTAGGGGCGGCCCGGAAGCAGATCTTCCTCCGCCATCCAGACGATGGTCGCCTCGAACTGGTCGGCAACCTCCGGCGACTCGTCCGCCCGGGCGACCACGTCGCCACGGCTGCAGTCGATCTCGTCGGCGAAGCACAGGGTGACGGACTGGCCGGCCACCGCGACATCGAGGTCGCCATCGAAGCCGACGATGCGCGACACCGTCGTCGTCCGCCCCGAGGGCAGCACCCGCACGGCATCGCCCGGCCGCACGCCGCCCGCCGCAATCAGGCCGGCGAAGCCGCGGAAATCCGCATTGGGCCGGTTGACCCACTGCACCGGCAGGCGCAGGGCGCGGCGTTGCGCCGCCGCGATGTCGATCTCCACCGCCTCCAGGTGCGCGAGCAGGCTCGGCCCGGCATGCCAGGGCATGCTGGCGGAGCGGCTGGTGATGTTGTCGCCGAGCAGGCCCGAGACCGGCACCGCGGTGAACGCCTCGATGCCGATGGCGCGGGCGAAGGCGCCGTAATCCGCGACGATGGCCTCGAAGCGCGCCTGGTCGAAGCCGACCAGGTCCATCTTGTTGACCGCCAGCACGACGTGGCGGATGCCGAGCAGGTGGACCAGGTAGCTGTGCCGGCGCGTCTGCGTGAGGATGCCCTTGCGGGCATCCACGAGAATGACCGCGAGGTCAGCAGTCGAGGCGCCGGTGACCATGTTGCGCGTGTACTGCTCGTGGCCCGGCGTGTCGGCGACGATGAACTGGCGTGCAGGCGTGGCAAAGAAGCGGTAGGCCACGTCGATGGTGATCCCCTGCTCCCGCTCGGCGGCCAGACCGTCGACCAGCAGGGCGAAATCCAGGCCCTGGCCCTGGGTGCCGAACTGGCGGCTGTCGGCCTCGAGGGCGCTGAGCTGGTCGGCGAACACCCGCTTCGTGTCGTAGAGCAGGCGGCCGATCAGGGTGGACTTGCCATCATCGACGCTGCCGCAGGTGATGAAGCGCAGCAGGTCCTTGCGCGGCTGCGCGGCCATCAGAAGTAACCCTCCTGCTTCTTCTTCTCCATGCTGGCGGCCTGGTCCTGGTCGATCGCCCGTCCCTGGCGCTCGGACAGCATGGTGGCGCGCATCTCGGCGATGATCTCCGCCAGGGTGGATGCCCCGCTCTCGATGGCGCCGGTGAGCGGATAGCAGCCCAGCGTGCGGAAGCGCACCCGGCGCATCACCGGCTGCTCGCCCGCGGCCAGCGGGAAGCGTGCATCGTCGACCACCAGCAGCAGGCCGTCTCGCTCCACCGTGGGACGCAGGTCGGCGAAGTACAACGGCACGATCGGCAGCTGCTCGGCCTCGATGTACTGCCAGACGTCCAGCTCGGTCCAGTTCGACAGCGGGAACACGCGGATGCTTTCGCCAGGGGCCTTCCTGGCGTTGTACAGGTTCCACAGCTCCGGCCGCTGCTGCTTCGGGTCCCAGCGCTGGCTCGCCGAGCGGAAGGAGAAGATGCGCTCCTTGGCGCGGCTCTTCTCCTCGTCACGACGGGCACCGCCGAAGGCGGCGTCGAAGCCGTGCGCGGCCAGCGCCTGCTTCAGCCCCTCGGTCTTCCACAGGGCGGTGTGCAGCGCCGAGCCATGCTCGAACGGGTTGATGTTGCGCGCCAGTGCTTCCGGATTGCGATGGACGATGAGCGACATGCCGCTGTCACGCGCCATGCGCTCGCGCAGTTCGTACATGGCGCGGAACTTCCAGGTGGTATCCACATGCAGCAGCGGAAACGGCGGCGGAGCCGGGAAGAAGGCCTTGCGGGCCAGGTGCAGCATCACTGCCGAATCCTTGCCCACCGAGTACAGCATCACCGGGCGCGCGGCCTCGGCCACCACCTCCCGCATGATGTGGATCGCCTCGGCCTCCAGCCGCTGCAGGTGGGTGAGATTCACGGTGCTCATGCGGGAAGGGATTCTAAGGCGGCGGGGATGTGGCTTGTACCGCTGCCGCGGCATATGCAAACAGCCGCCGGTAACCGCGCGCGGCGGCAGGTCCTGCCGTGTCCTTGCCGATCAGGCAGGGCTGCGCCCGAACAGGCGCGTCCCGGCGAAGGCGGCGCCGGAACCCAGTCGCTCCTCGATGCGCAGCGCCTCGTTCCACTTCGCCATGCGCTCGCTGCGCGCGAAGGACCCCACCTTGAGCTGTCCCGTCCCCCAGCCGATCGCCAGGTGCACGATGGTGGTGTCCTCGCTCTCGCCGGAACGCGCGGAGACGATTCCCGCGTAGCCGACAGACTGCGCCGCCTCCCAGGCCTGCAGCGTCTCGCTGAGCGTGCCGCGCTGGTTCGGCTTCAGCAGCACGGCGTTGGCCGCGCCCAGCGATGCCGCCTCGCGCACCCGCGGTGCGTGCGAAACCAGGAAGTCGTCGCCGACCACCTGCAGGCGCTGGCCCACCGCGCGCGTGAAGCGCGTGAAACCCTGCGGATCGTCCTCGGCGAGCGGATCCTCGATCGAGATGATCGGGTAGCGCTCGATCCAGCGCAGCAGCATCTCGATCATGCCGTCGGAGTCCAGCTCGCGCGACTCCAGGCCCAGCGCATAGCGCCCGTTGCGGCCGAACTCCGAGGCCGCGACATCGAGCACGATCGCCACCTGCTCGCCGGGAACGAAGCCGGCCCTGTCGATGGCCGCCACCAGCGTCTCCAGCGCCTGCTCGTTGGTGGTGAAATCCGGCCACCAGCCTCCCTCGTCGGCGACACCACAGCGCGAACCGCGCGACTCCATCAGTTCGCCGGCGCTGCGATATACCTCCGCTGTCCATTCGAGCGCCTCGCGGAAGCTCCCTGCGCCGGGGCAGGCAATGAGGAAATCCTGGATGTCGACGCGGCGGCCCGCATGCGCGCCGCCACCGAAGATCTGGATCTGCGGCATCGGCAGCAGGGCGGCAGCGGGGCCGCCAAGGCTGGCGTAGAGCGGCAGCCGGCGTGAAGCGGCGACGGCATGAGCCACGGCCATCGACACCGACAGCGTCGCGTTGGCGCCGAGGCGCGACTTCGCCGGCGTGCCGTCGAGGGCGATGAGTCGCGCGTCGACCGCGGCCTGGTCGTCGGCACGGCTGCCAGCCAGCGCGTGCGCGATCTCGCCGTTGACGTTGGCGACCGCCCGCAGCACATCGAAGCCGCCGAAGCGGTTGCCGCCATCGCGCAGCTCCAGCGCCTCGCGGCTGCCCCGCGAGGCGCCGGCCGGGACGATGGCGAGGCCGACCGCCCCGTCGTCGAGCGTCACCTCGGCCTCGACCGTCGGACGGCCGCGGCTGTCCCAGACCCGACGTGCATGAACCGAGCGGATGGCGGGGGATTTCATGATGCAAGTTCCTCGTGCCAGGCGGCGTTGACCAATGACAGGCGATCGACCGGATGTTGCAGCAGCGCACGGGCGACACGCCGGACCCGCTGGCGCTGCGTCTCCTCGACCAGGTACTCGACGGGCGACTTGCCGTCCACCCGGGCCAGCAGCAGGCCGGGCAGCAGCGCCGCCGCGCGCGCCTCCAGCGCGGCGCGCGGTTCCCAGTCCACGGCCTGGAGATAGGCGCCGGCGAGCGCCTCGAAGGCGCTGCGGTAGGCCTCGGCGGCAGACGGGTTCCACAGGCACTTGAGCAGCAGGTGATTCAGGCAGAAGGCGATGTCGAAGGCCGGATCACCCCACCATGCGCACTCGGCATCGAGGAACACCGGCCCCTGCGGCCCGATGAGGATGTTCTTCGGGCTGACGTCGCCGTGCACCATGGCCAGGGCCTGCGAGCGGGTCACCTCCACCAGCCGCTCCAGCGCCGGTGCGACATCGGGGTGGCGCCGTGCCGTGGCGAGCAGGTACGGCTCCAGCCGGATGTCGAAGAAGATCGTGTCGGTGGCGAATTCGGCCGCCAGCCCGGGCCGCGCCGCGGAGTAGGCATGGATCCGTCCAAGTACCGAGCCGACCCTGCGCGCCGTGGGCGTGTCCGCCCGCCCGTCGCGCAGCATCTGCTTCCACAGGCTGTAGCCCGATGGCTCCAGGTAGCTCATGACGAGCACCCCGAGTCCGGCGTGCTGGCCGAGCACGCGCGGCGCGCAGCCCGGGGATGCCTCGTTGGCCACGTTCATCCAGCGCGCCTCGTATAGGTTGCGCTCGATGGGCGCATGCCAGTCAGCGGCAACGCGCAGCTTGGCCAGCGCGCGCTTGGCGCACACCAGTCCCTGCCCGGTATCGATGCGCCAGATGTCGGAGGACACGCCGCCCGTCAGCGGTGCGCCCAGCAGCGTCCCGCTGCCGGCCAGGCCCATCTCGCGCAGGGCCTGGGCGAACTCGGCGGGAACGGCGACATCACCGGCTGCGATCATGGCCTGCCTCGCGCAGCCGGCCGTGCCGTCGTCCGCAGCGGATGGCGGTGCCGGCATGAGATCCCGGGCGAGTGCGGCGGGTTGCACACGCGCGGGTACCAGCTTAGATTGCAGGCAGCCAGGCGCCAATACCGGACTGGCAGCAGCGGCACTGCATGCCGGAAGGCGCGATGAGTGCAGGACAGGCTGGAGACCAGGCACCCCTGACCATGCGACAGTGGCTGGTCGTAGGCGTCTTCCTCGTCGCCTACGTGTTCTCGTTCATCGACCGCATGATCCTCAGCCTGATGGTCGAACCGCTGCGGCGCGACCTCGGCCTGACCGACACGCAGATCAGCCTGCTGCAGGGCCTGGCATTCGCGGTGTTCTACACCCTCGTCGGCCTGCCCATCGGCCGCGCCATCGACCGCCACAGCCGCGTGAGGATCGCCGCCATCGGCGTCGCGCTCTGGAGCGCCATGACGGCGATCTCGGGCCTGGCGCAGACCTACTGGCAGCTGTTCGCGGCACGCATGGGAGTGGGCATCGGCGAGGCCACCCTCTCGCCCGCGGCGTACTCGCTGTTCGCGGACATTTTCGACGGCCGCCGGCTCGGGTTTGCGCTCGGCGTCTACAACCTCGGTTCGGCACTGGGCGCCGGAATCGCCATGGTGCTGGGCGGGGCCATCGTGCACTTCGCGAGCGGCCAGCAGGCGGTCCTGCTGCCCCTCCTCGGCGAGGTCCGCCCCTGGCAGCTGACCTTTTTCTATGTGGGCCTGCCCGGTCTGCTGGTGGCGCTCGCGGTCGGCGCACTGACCGAGCCCGCGAGGCGTGACGGCGGGGCAGCCGCTGGACCGCCGGCGGTGCCGATCCGGGCGGTGCTGCGGTTGGCCGCCAGCCGCTGGCGCTCCCTCGCGGGCCATCACCTGGGCGTGGCGTTCTCGAACCTCTCCGCGTTTGCCATGGTGTCGTGGATGCCGGCGATGCTGGTGCGCACTTACCACTGGTCCATCGCCGAGGCCGGACTCGCCGTGGGCATCGCCCTGCTGGCGGGTGGCCTGCTGGGGCTCACGGGCGGCGGCTGGCTCGCCGACCGCTTCTACGCGCGGGGCCGGACCGCCGGCCGCATGCACCTGTGCCTGATCGCGACGCTGTGTGGCATTCCCGCCGGCGCCCTGCTGGGATTCCAGTCCAGCCCGGTGCTTGCAGTGGTCCTGTTCGGCATCGCCTACGCGTTCTCGATCCTGCCGATCCCGGGCGCGGCGGCAGCGCTGCAGGAACTCGTGCCCGGCCCGCTTCGCGGGCAGATGTCGGCGTTCTACCTGTTCGTCATCAACCTCGTCGGCATTGGCCTGGGGTCGACGGCCGTGGCGCTGTTGTCCGATCACGTGTTCACCCAGGCTGACGGCCTGCGCTATTCGCTGGCCGTGATCTCTCCGCTCGCACTGCTGCTCGCCGCTGCCTTCTACCTGTTTTCCCTGGGACCCGTGGCGCGCGATTCCGCCTCGCCGGCGGCAACGTAGGTCTGTCGCAGTTCGCGCTTGAGGATCTTGCCATTGGGATTGCGCGGCAGGGTCTCGACGATGCGCACCTCGCGCAGGCGCTGCCGCCTGCCGACCTGCTGGTTGGTCCACTCGAGGATGGCGGGGGCAACGTTTCCGGCAGCGCTGCCCGGGCGCAGCACGACGATGGCGACCGGCGTCTCGCCCCAGGTGGCATCGGGCACGCCGATGACCCCGACCTCGGCAACCAGCGGGTGCCCGACCATCACCGCCTCGATGTCGGCCGGATAGATGTTCTGGCCGCCCGAGAGGATCATGTCCTTCTTGCGGTCGACGATGTAGAGGAAGCCGTCCTCGTCGGTGCGGCCTATGTCACCCGTGCGCAGCCACTGCACGCCGCGGCCGTCGATGAACATGGCCTCCCGGGTGGCGTCCGGCCGATTGTGGTACTCGATCATCCAGTGCACGCTGCGCACGCAGATCTCGCCGGTCCCGCCCCAGGCGACCGGCTGGTCGTCGTCATCGAGCAGGATGTAGTCGTTGCCGCGCACCGGCTTGCCGACGGAGGCCAGCCTGCCCTCGGTCTCCTCGGGCTGCAACGTGGTCATGAAACCCTCGGTCAGCCCGTAGAGCTCGATCACCGCGCAGGAGAAGTTCTCCATCACGCGGCGCTTGAGCCCTTCGAACAGGGGCGAGCCGCCCGAAAGCACGGCCTGCACGGATTTCACGGCCGCCGGGCGGAAATTGGGCGCATCGAGGATGCGCTGGAACATGATCGGCACCATCATCGCGTGGGTGACCTGGTGGCGCTCGACGTCCTCGATCCAGGCCTCGGGATCGAACCTGCGGCGGATGAGACAGGTACCGCCGACGATCAGCGAGCACATCAGCGAACCCCAGGCCGTGTTCGAATACAGGCCGATGGGACAGATCGACACGGCCCCGTAGTGGTAGCGATGGGCCATGGCCAGCTCGTAGATCGACTGCACCCGGCGCCGATGCACGTGCTTGATGCCCTTGGGAAGCGCGGTGGTGCCCGAGCTGTAGATGATGTTGCAGGGTTCGTCGTCGCCGATGGTGACTGCCGGCTGGCCGGTGTCCTGGCTGTCACGCCAGCGGACATAGGCACCCGAGGCGCCGTCGTGGACGATGACGCCATCGGCCAGCAGCGAGGCGGCTTCGCCCAGGCGGCCCGCCAGGCGCTGCTGCTGCACCAGGCTGCAGACCAGCACCCGCACCGCGGCGTCCTGCAGCATCATCATCAGGCCGCTCTCGTTCACCGCCAGGTTGAGGGGCACGACGACCGCACCGGCTTTCCAGGCGCCGTAGAGAATCTCGACGTACTCGACGCAGTTCTCCAGCAGGATCGCCACGGAATCGCCGTTGCGCACGCCGAGCGAGCGCAGGCCGTTGGCGACCGCATTCGAGCGACGGTCGAGTTCTCCCCAGGTCAGCGTCACCTCCTCGTCGGCGACCGCGGGCTTGTCCGGGTACCAGCGGGCATGCAGTCGCACGAAATCCGGCAGCAGCGGGCCGGAGAATTCGAAGCGTGGAGGCAACGTCGTCGATGTGCTATCCGGATTGCTCATGGCATTCCACCACCTGGCCTGCTCACGGAAACTGCGGCTGGCGCTTCTCGCGAAATGCGCGCACGGCCTCGGCGCCCTCTGCCGAGCCGAGCCCGAGGAAAACGCCGCGCTCTTCCTCGCGGATGCGCTGCATCAGCGCGGTCGTGTCGCCCTTCATCAGCCGCTTGGACCGGCGCATGGCCTGCGGCGGCCTGGCGGCAAACTCGGTGGCGATCGCCAGCGCCGCTGGCCCGACGGCGTCGGGCTCCACCAGCCGCGAGACGATGCCCAGGCGATGCGCCTCGGCGCCATCGATCGTGGCGGCACGCAGCACCAGTTCCGCCGCCCGCGTATAGCCCAGCAAGCGCACCAGCAGCAGGGAGGAACCCGCCTCCGGCACCAGCGCCAGGTTGAGGAACGGAAAGACGATGCGCGAGCCGGCGCTGGCCACCACCGCGTCGAGATGCAGCAGCATGGTGGCGCCGATGCCGGCCGCCACGCCCTCCACCGCCGCGACGATCGGCACGCTGGCGTTGACCAGGGCCTCGACGAAGCGCATGACCGGATTCGGGCCCTGCTGATCCGAACCGGCGGCCGGAAAGGCGCTGACGTCGTTGCCGGAACAGAAATTGCCGCCTGCGCCGCTGAAAACCACGGCGCGCACGGTGGTGTCCGCCTCGGCCCGCTCGAGCGCCTCGCTCATGGCATCGTACATCTCCATGGTCAGCGCATTCTTCTTCGCCGGGTTGTCGATGCGGATCTGCAGCACGTGCTGGTCGAATCGGGTGGTCACCGCACTCATGTGGCTTCTCCTGGCCGGGCACCGCCCGCCGCGTAGCGCCTTCGCAGCGCCACGCGGTCGAGCTTGCCGGTGGCACCCACCGGCAGCTGCTCGTGGAACACATAGGTCTTCGGTTGCTTGAAGGACGCGAGGTGTACGCGGCAGTGATCCCGCAGCTCGGCCTCCGTCGTCCCGCCCCGCACGGCGACATGCGCCTCGATACGGTGGCCCCACTTCGGGTCCTTGACGCCGATCACCGCGACCTGCGCCACGCCCGGATGCGCGATGAGGCAGATCTCCACCTCCTCGCCCTGGACCTTGATCCCGCCGCTGTTGATGGTGTTGTCGGTACGTCCCGAGACATGCAGGAAGCCGTCCGCATCCACGTGCCCGAGGTCGCCGGAGCGCCACCACCCGCCGACGAAACGCCGCGCCGTCAGCTCGGCGTTGTTCAGGTAGCCCATGGCGATCGTCGGTCCGCGCAGCAGGATCTCGCCACTCTCCCCGACCGGCAGCTCGTCTTCGATGCCACCCTCGGGATCGACGATGCGCAGGTCGGTGCCAGGCACGGGCTTGCCGGCGCAGACCGCCTTGCCGAGGAGCGTCTGGTCGCGCAGCTCCCAGTAGGTCGCCGCACCGGGCGCCGACTCGGAGGCAAGGTACAGGCAGCGGATGTCCGTGTCCGCCCAGGAGCGCATGCGCTCGATGTCGGTCGACGACGGGGGCTCGCCGGCGCACAGCATCATGCGCAGCGAGCTGAGGTCGTAGCGGCTGGTGATCGAGGGGTCGAGCATGCGGATCATGGTTGGCACCGGACCTGCCACGGTCGCCTTCTCACGTTCGATCGCAGCACAGAAGGACTCCGGCGTGAAACCATCCACCAGCACCAGGCTGCCGCCACCATGGAGGATCGAAATCGTCGAGAACGGCCAGGCGGCGAACGAGGTGCCGACGATGACCAGCAGGCGCGTGCTGCGCGAGACATGCCCGAACAGGGCCGGCGCCGCCCGCATCCAGCGTACGAAGTTGGCGTTGCTGTGCACGATGCCCTTGGGCGTGCCGGTCGAACCCGAGGACAGGATGATGATGGCCGGATCGTCGGGCGAGACCTGCGCCTGCGGTTCGTCGGCCGGATACCGGGCGAGCATCTCGCCATAGGCGAGATCGACTCCCGGCACCCGCCCGTCGCCCAGCGAGAACACCGGGATTCTCCGCGGCAGGCGACCGACGGCTTCCGCCACCGTCGCGCAGATGCCTTCGGCGCAGATGACGGCGCGGGCGTCGATGCCGCGCAAGGTGTCGTGGATGAAGGTGCCGGTCTCGCGCATGTTGATGTTGCAGGTGACGCAGCCGAGTTTCTGCGCCGCGAAGAAAGCGGCATAGAAGCGGCAAGTCGACGTGCCGATGAAAGCGACGACGTCGCCACGGCCGATGCCGGCCTGCTGCAGGGCGTGCGCGACCTGGCGCGCCTCGCGGTTCAGGCGCTCGCCGGTATAGCGGGCGCCATCCTCGATGATCAGCTCGCGGGTGGCATTCCACCGGAACACCAGGTCGATGGCATGGCGGACCGTCCAGAAATCGCCGCTGCTCATGCGATCAGCCCCCGAGGGCAACGACGACCTTGCCCACCACCGACCGGTCCGCGACGGCAGCCAGAGCCGCGACTGCCTCGTCCAGGGTGAAGACTCGATCGATGCGCGGACTGATCCTGCCCTGCGCATGGAGCGCCATGAGTTCGGCGAAGTTGCGCTCCACCTCGGCGCGCTCCTGCGCAAAGAACTGCTGGTAGTTGACGCCGATGACGGCATTCTCCTTGAGCAGGGCGAGATTGGTGGCGTACTGGCCGATCTGGCCGCTGGCGAAACCGACGATGAGGATGCGCCCGTTGCGCCGCGCGACGCGGCAGGCCTGGCCGAACAGCTCGCCACCCACCGGATCGAACACCACGTCGACGCCCGCGCCGCCGGTCAGGGAGCGCACCGCCTCGCGCAGGTCCTCGCGACCGTAGTCGATCAGCTCTTCGAAGCCCTCGGCCTTCAGGGCCTCCGCCTTGCGGGCCGAACCGACGGCACCGATGACCCGTGCGCCCATGGCCCGGCCGATCTGCATCGCGGCCATGCCGACCCCGCCACCGGCACCGAGTACGAGCAGGATCTCGCCGGGCTTCAGGGCACCACGCTGCCGCAGCGCGTGATAGGACGTGGTGTGCCCGCCCTGGAAGACGGCGGCGCAGAGCATGTCCATCTCGTCTGGAACCGGCACGATGGCCTTGGCCGGAGCCACGACCTCCTCCGCAAGTCCACCCCAGAAAATGGTTGCCATGACCCGCTGGCCTGCCTTCAGGCCCGTCACCGCGGTACCGACCTCACTGATCGTCCCTGCCACTTCACCACCCGGGAAGAAGGGCAGCGGCGGGCGCACCTGGTACTTGCCCTGCACCAGCAGGATATCCGGGAAGTTGATGCCGCAGGCTTCGACCCGGATGCGGACCCCATCCTCGCCGAGGGCGGGTGGCGCCACGTCCTGCACGCGCAGGTCCTCGATGGGTCCGAATGCGGCGCAGACGAGGGCCTTCATGGCGGTTCTCCTCAGCTTCTCGTCCGGGGAAAAGGAAGGGCGGGCCGGAGCCCGCCCTTCAAATCGCGGACGATGAAAGGACCTGTGTGTCTCAGTGGAACTTCATCGTGCCCTGCAGCGTCACGTACCGCGGCGTCGACACCGACGCGGCATGGAACACCGACACCTGGAACGCATGCTGCAGCGTCAGCTCGTCGGAGAGATTGCGTCCGATAAGCGCCACTTCCCAGCTGTCGTCGACGTCGGCGACGGCCACCCGCAGGTCGTACTTGGTGAACGCATCCTGCTCATACAGCGGCGACATGTTGGCCTGGATGAAGTAGTCGTCCGAGTAGGTCATGGCGCCATTGACCCGCAGCAACGTGCCGGCGGTCAGCGGGCTCTCCCAGTCGATGGTGAGGGAGCCGGAGTACTCCGGTGCCCGGTCGATCCGCTCGCCAGACAGGTCGCCCTGGCCATTGACGCAGCCCGGAACCGCCAGCGTGCCCTGGATGTCGATGACCTTGCAGAACGTGTTCTTGTACGTATCGTACTTGGCGTCGTTGTAGGCGGCATTCAGGCCCAGCGTGAGATTGTCGTTCACCAGCCACTGGACGTCCGTCTCGACACCCTGGCTGGTCGCTTCCGCCGCGTTGCGCGTGATGAAGCGCACGCCGTCGTACTGCGAGGTCTGCAGGTTTTCGAACTCCGTGCGGAACAGCGCCACGTTCCAGCTCAGCCCACCGCCCAGGAAATTCATCTTGGCGCCGATCTCGTAGCTGTCTGCCTTCTCCGGCTTGTAATCGTAGACGCCGTTGTTCTCCTTCAGCGTGATGCCATCGTGGAGCTGGACTTCGTTGATGGTCGACATGCCGGCATATTCCAGGGCCCAGGCCGGATCCGCTGCGGCCTTCGCAAGGACGTTGTTGCCCGTGGTACTGTCGTTGGCAATGAAGCCGCCGCCCTTGAAGCCCTTGGCGTACGAGGCGTAGAGCATCACCTCGTCCGTCATGTCGTACTGCAGGGTGACGGACGGCAGCGTGTATCTCTCATCGCGGGAGCTCGAGATGTCGAACTCCTTGTTCAGCGCACCGATCGGCAAGTAGGTGTAGTCGGGCAGCCAGATCCAGGTGTTGGTCGCGCGGTCGTACCTGCCGTTGGTGTTGGTCGAGTTGCCGTCCAGTGTATCTTCGCCGACGCGAATGCCGAGGATGGTCCTCAGCCGGTCGTCGAAGAAGTGGAACGTGCCGGAAGCGTAGGCAGAAAGCGTGTCACCCTCGCCGTGATAGGCACGGTCGCTGCCGGTGTAGGTCTTGGTATTCGGATCGTTGGGCGTTCCGGACCCGGGCGGATCCGGCACGAAGGGCGGCGCCACGAACGGCGACAACTGGCTTATCCGGGAATCGTCTTCCGAGTAGTACAGGCCGACGACGTAATCGAAGAACCCGCCCGTCGGTGACAGGAACCGCAGTTCCTGGCTGTACTGCTCGTAGTCCTCCGTGATCTGGGTGTCGACGAAGAGCTGCTTGTAGCCCACGGCCGTGGTGCGGCGCTTGAAGTCGAAACCGATGGCACCGGTGATCGATGTCAGCGTATACCCGCCACCGAGCTGCCAGTCGACCTGCAGCGCGTAGTTCGCGCTGTCGGTCCGGTCGAACTGGCCATCCGGATAGATCACGTTGTTCGAGGTCTTGTGGTCGAAGGCCTCGGGCATGGAGAAAGGCAGTGGCGTGCCATAGCCGCCAAGGGCCAGGAGCTGCGTCGTGTAGCCGTCGTAGTCACGGTCGGCCACTTCGGCCTTCAGCCGCACCTTCAGATTCTCCGTCGGATTCCAGTCGAGGATGCCACGCACCAGGTTGGCATCCACGGCATTCTCGTCCTTGCCGGTGGAGGTGTTCTTGATGTAGCCGTCCAGGTTCTCGTGCTTGGCGGCCACGCGGAAACCCAGCGTGTCGGAGATCGGGCCCGAGACGATGCCGCTGAGGTTGTAGCCACCCTCGGCCAGCTCGACGCCGGTGCTGACCTCGGCATACAGGTCATCCGTGGGACCTTTGGATATGGTGCTCACGGCGCCGGCGATGGTGTTCTTGCCGAACAACGCGCCCTGCGGTCCGCGCACGACCTCGATGCGTTCGATGTCGAAGAGCGGGTTCTGGAAGCAGCGTGGCCGGCCGCAATAGACGCCGTCCACGAACGTGCCGACGGCGCTGACGAACGACAGCTGGGAGGCGCCTGACCCGAGGCCACGGATGCGGATCTGGTAGCTGCCGAGAGTCTCCTGGATGACCAGGTTCGGCACATGATTCTGGACTTCCTCGAAGCCCTGCATGCCGAACTCTTCCACGGCCTTGCCGGTGACGACACCGACCGAGATCGGCACGTCCTGGAGCGTTTCCTCGCGCTTGGTCGTGGTGACGATGATCTCGTCGAGCGCGCCCCTGGCTTTCGCTGTCTGGGCAATCGCCTGGTTGCCCAAGCCCGTGCCTGCCCCCAGCACCAGCGCGGTACAAGCAACCGCCAGCAGACTGTGCCCCTGCATCACGAATCCTGCGGCCATTTCCGCCCCCCCCTGAAATGGTTGTTGTGACTCCCCTGGCGCCCCCGTCACGGCGACTGGCACCCTCGTTGCCAGCGTCCCGAATGTAACGCACCATCGCCAGTTGTGCAACGTGATTGACGATTATCCCGATAATGGCTTTTGCCGTGCCAGCCCGGCACGCCGGCGCATTGCTGCCATGGCGGGCTGACACTAGAATCGATTGGCTCCATCAGCACCGATCGTGCCCGGACATCGCCGGGCGACACCGCTCAATCACGGGGAGACACCATGGCCGAGGCCCAACAGGAAAGAGAATTCGACTACGACCGGATTCCGTACCTGATCCGGTTCCAGGAGAAGGCGGGATTCAAGGACACCTACGCCGGCGAGATCGGCCGTGTCGTGCTGGAAGCGCACCTCCTCAAGGCAAAGGGCCGGTCCTCGAAGACCGTGGTGATCTTCATGCATCCAATCGGCGGCGGGCAGTATCTGCCCCTGCCCATGGCGATCGCCAGAACCGGAGTGGATGTCATCGTCTGCAGCAGCCGCTATCGCGGCGTCGACTACGCGCTCATCATGGAGAAGGTGGCGATCGACCTCGCCGCCTGCGTGCGCGACGCCCGCGAGCGGCTCGGCTACCAGAAGGTGCTGCTCGGCGGCTGGAGCGGTGGCGGCTCGCTGTCGCTGTTCTACCAGGCGGAGGCAGAGGATCCGCGTGTACGCTGCACGCCCGCGCAGGAGCCGCCCGACCTCACGGCAGCAGGGCTCATTGCGGCGGATGGCGTCATGCTGCTGGCGGCGCACCTGGCGCGCAACCTCACGCTCACCGAGTGGCTCGACGCCTCGATCATCGACGAGCACGACCCTTCCCGCCGTGATCGCTCGCTCGACCTCTACGACCCCAAGGGCCCGCAGGCGCCGTACGATCCGCAGTTCGTCGCCCGCTACCGCGCAGCGCAGATCGAGCGTAACCGGCGCATCACCGCATGGGTCCGCGGTGTGCTCGACGACTACCGGTCGAAAGGCCTGACCAACCAGGAGCTGTCCTTCGTCGTTCAGGGCACGATGGCCGATCCGCGCTGGCTGGATCCGGCACTCGACGCCAACGACCGCAAGCCGCGCTGGTGCTTCCTCGGCGAGCCCCGCATCGTCAACAGCAGCCCCATCGGGCTGGCACGGTTCTGTTCGCTGCGCAGCTGGCTGTCGCAGTGGAGCTACGATGATTCCAACGCCAATGGTCCCCGCTGCGCGGCCCGCATCGGCGTGCCGGTGCTGATCGTCGCCAACTCCGCGGATGACGGCTGCCCGCCCAGCCACAACCAGATCCTCTTCGACTCGATCCGGCACGACAACAAGCAGCTGGTGACCATCAAGGACGCCAACCACTACTACTTCAACCAGCCGGAGAAGGCGCGCGAGTCGGCACTGGTGTGCATCGACTGGATGAGGCGCAACCACTTTGCGGACTGAGTGACAGCGGGATGGAACTCACCCAGAGCCTGCATCGCGCGAGCCAGATCAACCCGGACGGACTCGCCATCGTCTTCGGCCCGGTGCGCCGCAGCTGGCGCCAGTTCCACGACGCCGTCGCCCGCAGCGCCGGCATGCTCAGGCAGCTCGGCGTGCGCGCCGATACCAAGGTCGCCATCGTGTCGATGAACAGCGACCACTTCGTCGAGTGCCTGTACGCCGTGCCCTGGGCGGGTGGCGTGCTCGTCCCGGTGAACTTCCGCCTGCAGTTCGAGGAACTTGCCTACGTCGTCGAGCACTCGGAAGCCGAGCTGGTCCTCTTCGAGGAGCAGTTCTGCGGGTTGGTCGGCGAACTGCTGAAGCGCATCCCCCGCCTGCGCCATGCCGTGGTCATGGATGCGGAGAAGTCGGTGCTGCCCGGCGCGCTCTCCTATTCCCGGGCGGTCGCCGATGCGGCGCCACTGCCCGACGAGCGCCGCGGCGGCAGCGACCTGGCCGCCCTCTTCTACACCGGCGGCACCACCGGCGTACCGAAGGGCGTCATGCACACGCACGACAGCCTGTTCCAGTTCCTGCTCACCTTCCTGGTCTGCGAACGCATCGACTCGTCGCTGGTGCACCTGCATGTCACGCCGATGTTCCACATGTCGTGCATCGGCGTGCTGGTGACGACCGCCGTGGCCGGCACCCATGTCATCCTGCCGAAATTCGAGCCCGAGGATGCACTGCGCGCCATCGACGAGCATGGCGTCACCTACTGCCTGTCGGTCCCGGTGATGTTCGAGCGCATGCTGTTCCACCCGAACATCGACGCCTACCGGCTGTCGAGCTTGCGCATGCTCGGCTATGGCGCCTCGCCCATGCCGCCGCGCATCCTCGAGGAGGCGCGGCGCCGGTTTCCGCAGCTGCAGTTCGCGCAGGGCTACGGCATGACGGAGGCGCCCGGCCCGGTGTACCTCGCCCCCGAATACCACAGCCAAGAGGCGGTCGATGCGGGACTCACCCGCGCCGCCGGCCGCTCGGTGCCCACCTGCGAGGTCCGGGTCGTGGACGGCGAGGACCGCGAGGTCGAGCGCGGCAAGGTGGGCGAGATCGTCATCCGCGGGCCCACCGTCATGCGGGGCTACTGGAAGAACCCGGAGCTGACGCGTGAGGTGATCCGCGACGGCTGGCTGCACACCGGCGATGGCGGCTACATGGACAATGCCGGCTTCATCTATATCACCGACCGCATCAAGGACATGATCATCTCCGGCGGGGAAAACGTCTATTCCACCGAGGTGGAGGGCGTCGTCTCGCGCCATCCGGCCGTGGCGCAGTGCGCCGTGATCGGCATCCCGAGCGAGCAATGGGGCGAGAGCGTGCATGCCATCGTCACGCTGCGTGACGGCACGAGCGCCACGGCCAGCGAGATCACCGCCTTCTGCCGGGAACGCATCGCGGCCTACAAGTGCCCGCGATCGGTGGAGATCCGCACCCAGCCCCTGCCGATGACGGCCGCGGGCAAGGTACTCAAAACCAGGCTGCGCGAGCCCTACTGGGCAGACCGCAGTCGCAAGATCTGAGGGGCGGCTTCACGCGCCGCTTCGCGGGTTGCGGGAAGCCGGCCTTCGTTGTCCAATTGGCAAGCTCCCCCTTGCCTTCAGCCGCCACGTTTCGCGCAGGAGTACCCAGGTGAAGAAGAATCCCGCCGGACTCGAACGCCCCCACGGCATCAACCACGTTGCCTATCGCTGCCGCGATGCCGAGCAGACCCGCTGGTTCTACGAGGACGTGCTCGGCCTGCCGCTGGTCACGGCCCCGGTCTTCGAGGAGGTGCCGGGGATCGAGGCGCGGATACCCTACATGCACCTGTTCTTCCAGCTGGGGAATGGCGAGACGGTCGCTTTCTTCGACCAGCCGGAAACAGCCGACGAGAGCAAGTTCGCCAAGGCGGACAGCTTCGACCGCCACCTCGCCCTCGAGGTGCGCGACGAGGCCGCACTGCTGGCCTGGCAGAAGCACATCAACGACGCTGGCGTCAGCTGCCTCGGCCCCATCGACCACGGCTTCGTGAAATCAGTCTACATGTACGACCCCAACGGCCTGCAGGTCGAGCTGACCTGCCGCACCAGTGCCTACGAGGAGGAGATGTCGGATCCCGCCAGGGCACATGCCAGTCTGGCCGGCTGGGGACGGCGCATGCGGGCCCTCAAGGAACAGAAGTTCGGCGCGGCGGCCATAGACCGCCGCAGCCGGCGCACGTCGCGCCCCTGACAGCCGCGGGCCGCAGAAAGCAGCCCCGGTCGCCGGCCGGCGACCGGGGCTGATGTCAGGGATGACCCGGCGCCAGTCGACGCCGGATCCCGGGCGGGGCCCGCCTAGGCGGCGTGCGCCTTGCGGTACGCGTCCTTTCTCGCCTTGGTCTTCTCGTTCCAGGCCTTCATGCTCCTGTCGACGTCGCCCTTGGCACCAGCAAGGATTTCCCCGTATTTCGGCTCCTTCCACAGGATCTCGACCTGGATGCCGTTGGGGTCGAAGGTGTAGACGGAGCGAACGAAGCTGTGATCGAGATCGCTGGTGACCTGCAGGCCGGCATCGCGCCAGCGCTTGGCGAAGGTCTCCAGTTCCGCCTCGGTCGCCACCTCGAAGGCGATGTGGCGCACGAAGCCGCTGCGGATCTTGAAGAGCTCGGGACGCATGTGGTCGGGCAGATCGAAGAAGGCAACGAAGTTGCCATCCCCCATCTTGAAGAACAGATGCATGTAGTCCAGCTTCTCATCCGTTCCCGAAATGTGGTCGAAGGACAGCGCCGCGGCCAGCTCCATGCCCATGATGCCTTCCCAGAAACGACGGGTTTCCTCGGCATCGAAGCAGCGGTAGGCGCTGTGGTGCGTGTGGAGGATCTTCGGTGCTTGCTGTTTGCTCGTGGCCTGTGGACTCATGTGGGCTTACTCCTGTTGGTGACCCGCGGGTACTTCGAGATTGTCAACACAGTTGTCAATTATGCCGATGCCCGCCTGGTCCCGCAACTGTGCAACAAGACCATGGACCCGACTTGATCCCGGTCAAGTACGGGCGCCGGCGGCCACCCTCAGGCCACACGATGGGCCAGCGGTATCCCGTCGCGGATGGCCCGCACGTTGTGCAGCGCGACAGCGATACTGCGCTGCCAGGTCTCCAGAGTCAGCCAGGCCAGGTGCGGGGAGACCGCCACGTTGGGCAGTTGCAGCAGAGGATTGCCGGCACTGGTGGGTTCCTCGGCGAACACATCCAGGCCGGCACCGCCGAGCCGGCCGCTGGCCAGCGCTTCGTGCAGCGCAGTCTCGTCGACCAGTGCACCGCGCGCGGTATTGATCAGGATCGCCCCGGGCTTCATGGTCGCCAGCCGCTGGCGGTCGATCAGCCGGGCGGTCGCCTCGACCAGCGGCACATGCAGGGTGACGATGTCGGCCTCGGCGAGCAGTCGCGCCAGCGGCAGGAATTCCCAGCGCACCGCCTTCGGCGCGGTGGCGGTGTAGACCACCCGCGCCCCCATGGCCTCCAGCACGGGCGCCAGCAAATTCGGCACGGCGCCGAAGCCGACCATGCCGACCGTGCGGCCGGCCAGTTCGCCGAAGGATTCGCGCATCGTCTCGTCCACTGTCCAGTGTCCGGCGCGCAGCGCGCGCTCGACGCCAAACTGGCGGCGCAGCACATTGAGCATGAGCAGCAGGGTCATCTCCGCCACCGCCCGGCTGTTCGTGCCGGGCATGTTGCAGACCGCGATGCCTCGCTGCTTCGCCGCGGCGAGATCGATCGTGTTGACCCCGACCCCGATCTTCTGGATTAGCCGCAGCCGGGGTGCCCGGGCGATCACGGCCGCGGTGATCGGCCACAGGACATGCCAGATGACTTCCGCCTCGGCGACTTCCGAAAAGAAGGGCTCGTCGGGACCTTCCGGGCAGTACACCAGGCGGGTGTCCGGGTCCCGCTGCGCCTCGACCTCCGCCCGCAGCCTCGGGCCGGCCGCGTAGTGAAAAAGGACTTTCATGTCTTCCTCCATGGGGGGTGCCCGGCCAAGTCTGGTGCCGGGCTCCAGACCGGGAAGCGTACCAGCGTGCGGCGGATGGCCCCGACCCGCCAGTCCGGCCCGGAGGCCAAATATTATGTCCAGTTCAAGGGGATAGCCGCGTCCCCGCCTCACCCAGATGGGGTATGGACGACATCCGCTGAAATCCATAGAGTAGGCGCGAGGCTGCCAGTCGGCCTCGGGGAACACGTCAACGAACAAGCGGCGTCAGCCGCGGGCGGGGGAATCCAGTCATGCGAGCTATCCGGAACAGCGCCATCCTGGCTGCATCCACATCGCTGATCCTGTTTGCCAGCGGCCTGTCGCAGGCAACGCCGATCTACACCAGCTGGGGCAGCCTGCCCGGCGCAACCTTCGGCGGCACCGGCATCCCGAACACCTCGGTGGCCAAGACCGACGTGTTCATCAACGGTTCGACCACCGTCACGCTGGCGCTGACGGCGCACCAGCGCTATTCCAATCCCGTGGTGACCGACAACGGCGCGGGCGACTATTACGCCGGCACCGGCAGCAACTGTGGCATCGCCACCGATCCGGTTGGCTGCCCGAGCGCCACCCAGGGCGCGCTGTGGAACGTGGGCTACTACATCAGCGTGTCCGGCACCGATCCGAACTTCAATGACTTCGGTGACTTCAGCTTCACCGTCTACTACGACTTCGATCCCGGCACCGGCACGGCCTTCGGCAGCCTGGGTACCATCAATATCAACAACGCGCTGATCGCCAACAGCATCAGCCCGTCGGGGGTCACGCTGTGGCAGGGTTCGGAGAACATGATGTTCTCCTACCTGGCGACGCCCGTGCCGTCCGTCATCTCGCCTCCCGCCTATGGCGCCTTCAACCCGAATGCCACCGGCGAATACAACTACTACATCGGCTTCACCGCCAACAACCTGCCGGCCTTCAGCGGTGCCGTGGGCATCGACGTCAATGTGGTGCCGGTACCGGCAGCCGTCTGGCTGTTTGGCTCGGGCATCGGTCTGCTCGGCTGGTTGCGCCGCCGCTCCCTGCACGTCGCCTGAATCTGTCTGCACGAACCGGCCATCCCTTTCCGGGATGGCCGGTTTTTTTGTGCCTGCCTCGCGCGGCCTGGCCACCTCCGCCGCAACCCCGGCGGCAGCCTATAATCCCGGCTCCTCATACTTCGCCCGGGAACCCCTGCCATGAACCAGAAGGAACGCACCGGAGCCCCGGTCAGCGTGGTCGTGATCGGTGTCGAGAATCTCGACGCTTCGCTGCAGTTCCATGCCGGAACCCTTGGCCTCTCGGTCATCGAACGCCGCGACTGGCAGGGAGCGGATTTCGAGCGCTACTGGCGGGTCGCTCCCGGTACCACGGCGCGCTGTGCATTCCTCGGCCACGGCGCGGACCCGGTGGGCCGTATCCAGCTGATGGAGTTCAGCGGCACCGGGCGCCGCCAGGCCCGCCCGGCCGGCGTCCGCCGCGCCGTCGGTCTCTTCAATGTAAACATCTATGCCAGCGACATCCGCCGCGACCATGAACGGCTGGTTGCGCAGGGCTACCGGTTCTGGAGCGAGCCGGCCCGCAACAACTTCGGCCCAGCCATCGGCGAGACCCTGGAGGCCGCATTCGACGGGCCGGATGGCGTCGTCATCAACCTGATCGAGCTGCTGACAGACGACCCGAAGACGGTGATCGGCCACATCACCCGGTTCATCGCCCGGTATGGCCGCACACCGACCGGATTCACTTCCGTCGTGACCACGGCGCACACGGTGGCGGACATGGAGAAGGCGCTGGCCTTCTACTACGGGCCGTTGCAGATGACGCTGTTCGTGGAATCGGTGCTGCAGGGCGCCGTCACCAACCGGGCCCTGAGCCTGCCGGAGGAAGCGCGTACCCGCAGCGTGATCGTCCAGGGCAACCACGAATACGGCAAGATCGCGCTGGCGGCGGCACTCAACTACGAAGTCCCCTCCCTGGTTGCCGATGCCGTCCCACCCAATATCGGCTACCTGGCGCAGTCGTTCGAAGTGGCGGATCTGGCGGCGACCGCAAGAGCCTGTGCCGCCATCGGCACGGAGATCTTCACCGACCCGGTGAAGATCGACCTTCCGGGGCGCGGCCGCTGCCTGGCGATGGTGGTGCGCAACCCGGGCAGCGGCGCGCTGCAGGAGCTGTTCCAGCGCCTCTAGGCGCGATGCCGCACCGCCACCCCGGGCGTTGATATTTGCCGACGCCCGCCGGGCCCGAAACCGTAGAATCCGACTCACCAGTCCCAGGAGAGTGTCATGAAGCTGTCAGTGCTGCTGTGGGGCATTCCGCAGGCCATGCGCGCCGCCGCGAAGCTGTACCCCGAGTACGCCGCACGGCTGAAGGAACGCAACCTGGTCGCCCAGTTCCGGCTGCGGGACAAGCCGGTGGGCCGCTGGATCCAGCTCGAGAACGGCCGCATCCGCACCCGCTCCGGCATCCACCCGAAGCCGGACCTCGACATCCACTTCAAGAACCAGGCAATCGCGGAAAGCTTCCTGACTCCACCGGTGGACCTGCTCGAGCGCATCGACGCAGCGAAGAATTTCAAGATCGGGCTCGAGGGGCCCGACGACCTGGCGGTCTGGTTCATGGCGACCCTCGCCCGCCTGGAATCGGTGACCTGGACGGCCGGCACCGACATGGGCGACGGCGTCACGCGCTACACCAACGGCACCAACGGCGGGCCGCTGTTCGTCTACGTCAAGGACGGCAAGATCCTGCGCACCACGCCCATGGACTTCGAGGACAGCGACGCGCCATCCTGGTCCATCCATGCCCGGGGCCGGAGCTTCACCCCGCCGCGCAAGGCGACCATTGCCTCGCACGCCCAGTGCCAGAAGTCGATGGTCTACTCGAAGAATCGCATTCTGCATCCCATGAAACGGGTGGACTTCGACCCGGATGGCAACCGCAACATCCAGAACCGCGGCAAGTCGAAGTTCGTGCGCATCAGCTGGGACGAGGCGCTCGACATCGTCAGCAAGGAGATCAAGCGCGCCAAGGCGGTGGGCCCCGGTGCCATCTGCGTCTCCAACGGCTCGCACCACCAGTGGGGCAACCTCGGCCACTACCTTTCGGCGTTCAACCGCTTCTGGAACCTGATCGGCGTCACCAAGCTCGTGCACAACCCCGACAGCTGGGAAGGCTGGTACTGGGGCGCCATGCACCACTGGGGCAACAGCCTGCGCCTGGGCTGCCCGGAGTTCTACGGCACCGTCGAGGACTGCCTCAAGGAAGCCGAGATGATGGTGTTCTGGTCCAGTGACCCGGACGCCAACTACGGCTTCGAAGGCATGCAGCGCCGCGCCTGGGCCAAGGAACTCGGCATCAAGATGGTGCACGTGGATCCCTTCTACAACCACACGGCGGCCCACCTCGGCGGCAAGTGGATCTCGCTGAAGCCGGGCACCGATGCCGCCCTCGCCCAGTCACTGTGCCATGTGTGGATCACGGAAGGCCTGTACGACAGGGATTTCGTCGAGAAGCGCACCACGGGCTTCGACGAGTGGAAGGCCTATATCCTCGGCGAAACCGACGGCATCCCGAAGACGCCGGAGTGGCAGGAAAAGGAGACCGGCGTGCCGGCACGCGAGGCGCGCGCCCTGGCCCGCGAATGGGGCACGAAGAAAACCTACCTCGGTGTCGGCGCCTGGGGCGTGGGCGTGGGCGGCGCCTGCCGCGGCCCGATGGGCATGCAGTGGGCACGGATGATGGCCATCCTCGGTGCCATGCAGGGTTTCGGCCGGCCCGGTTCCAATTTCGGCAACCTGCAGTATGGCACCCCGCTCGACTACAACTTCTACTTCCCCGGCTACGCCGAGGGCAGCTTCTCCGGCGACCTGCAGTACAGCGCCAATGCCGCCAACAATTACCAGCGCATGCCGCACATCGTCACCATGAGCTCGGTACGCCAGGCCATTCCGCGCATGTGGCTGCCCGAGGCGATCACCGAGGGCAAGGTCATGGGCTATCTGACCGATGTCGCCTCGGTGCAGGGCCAGTTCTTCCCCTTCGGCTATCCCTCTCCGGGACACGTCCGCGTGGAGATGCTCTACAAGTACGGCAGCGCCTCCTTCGGCACCATGGTCAATGCCAACCGCTGGGTACGGATGTACCAGCACGAGAGCCTGAAGTTCGTCGTCAACCAGTCGGTGTGGTGGGAGGGCGAGACGCCCTATGCAGACGTGATCCTCCCCGCCTGCACGGTCTTCGAGAAGTGGGACATCGGCGAGTGGTACAACGTCGGTGCCGGCTACGTGCACCACATGTACACGATGAACAACCACCGGGTGATATCGCTGCAGCACAAGTGCATCGAGCCGCTGGGCGAATCGAAGTCGGACTACGATATCTTCCTGGCCATCTCAGAACGCCTGAACCTCGGCGCGGTGTATTCGGAGGGTGGCACCACGGAGCTCGACTGGTGCAAGCGCGCCTTCGATTCCTCGGACATGGCCAAACACATCAGCTGGCGGCAGTTCCTGAAGAAGGGCTACTACGTGGTACCGGCCGACCCCGAGACGGCACGGGCCCCGGTTGCCAACCGCTGGTTCTACGAGGGCCGCAAGAAGGATGTACCGGAACCCTATCCGCTGCCGTCCGACTATCGCGGCAATTTCCTCGAGGGACTGCAGACACCGTCCGGCAAGTTCGAATTTGTTGCCTCGACGCTCAAGCGCATCGACGACCCGGACCGTCCGCCACTCAACCAGTACATGCCCGTGTACGAGGACCCGAAGCGGGACAAGGACCTGGCAGACTTCCCGCTGCAGCTGCTGACCCCTCACTCACGCTATCCCTTCCACGTCATGGGCGACGATGAGGGCAGCAGCCTGCGCGACATCCGCGAGCACCGCGTGCTGGTGGATGGCCACTACTACCTGGTGGCTCGCATGAACCGCCAGGATGCCGAGGCGCGGGGCATCGCGGACGATGACCTGATCCGGCTGTGGAACCACCGTGGCTCGGTGGTGTGCGCGGCCCAGCTGACCGACCGGCTGCATCCGGGCGTGGTCAGTGCCGCGACGGCATCGGCCGAGTACCGGCCGATGGGCGAGCCCGGCAGGTCCACCGACCTCGGTGGCTGCGTCAACCTGCTCAACCCCAGCAAGTCCATCAGCCGGAAGGCGCACGGCATCAAGCCCAATACGACCCTGATCCAGATCGAGAAATGGACCGGCGTGGATACCTGGAAGCCCGCGGAGGCCGCCAATGGCTAGGAAGTGGAACATGATCGTCGACGTGGCGAAGTGCGACAACTGCCGCGTCTGTTTCCTGGCGGTCAAGGACGAGCATGCCGGCAATGATTTCCCCGGTTATGCCGCCGCCCAGCCGGCGCAGGGCCACAACTGGCTGGAGATCAAGCGCCACGAGCGGGGCAGCGCCCCCATGGTCGATGCCCACTTCATGCCGGTGATGTGCAACCACTGCGACGATGCGCCCTGCATGAAGGCCGCGAGGGATGGCGCCGTCACCAGGCGCCCCGACGGTATCCTGATCATCGACCCGGTGAAGTCGCAGGGCCAGAAGCAGATCGTCGATGCCTGCCCGTACGGCATGATCTCCTGGAACGAGGACAAGCAGATTCCGCAGGCCTGGATATTCGATGCGCACCTGCTCGATGCCGGCTGGACACAGACCCGCGCCGAGCAGGGCTGTCCGTCGGGGGTCTTCCGCTCGGTCAAGGTCGAGGACGAGGAGATGCAGCGCATCAGGGCCGAGGAAGGCCTCGAGGTGCTCAGGCCCGAGCTCGGCACGAAACCGCGCGTCTACTACAAGAACCTGCACCTCTTCACCAAGTGCTTCGTTGGCGGCTCCGTGGTGAAGGAAGCCGCCGGCGTCGAGGACTGTGTCGCGGGTGCCGAGGTAGTGCTCCGCCAGGGTGGCCGCGAGATCGGCCGTGCGGTCACCGATGCCTTCGGTGAATGGAAGATCGACCGCCTCGAGCCTGGCAGCACCGGCTACCAGGTCGATGTCACCGCAGCCGCCGGCCGGTTCTCCCTGCAGTTCGACCTTGGCGGGGAGAGCCGCTACCTGGGGGTGATGAAGCTCGCGGCATGAGGGCTCCGGTTTATCGCACCCTCGGCGTCGTGGCCCTTGCCATCGGCCTGGTCGGCACCGTGCTGCCGCTGCTGCCGACCACGCCGTTCCTGATCGGCGCGGCGATTTTCTTCGCGCGCTCCAATCCAGAGTGGGAGCGCCGCCTGCTGGCACATCCCACCGCGGGACCGGCGATTCGCGCCTGGATCGATCACCAGGCGATCCCGCGCTTCGCCAAGCAGGCAGCCACCCTGCCGCTGGCCGCCAGCGCGATCGGTGGCTGGTTCATGCTCGACGGCCCGTGGCGTTACCTGCCGGCCGCCTGCGTGACCATCGCGCTCGCCTGGATGTGGAGCCGCCCCTCGAACTGAGATCGGCGAGACTGCATACTGGTGCGGCGCGGGGAGCTGTCCCGCGACGGACTGGATCAATCGGACGGGGGATCGCCATGAATGACTGGGGCAAGCTCATCCTGCGCCTGGCGCTGGGAATCCTCATCCTGCTGCATGGCCTGCACAAGCTGCGCACCGGCATCGGCCCGATCACGGGCATGGTGACCGGCGCGGGACTGCCGGCCGTGCTGGCCTACGGCGTGTACGTCGGCGAGGTGGTGGCACCACTGCTGGTCATCGCGGGATGGTACGCATCGATCGGCGCGGCACTTATCGCCGTCAACATGCTGTTCGCGTTCGGGCTGGTGCACCGCGCCGACCTGCTGGTGCTGGGCCCCGCCGGTGGCTGGGCCCTGGAACTGCAGGGCATGTTCCTGTTCGCGGCACTTGCGCTGGCCCTGCTCGGCCCGGGCCGCCACAGCCTCAACGGCCGCTAGCTAGCCCGGGCGCGGCCGGGTCAGCCGCCGCCGAAGCGCGGGATGACGTGGCGGCCGATGATGCGGATCGAATCCGCGGGATCGTCGTGCAGCCGCAGGCAGATCTCGTCGAGCCCGGCATCGGCGAAATCCTGCAGACGCTGCAACGGCTCCTCCATGCGATCGGCGGTGCTGGTGATGGTCAGCCCGCCGATCAGCTTGCGCAGGATCTCGTCGGGCACGCCCTCGATCGTACCCTTGCGCTCGCGGTATGCCTTGACGAAGGCCGGCTTGCTGCGCTGGACCAGGTCGTTCTCCTCCGGCGTGAGGAAGGGCTCCAGCCACTCGCGCACCAGCCAGGCGCGGATCACCAGCTCACGCCGCGCCTCGTAGGCCACCGCCTGCGGATCTTCCTTGACGTGCCAGCCGACGAAGTCGCTGATGCGCAGCTCCGATGCCGGGCGGCCCGTGGCGGCCAGCGCCTCGCGCACCACGCGCACGCGATCGGCCACCACCCGCGGCAGGCCCAGGTCGGCGAGCATGACACCGTCGGCGGTCTGGGCGCCCATGGCCAGCATGCGGTCGCGCGTGACGCCCGCGTAGACCAGTGCCGGCTGGTCCTGGGTCACCCAGGGGGTGCGGAAATACTGCGCACGAAAGTGCTTGCCCGGCACGCTGAAGCCGGCCCATGTCCGGCCCTTGCCGCGGGCGGCGTGCCGCACGATGGTGATCGCCTCCTGCAGGGCCGCCACCTTGGGACTGAACTGGCCACCGATCACGCCCAGCCATTCGCCGCCGCGCCCCAGCGTCACCATGGCCCGGCCAGCCGACAACTCGTTCAGCGTCAGCAGGGATGTGGCGATCTTCAGCGGATGCATCTCCTGCGGGCTGACGATCACCACCCCGAGGCGGATACGGCTCGAGGCCTGTGCCAGCGGCACCAGGTTCATGAACGGATCGGCACCTGTCGCGTAGTTCTGCAACCACAGGCCGGCGATCCCCTGCGCTTCCGCAAGCAGGCCGATCTCGCGCAACTGGTTTGCCGTGACGTCCGGCTCGAGGATGATGTGGATCTGCATGAATCGGCCTGTCCTTGCTCGGGTGACGCCGTGAATCCGGCTTCGCCACCCTAGCAGCGGCACCTGCCGTGGACAAGCCGGCCCTGCTGTGGTCCGCCACCGTTCCAGTAGACTGGGCGCATCATGGACCGAGCGGAATCAGCGGACATCGTCGGCACCCTGGCGGCATGCGTGGGGCACGCGCGTGTGATCACCGACCCGACGGAGCGGGCGTTGCTCAGCAGTGACCTCTATGCCGAGGGCACGACCTGTGCCGTGGCCATCCGCCCGGCCGATGCCGCCTCGCTGGCGGCCGCGGTGACAGCGGCGACCCGTGCCGGCTACGCCATCTGTCCTCGCGGCGGCGGCCTCTCCTACACCGGCGGCCATGTCCCCGGCACTGCACGCTCGGTAGTCGTCGACACGAGCGACCTGGCCGGCATCGTCGAACTCGATGCCGGCGGTATGGTCCTCACCGTGCGCAGCGGTACCACCTGGGAAAGCATCGACCAGGCGCTGGCTCCCCACGGGCTGCGGCTGCCCTATTTCGGCACCTTTTCCGGGCGCCGGGCCACGGTGGGTGGCGGACTGTCCGGCGGCGCGCTGTTCTTTGGCACGGCCCGCTACGGCGCGGCCGCGGACAACGTCCTCGACCTCGAGGTCGTCTGTGCCGACGGCCGGATCCTGCGGACCGGCCAGGCCGCGTTCCATCATGGCAAACCGTTCTATCGCACCCACGGGCCGGACTACACCGGGTTGTTCCTCCACGATGGGGGCGCGTTCGGCATCAAGACGGAAGCCACGTTCCGGCTGATCGAACGGCCGGCGCACACCGGTTTCCTCTCCTGGGCCTTCCCTGACGTGTGGAGCGCTGCCGCCGCGCTCTCCGACATCGGCCGCAGCGGGGCCAGCGAAGAGGCCTACGTGTTCGACCCGGCGACCACGGCCCGAGGCATGGCGGCCAGCAACCTCGGCAGCGACCTGCGCCGGCTGCGCGGCATCGTCACCGGCCAGGGCAGCATCATCGCCGGGTTGCGGGCCGGGGCGAAGGTGGTCATGGCCGGCAAGCAGCTGGTACCCGAGGGCTGGTATTCGCTGCACCTCGTCGCTGCCGGCCGGTCGGCGGCCGCGCTGGCGGCGGACCTGGAACAGTGCGCCAGCCTGCTTGCCCGGCATGGGGGACAGGAGATCCCCTGCTCCATCCCCATGGGCATCCGGGCCGCGCCCTTCGACAACCTCAACGGCGTGCTCGGCCCGCGGGGCGAGCGCTGGCTGGCCCTCAACGCCAAGCTGCGGCATGGCGATGCGCGGCAGATCATCGAGCGGTTCGACGCGCTCGTCGCCGGCCACCGCGAGCGCATGGCGGCGGCCCGGGTGACGCATTCGATCCTGCTGTCCGCCATGAACACCCATGCCTTCAGCTTCGAGGCGGTCTTCCACTGGCCCGACCGCTGGCTGCCGCTGCACAGGGCGGTTGCCGACCCGGCATTCCTCTCCGGGCTGCCGCCGGATACACCCAATCCCGCCGGCGCGGCACTGGTGGCCGAGTTGCGCGAACGCACGCTGGACCTGTTCGATGAGCTCGGCGTCGCTTCCAACCAGATCGGGCGCACCTACCGCTACTACGACAACCTGGCGCCGGAGACGCGGGCACTGCTCGATTCGCTGAAGGCTGCACTCGATCCCCGGGGCCTGATGAACCCGGGCGTGCTGGCCTCGCAACGCCACCGCTGACCCATACCATCGTGCGCCGGGCGCCGGGGATGCCGGACGCGGAGTTTCGGGTTACAGTTCATCGGGCTCGTGACCTGGACGGGGACGACCATGCACATCGTGAAGCGGTTGCTGAAGATCATCGGCGGCCTCGTGCTGCTGCTGGTGCTGGCGGTCGGCGGCCTGGCGCTGACCGTGCGCGCGCGCCAGCCAGCCACGGTGCTGGAGCTGGCGCCCGCCGCCGCGCAGGCGCGGGATCCGCGGCCGGTGCTGGTCTTTGGCGCCTCCGGCGGGCTCGGCGTGGAACTGGCGAAAGCGCTGCGTGCCCGCGGGCAGCCGGTGACCGCGGCGGTGCGCGCCAGCTCCGATCGCAGCGCGCTCGTCCCGCTTGGCGTCAGCTTCGTCGTGGCCGACGCCCTCGACGCCAGCTCGGTGGCGGCCGCGTTGCGCAGCGCGGACTACCAGGCCGTGATCAGCACCATCGGCTGCCTGCGCTGCGAGCCATCCCCCGATTTCCTCGGCAACCGCAACATCATCGATGCCACCCGGGCGGCCGGCGTGCGCCGCATGATCCTGGTCACGACCATCGGCGCCGGCGACAGCTATCCCGCGGTCAATCTCATCACGCGCTTCGTGCTGCGGCGGAGCCTGCCCCTCAGGACCCAGGCCGAAGACCACCTGCGGGCCAGCGGCCTCGACTACACGATCATCCGTCCGGGCGGCCTGCGCGGTCCCGGCAAGGCCCCGACCGGGCAGGGCCTGCTGAGCGAGGACCGCAACGCCTTCGGCTTCATCCACCGCGCCGATCTTGCCCGGCTCATCCTCGCCACACTCGATGATCCGCGTACGATCGGACTGACGCTGGCCGCCATGGACCCTGGCATCCGCACTCCATGGCAGTAGACCGCCTCGGGCCGATCCAGCTCGCCCCCGGCATCACCCCGGGCAATGTGCTCACCCTGGTGGCGACGATGTTTTTCCTCGGCATCATGGTGCCCTACATCAATTTCGCGCAGCCGTTCATCCTCACGGAGCACCTGGGCATCGCCCGCGATCGCCAGGGCGTGGCGAGCGGGGACCTGGCCTTCTGGACCGAGGTCGTGCTGATCGCGCTGTCGGGTCTCATGGGCGCCTGGTCCGACCGCGCCGGGCGACGGCTGGTGCTGACACTGGGCCTGGCACTGGTGGCCGCGAGCTACATGCTCTACCCGCTCGCGGAAAGCTTCGGCGAACTGCTCGCCTACCGTGTCGTCTACGCGGTGGGCATGGCGTCCATCGGCGTGATGACGGTGGCCCTGCAAGCGGAGTACCCGGCCGAGCACAGCCGCGGAAAACTGGTTGGCATCATCGCGATGCTGAGCATCATCGGCATCCTGCTGATCGTGGTGGCGCTGGCGCCGCTGCCGGCACGGTTCATCGCCGGCGGCGCCACGCCGGTCGAAGCCGGCCGCTACGCCTACTGGATCACCGCCGTGATCTCCGTGCTGGCAACGGCTGTCGCCTGGCTTGGCCTGGCGCGGCACAACCAGGCTCGCCCCAGCGAGCTGCCTTTCGCGCAGCGGCTGCAACTCGGCCTGACCGCGGTCCGCGACAACCCGCGCATCGCGCTGGCCTGCGGGGCGGCATTCGTGGCCCGCACCGACCTGGTGGTCGTGGTGGTCTTCCTCTCGCTGTGGATCACCCAAGTGGGACAGGACCGCGGCCTGGCCACGGGCACCGCGCTGGTGCAGGCGGCGGCCGTGTTCGGGGCGGTGCAAGGCGCGGCACTGCTGTTCGCCCCGGTCATGGGCCTGATCACCGACCGGATCAACCGTGTCCTGGCGCTCGTGGGCGCCACGGCACTGGCCATGCTGGGCTACGTCTGGATCGGCCTGCTGGAAACCCCGCTCGGCCCGGCAGCCTATCCGGCCGCGGTCGTGCTGGGCATGGGACAGCTGGCAGCCATCCTCGCCGCCACCGCCCTGCTGGGACAGGAGGCCCGCGGCCAGTCGGTCGGCGTGGTGAGTGGCATGTTCACACTCGCCGGGGCGATCGGCATCCTGCTTGCCACCAAGATCGGCGGCTGGGTCTTCGACGCCTGGATGCCCGGCGGCCCGTTCGTCATCACCGGCCTCCTCAACGGCCTGGTGATGCTGGCCGCGCTGGCCGTCATGGCGGCGGGACGGCATCGGCCCGCCACGGCTGCGGCCGGTTCCTGAGCTGGACGAGGCCTGTCAGTCCCCGGCTGGCCCGGCATCGCCAGCCGCGTCGGCCTCGCGCTCGAGGATGGCGTAGACCCGCCGCAGGAAACCGGCCTGCCAGCGCATCCGCTCGGCCATGTCGCGCGGATCCGGGTCGAACTGCTCGATGGCCTCCGGGCCAGGCCCGCCCTGGCGCGCGAGCAGTTGCTCGAGGGTGCGCTGGCGATCACGCAGCACCGCCACCTCGGCGCCCAGCGCCGAGACCATCGCCAGCAGCCGGTTCAGGTTGGCATCCACGTCACCGGTGACGAATACCGGGTTCTTGCCCTTGACCGTGCGACGCAGGCTCATGGCGCCACGCTCGCGAACACGGCGGACAATGCGAACGGCCCATCGACCCAGCGCCCCTGTGGGTGCTCCGCCGTGGGCGGTACCAGCACCTGCACCGGGGTCAGGGCCAGCTGCGTGCGCCCGGGCTCGAAGCCGGCGGCCTGCAGCATCGCGGGCCAGTCCAGATCATGCATGCGCATCCAGAAGGGTTCGTTGTTGTAGTAGGCATCGCCATCGAATATGACGCGGGTATAGACGTCGGGAAGGCGATCGGGCGGTGGCAGGTCGATGTGAAGCATCACGCCGCCGGGCGCCAGCAGTCGCCGGCACTCGGCCAGGATGGCGGGCGCGGCCGAGGCCGAGGTCTCGTGGAACATGATATGCGACACCACGAGGTCGAAACTGCCGGCCTCGAAACGGGTATGCGCCGCATCCTGCTGGCTGAAATGGATGGCGTGGCCATAGGACTCCGCCCGGAGATGGCCATAGCGAAGCATGCCGGCACCGATGTCGACGGCGTGGATCTCCGCGTCCGGGAACGCCTCGCTGTAGACGAGGGTGGGCCCGCCGATGCCGCAGCCGAGGTCGACGATCCGCCTCGGGCGGAAATCCGGCAGCACCCGCCGCAGGAAGGCCAGGCTCGAGTAGCCGAGGCCACCGCGCTGCGGCCCGCTGCCGGGGCTGTAGAGATAGCCGCCCCGGTCGTACAGCGCCCCGGCGACGAGGTCTTCATCGCCGTCGGACCGCGGATAGCCTCCCGGCATGCAGTGGATATCCACCGCGCTGAGGTAACGCGGGATCTCCAGCTGCGGGTCGAGCCGCAGCGTGCCCCGTGTGCGCCCGCGCAGGGCACGGAAACTCCCGCGCAGCTGGTCATCGGTACGCTCCAGCGTGTCCAGCACGCTGTTCCAGATCATCTCCTGGCTGATGCGGTGCAGGTCGGAGAAGTACTGGTAGGCCGGCAGTCCCAGGATCTCTCGGCGCGCATCACGGCGGTCCGCCAGCGGCCGCCCCTCGCGTGCCTCGAAGGCGGGGGCGACGGCACCGTAGAAGGCACGGCCGACGGCCTCGCGCAGCGGCCCGAACAGGTACTGGCGCAGGCCCATGGCGTAGCGCTGGCGTGCCGCCTCATCGTGACTGGGCCGGGGGAAGCTGCCGTATTCCGGGTGGATGGCTGTCGTCATGCTCGTCTCCTCTGGTGGCGCCTAGCGCTGCAGGCCGCCGGTCAGCACGATGCGCATCGCCGCCTCCACGCTCAGGTCGATCGGCTCGATGCGGCTCCTCGGCAGGTACAGGGTATAGCCGCCGATCTGGTAGCTCATCGGCAGGTAAACGGCAACCAGGTCCTCGCCCGAACAGGCACCGGGCAGGGATGCATGCTCCTGGGTGACGAATCCCATGACGCGTCCCGGCCCGATATCCACCATCACCACGCGCTCGAGGTCGCCCTTGCGGCCATCCGTATTGACGAGCCGGGTGACATCGCGCAACGCGCCGTACACGGTCTTCACCACCGGAACGCGCAACACCAGGGCCTCGACCACATTCATGCTGCGCCGGACGATGTAGGCATTGACGAGCAGCCCGGCGATGAACAGCACCACGAAGCCCGCGGCCAGGCCCATGCCCGGGATGTAGCTCTCCTGCGGGATGAACCAGCGGATCGGGCCGGAGAGCACGGTCTCCGTAGTGATGCCCAGCCAGTAGATCAGGTAGATGGTCAGGCCGATCGGCAGGATGGCGACCAGGCCCTTCAGCAGGATGTGGCCGATCTGGCTCAACCGCAGCACTCCATGGGAAACCAGCCCCGGATTCTAGTCGGTCGGCGTGCCGGGCGCGAAGGCGGATCGCACTGCTGCGCGCCGACGGTACCGGCAGCGGCGAGCGCGGGGGCCGCCACCAGACAGGGTCGCTCCCCCCGCAGCGTGGCGGGGAACCGGCCGTCCGCAACATGACCACCCGGCTTGCCCGACCCGCGGTCATGGTGGATTATCCCTTCAGGCAGGACATTCATGCGTACAAGGGGGCAATGCCATGCAGACCGTCGCTGACATCCTGGGCAGCAAGGGCCGCGAGCTCTGGTCCGTCAAGCCGACCGATACCGTGCTCGAGGCGCTGGGCGTGATGGCGAAGCACGACATCGGCGCCGTGGCGGTGCTCGAAGGCGAGAAACTCGTCGGTATCTTCACCGAGCGCGACTATGCGCGAAAGGTCGTGCTCATCGGCCGTGCCTCGCGGGACTCCGCCGTGCGGGATATCATGACCAGCAAGGTGATGTGCGTGTCACCCGACCGCTCCGTGGCCGAGTGCATGGCACTGATGACCGAACACCGGCTGCGCCACCTGCCGGTGCTGCACCAGAAGCGTGTCGTCGGCATCGTGTCGATCGGCGACCTGGTCAAGGCGACGATCGAGGAACAGGAATTCACCATCACCCAGCTGCAGAGCTACGTCACCGGCTGACAGTCATCACGAGCCCCACCATGTCCAACCTGATCCTGCTCTCCGTCGTCCTCATTACCCTGGCACTCATCCTGTACAGCACCGCTGTATGGCTCAGCTGGCGCGCGAAGCTGCTGATGCCGGCCACCATCCTGGTGTTCTGGTGTGCGCTGGCCGCCGATGCGCTGGCCACCAAACTCATGGGGGCGCGGGTAGAGACGATCCGCTGGGACCTGCACACCATCAGCGGCTACGCGGCGCTGGGCCTGATGGGGCTGCTGACCCTCTTCGGCACGCTGGCGCTGATCCAGCACCGCCAGGCCTGGCTGGCAGGATTCCACAGGCTGGCGCTGCCGGTCTGGGTCATCTGGGTCGCTTCCTACATCACCGGGGTGGTTCTCGGCGTGCAGCGCGTGTCCGGCGGCGGTTGACCGTCAGCGGATGCCTGCCGCGACCCGGTAGCCACCCGGCAGCCCGTCGCGGGAAAACACCACCTGCCACAGCTGTGCCTGGCGCGCACGGAAGTACCCGGCGCAACTGAGCAGGTAGAAGTTCCACATGCGGCGGAAGGTTTCATCGTAGTGCCGCCGCAGCGTGGGCCAGGCGGCAGTGAACCGCCGCTGCCAGGCCATCAGCGTCCTGTCGTAGTCGGCGCCGAAGTTGTGCCAGTCCTCCATGACCAGCAGGCGCTCGCTGGCTGCGCCGATCTGCCGGATCGAGGGCAGCATGGAATTCGGGAAGATGTACTTCCCGAGCCATGGATTGCAGCGCACCGCGGAGTCATTCGAGCCGATGGCGTGCAGCAGGAACAGCCCGTTGCCACGCAGGCAGCGACGCACCACCTCGAAGTAGTTCCGGTAGTTGCGCGCGCCGACGTGCTCGAACATGCCGACGGAATAGACGCGGTCGAAGGGCTCGTCGACACTCCGGTAATCCTGCAGGCGGATCTCGACCGGCAGCTTGCGACAGGCTGCCCGGGCCCACCGCTCCTGCTCGGCTGAAATCGTCACGCCGACTCCGCTGACGCCGTAGCGCTCGGCGAAGTACGCCAGCGCGCCACCCCAGCCGCAACCAATATCGAGTACATGCATACCCGGTTCGAGGCCGAGCTTGCGTGCAATCAGGTCGAGCTTGGCCTCCTGCGCCTCGTCGAGCGTCGTGGCGTCCTTCCAGTAGCCGCAGCTGTAGATCATGCGCCGGTCGAGCATCGCCCTGAAGAGGTCATTGCCGGCATCGTAGTGCACGCGGCCCACCAGCCCCGCGCGCGCGGTGCTCTGCAGGTTGACCAGCCTGGCGTGCCAGTCGGCGGCCCATGATGACAGCCCGTTGCCGTGGATGGCGCCACCGGCAGCCCAGAAGCGCGCTGCCAGCTCGTCGAGGCGCTCGCAGTCCCACCAGCCGGCCATGTAGGCCTCGCCGATGCCCAGCGAGCCCCGTGACAGCGCCGTCGTGAAGATCCGCGAATCGTTGACGACCAGGTCCCAGGGACGCCCGCCATCGATGGCGATACCAGCCTTTGCAAGCAGGGCCTGCAGCTGGTCACGGCCGAACCGTTCGAGCAGGCCGGGGTGCGGGTGACGCGGATGATGCGCCGGTGCCAGGTGTGCCGGATCGAACGCTGTTCTCGTCGCCATGAGCAGGTCTCCTCTCCAGCACGGCCGATAGTACCCCCGTCCACATGCCGTGGAGCGGCAGCAGGACGGTCACGACGCCTGGCGGCTGTGCGGATATGATGGTCCGCGGGGATCGGTCGAACCGACGGGACGGGAGGACGGTCAAATGCCTGCGTTCCCACATGTCCGGCAGCGGATGTTGCTGGCAGGGCTGCTGTCCTGCGCGGTGGGCGCCGCACTTGCACAGGATCTGTCGCCACGCCCGGGCTCCCCGCAAACGGAACAGCTCGCCGCGGACACCTTTGCCTTCAGGCAGGGCGCGCAGCGCAGCCTGTTCCTCGTGGGCAGCGAGGGTGTCATCGTCACCGACCCCGTCAGCCCGGATCATGCGGCCGCGATGCGCAGGGCCATCGCCGAGGTCACCGACCAGCCGGTCCGCTACGTCGTCTACTCGAATTCGCACTGGAACCGCATCGCCGGCGGCAGGATCTTCAGGGACGAGGGCGCGAAGTTCGTCACGCAGCAAGGCTGCGCGGAGAACCTCCGGGAGACGCCGAACCCGCTGGTCATCACACCGGATATCACCTACCGGGACAGCTACCGGGTGGAGGTGGGCGACCGGGCGCTCGAGCTGCATTACCTCGGCCCCAGCCTCGACACCTGCCTGTCGGTGATCATCGCGCAGCCGGCGAAGCTGATGATGGTCGTGGGCCTGGTCAACCCGCCGCAGGCGAGCCTGCCGTGGAACCCGACGGTGCCGGACTATCAGCTCTGGAACATCCTGCCGTTCTTCCAGGCCGCGGAGGATCTCGCGCGGCGCGAGGGCATCACCCGGCTCGTCGGCGGCTTCGCCTCCACCGGCGCCGGCGTCGACGGCAAGCCCGTCGTCCAGCCCGCAACCGGGCCGGTCACCGTACTGGCCGCACAGCATCAGCTCTGGGCGCGGGTCCTCGGCGACGTGAAGGCACAGCTCGACGCCGGCACGCCGGCGCGCGCCATCACCGGCAGGCTCGACCTCCAGTCGTACCAGCAGTACCCGCGCTACAGCGAGCGGAACATGGCGATCCTGGTACGCCGCGTCGTGTCCCTGCACACCACCGGACGCTGATCATGAAGAAACTGCTCATGCTGGCGATGCTCCTGGCCCCGGGCCTGGTGTCGGCGCAGGGCGCCGTGGGCCCCAGGTTCCAGACCGACAGCCTCGGCAACGGGCTCTACGCATTCCGCTACGGCCCCTACCGCAACATCTTCGTCGTCGGCGACCGGGGCGTCATCGCCACCGACCCGCTGAGCGTCGAGGCCGCGGCTGCCCTGAAGGCGGAGATTGCCAGGGTCACGGACAAGCCGGTGACCTATCTCGCCTACTCGCATTCGCACTGGGACCATGCCGTCGGCGGCACGATCTTCAAGCAGGGCGGCGCGAAGATCGTTGCCCAGGAGAACTGCCGCGCCAACATCCGCGACACGCCGCATGCGGACCTCGTGCCGCCGGACATCGTGTTCCGGGATCGCTACCGGATCGACGTCGGCTCGGCTTCCCTCGAGCTGTTCTGGTTCGGACCGAGCCACAGCAACTGCCTGTCGGTGATGCTGGCTCGCCCGGCCAACGTGATTTTCATCGTCGATATCGCCAACCCGCCGTCGGGGTGGATGAAGGAGTACAACCCCACCGTGCCGGACACCTACCTCCACAACATGGTTCCCTACCTGCGCTCGGTGGAGAAGCTCGCCGCCGACAACGGCGTGACGACGGTCGTCGGCGGCCACATCTCGCTCGGCCGGGGCACCGATGGCAAGCCGTTCCTGCAGCCCGCCGCCGGCCCGATCAGCGCTGTCACCGAGCGGCGCGAGTTCTGGGAGACCGTGATTGCCGCGGTGCGTGACCAGCTCGCCCAGGGCACACCCGGCGATCTCATGGCCGAGAAGCTCGCGGGCTCTCCCATCGAGAGCCGGATAGCCGACTACGACCGCGACGAGATGGCCATCCTCTATCGCGTGGTCGCATCCTATCTGCAGGCAGGGAGACCGTGATGAACCGAATCCATGCGATGTTCGCCGCCCTTGCGGCGCTGTTCCTGGCAGCGCCGGGCACGATCGCCCAGACCGCCCCGCAACCGGCCCAGCCGCCAGGTCTGCAGGGGAAGCCTGCGGAGTTCGACCCGTATGCGCACCGCTCGAACTTCGTCGTCGCCGATCTCGAGCGGGCGTTCGGCCTCTACCGTGACATCCTCGGCTTCGAGGTCGCGGTGGCGATGCCGGTGAAGCCCGAGAGCTTCCTCTACGATTTCTTCGGTATCCCGCACGAAGCCAGGCTGCGCATCGCCTTCCTGCGCAGTCCCGGCGGACGCTTCGGCGCCATCGGCATGACGGAGGTCAAGGGCGTGGCGCTGGCCCCGGTGCGCAGCCGCCCCTACCCGAGCGTGCTGATCGTCGAGGTGCAGAAGCGTATCGAATCGGTGCGCTCGAAGATCCTCGCCGCAGAGCCGAAGTATCCCGACGTCGGGCCGATCCTCGAGCTGACCAACCCCTCGCGCCGCGAGTTCCCGATCACGGACCACGACGGCAACCGCATCATCGTCATGCAGCTGCACGCGGCCGATTGACGCCCGACCGGGATGGGCTCTGGTCAGCGCGGCTGATTGCGCAGCGCTGCCAATTCCGCCTGCAGCTCGACCACCTGCGCCTCGAGGCGCTCGACGCGTTCCGCCAGGCCGGCGCGTGATGCTCCGGCGGCCGGGCCAGCTGTGACCGCCACCGGTTCGACCCTGACCTCGCCACTCAACAGATGCGCCCAGCGCGGGTCCCGCTGGCCCGCCTGCCTCGGCAGCAGCACGACGAATGGCCCCTGCTCATGAACGGCCAGGGCCTGGAGTGCCGCCTCGACATCAGCCACCTCTGCACGCGGTGCCATCCGCTGGCTGCGGGTGCGCAGCTCTCCCGCGCTCTGCGGGCCCCGCAGCAGCAGTTCGCAGAGAATGGCCCGCTCCAGCTCGGTGAACTGCAGGGGCCCGAACTCCGTGTTGCAGAACACCTGCTTGTACTTCGGCACACGGCCGCCATAGGGTGAGCGGTCGCTCACGATCCGTTCCCTCAGCAGGCCATCGATCACCTGTTGCACCGTTGCCTCGTCCAGCTCCAGAACCGGATCGCGGTTGCTCTTCTGGTTGCAGGCATTGGTCAAGGCATTGATGGACAGCGGGTACTGCTCGGGTGTCGTCACCTCCTTCTCGAGGAAGCAGCCGAGGACGCGGGCTTCGAGGTCGCTGAGTGCGGCTTTCATGGTTGCGGATTATGCCAGTACACTCCAGTCTCGGTGCGTGAGCCTGGCCCCGCAGCACCGCCCGGAAGCACATCAATCGCCGGAATGGACGCCCTCCTCCTCTTTTCCACGCGCATCATCCGCCTGTTCTGCTACGGCTTGCTGTCGGTCGTGCTCGCCATCTATCTTGCCGCTGCAGGCCTGACTGGCCCCCAGATCGGGCTGCTGTTCACCTGCACGCTCATCGGCGACGCCGCCATCTCGCTCTGGCTGACCACATCCGCCGACCGCGTGGGTCGAAAGCGGGTCCTGCTCTGCGGCGCCATGCTGATGACGGCGGCGGGAATCAGCTTTGCACTGACCCGGGACTATACCCTGCTGGTTATCGCGGCCATCGTGGGTGTCATCAGCCCGAGCGGGAACGAGATTGGTCCGTTCCTCTCTGTCGAGCAGGCCAGCCTCAGCCAGCTGGTCGCAGATGAACGGCGCACGCGGCTGTTCGCCTGGTACAACCTCGCCGGTTCGTTCGCTACCGCGCTCGGCGCGCTGGCCGGGGGATGGCTTGCGCGACTGCTGCAAGCCCACGGCTGGGCGGCACTCGAGTCGTACCGCATGGTCCTCGCTGCCTATGCATTGGGTGGTCTGGCACTGCTGGTCCTGTTCGCCCGCCTGTCGCCTGCCATAGAGGCCAGCACGGCGCTGCCCTCACGCGACAGGCCGCGCATCCTGGGCCTGCATCGTTCGCGGCATGTGGTTTTCAGGCTCAGCGGTCTGTTCGCCCTGGATGCATTTGCCGGCGGGCTGATCGTCCAGAGCATGCTGGCCTACTGGTTTCACCTGCGCTTCGGCGCGGATATCGCCGTGCTCGGGTCGGTATTCTTCCTTGCCAACCTGCTGGCCGGCATCTCCGCCCTGCTGGCGGTCAGGCTCGCGAGCCGCATTGGCCTGGTCAACACGATGGTCTTCACGCACATCCCGTCGAATGTCCTGCTGATCTGCATTCCGTTGATGCCGACGCTGCCCCTGGCCATCGGCCTGCTTCTGCTCCGCTTCGCCATCTCGCAGATGGACGTGCCGACACGGCAGTCGTATACGATGGCGGTCGTCGCGCCGGACGAACGGTCGGCCGCCTCGGGCGTGACCTCCATTGCGCGGTCCCTGGGCGCTTCCCTCTCACCCGCCCTGGCGGGCCTCCTGTTCGGGGCACCCGCCCTGCTGAGCGTGCCCTTTTTCATCAGCGGGACATTGAAGATCGTCTATGACCTGCTGCTGTATCGCGATTTCCGCGCCGTCATGCCACCCGAGGAAGAGCAGAAGCGATCCTGATCCGCAGCCGGTCGGCGTGGCACCTTCACTTCCAGGGCGACCTCGAGGCGCCCTATGCTGTCATGGCCAGGTTTCGGCGAAGGAGCAGGTAATGAACGACCGGGTAAGGGAGTTGGCGCAGCGGCTGCTCAGCAAGGGCTTCGACGACCTGCCACCGCGCGAGCAGCGGGTATTGCGGCGCATCGCGGAGCGGACGGCCATCTCGCGCAACGTCAACGATGCCTTTCGCGACGAGCTGACCTTCGGCGACCGGGTGGCGGATCGCGTCGCCGCATTCGGCGGATCGTGGGCCTTCATCTTCCTGTTTGCCGCCTCGATCGTCATCTGGGTCCTGACGAATGCCTGGCTGCTGAGCCGGCCACCCGATCCCTACCCATTCGTCTTCCTGAACCTGATCCTGTCGATGGTGGCCGCCGTCCAGGCCCCCGTCATCATGATGTCGCAGAACAGGCAGGCGGCGAAGGATCGCATCGGGGCCGCCCACGACTACGAGGTCAACCTCAAGGCGGAACTCGAGATCATGAGCCTGCACGAGAAGGTCGACGACATCCGCATGCGGCAGCTGGAGGCCCTGTTCAGCCGCCTTGAGAGCAAGATCGACCACCTCGCCGGCCGTTGAGCCAGACACCACGTCGGCGAGGAGGGCCTGGTGCCCGCAAACACCCTATGCAAGCGGATCGCCTGCGGGCAGGATGCCCGGGTGGGGGTGCCATATGGTTCGCATGAAGTGGCAGACATGGATTCTCCTCGGGGCCGCGATGGCAAGTCTCGCGGCCTGCGGCGGCAGTGGGGGCGGCGGCCCGCCCGGAGACACGCCCGATCCATCGCCAGCCGATGCGACACCACCCTCGGTCCCGGCAAATCTCCAGGCAACCGCACCACAGCCGACACAGGTTCAGCTCAGCTGGAGCGCCTCGACGGATACCGGCGGCGCAGGGCTTGCCGGCTACCGCGTCTACCGAAATGGCAGCGCGAGCCCGCTCGCCTCGCCCACGACCAACCGCTACACCGACAACTCGGTTACCGCAGGCACCCCGTACACCTACCGGGTCAGCGCGATCGATGCGGCAACGCCCGCCAACGAGTCGGCGCAATCGGCCGCAATCAGTGTCACCACGCCGGCGGTGCCGCTGTCCGGCCTCGACACCCGGCCGGGGAACAGCAGCTGCCTCGCCGGCGCGGAGCCCACCGCAAGCCTGGCGGTGAGCCGCGTGTTCCCGGCACTGACCTTCAGCTCGCCCGTCGCGATGCTGCAGGCGCCGGCCGACCCATCCCGCTGGTACGTCGTGGAACAGGCCGGGCGCGTGCGGATGTTCGACAATGCGCCGAATGCGGGTTCGACATCGACCTTCGTCGATATCAGCGGCCGCGTGACCTCGGGGGGTGAGCGCGGCCTCCTCGGCATGGCCTTCCATCCGGATTTCCCGACCGACCCGCGGGTCTTCCTCTCGTACACGACCACCGACCCAGGGCCACTGACCTCGCGCATCTCCTCGTTCCGGCTCGCGGGCGACAACACGACGCTCGACCCGGGCAGCGAAACCATCCTGCTGACCGTCGAGCAACCGGAATCGAACCACAATGGCGGCCATATCGCCTTCGGCCCGGACGGCTACCTGTACATCGGCTTCGGTGACGGCGGCAGCGGCGGTGACCCGCACGGCGCGATCGGCAACGGCCAGAACCTGCAGACCGTGCTCGGCAAGATGCTGCGCATCGATGTCGGCGGCCCTGCGGCGACCGCGTACAGCATCCCGGCGGGCAACCCGTTCGCCGGCACCGGTGGAGCCTGCACGACGGGCACGACCACCGCGGCCCAGTGTCGGGAGATCCATGCCTACGGCTTTCGCAACCCCTGGCGCTGGAGCTTCGATCGCGGCGGCAGCCATGCGCTCTGGGTGGGCGATGTCGGCCAGTCGGCATGGGAGGAAGTCGACCGCGTCGTCTCCGGCGGCAACTACGGCTGGCGCTGCCGCGAAGGTGCGCACGACTACAACCTCAGCTGCGGCAGCCTGCAGCCACGGCTGGATCCGGTCGCCGAGTACGGCCGCAGCGCGGGATTCTCCATCACCGGCGGCTACGTGTACCGCGGCACGGCGATCCCGGCGCTGGTCGGCCGCTACGTGTTCGGCGATTACGGCAGCGGGCGGATCTGGCACATTCCCTCGGCTTCGCAGCCAACCGTGACGGTCACGGGCTCGCAGGGCATTTCGACCGGACTCGGGATCTCCTCTTTCGGCGAGGCGCTGGATGGCGAGCTGTACGTCGTCGACATCAACGGCGGCGGTCTCCACCGGATCGTGCAGGGTACGGGCGGCGGCAGCGTCCCGACGCAGTTCTCGGCCACCGGCTGTGGCGCCAGCGGCAACCCGTCGCAGCCTGCACCCGGCCTCATCCCCTACGCGCCGAATGCCGGCTTCTGGTCGGACGGAGCCGCGAAGGCGCGCTGGCTGGCGCTGCCGGATGGCCAGAACATCGACACCAGCGCCGCGGACCATGACTGGGATTTCCCCAACGGCACCGTGCTGCGCAAGGACTTCCGCATCGGCACGCGGCTGGTGGAAACGCGCCTGTTCATGCGCCACACGAACGGCAACTGGGCCGGCTACACCTACGAGTGGAATGCCGCCGGTACCGACGCGACCCGCGTCGTCGGCGGCAAGACGGTGGCGATCAGCGGCCAGAACTGGATCTTCCCGAGCGAGGCGCAGTGCCTCGGCTGCCACACCGCGGCTGCGGGCCGCAGCCTGGGTCTGGAAACGGCCCAGCTCAATGGCAACCTGCTGTTTCCCGCGACCGGACGTACCGCGAACCAGGTGGTGACGCTGAATGCCATCCAGATGCTCTCGCCGCCGATCACCGCGGCGCCATCGGCGCTGCCGGTGATTCCGGATCCAGAGGGTACCGCCGGCACCCTCACCGAGCGCGCCCGCGCCTGGCTGCACACCAACTGCGCCTTCTGTCATCAGCCCGGCGGGCCCACTCCAAGCAGCATGGACCTGCGCTATACCACCTCGCTCACCGCCACGAACACCTGCAACGCCCTGCCGCAGGCCGGTGACCTCGGCCTGCCCAATGCACGCATCGTTGCGCCCGGGGCACCCGGCAGCTCGGTGCTGCTCGAGCGCATGGATCAGCGTGGCAGCGCCGACATGATGCCGCCCTTCGGTTCGAATCGCGTCGATACCCAGGGCGTGCAGCTGATCACCGACTGGATCGACAGCCTCGCTTCGTGCAGCTGAGTGGGTCTAGTGGTCGCCCGCGCCGGTCAGATCGCACAGGAGCCGGGAACCAATACGCAACTGATCCATTCCCGGCACACGACAACGTGATCGGCCCGGCATCGTCAGCCCCCCATCTTTCAGTATGATCAGACCGTGGCGACCTTCCTCTCCAGCCCCGGTGCCGGCAATCCCGCTACGCCCGGCGAACGCCGGTTCGCCGAACGCCTGAGGGGCCTGCTGGAAGATGACTACCTCTGCTGGTTCAACGTTCCGGTCGGTGCCCAGCACCGGCACCCGGATTTCCTGGTGCTGCATCCGGGCAGGGGCCTGCTGGTCCTGGAGGTGAAGGACTGGCGCCTCGAGACAATCCGCGATGCGGACCCCGTGCGCTTCACGATCGACACCGGCAGTGGGCACAAGGTCGTCCCCAGCCCGCTGGAACAGGCGCGACAGTACGCCCATGCGGTAGTGGACCTGTTGAGGCGGGATCCACAACTCGTCGAACCACCCGGCTCGGCTTTCGAGGGGAGGCTCAATTTTCCCTACGGATATGGAGTCGTGCTGACGAACATTACACGCCATCAGTTCGAAAGCTCCGGACTCGAGGACATCCTGCAGTCACATCTGGTCATCTGCAAGGACGAGATGACCGAAGCCGCTGATCCCGAAGCATTCCAATCACGTCTGTGGGCGATGTTCAACGTCCACTTCGAGAGCCGGCTCACCATGCCGCAGGTGGAGCGCGTCCGCTGGCACCTGTTTCCGGAGCTGCGCATCCATCAACCCGCTCTCGACCTGACAGGTACGCGGCCGGACAGCGGTTCAACCCGCGCTGCCGACCTGCTTCAGGTCATGGACCTTGCGCAGGAGGAAATCGCCAGAAGCATCGGCGAGGGACATCGCGTGATCCACGGTGTCGCAGGCTCGGGAAAGACACTGATCCTTGCCTATCGCTGCCTGCACCTGGCGCGCACGCTCCACAAGCCCATCCTCGTCCTGGTATTCAATCGCTCGCTCGCCTCATGGCTGCGCCATCATCTCGCCCTGCAAGGCGTGGGCGAGCAGGTCACCGTGCACACCTTTCATGCCTGGTGTGCCGAACAGCTTCGTCTCTATCACGTGTCAGGCGCGTCGGATGGTAGCTACGATGAACTGGTGCGCACCGTAATCAGGGCGGTCGACAGAGGGCAGATTCCGCGGGCGCAGTACGGCGCGCTGATGATCGATGAGGGCCACGATTTCGCGCCGGAGTGGTTGCAGCTCGCCGTACAGATGCTGGACCCGGAAAGCAACTCACTATTGCTCCTGTACGACGATGCACAGTCAATCTACGGGGCGAACCGGCCCCGGTCGTTTTCCTTCCGTAGCGTAGGCATCGCCGCGACCGGCCGCACGAAGATCCTCAGGCGAAACTACCGCAACACTGACGAGATACTCGCGTGCGCGCGCAGCTTCGCGGCACAACTTCTCTCCCCGGTAGATGCCGATGACGATGGCGTGCCGCTGATCAGCCCCGAGTCGGGTGGGCGAACGGGAGTCCCGCCGCGATTCGCACAACTGGCATCTCTGAAAGCAGAGGCGGACTACATCGGCAAGCAGTTGCTGGCGTTCCACACACGCGGGATCTCATGGAGTGAGATTGGGGTTCTCTACACGGCGCCATTTGTCGCCGACGAGCTGGCCTCGGCGATGTCACGCATATCGGTGCCATTCGATTGGCTCAGGGATGCGAAGACGAAGTCGTTCGACCCAACCAGAGTCAGCGTAAAGCTCATGACTCCGCATAGCAGCAAGGGCTTGCAGTTCCGTGTCGTGCTCATCGCCGGCCTCGGGTTCTGGCCATTCCGTGCGGAAGCCGATGAGGCACGGCTTCTCTATGTGGGAATGACACGGGCCACTCATGAGCTCGTCATGACCAGCTGCAAGGCCAGCGCGTTCAGCGAACGGGTCAGAACGTGGTGTGAGCGCGCGGCGGCCTGAAGTCGGGCAGGCCCTCAGAACGGCTTCGTCAGCCCCAGCCAGGCCACGGAGATGATCAGCGTCCAGTACAGCCAGGCCGTGCGCCGGGCGCGCCGGTAGGCATCGGTGAACAGCGCATCGACCTGCGCGCCATGCTCGCCGGCCCGCAGGCGCCGGAATCCATCCCGCCAGCCGCGGATACTGATGCGCAGGTACAGGCCGATGACCAGCAGCAAGGCGTAGCCGAGGATCTTCGCCGCGAGCCAGTTGCCATGGACCGGCTCACCGCTTCGCAGCGACTGCACGCCGATCACCAGCAGGCCGGCGATGAGCACCACCCGCCAGCCGACGTCGATCTGCTGCCAGGGTATGGCTGACGGCCGACGCAGTGTGCGATACGCCATCCAGACCACGGCCAGCCAGGCGAGGCCGATCACCACGCCGAGTAGCCGCCCGGCAGCACCCATGTCGATCGCGCCACGCATCACCGCCATCTGCAGGCCGACGACGGGCAGCAGCACGATCGCCGTCCGCGGCAGGATGTCGATCGCCATCAGCGCCTCGAGGAATCGCTCCCGCGTCGCCAGCGGCAGGTCGGCACGCACGATATAGCGCGAACAGACATAGACGCCGAAGTCACCGCCCAGCCAGTAGGCGAACAGCACCACATGCAGGGTGACCAGCCAGAAATAGGGGTCGAATGACATGCCTGTGGCCTCGGCCTCGCACCTGACCAGACCGCTTGACAGCCTTCTGGCCCGGGTCCAGCGTTGGGACAAACGATAACATCGGGCGATGCGAGCCGGGCGGGGTTGCCGCCGCCTGGCCTCTTCGGGCCAGCGGCCCGCGCGACGCCCGGGGGAGGTACGTCATGCACGTCGATCCCGGATTCCTGGCGTACAGACGACTGGTTCGCAAGCTGCTGCTGGCGGTCGGCACGGTCCTGTTCCTGACGGCGCCGGTGGAGGCCGCAACACTCCGGGCAGCGACATTCACCGAGAGCATATCCGGTGGCACCAGCGGCGACTGCCCGGCCGGTGTCGGTGGCAGCTCGATATTCGCGCCGGATACGATCGACAGGAACTGCCCGGCAGCCGACGGATTCTCCTCCGGCCACGCACGCACCACCGGCGGGGCCACGCCGTCTATCGTCCTCGACCTGGCCGCCTCGGCCAGGACGGGTGCGGAAGGCCGGGTCGAGATCGTCTACGAATTCGCCGTGGTTCCGCTGCCGGGAGCACCCGTCGTCGAATTCGTGCCGGTAAACATCCATGCGTTTGGCAATGTGTGGGTGAGCAAGAGCGGGGAGTATTCGGCGCAAATGCTCGCCGGGGTCTCCGTCGGTGGCACCCTGGGCGAATCGGCCAACGCCGTGGTCCCGTTCTCCCTGTCATCCCTCGATGACGAGGACGGTTTTGCCATTGATGCCGTAATCGACGCGGCGCCGGACAGCGCCATCACCGTGACGATGCTCGCCTACGGGGAGATCAATCCGCGCGCATTCCTGCCGATAACCGGGGGTGCCGAGGCGCACGCCTTCATCGATCCGACGTTCCGCATCGCCAGCGACTTCGCGTTGCGTGACGCCTTCGGGCTGCAGTTCAGCCCGGGCATCCTGCCGGCCGCCGAAGTGCCGTTGCCGGCGTCCCTATGGCTGGCGCTGGCCTGTCTCGGTGCCTGCCTGCCGCGCCTGCGTGTGCAAAGTGCCGGTGTTACGGTTTCGGCAAGTTCGCCGGGTGCCTGCCGGTCATCTCGATCGTAACCGAAACCGTAACACCGGCACCCCGGACTGCCTCAGTCCTCGGCGACCACGCGAAAGCCGGTGTAGTAGAGCCGCCGGTCCGGCGCGTAGCGGTCGCGGGTGGCGATGAAGCAGACATCGGGCTGGTTGTACCAGGAGCAGCCGCGCAACACCTTTTCCGCGCCAGTCGCTGGCCCCTGCGGATCCTTCGGGGGCGAGACCCGGTAGTAGTCTTCCTGGTACCAGTCCTGCGTCCATTCCCAGACGTTGCCGACCATGTCGTAGAGGCCGAAGGCATTGGGCGGGAACTGGCCGACGCGCGTCGTCATCGGCTGCGACCGCGAGAGCCGCTCGCCGTCGCGATCCCACCAGTCCTTCCACTGCTTGCGCGTGATGGCGTGGCTGATGTGCCAGGTTGCCGTGTTCGCCCCGTCGACCCGCCAGGCGTCGCCGAACACGTAGTCCTGCCCGTCCTTGCCACCGCGCGCGGCAAACTCCCATTCCGCCTCGGTCGGCAGCCGGTAGCGATTGCCAGTCACCCCGGACAGCCAGCGCGTGTAGGCGACGGCATCCTCGTAGCTCACGTTCACCACCGGGTGGTTCGGGTAGCGGTCCAGGTAGCCGTCCCAGCCCCGTGGTGGCAGGGGCGGCTCGCGCCGGGTCGCGCTGGTGAAGGCGAGGTACTGCGCATTGGTAACGAGGAAGCGGCTCATGCGAAAGGGCGAAAGCGTCACCTCGTGTACGTAGGCGAAGTCTTCGCTGGTCGTCGGGTTCACCGCGGGGCCGTTGTTGCCCATGCGGAAGTGCCCGCCGGGAATGGCCAGCACTTCGGGCAGCAGCACGCCCTTTTGCAGCACGCCGAAGCGGTCACCGTCCGCCGCCGCGGCGATGCCCGCCGCTGCCGCCGAGCCCACGATGGGCTGGGGCGGACCCGCCGGCGCGGGCCGTCGCCCGCGTCGTCCGCTGAAGGTCGCCTTGCCGTAGTCGCCGTACTCGATGCTGCCGCTCATGTGGTCTCCGTCCACCTTTGCCCGGTAGACCGCTGCCATGGGCTGGCCGCCGAACTCGAGCACGGCCGTGAACTCCAGTTCGTTGCCGTCGAGGTGGCCGACGAAGCGCCCGCTCGCCGAGTCGCTGCTGATGAAGCCGATCACGCGACTGCCCTCCTGGCGGAAGAGGAGTTCGCGCCAGCCTGGCCCGTTGGGCGACTGCACCTCGAAATACCACTCGCCGGAGAGATCGACTGCCGGGGTATCCGCCCTGGCCGCCAGCGCGAGTGCCATTCCCAACGCAAGCATGAAGTAGCGAAGCGTCTTCATCCGGATACTCCCGCCAGACCCTGGCAGCCATTCTAGAAGGGATGCCGGAAGCCACCCAATCGCCAGCTGTACCCGGCACGGACCCCGGCAAACGCCATCCCGGCGTGGCTGTGCTTCACACCCGCCACTCATCGTTGCAGTACCATCCGCGGAACAGCTCATGAGCGAAAGGATTTCCCGTGGAACTTCCCCCGAAGACCTGCACCATCGATCGCCTGGTCACCAACGAGGAAGGCGTGGCCCAGGTCCTTGCCGGCCGGAAGACCGCGCAACGCCGCAATGGTCGCTACGCCGACGTCGGCGAGACCTGGGAACTCGGTGGCAGGACGTTCCGGATCACGGCCGTCTACCCGCAGCTGCTCGGCGAGATGACCGAGGCCCAGGCCCGGGCCGAAGGCTATCCCTCGATGGAGGCCTACCGCGAGAGCATCCTCGCCCTGCATCCCGGCATGCCCTGGGTTCCCAAGGCCAAGGTCTGGGTCCACGAATGGCAGCCGGTTGCGGCGGGCTAGCCGGCCCTCCGGAGCAGGGCGTACTAGTCGCGGGGAACAGGTCGGCGACACAGTCGCTCGACCTTCTCACGCTGATGGCCTGCGGCTTGGCGGTTCGCGCCGGCGTTCGTCGAGTTACCGAAACCGTAACACCGGCACCGTCTTCCCCATCACCGGCTGGTCGGGTTGAAGCGGCGGATTCCGGCTTTTTCTGTGGCCTTTGCCAGCGCGATGTCGAGCGTGGCGAGCGGCAAGCCATTGCGCAGCGCGAGTTCGAGGTAGGACGCGTCGTAGGATGACAGGCGATAGCGACGAGCCAGCTGCAGCACGTCCGTCAGGGACTGCGGAAAGGTCCGCTCATCCGCGCGAATGCGGATCCCCGCCAGCATCTCCAGGAACGCCTCGCTCTGAGCCTCGGTGATGAGTTTCCTCGCCTCGGCCTTCGCGAGGACGTTCGCAACTTCCAGTCCCCAGGTCACCGGCACTTCAGCCACGGTATCCTGGGCCTTCATCGCCTCCAGAACGGAGTGCGCGTATCGGCGCTCGGCGGCACGGCCGTCAATCAGCAGCCAGGACAGCGTAACCGAGGCATCCAGCACCAGTCTCACTCACGACCCTCGACGATCAGCGCGCGGATTTTTGTCCGGCCCTTCACCGGGTTGGCCTGCATGAAACTCTGGAATCGCTCGATCGCCGCCCGCGGGTCGGTGGCGCCCACATCCTCACTCGGCACCAGGTCTGCAATGGCCTGGCCGCGATTGGTGATGGTGAAGCGCTGGCCGGCTTTCACTGCCCGCAGCAACTCGGGCAGACGCGTCTTGGCCTCATAAGCGCCAATTTCGTTCTTCATGCCAAGTCTCCCATGTGTTCAGACCAGACTATAGACCAGTTGGTGGCTGGTCAAGGAAGCTGATCGATGGAGCAGGTCGGCACCGGGACCCGGCGCCAGGGGGGCGGGCCCCGACCAGGAAACTGGCGTGCCGGCCCTGCGTCGCCGCCGGCCGGTTTGCCTGCCAGCAGCCTCGCCAGCCAGGCTGGCAGATCACCAGCCGGCTTTTCTGCGCGAGCGTTGCAAAAGGCGCGCGACGAGAATCTGCACCGAAGCCACAAAGAAAGAGCCCCGCCGAAGCGGGGCTCTCCATCTGACGCAGACGAAATGGTGACAGGCGGAAGCCTGTCACCATTCCCGCTGCCTTACATGTCACCCATGTCCGGCATCGGCGGGCCACCGGCGGACTTGTCGTCCTTCTTCGGCGCCTCGGTGATCATCGCCTCGGTGGTGAGCAGCAGGCCCGCCACGGAGGAGGCGTTCTGCAGGGCAGAGCGCGTCACCTTCGTCGGGTCGATGATGCCCATCGAGACCATGTCGCCGAACTCGCCGGTCTGGGCGTTGTAGCCGAAGTTGCCCTTGCCCTCGGCGACGCGGTTGAGGACCACCGCACCATCCTCGCCGGCGTTGATGACGATCTGGCGCAGCGGCTCCTCGAGGGCGCGCTTGAGGATGTTCACGCCGACGTTCTGGTCGTCGTTCTCACCCTTGACGCTGTCGAGGGCCTTCTTCGCGCGGATCAGCGCAACGCCACCGCCAGGAACCACGCCTTCCTCGACGGCCGCACGGGTGGCGTGCAGGGCGTCCTCGACGCGGGCCTTCTTTTCCTTCATCTCGACCTCGGTCGCGGCACCGACCTTGATCACGGCCACGCCGCCGGCGAGCTTGGCGACCCGCTCCTGCAGCTTCTCGCGATCGTAGTCGGACGTCGTGTCCTCGATCTCCTTGTTGATCTGCTCGATGCGGGCCTTGATGTCCTTGGTCTTGCCGCCGCCGTCGATGACGGTGGTGTTCTCCTTGGCAACCTGCACCTTCTTGGCGCGGCCGAGGTCATCCAGCTTGGCCTTCTCGAGCGACAGGCCCACTTCGTCGGAAATCACCACGCCACCGGTGAGGATGGCGATGTCCTGCAGCATGGCCTTGCGGCGATCGCCGAAGCCCGGGGCCTTGACGCCCGCGACCTTGAGGATGCCGCGGATGTTGTTGACCACCAGGGTGGCCAGCGCCTCGCCCTCGATGTCCTCGGCGATGATCAGCAGCGGCTTGCCGGCCTTGGCCACGCCTTCCAGCAGCGGCAGCAGCTCGCGGATGTTGGAGATCTTCTTGTCGTGCAGGAGGATGTAGGGGTTTTCCAGCTCGCAGCTCTGGGTGCTGGCGCTGTTGATGAAGTACGGCGACAGGTAGCCGCGGTCGAACTGCATGCCCTCGACCACCTCGAGCTCGTTCTCCAGGCCCGAGCCCTCTTCCACGGTGATCACGCCTTCCTTGCCCACCTTGGCCATGGCATCGGCGATGTTGTTGCCGATGACGGCATCACCGTTGGCGGAGATGGTGCCCACCTGGGCGATGGCCTTGTTGTCGGAGCAGGGCTTGGACAGCCGCTTCAGCTCTTCGGTGACCGCGGCGGAGGCCTTGTCGATGCCGCGCTTCAGGTCCATCGGGTTCATGCCCGCGGCCACGGCCTTCAGGCCTTCCTTGAGGATGGACTGCGCCAGCACGGTGGCGGTGGTGGTGCCGTCACCGGCGGTGTCGGAGGTGTGCGAGGCCACTTCCTTCACCATCTGCGCGCCCATGTTCTCGAACTTGTCGTCGAGCTCGATTTCCTTGGCCACCGAGACACCGTCCTTGGTGACGGTCGGGGCGCCGAAGGCCTTGTCGAGCACCACGTTGCGGCCCTTGGGGCCCAGGGTGACCTTCACGGCGTTGGCGAGGATATTGACGCCACTGAGCATGCGGCGGCGGGCATCATCGCCAAAGCGGACTTCCTTAGCTGCCATGTCTGTTTACCTCTCGAATGAAATGTCTTGCGATGCAGGGGAAGGGGCGATCAGCCCTCGATGACGGCCATGATGTCGTCTTCGCGCATCACGACCAGCTCGTCACCGTCCAGCTTGACCTCGGTGCCGCTGTACTTGCCGAACAGCACCGTGTCGCCCTTCTTGATGTCCAGCGGGCGGATCTCGCCCTTCTCGGTAATCCGGCCCGTGCCGACGGCAATGACCTTGCCGCGGATGGGCTTCTCGGTTGCGGTGTCGGGGATCACGATGCCGCCCGGCGACGTGCGCTCTTCCTCGAGCCGCTTGATGACCACGCGATCATGAAGGGGACGCAGCTTCATGTGACAATCTCCTTTGAATTCAAAGACTAGGCCGGATACCTGGGGGTCCCGGCATTGTTAGCACTCTCAAAAAGTGAGTGCTAATGGTATTCAGGAATCCGCCGTTTGCAAGCCCCGGCACCAGTCCGCATGCAGGCCATGGCGGTGGCGGGTATCCTTGCGCCCGGCACGGGATACGGGTTATTGCGGTGCAGCCATGGCTGAAGACTGTTTGCTGGTGCTGACCACCTGCCCCGGCCACACGATCGCGGCGGAAATCGCCACGGCGGTGATCGACCAGGAACTGGCCGCCTGCGTCAACCGCATCACCGGCGTCAAGTCCTGGTTCCGCTGGCAAGGCCATCTCCAGCAGGAAGACGAAGTGCTGTTGCTGATCAAGACCACTCGGGCGCGGTACGACCGGCTGGAAGCCGCCATCCGCACCCTCCACCCCAACGAGCTGCCCGAGATCATCGCCCTGCCCATCACCGCCGGTTCGGCCGCCTACCTGGACTGGATCCGCGGGAGCACCGCGCCGTGAGCATTTCGACGGTATCCCGCCGGCTGCTCCTCGCGGCCCTGGCCTGGCTGGCGCTGGCCGGTTCCGCCCCCGGTGCCGAGGAACCGCTGCGCCCCGAGCAGGCCTTCCGCTACACGGTGGCCGCCGAGGGGCGCGACATCGTTGTCCACTGGCGCATCGAGCCGGGCTACTACCTCTATCGCGAGCGCATGAGCTTCGCGCCGCGCAGCGCGGGCACCGAGCTGGGCACGCCGGCCATGCCCGAGGGACAGCCCTACAAGGACGAGTTCTTCGGCGACATGCACGTCTATCGCGGCGAGGCGGTGGTGCGCATCCCCGTGACCCGAGCGGCGGACGGGCCGGTGGAGTTCAGCATCAAGTCGCAGGGCTGCGCCGACATCGGCCTCTGCTATCCGCCGCAGAACTGGCAGGCCTCGGTGACACTGGCCGCGGCAGGCGCCACGCCCGGACCGGGCAAGGGCCTCGCGACCCTGCTGGCCGGTGATCACCCCGACGCGCCACTGCCCGCGGAGCAGGTCTTCCAGCCGGGCGCCGAACGCATCGGTGACAACGGCTTGCGACTGACCTGGGACATCCTGCCCGGCTACTACCTCTACCGCGACAGCATCAAGGCCAGGAGCCTGTCGCCGGGCGTCACGCTGGGTCCGCCGAGCCTGCCACAGGGCAAGGACAAGGAAGACGAGTACTGGGGCAAGACCCAGGTGTACTACGGCCAGGCCGTGGCCGAGGCCGCCCTGTCCGGCGCCGGCCCCGGCGCCGTGGAGATCGAAGTCTCGTACCAGGGCTGCAAGGAGGACAGCATCTGCTATCCGCCGCAGACGCGGATCCTGACGGCGGGCCCGGCCGCCAGCGGCGCAGCAGCCGTTGCCGGCGTCGCCGCTGCGGCACCGGCCGCGGCACCGATGGTGTCCGAGCAGGATCGCCTCGCCGCCATGGTCGGCAGCGCCAACCTCGCCCTGGTGATGCTGACCTTCGGCGGCCTCGGCCTGCTGCTCTCCTTCACGCCCTGCTGCCTGCCGATGGTGCCCATCCTCTCCGGCATCATCGTCGGCCAGGGCAAGGACGTGACCACCGGCCGCGCCTTTGCCCTCTCGCTCACCTACGTGCTCGGCATGGCGCTCACCTACACCATCGCCGGTGCCGCCTTCGCCGCCGCGGGCAGCCAGATCCAGGCGGCCCTCCAGCAGCCCTGGATCATCATCGGCATGGCCCTGCTGTTCGTGGCGCTGGCACTGTCGATGTTCGGGCTCTACGAATTGCAGATTCCCGCCGCGCTCATGAATCGTGTCCATGCCGCGAGCGGCCGCCAGCGGGGCGGCACCTTCATCGGCACCGCGGCCATGGGCGCCCTCTCGGCGCTGGTGGTCACCACCTGCGTGGCACCGCCACTGGTCGCGGCACTCACCGTCATCGCCCAGACCGGCGACATGCTGCGGGGCGCCCTGGCGCTGTTCGCGCTGTCCCTGGGGATGGGCCTGCCGCTGCTGGTGGTCGGCACCTCGGCCGGCAAGCTGCTGCCGAAGGCCGGCGCGTGGATGATCGCCGTGAAGGGTGCCTTCGGCTTCATGATGCTGGGCCTCGCGGTGTGGATGCTCGGCCGGCTGCTGCCCGATGGCGTGACCATGGTGCTCTGGGCCGTGCTGGTGTTCATGGCCGGCGTCTTCCTCGGCGCCTTCCAGGGTCTGGAGGCCGATGCGGAGCCGGCACGCAAGCTCGCCAAGGGTCTCGGGCTCCTCGCCGCGCTCTATGGCGCGGTGCTGCTGGTCGGTGCGCTCGCCGGCGGGCGCGATCCACTGCAGCCGCTCGGCACGCTGCAGGCCGGCGCGGCACGGCCTGCGGAGGTCCAGCCCGCCTTCCAGCGCATCAAGACGGTCGCCGACCTCGAGCAAACCCTCGCCGCGGCCGGCCAGGCCGGCAAGCCGCTGATGCTCGATTTCTATGCCGACTGGTGCACCTCCTGCATCGAGATGGAGCGCTACACCTTCAGCGACCCCGCGGTACAGGCCGCCCTGTCGGGCGCCATCCTGGTGCAGGCCGACGTCACCGCCAACGACGCCGAGGACCAGGCCCTGCTCCGGCACTTCGGCATCTTCGGTCCGCCGAGCATCATTTTCTTCGGTGCCGACGGACAGGAGCGCCAGGACTATCGCGTCGTCGGCTTCAAGGACGCGACCGCCTTCGCCAGCCACGTCCGCAGCGCCATCGGCCGCTGAAGCAGCGCGATGCATCGCACACCGCGCCTGCTTGTCCTGCTGGTGGTCTTCGCGGCTGCCGGCTACCTGGCAGGACGTGCGTTCTGGCCCGCACCACAGTCGGCCCCGCCGCCGGCACCGCCAGCCCGGCCTGCGCCGACGACGTTGCCGGATTTCCATCTGCGGGATCTCGCCAGCGGCCAGCAGCGATCCATCGGCGACTGGCGCGGCCAGGCCGTGCTGCTCAACTTCTGGGCAACCTGGTGTGCACCCTGCCGCAAGGAGATGCCGTTGCTGGAGCAGCTGCACCAGGACCGTGGCGCGCGCGGGCCGGCGGTGATCGGCATCGCCATCGACCGCGAGGAGCCGGTGCGCAGCTTCGTCGGCGAAACAGGCGTCACCTACCCCATACTGGTCGGCCAGGAAGATGCCATGGCGGTCGCCGAAGCCTTCGGCCCCTCTTTCGTCGGCCTGCCGCTGTCGGTGGTCGCGGCGCCGGGTGGCGAGATCCTCGCCATGCACATGGGAGAGTTGCATCCACAGGATCTCGCCCGCATCGTGGAGGTCGTCGACGCGCTGGCCGGGCAGGGCATGACGCTGACCCAGGCGCGGGAGGCGCTCAAGCTGCGCTGAGACAAAAAGCTTCTATTTGCTCCCAAAGTCATTAAACTTGCCGCCATCTGCCGTCAGCCAGGGGGTGCTCGCGGATGGCCCGCATCCTGCTTCTCAATGGGCCCAATCTCAATCTGCTCGGTACCCGCGAGCCGGGTGTCTACGGGCGCAGCAGCCTCGCTGACATCGAGCGCGCCACCGCGTCACTCGCCCAGTCGCTCGGCCACCAGCTCGAGGCCTTCCAGAGCAACGCCGAGGCCGCCCTCGTCGACCGCGTGCAGGCTGCCGCCGGACAGGCAGATTTCATCCTCATCAACCCCGGGGCGCTGACGCATACCAGCGTCGCGCTGCGCGACGCCATCCTCGCCGTCGGCATCCCCTGCATCGAGATCCACATCAGCAACGTGCATGCGCGGGAGGCATTCCGCCGGCATTCGTATTTTTCCGACATCGCGGTCGGGACCATCACCGGGCTCGGGCCCATCGGCTACGAGCTGGCCCTGCGGGCCGCCGACGAGCGCCTGCGCCATCCCGTGAAGTGATCCCCGCCGGAGGAGCAACCGCAACATGGATATCCGCAAGGTCAAGAAGCTGATCGAGTTGCTGGAGGAATCCGGGATCGCCGAACTCGAGATCTCCGAGGGCGAGGAATCCGTCCGCATCAGTCGCTATCCGCCGGGGGGTGCGGTGCAGCACTACGCCGTGGCGCCACCGGCAGCCGCCCCGCCTGTGGCCGCACCGGCAGCGCCTGCCGCGGCCCCGGGGCTGGCCGGCAAGGCCGCCGCAGCCGCTGCGGAGGCCGAGATCCCCGGGCACAAGGTGGTATCGCCCATGGTCGGCACCTTCTATGAAGGACCTGCGCCGGGCGCGGATCCGTTCGTGAAGGTCGGCAGCGAGGTTAAGGCCGGCGACACGCTGTGCATCATCGAGGCCATGAAGATGATGAACCAGATCGAGGCCGACAAGGGCGGCCGGATCGCCGCCATCATGGCCACCAACGGCGAGCCGGTGGAATACGGCCAGACCCTGTTCGTGATCCAGTAATGCTCGACAAGGTGCTCATCGCCAATCGCGGCGAGGTCGCGCTGCGGATCCAGCGGGCCTGCCGCGAGCTCGGCATCAAGACCGTCGCCGTGCACTCGACGGCCGACACCAGCCTCAAGCACGTGCTGCTGGCCGACGAGACGGTCTGCATCGGCCCGCCGCCGTCCGTGGGCAGCTACCTCAACATGCCGGCCATCATCAGCGCCGCCGAGGTCACCGACGCCCAGGCCATCCATCCGGGTTTCGGCTTCCTCTCCGAGAATGCGGACTTCGCCGAGCGCGTGGAGAATTCCGGCTTCGTGTTCATCGGCCCGCCGCCGGAAGTCATCCGCATGATGGGTGACAAGATCTCGGCCAAGGACGCCATGCGCAAGGCCGGCGTACCCACCGTGCCGGGCTCCGATGGCCCGCTCGGCGACGAGCTGGAGGAGAACCAGCGGCTGGCCAAGGACATCGGCTATCCGGTGATCATCAAGGCGGCAGCCGGCGGCGGTGGCCGCGGCATGCGGGTCGTCTACACCGAGGCCTCTCTGGCCAACGCCATCTCCGTGACCAAGGTCGAAGCCCGGGCCGCTTTCGGCAGCGACGTGGTGTACATGGAGAAATTCCTCGCCAGGCCACGGCACATCGAGTTCCAGCTGCTGGCCGATGGCCATGGGAACTGCGTCTACCTGTTCGAGCGCGACTGCTCGATGCAGCGGCGCCACCAGAAGGTGCTCGAGGAAGCCCCGGCGCCCGGCATCAGCGAGGAGCTGCGCCGGAGCATGGGCGAGCGCTGCGTCAGGGCCTGCCTGGAGGTCGGCTACCGCAGTGCCGGCACCTTCGAATTCCTGTTCCAGGACGGGCAGTTCTTCTTCATCGAGATGAACACCCGCCTGCAGGTGGAACACCCGGTCACGGAGATGATCACCGGCGTGGACATCGTGCGCGAGCAGCTGCGCATCGCCGCCGGCGAGAAACTCTCCTTCCGCCAGGAGGACCTGCGCATCAACGGCCACGCCGTGGAATGCCGCATCAATGCCGAGGACCCGAAGACCTTCATGCCCTCGCCGGGCCGGGTGGATCTCTGGCACCCGCCCGGTGGCCCCGGGGTGCGGGTGGACAGCCACCTCTACAGCGGCTACACGGTACCGCCCTATTACGATTCCATGGTCGCCAAGATCATCGCCCACGGGGACACGCGCGCCTCGGCCATTGCCCGCATGCACGTGGCGCTGACCGAGATGGTGGTGGACGGCATCAAGACCAATATCCCGCTGCACCTGGAGATCATCCAGCACTCCGCCTTCAAGAACGGCGGCACCGACATCCACTACCTCGAAAAGCGCCTGGGCCTCTGAACCGCTGGCTGCAACTGGAGTTCACGGTGCCCGTCGGCGCCGTCGACCAGGTCAGCGCCGTGCTGGACGCGGCCGGCGCGCTCGCCGTCTCGCTCGGCGATCCGGGAGGCGAGCCGATACTGGAGCCGGCCCCCGGCGCGACTCCGCTCTGGGACAGCGTGGTGGTGACGGCCCTCATGCCCGAGGGCACGGCGGAGGCGCCGCTGCGACGGGCCATCGAGGCCGCGGCGGGCGCGGCGCTGGCGGGGCTGTCCGCCTGCATCGTCGAGGAGCGCGACTGGATCGGCGAATTCCGCGAGAACCTGAAGCCCCTGCGCTTCGGCTCCCGTCTCTGGGTCTGTCCCGAGGGCAGCACCTGCCCCGATCCGGCCGCCGCCGTGATCCACCTGGACCCGGGCCTGGCGTTCGGCTCCGGCTCGCATCCGACCACGCGGCTGTGCCTGGAGTGGCTGGCCGGCATGGATCTCGCGGGCCGCCAGGTGCTCGATTTCGGCTGTGGCTCCGGCATCCTGGCCATCGCCGCGCTGGTGCTGGGCGCGCGGAGCGCCACGGCACTCGACCTGGATCCGCAGGCACTGCGTGCCTCCCGCGACAATGCCCTGCGCAACGGCTGCGATGCACGCCTGCGGGTCGTCGATCCCGCCGGCCTGGCAGCCGAGGCACGCTTCGGGGTGGTGGTGGCGAACATCCTCGCCGATACCCTGATCGCGCTGGCGCCGACGCTGGCACTTCACTGCCAGGCTGGCGCCCGCGTGGCGCTGAGCGGTATTCTCACCGGGCAGGCGAACCGGGTGCAGGAGGCTTGCGCACCGTGGCTCGACCTGCACCTCGCCGCCGAACTCGACGGCTGGGCGCTGCTCAGCGGTGCCCCGCTGCCGCACCGTTGAGCCGGGAACAGGCCACCCTTGTCCCAGGATCATGTACACCCGCTGCCCGAGTTGTAGCTCCACGTTCCGCGTCACCGCGGCCATCCTGCAGATGGCCGCCGGCGAGGTGCGTTGCGGCGCCTGCGGCGGCGTATTCAATGCCCTCGATACGCTGGTGGACGACTGGACCGGCTCCGACCTGCTGCTGCCTGGTGCGCCCCGCCTGACGCACCCCGACAATTCACCATCCGCACCCGAGCCGGAGCCGATGCCGGCTGACGGCGGGACAGCCGAGGACGCGCTCGAGTTCAATGTTCCCGAGAACGAGTGGCAGCGGTTTTTCCTGAGCCCGCCGGAGAACCCGTCCCTGGTGAACCCGCGACCGGAGCCGGCACTCGGCGACACCTTCCAGGAACCGGTGGACGACGCGGAGCAAGTCGCGGCAACCGTCGACGATGCGGAGACGGAGGGCGATGACAGGGAGCCCTGGCCGGACACGGGCGGCTTGCTGGATCGGGAAACCGCCGACACCGATACCTGGAAAGGGTTCCTGAACGAGGTCGAGCCCGAAGTACCCGCCATCCCGGAAGCGGACCTGGCGGAAGAAGCCGAGGACGATGCCGAGCCCCTGTTCGTCCTCGGCGACGAGGCCAACCATGCGGAGTCGACGCTGGTCATGCTCCACCGTCCCGGTGAGGCCGACGCCGGCCCGAAGGACGAGCCCGCCACGGTGGCGGAAGATCCGGCTGACGTCTGGGCCGGGCAGGTCGAGGCGGAGATCGAACCGGCGGACGACGCCGCCGGCGCAGGCCAGGTGGCCGGCGTCATGGCTGCCGCTGCCGCCCCGGAGACCGTGCTGGACTGGGGCCCCCCGCCCTCCTTCGGCACACGGCAGCCGGCCCGCGGGAGCCATGCCGGACGCTGGTTCGCCGCGAGCCTGGTCGCGGCACTGCTGCTGGCCGCACAGCTGCTGCACCAGTTCCGCGACGAACTGGCCGCCAGCCCGGCCTACGGCGCTGCGGTGCGCGGCGTCTACGCCCGGCTCGGCCTGCCGCTCGATCCGGACTGGCCGCTCGATGCCTACGAGATCCGCAGCCGCAAGGCGCAGGTCAGGAAATCGGCGCAGGGCACGCTCGATATCGCCGCCGAGATCGCCGTGACCAGCAGCTATCCGGTCGGCCTGCCGGTGCTGCGGGTGGTGTTGCTCGATCGCTGGTCGAACATCATCGCCAGCGGCGAGTTTGGTCCGGCCGAATACCTGGCCGAAACGCCGCCGTCTTCGTCGGTGTATCCGCCGGGCGCGCTGATCCCGGTCGCCATCAGCCTCGAGGATCCGGGCGACAACGCCACGGGCTGGGATCTCGACGTCTGCATGCCGAACCGCCATGCCGGCCTTCGCTGCAAGAAGGCGCGCGATCCCTTCCAGCGCTGAGCGCAGACCCCGGACCGAGTCCAGCCTGCGCCGACATCGCGTCGGCGGCCACACTCGCGCGCAGGCTTTCGGGTTCATGCACTTGTGGACGTCACGCCAACAGCAATCTAGTTTCCCGCGGTACCGTGGTTGGCATGTCGGCATCGCGTGTTATGATTCCGCCCCCGCAGAAGGAGGAGGGCGACGACAACGTCGCCGCTGTCGCAGCGAGGCACGACAAGGGCGCGCGGGATCGGCGCCAAGAACCACGCCTCGCACGGCATGCGCCCTGCGGTCATTCATCGTCGTCCGGCATCCGGCGCGGGGTTCCTGCGAGCCCGATGCCATCGCCGGAGAGCCGGGAGTCATTGCGGGAGCAGCCAGACCGTGGTCAATGCGAAGAAGAATTCCGCCACCCGCAAGTCTCCCTCCCGCCACCGCGACAGCGTCGTCCAGCTGCGCAACAAGCCGCTGCGCGACCTGACCGGCGATGCGCTGCGCACTTACTTCCGCGACCTGAACGGCCACAAGCCCAACGCCCTCTACGAGCTGGTGCTGGGCGAGGTGGAGCCGCCGCTGTTCGAGGCGGTGCTCGACTACACGGGTGGCAACCAGAGCCGCGCGGCGGAGATCCTCGGGCTGAACCGCGCCACGCTGCGCAAGAAGCTCAGGCAGTACGAGCTGCTCGGCTAGGGCAGGCTGCGGGGCCCCGGGCCCGCGACCGACGAGCCGGGTGACAGGCGGGTTGGCATGACAGGCATACAGCGGGCGCTGATCAGCGTCTCCGACAAGACAGGTGTCGTGGATCTGGCCCGCGGGCTGGCGGCCATGGGCGTCGGGATCCTCTCCACCGGCGGTACCGCCGCCGCGCTGCGCGCCGCCGGTCTTGCCATCACCGACGTCAGCGAGGTCACCGGCTTCCCCGAGATCATGGACGGCCGGGTGAAGACGCTGCATCCGGCCATCCACGGAGGGCTGCTCGCCCGGCGCGACGTCGATGCCCAGGCCATGGCGCAGCATGCCATCCGCCCCATAGACCTCGCCGTGATCAATCTGTATCCCTTCGAGGCCAAGGTGGCGAAAGCCGATTGCAGCCGCGAAGAGGCCATCGAGAACATCGACATCGGCGGTCCGGCCATGATCCGTGCCGCCGCCAAGAACCACGCCTTCGTCGCCGTGGTCGTCGACCCAGCCGACTACCCCGGCATCCTCGCCGAGCTCTCCGGCAATGCGGGTTCCCTGGGCGAGGCCACGCGCCGGCGCCTGGCCCGCAAGGCCTACGCCCACACTGCCAGCTACGATGCCGCCATCTGGCGCTACCTCGAGGATCGCGAGGGCGATGGTGCGCTGCCGGAGCGCCTGCCCATCGGCCTGAAGCGCCAGCAGGAGTTGCGCTACGGCGAGAACCCCCACCAGAGGGCCGCGCTGTACCGGCTGCCTGCAGCGGCGCCCGGCACGCTGCTCGAGGCACGACTGCACCAGGGCAAGCCACTGTCATTCAACAACCTTGCCGACGCCGATGCGGCGCTGGAATGCGCCAAGGCCCTGCCCGCTCCAGCCTGCGTCATCGTCAAGCACGCCAATCCCTGTGGCGTGGGCCTCGGCACCAGCGAGGGGCCGGACAGCGGTGCGAGCCTGCTGCGGGCCTACGAGAAGGCGTACGCCACGGACCCGGAGTCCGCCTTCGGCGGCGTCATCGCCTGCAACACGCTGGTGGATGGAGAGTTCGCCGCCACGGTCGTGGGCCGGCAGTTCCTCGAGGTGATTGTCGCGCCGGGATTCAGCGCCGAGGCGCTGGCGGCCTTCGCCGGCAAGCCCAACCTGCGCGTGCTGGCCACCGGCCCGCTGCCGGATGCCGCGGCGCCGTCGCTGCGCCTGCAGCAGATCGAGGGTGGCATCCTGGTGCAGGACAAGGACGTGGCAACGACTACCCGCGAACAGCTCCGGGTGGTGTCCAGGCGCCAGCCGGATGCAAAGGAACTCGATGACGCACTGTTCGCCTGGAGCGTCATCCGCTTCGTGAAATCCAACGCCATCGTCTACTGCCGCGATGGCGCCACGCTGGGCATCGGCGCGGGCCAGATGAGCCGCGTGATGAGCGCGCGCATCGCAGCCTGGAAGGCAGCCGAGGCCAAGCTCGACATCCGCGGCTCGGCGATGGCCTCTGACGCCTTCTTCCCGTTCCGGGATGGCATCGACACCGCCGCCACGCACGGCATCTCCGTGGTGATCCAGCCAGGCGGCTCCATGCGCGACGAAGAAGTGATCCGCGCCGCCGACGAGCACGGCATGGCGATGCTGTTCACCGGCGTCCGCCACTTCCGGCACTAGGAACCGCGGTGAAGGTCCTCGTGGTCGGCGGCGGCGGGCGCGAACATGCGCTGGCCTGGAAGATTGCCCAGTCCCGCCGCGTGGAGACCGTCATCGTCGCGCCCGGCAATGCCGGCACCGCGCTCGAGCCGAAGGTACGCAATGCGCCGGTGGCGGCCGACGACGTCGAGGTCCTGCTGCGGCTCGCCCGCGAGGAACATGTCGGGCTCACCGTGGTCGGTCCCGAGGCGCCGCTCGCCGCCGGCATCGTCGACCGCTTCATCGCCAACGGCCTGCGCTGCTTCGGGCCACGCAAGGCCGCGGCGCAGCTCGAGAGCTCGAAGCGCTTCGCCAAGGAATTCATGCAGCGCCACGGCATCCCCACGGCGCGCCACGAATCCTTCACCGACTTCGGCGAGTTCCAGGCCTACGTGGAAGCCCATGGCGCGCCCATCGTCATCAAGGCCGACGGGCTGGCGGCGGGCAAGGGCGTGGTGGTCGCGCAGAGCGTGGAAGAGGCGCTGGCGGCGGGCCAGGCCATGCTGGAGGGCAACGAGTTCGGTGCTGCGGGCAACGTGGTCGTGGCCGAGGACTTCCTGTCCGGCGAGGAGGCCAGCTTCATCGCCATGGTGGGTGTGGATGGCGCGATCCTGCCGCTGGCCACCTCGCAGGACCACAAGACCAGGGACGACGGCGACCGTGGCCCGAACACCGGCGGCATGGGCGCCTACTCCCCCGCACCCGTGGTGACCGAAGCCATCGCCTCGCGGGTGATGGCGGAGGTCATGCAGCCCGTGGTGGAAGGCATGCGGAAGGAAGGCGTGCGCTACTTCGGCTTCCTGTATGCCGGGTTGATGATCGGGCCCGACGGCACGGCACGTGTCCTGGAGTTCAACTGCCGTTTCGGCGACCCCGAGACGCAGCCGATTCTCTTCCGCTTGCGCTCGGATCTGGTGGACCTGCTCGATGCCGCGCTCGACGGCCGGCTCGGCAGCAGCCATGCCGACTGGGATCCGCGTCCCGCGGTCGGCGTGGTCATGGCCGCGGGAGGCTACCCGGGCAAGTACCGCAGCGGTGACGAGATCACCGGCCTGCCCACAGGCGAACTGCCCGACGCCAAGGTCTTCCATGCCGGTACCGGACGCGATGCCAGCGATCGCATCGTCACCCGCGGTGGTCGCGTGCTCTGCGTCGTCGGTCGCGGCGCCACCGTCGCTGCCGCCCAGCGCGAAGCCTACCGCCTCGTCAGCCAGATCCACTGGGAAGGCGCCCAGTACCGCCACGACATCGGCCACCGCGCCATCGCCCGCGAATAGCATGGTGCCAGGTCGGGCTTTTCGGGCTTATGGACATCCATAAGCCCGAAAAGCCCGACCGGCACCATTACAATTCCGCGGGCACCATTACAATTCCGCGGTGGAGCGCTGCTGCTCGTCGAGCATGGCTTCGATCCGTGAGGCGGGGACGACGCGCCCTTGGCCGACGCCGGGACAGAACGCGGCGATGGCTGTCCAGGCGCGGGCCGGCATGTTCTCGGGCCAGAACGGCCAGGTACGGCACTGGGTCGGCCGGTCCTCGTAGACCGAGCAGCGATGATCCACCAGGAAGCGGCAGTCGGGGCCGTCGTCCCTGAGGTGAAAATAGCCGTCGGTTTTCCGGCAGTGCAGCTGCGTGAAGCGGCGCGTCGGCAGGCCCAGCGCGGTGGCCAGCCGCCGGCGATCGGCGAGCGTCAGGTAGACGTAGCCGTAGGCACCCCGGGAAACGCAGCACCTGCCCGATCCCTGGCAGGCGAAGCGAACCCCACCGTTCCACCAGGGCTTCATGCCCCGCCTCAGCGCTTCATCGAATCGAAGAACTCGGCATTGGTCTTGGTGTCTTCCATCTTGCCGATGAGGAACTCGATGGCGGCGAGTTCATCCATGGGATGCAGCACCTTGCGCAGCACCCACATCTTCTGCAGTTCGTCGGGCTGGGTCAGCAACTCTTCCTTGCGGGTGCCCGAGCGGTTGATGTTGATCGCCGGGAACACGCGCTTCTCGGCAATGCGCCGGTCGAGGTGGATCTCGCTGTTGCCGGTGCCCTTGAACTCCTCGTAGATGACGTCGTCCATCTTCGAGCCGGTGTCGATCAGCGCGGTGGCGAGGATGGTCAGGCTGCCGCCCTCCTCGATGTTGCGCGCCGCGCCGAAGAAACGCTTCGGCCGCTGCAGGGCATTGGCGTCCACGCCGCCGGTCAGCACCTTGCCGGATGACGGCGCCACGGTGTTGTAGGCGCGCGCGAGGCGGGTGATGGAATCGAGCAGGATCACCACGTCGCGCTTGTGCTCGACCAGGCGCTTGGCCTTCTCGATGACCATCTCGGCCACCTGCACATGGCGGCTGGCAGGTTCGTCGAAGGTGCTGGACACCACCTCGCCGCGCACCGAGCGCTGCATTTCCGTGACCTCCTCCGGCCGCTCGTCGATGAGCAGCACGATGAGGTAGGCATCCGGGAAATTGGCGGTGATCGACAGCGCGATGTTCTGCAGCAGCATGGTCTTGCCGGCCTTGGGCGGCGAGACGATGAGCCCGCGCTGGCCGAGCCCGATGGGCGCCACCAGGTCGATGATCCGCGCGGTCATGTCTTCCTTGCTGCCGTTGCCCTGCTCGAGCTTGAGGCGCTTCTTGGGGAACAGCGGCGTCAGGTTCTCGAACAGCACCTTGCTGCGCGAGGAGTCCGGCGCGTCGTAATTGATCTCGCTGACCTTCAGCAGCGCGAAGTAGCGCTCGCTCTCCTTGGGCGGACGGATCAGCCCGGCGACGGTGTCGCCGGTGCGCAGGTTGAAGCGGCGGATCTGGCTCGGCGAGACGTAGATGTCGTCTGGCCCGGCGAGGTAGGAACCATCGGCGGAGCGCAGGAAGCCGAAGCCATCCTGCAGGATTTCCAGCACGCCATCGCCGAAGATGTCCTGGCCGCTCTGCGCGTGCGCCTTCAGGACCGCGAAGATGATGTCCTGCTTGCGCGAGCGTGCCATGTTCTCGAGCCCCATGGACTCGGCCATGTTCACCAGCGCGCTCACCGGCTTGTTCTTCAGCTCGGTGAGATTCATGACGTTGCGGTTGGCGAGGTCGAGCTCGCTGCGGGAGATGACGTCGTCCTCGCTGAAGGTCGGGGCGTCCTCCTCGTGGCCGCGCCGCATCCGCTGGTTCTGGTGCTGCTGCCGCATCATCGGATCGGCGACATTGCCGTTGCCGCCGCCCTTGTTGCGGTTGCCCTGCTGCTTGCCGCGGCCGCGGGCCGCGTTGCCGAGATAGCCTCTCACAGTTTTGAATCCAGTAGTTTCTTGAGGGTGTCCTTGGAGAGCATGCCGACCTGCTGGGCCTGGACGGCCCCGTCCCTGAAGAGAAGGAGCGTCGGGATGCTGCGTATGCCGTAGCGCATGGCGGTGCCCTGGTTGGAATCCACGTCCACCTTGGCGACGCGCAACCGGCCGGCGTATTCGCTGGATATCTGCTCCAGCACCGGAGCGATCATCTTGCAGGGGCCGCACCATTCGGCCCAGAAGTCCACCAGCACCGGGATGGAGGACTTCAGCACTTCGGAATCGAAGGTGCCATCGGTGATATGAACGATACTCATGTCTCGTGATCAGCCTTGTGGATGGTTTGGATTGGCGTTGGCCGCGCCCCCCAGGACGGCGGCAGGCAACATTCGAAATTGGGCGGCTTCAGCCCGTGGCGAAGCGGCCGGCCCGATCAGGCACAATGCTGGGATGAAGTGCGAAGCTTCCTTCGACCGAGTCAGTCAGCGTGGTGGCGTTGACCTGGGCAGGTGCGGTACTGGACCGCGGCGAACGAGTCCAATTTGAACCTGTCGCCGGTCAATTTGCAAGTACCACGCCACATTTTCGGCTATCGTTAGCGCCCCATGAACGGACCCAGGAACCTCTTGTTTTCAGAACTCGGGCTGCCCGAGCCCATCCTCGAGGGCATACGCCGTGCCGGCTTCCAGGCCTGCACCCCGATCCAGAGCCAGACCCTGCCGCTCGCCCTCGGCGGCCAGGACATCGCCGGCCAGGCGCAGACGGGCACCGGCAAGACCGCCGCTTTCCTCATCGCCACCTTCAACCGGCTGTTGCGCCATGCGCCGCCCGGCGCGGACCGGCTCGACGGCCCCCGCGCCGTGATCCTGGCGCCGACGCGCGAACTGGCGGTGCAGATCCACGCCGACGCGCTGGTACTGGGCGCCGCCACCGGGCTGCGCATCGCGGTGGTCTTCGGCGGCACGGACTACGACAAGCAGCGCGACCAGCTCGCCGCCGGTGTCGACGTGCTGATCGGCACCCCGGGCCGGCTGATCGACTTCTTCAAGCAGCACATCTTCTCCCTGCGCCACGTGCAGGTGATGGTGCTCGACGAGGCGGACCGCATGTTCGACCTCGGCTTCATCAAGGACATCCGCTTCGTGCTGCGCCGGCTGCCGCCCTTCGACCGGCGGCTGAACCTGCTGTTCTCCGCCACCCTGAGCTACCGGGTGCTGGAGCTGGCCTACGAGCACATGAACAACCCGCACCTGGTGCAGATCGAGCCGGACAAAAAGACGGTCGACAAGGTGACCCAGGTGGTCTACTTCCCCGCCAACCACGAGAAGCCCGGCCTGCTGATCTCCATCATGAAGCGCATGCAGGCCTCGCGGACCATGGTGTTCGTCAACACCAAGCGCGAAGCGGACCATGTGGCCGACATCCTCAATGCCAACGCCATCGGCGCCGCGGCGATCTCCGGCGATGTGCCACAGCCCAAGCGACTGAAGATGCTCAAGAACTTCCAGGAGGGTTCGCTCCCGGTGCTGGTCGCCACGGATGTCGCCTCGCGCGGCCTGCACGTCCCCGACGTCAGCCACGTGGTGAACTACGACCTGCCGCAGGATCCCGAAGACTACGTCCACCGCATCGGCCGCACGGCGCGCGCCGGCGCCAGCGGCGATTCGGTCAGCTTTGCCTGCGAGTCCTATGCGGTCACGCTGCCCGAGATCGAGGCCTATATCGGCCACCGTATTCCCGTCGGGCAGATCGATCCCGGCCTGCTGGTGGAAGTGAAGATTCCACCCCGCGAGGCACGACCGCGCTTTCCAGGCCGTGGTGGAGCCCGCGGCCGGCCCGGGAGTGGTGGTGGCAGCGGCGGCGGCCGCGGCCGCAGTGGCGGAAGCCGCAGCCGGCATCGGCCCGGTCGCGGCTGAGGATCAGGCCTCCAGCAGGCCCGCCACGCCCTCGACGCTGTGGTGCCGCTCGACCGGACGCGCTGGCGCCCGGCTGTCCGGCCGGCTGACACCGACGACGCCCGCGATGCCGAAATGCGCTGCCGCATCCAGAACCGGCAGGCTGTCGTCGACGAACAGGGTACGGGCTGGGTCGAACCCGATCACGGCCTGGAGCCGCGGCCAGAAATCCGCGGCCTCCTTCGGTGAACCGAGGGCGTGGGAGCTCACGCATGCCTCGAAGAACCGCCCGAGGCCCGATACGCCTTGCTTCACTTCCAGGGTCTCGGCATGGGCATTGGTGACCAGCACCAGCCGCTTGCCCGACACGCGTGCCTGCTGCAGGAACTCCCGCGCCCCGGGCAGGTAGCGGATGCGATGGCTGCTGGCTTCCTTGAGTGCCCGCAGGTCCAGGCCGAGTTCGCGGGTCCAGTAATCGAGGCAATACCAGTCCAGACTGCCCTGCTTGCGGGCGAAGTGCGCGAACAACCGCTCGCGCACCTCCGGCGCAGGGCCGCCGCTGGCCCGTGCCAGGCAACGCGGCACGGCTTCGCGCCAGAACCAGTTGTCGAACGAGAGATCGAGCAGCGTGCCGTCCATGTCCAGCAGGACGGTGTCGCACTCGCGCCAGAAACGGGCCGCAGGCCGGGCCGGGAGTGCCGCGCTCATGGCCTATACTCTGCTGCCGGATGCGCGCCCATGCGTTCATTCTAGCCCGATTCCGCCCTGCCACCCGGCCACCCGCATGAACCCCGATCCGAGTCGCCTGATGCAGCCGGTGCGAGCCATCGCCCGCGAGGCCGGGCTGCGCATCCTCGAGGTGTACCAGGCGGAATTCGCCGTCGAAACCAAGGCCGACCACACGCCGCTCACGGCGGCGGATCGCGCCGCCCACAGCCTCATCGTGCGCGAACTGGGCCTGCTCACGCCCGGCATGCCGGTGTGGTCCGAGGAGGGTGCTGCGGTTCCACTGGCGCAGCGCAGCCAGTGGCCCTGGTTCTGGCTGGTGGACCCGCTGGACGGCACCCGCGAGTTCATCGGCCGCAACGGCGAGTTCACCGTGAACATCGCGCTGGTCAGGGGACAGCAGCCGGCCCTGGGCATCATCCATGTGCCGGTGCTCGACCGCGACTACTGGGGCGGCCCGGATCTCGGCGCCTGGCGCGGCGACGGCGTGGGATCACCCCGCAGCATCCGCGTACGCCGCCCGCCAGCCCAGCCCCTGCGGGTCGCCGGCAGCCGATCCCACGGTGGCGATGCCCTGGCCCGCTTCCTCGCCGCGCTCGGCCCGCACGAACTGCTCTCCATGGGCAGCTCGCTCAAGTTCTGCCTCGTCGCCGAAGGCAACGCCGATCTCTACCCCCGCCTCGGCCCGACCTCGGAGTGGGACACCGCTGCCGGCCAGGCCATCGTCGAGGGTGCCGGCGGCCAGGTCGTGGACGCCCGCGGCCATCCCCTGCGCTACAACACGAGGGAGCAGGTGCTGAACCCCGATTTCCTGGCCTGCGGGGACACCGCAGCATCCTTCGCCAGCCTGCTGGCCCATGCCGCCGGCCGCCGGGATTTGGATTAGAATATGGGCCTCCAACGCGGCGCGCACGGAGCAACAACGAGAAGCGTGCCGGGGCAGGATCAGGGGGCTCGGGCGAAGAGCGTGATGAGCACCACCAACGTCGATACAGGCACTTTCGAAAACCGCGTCCGCCTCAAGGAGTTGCGTGTCCAGCACCGCGATCTCGACGTCGCGATCGCGGAACTTGCCAGGAACCCGCACGCCGACCAGCTGCGCGTCAGCCGCCTCAAGAAGCAGAAACTGCGGCTGAAGGACATGATCAGCAAGCTGGAGAGCCAGCTGATTCCCGACCTCAACGCCTGAGCCAATCCGGCACTTCCCCGGTGCCGCCGACCGCCGCAGCGTCGGTGAGCTTGACAGCAGGGCTTCATGCCCAAGCTGCTGATTCGAAAGCCATTCCAGGATAATCCGTGATGCCGGTCGCCGCCTCGCCTGGCCCGGCCTGTCGGCTGTCCTGACAACTGCCACGGCTCACGCCGGATCGCCCGGGCACCGGCAGGCCGGAGCGGGCAGCGGCGAGGCCGAAATGGGTGATCCCGCTCACACAACGGCCGTGCACCGGCGTCTTAGGTCAAGTCGCGAGACGCCGGCGGCATGCCTGGCACGTGGGGTGCATTGATATCCCCGAGACGCAAGACAGCCATTGCTCTCGCACACAACCCCAACGCAACGCAGACAACACAACGCACAACCCGAGGCCTGACAAGAACAAGAAGAAACAGGCCGCACAACAAGAAGAAGAACAAGACCGACAATTTCCGCGCCCATCCCTACCGCCCCCCACGGGGCGGTTTTTTTTGCCTCGCGGAAAGCCCGCTGCGTAGACTGTCGGCATGTCCCTGCTGGTGGCGGATATCGGTGGCACCAACACCCGCGTCGCGCTGGCATCCGGCGCGGGCATCGGCCCGGTCACGGCATTCCGCAATGCCGGCTTCCCGGATCTGGGCAGCCTCCTCGGGCACTATCTCGCTACCCAGCCTGCGGCAGAGCGGCCGCGGGCCGGTGCCCTGTCGGTGGCCGCCCCGATCCGCGGTGACGAGGTGCGCATGTCGAACATCGACTGGCACTTTTCGCGCGCCGGGCTGCGCCAGGCGCTGGTCCTGGACGAGCTGCTGGTCGCCAATGACTTCTCCGCCCTGGCCCGCTCGCTGCCCGAACTCGGCGCCGCAGATCTGGTCGCCGCAGGCGGCGGCACGGCCGTGGCGACGGCCCCACGCATCGCCATCGGTCCGGGCACCGGCCTCGGCGTGGCCGGCCTGCTGCCCATCGGCAGTGGCTGGCTCACGCTTCCGGGCGAAGGCGGTCATGCCACGCTGGGCGCCGCCGACGACCGGGAGGAAGTCATCCTGCGCGCCGCTCGCCAGCGCTACGGGCATTGCTCGGCCGAGCGCCTGCTGTCCGGCCATGGCCTGGCGTTCCTGCACGAAACCCTGCACGGCGGGACACCGCTGACGCCGGAGGCGATCGGCGCGCGCTTCGCCGCCGGCGAACGCGATGCCGCCGAGACGCTGTCGATGTTCTTCGGCCTGCTCGGCGGCATGGCGGCCAACGTCGCGCTCACGCTGGGTGCCTTCGGCGGCGTCTACATCGGCGGCGGCATCGTGCCCCGCTACCTCGACGCCTTCCTGCGCTCGCCGTTCCGCGAGCGCTTCGAGGCCAAGGGTCGCTACCGCGATTACCTGCGGGCCATCCCCGCCTGGGTGATCGTCGACCCCTATCCCGCGCTCAAGGGCCTTGTCGCCCTCGCCAGGGATGCGCGCCCCAAGCCGGCCGGCTAGCGGCCCTGCTCGTCGATCTGCGCGTCCATCGCGCGCTTCTGCTCAGCTTCGATCTGCTCGACGGACTTCGCGCGCTCGAGCGGGGCCTGCACCGCGTCCAGCAGTTGCCGGTTCTCCGCCGGCGCTTCTCTGGCGGCGGGCGTTGCGTCCTGGTCCGCCGACGGCCCGCCGCAGGCCGCCAGCACCAGCGTCGCGGCCAGGAGGATTCCCCATGCCATGTTCATCATTGCCTGCCTCCCCGTGTGCCGCTGGCCCCCACAGCAGCGCATCGAGCTGGATGCCTCCATCGAGGAGACGGCGGGGGACGCGGCCGTCACGCACCTCGATGCCCTCGGCACGCAGCCGGCGCACCTGCTCCCTGAAGCCGGCCGAAGCCGGCGGCAGGGCGATGCGGCCGGCGGCGTTCACCACCCGGTGCCAGGGTAGCTGCGCCGGGCATTGCGCGAGCGCCCGGCCCACCTGGCGCGCGCCGCGTGGCAGGCCGGCCCGCAAGGCCACCTGCCCATAGCTGGCGACCGCGCCCGCGGGAATGGCTGCCACGACGGCATGGATGCGCCGGTATCGCGCCGCCATCCCGGGATCCTGAACGCGGTGCCGGTTCGCCATGCGTCGAGTATGAACCATCGGCATTCGCGGCCGCAGGGCCTGCCATGACCTGGCAGCGGCCCGGCTTCCCGCACCCGACCGCTTGCAGTATGGTCCATGCTTGACTCAGGACATCGCCCTCTGCCTCGCCATCCTCATCGTCTCGGTGGTCTGCTTCGTCACCGAGGTGCTGCGCATGGACCTCGTGGCGCTGCTGGTCATGTGCGCGCTGGCGATCACCGGCATCGTCTCCCCGCCCGAGGCCCTCGCCGGCTTCAGCGACGAGGCCGTGGTCACGGTCTGGGCCATGTTCATCCTCAGCGAGGGACTGGCCCGCAGCGGCAGCGCGCAGATCGTCAGCCGTCGCCTGCTGCAGATTGCCGGGCACAGCGAGCCGGCGGTAGTCGGGGCGCTCATGCTGGCCGGCGGTGCACTCTCCGCCTTCATGCCGAACGTCGGCGTCGCCGCGCTCATGCTGCCGGTGGCGGTGGATATCGCCCGGCGCTCCGAGGTGCCGGCCTCCCGCCTGCTCATGCCGCTGTCCTTCGCCGCCCTGCTGGGCGGCACCACCACGCTCATCGGCACACCCGCCAACCTGCTGATCGGCAGCGCCATGACCGCGGCCGGCGTGGTGCCCTTCTCCATGTTCGACTTCGCGCCGGTGGGCATCGGCGCGCTGCTGGCGGGCACGGTCTTCGTGGCACTGGCCGGTCGCCGGCTGCTGCCACGGCAGGATCCGGGCCTGGAAGCGCAGCAGCGCAGCCAGCGCAACCTGCGGGCGCAGTACGGGCTGCAGGACCGCAGCTTCATGATGCACGTGCCCGAGGGCTCGGTCCTGGTCGGCAAGACGCTGGCGGACAGCCGGCTGGCATCGGCCGCCGGGATGATCGTCATCGCCCTGGAACGGCGCAACCGGGTCGAGGCGCTGCCCTCGCGCACCACGGTGCTCCAGGGGGGTGACCGTCTGCTGCTGCAGGGCCGTCCGGAACGCTTCGAGGAACTTCGGCACTGGAGCGAACTGGTGATCGAGCGCGAGGCGCCGGTGCTGCAGGGCCTGATGTCGGAGCAGGTCCACCTGGCCGAGGCAACCGTGGCGGAGAACTCCGCGCTGGCGAAAGACCTGCTCCACCATGCCGAGTTTCGCCGTCGCTTCAACGTCAACGTGCTCGCGGTGCGGCGCCGAGACCTGGTGCGGCGGGTCAAGCTCGCTTCCGTCCCGCTGCGCGCCGGCGACCAGCTGCTGCTGCAGGGTGACCCGGCGGCGCTGGCGGCGCTGGCGGCGACCCGGGAATTTGCCGACATCCGCGACATCACCGAGGCCGACCTGCGCGATACCTACCGGCTGCAGGAGCGGCTGTTCGTGGTGCGGGTGCCGCGGGACTCACGCCTGGGCGGCGCGACGCTGGGTCGCAGCCGGCTCGGCGATGCCTTCGACTTCCGCCTGCTGGCGACCTTTCGCGAGGGCGTGCTGCACATCATGCCGCCACCCGGGGAAGTGATCCTCGGCGGCGACCTGCTGCTGATCCAGGGCCGCCCCGAGGACCTCGATGTGCTGCGCGGCCTGCAGGAACTGAAGATCGGCGAACGCATTTCGCCGAATCTCGATGTCTTCGAGTCCGACCGGCTGGCGACACTGGAAGCGACGCTGGCGCCGCAATCACCGCTGGCCGGCAAGACCACGGCCGAGGTGAACTTCCACGACCGCTATGGCCTGGAGCTGGTGGCGGTCTGGCGCTCCGGGAAGGCCCGGCGCAGCGACCTCGAGAAGGTCACGCTGCAGTTCGGTGACGCGCTGCTGCTGGTCGGACCGCGACAGAAGCTCGCGCTCCTCAGCGACAACCCGGACTTCCTGGTGCTGACGCCGGTGAGGCTGGCGGTGACCGACAGCCGCCGCGCCCCGGCGGCGGCACTGATCATGCTCGGCGTGGTGGGCAGCGTGATCCTCGGCTGGCTGTCGATCGGCATTGCCGCGGTACTCGGCGCGGCCCTCATGGTGCTGTCGCGCTGCCTGACCATGGAACAGGCCTACCGCTCCATCGACTGGCACGCGGTGTTCGTCATCGCCGGCACCCTGCCACTCGGCGTGGCCATGGTGCACACCGGCACGGCGCAGTATCTGGCCGTGCACCTCATGGCGCTGCTCGCCGGCCTGGGGCCGTGGCCCATCATCCTCGGCCTCTACGTCATCACCGCGGCCGCCACGCTGGTGATCCCGACCCCGGCGCTGGTGGTGCTGATGGCGCCCATCTGCATCACCGCATCGCGCGAACTCGGCATCGCGCCGCAGACCGCGCTGATGGGCCTGGCCATGGCGGCGTCATCGGCGTTCGCCACGCCCATTGCCCATCCGGCCAACCTGCTGGTGATGGGCCCTGGCGGCTACCGGTTCAGCGACTACCTGCGCCTCGGCCTGCCGCTCACGCTGGTGGTACTGCTGGCGGTCATGGTGCTGCTGCGGCTGTTCTGGCCCGTCGGGCCCTGAACCGCCAGCGGTTACGGCAGCAACAGCGTCGAGCCGGTGGTGCGGCGCGCCTCGAGGTCGCGGTGGGCGCGCGCCACATCGGCCAGCGGGTAGGTCTGGCCGATGTGCAGCTTCAGCCCGCCGCCGGTGATCAGCGCGAACAGCTCCGCCGTGCCCGCCTCCAGTTCGGCGCGCTCGGCGATGAAGTCGAACAGCGAGGGCCGCGTCAGGTACAACGAACCGCGACGCGCAAGTTCCAGCGGCGTGAACGGCTCAACGGGCCCGGAGGCATTGCCGTAGCTGACCATGACGCCGTGCTTGCGCAGGCAATCCAGCGACTGCGTGAAGCTGGCCTTGCCGACCGAATCGTAGACCGCCGCAACCCCCGCACCCCCCGTCAGCCCGCGCACCCTGGCGACGAAATCCGGCGCGTCGGCGAGGATCACCTCCGCGTAGCCATGCGCCCTGGCCAGTTCCGCCTTCTCCGGCGTACCGGCGACGCCGATGGCGCGCACGCCGAGGCTGCGCGCCCACTGGCCGAGGATCAGGCCGACGCCGCCGGCCGCCGCGTATGCCAGCACCGTGTCCCCGCTGCGTACCGGATAGCTTCGCCGCAGGAGATACCAGGCCGTCAGGCCCTTGAGCATCGCGGCTGCGGCCATGCGGTCGTCCACGCCGGCAGGCAGTTTCACCAGCCGGTCGGCGGCCATGGCGCGCTTTGCGGCATAGGCTCCGGGCGGCGGGGTGCAGTAGGCGACGCGGTCGCCCGGTGCGCAGCTGGCCACGCCCGGCCCCACTGCTTCGACCACACCCGCGGCCTCCATGCCGAGGCCGGCGGGAAACGCCAGCGGATAGAGTCCCGAGCGATGGTAGGTGTCGATGAAGTTGAGGCCGATCGCCGTCTGGCGCACCACGGCCTGGCCTGGCGCGGCCACCGGCTCCGGCACATCCACGTACTCGAGCACTTCCGGGCCACCGCAGCGGTTGATCTGGATCGCCTTCATGAATGACTGGTCCTGTACTGAAGCCGGGGGAAGGTGGCGGCCGGCATGGCCGTCCACGCCAGTCAGTATAATCAGGGCAACAGTCCGAAAGCCTCCTTCATGCGCGATACCGTTGTCATTGCCGGGGCCGGCCAGGCGGCTGCCCAGGCCGTCATCTCGCTCCGCCACGGTGGCTACGGCGGGGCCATCCTCATGGCCGGCGACGAGCCGTACCTGCCCTACCAGCGCCCGCCATTGTCGAAGAAATTCCTCGCCGGGGAACTGGAGCAGGAGCGGCTCCACCTGCGGCCGGAGCAGTTCTACCGGGACCATGACGTGCAGCTGCGGCTCGGCACCCGCGTCGAGGCCATCGACCGCCGGCGGCGCACGGTATCCATCGATGGCCAGGCAGTCGGCTATGACAAGCTGATCCTCGCCACCGGCAGCCAGGTGCGCCGCGTGCCGATCCCGGGGCAGGATCTTCCCCAGGTGCATTACCTGCGGACCATCGATGATGTGCGCGGCATCCAGGCGGCATTCAGGCCGGGCCGGCGCATGGTGGTGATCGGCGGCGGCTACATCGGCCTCGAGGTGGCGGCGGTGGCGGTCACCGCGGGCCTCGATGTCTGCGTGGTGGAGATTGCCGACCGCATCATGGCGCGCGTGGTAGCCCCACCGGTCTCGCAGTTCTACCTGCAGGCTCACCAGGAAGCGGGCGTGCAGTTCCACCTTGGCGCCGGCGTCGCCGAAATCCGCAGCGACGGCGAGGGCGTCAGGGTGATCTGCACCAGCGGCGCCGAACTGCCGGCCGACCTGGTGGTGGTGGGTGTCGGCATCCTGCCCGCCACGCAGCTGGCCGAGGACGCTGGCCTGGAGTGCAGCAATGGCATCGTCGTCGACGAGTTCTGCCGCAGCAGCGACCCGGACATCTACGCCGCCGGCGACTGCACCAGCCACCCCAACCGCCTGCTTGGCCGGCGCCTGCGGCTGGAATCGGTGCACAACGCCACCGAACAGGGCAAGACCGCGGCGCTCGACATCCTGGGGCGGGCCGAACCCTACGCCCAGGTGCCATGGTTCTGGTCGGACCAGTACGACCTCAAGCTGCAGATGACGGGCATCGCCGACAACTACAGCTCCCTGGTCCTGCGCGGCGAACCTGCCAGCCGCAGCTTCGCGGTGTTCTACTTCGCCGGCGGACGACTCATCGCCGTCCATGCCGTCAACAGTCCGCGGGAATTCATGCTGTCGAAGAAGCTGATCGCCGATGGTGCCCGGCTCGATCCCGCCGCCGTCGCCGACAGCAGCGTGCCGTTCAAGGCACTGGCGGAAGCGGCCCTCGGCCACTGACCGCCTCGGCGGCGCTCACTCGGTGGCGAGGCTCAGCTGGCGCGAACCGGTGAGATCGCCCGGCCTGGCGGCGACAGGCGTGAATTCCTCGCGGAAGCTGCCATGGACCCCGGCAAAGGCTCCGGTGCCGGAAACGAGCCATGGCGCACCGAGGCGTGGCAGTGGCGGCAGCAGGTAATGTGCACGACCTGGCTGGTAGCCGCGGCCGCGCATCGCCGACCACAGCCCATCGCGAAAAGGCGCCCAGTAGTTCTCCGAGCCCGCCAGCATGACGCTGCCCTGGCCTGGCCACGCCAGGCTCCATGCCACCACCGTGCCAAGACGCGCCTGCAGCAGCGAGTTGCCGGTGCCGATCGCACTCAGCCGCACGCCCAGCACCGGCGGGCCGCCGCTGTCGTCGCTGAGTGCGACGATCTCCACGCGCGCATGCTCCAGGGCCGGATCACCGAAGGCCGCTGCACGACCCGCGGCGCTGCGCAGGCCCAGCAAGCCACCGGGCGTGAGCTCGAAGCCGCGGAAGCCGCCACCGGATTCCCAGGCGAGCACGCGCACCGCACCGGACAGCGCCGCCGGGGTGCCCTGCACGAGACTGATGGGATTGAGCATGAGCAGGACGGCACCGAGGAAGATGCCTGCCAGCAAGCCGAGCGTGGCGACCAGGATGCGCATCAGGGTGCAGCCTGCACGCGGGTGACGAGCGTGATCTGGCCGCTCGTGCTGCCATCTGCCGCCGGCTTGCCGGCTTCCCGGGCCTCATCGTAGCTGCCGATCAGCGCCGCGAACTCGCCGGTGCCGCCGGTGACCCGGCCGGACCCGCCTGTGCTGCCGCCTTCCGGCGTGGCACCACCGCCCTGCTGCCGGGACAGGAACAGGGTGCCGCGGCTCGGGATCAGCAATGCCCAGCTGGCGTCCTGCGTGCCGCCCGCATTGGCCGTGGTGCTGCGGCTCGCAAGGCCGATCACGTTGCCGGCCGCATCCCGCATGCGGAAGACCTCGACGCTGGCGCTGCCGCCGTCTGCCGCGGACAGGAACGAGGCGCCGCCCGCCGCCAGCACGATGGATCCGGCACGTCCAGCCTGCAGCGGCTGCACGCGGTCCTCGGGCCAGCGCATGATGAACCGCTCCTCGCGGCCGCCATCGGGTATCACGCTGACGATCGAGCGGTAGCGCGTGTGCTGCGGCAACGGGTAGACGCCGGCCAGCAGCACGGTGAGCACGACGCCCACGAGGACGCACACGTAGAAGAGTCGCGCCAAGCAATCAGACTCCGCGAAGAATGGCCCGCAGCATAGCAAATCACGGCCCCGGCGGGACCAGCTCAGGCGTAGTAGGCGCGGAGGTACTCGTCGAAGGGCAGGGTGTCGTGCTCCTCGATCCAGCACTGGCGGTCCAGCGAGGCGAGGGCCTCGGTCTCCAGCACGCGGTAGTGGGTGTTCGCCTCGTCTGCCATGGAGAGGAAGTGCTCCCGGTAACCGGCCGCGAGGCTCAGTCCGTAGCCGGAGAGCTGCTGTCCGCTGGCCCGCAGTTCGCGAAGCACGCGTGCCGAGGGGGTCGCCTCCGGCTCGCCGAGCAGCATCGCGCACTCGCGCAGGGCAGCCAGGCAGGCGCCGTCACCCCCATCGAGCAGTTCGGCCACACCCTGCATGGACTGGAGGATCTCGCCGGCCCAGTCACGCATGGCCACTTCGCGGCCCCGGCGCCGCAACACCAGGCCCGGCTCGCGTCCGCGCCGGGCGACGGCGCGATGGTTGAAATCGATCTCGCCCTGCTCCGCCGCGTCGATGCCGGGACTGTCGCACAGCAGGCAGTAGACCAGGAACACCTCGGCGAACAGCAGCTCGCGCAGGTTGACGCCGGTGGGCGCGAACGGGTCCAGGTCCAGGGCACGCAATTCCAGGTATTCGATACCGCCGCGACGCAGGGCCATCGTCGGGCGTTCGCCGCTCAGCGCCGAGCGCTTCGGACGGATGGTGCTGTAGTACTCGTTCTCGATCTGCAGCTGGTGCGGATTCAGCTGCCGCCATTCACCATCGACGTGCACGCCGATGCGCTCGAAGGCCGGGCTGGGTGTGCGGATGGCCCGGGTCAGGTCGGCGATGTACTCCTCCAGGCTGTTGGCAGAAATCCAGATGCCGTCCTGGCTGGCATTCTTGTAGCCGATGTCGCTCATGCGCAGCGAGGTGGCATGGGGTGCGAACCAGGTGTCCGGGCCGAATTCCGCCAATCCCGGGCCACCCTGCGGCAGGAAGCAGCGGCACACCGCGGGTGAGGCGCCAAACAGGTAGAACAGCAGCCAGTCCATGCGCCGCACGTTGCGCACCGCATCGAGGTAGGCCGCCGACTTCAGCTCGACGGCGCCGGCCCGCGAGCGCTCCAGTTGCGCGTACGCCGGCCAGAAGCCGCCGGGCAGCGAGAAGTTGAAGTGCACGCCGGCAATCGCCTGCATGAAGCGTCCGTAGCGATACCCCAGGCCTTGCCGGTACACGCTCTTCATCCGGCCGACGTTGGAGCGGCCGTAGCGGGCGATCGGGATGTCCTGCTCGCCGCGCAGCCGGCAGGGCATGGACAGCGGCCAGAAGAGTTCTTCGCCGATTGCCGGCCAGGCGAACTGATGGATGTCGCCGAGGAAGGACAGGGTGGCCGGCGTGTTGCGTTCCGGGGGCGTGATGAACTCGATGAGGGCCTCGGAGTAATCCGTGGTGATGTGGCGGTTGGTCAGTGCCGAACCCAGTGCCACCGGGTGCCCCGTCTGCGCCACCAGCCCGTCCGGCGTGACGCGCAGGCATTCCTTCTCCACGCCGCGCAGCCCGCCACGCAGCAGCTCCGGCTGCGCCAGCGTGGCCAGCGCCGCCAGGCGCTTGTCGAAGCGGCGCGTCACGGCTGGTTTGTCCCCTGGCTCATCCGTGCAAGGTTACACGGCCCGCGACCTCTGCAGTACCCATGTACCGCGACGCGGGGCAGGCTGTTCGCTGCATGGGCGTCAGGTGTCGAAGGCCCGGGCGACGAAGTCGTCGAGCCAGCTCTGCAGGCGGTATCCCTGCATGAACCCGCAATGGCCGCCATGGGCACTGCGATGCACGGTCAGCGCAGCCGCTGGCGCGAGCGCGGCCACGTCCGCGACCGGAATCACCGGGTCGTCATCGGCCAGCAGCACGTCGGCCGGGATCTCCAGCCCCGCCAGCCGGTCACCGGTGATGGCATAGCCCCGCAAGTAGGCATCCAGGTCCGGGAACCCGGTGAAATGGCTGACGAAGTATCCCGTCATCTCGCGCAGGCTGCGGAAGCGGCCGAGCCGGCCGAACTCGTAGAGATCGGGAAAGGCACGCCGCTTGCGCTCCAGCGAGCGGCGCCACTTGCGCAGGAAGTACAGGCGATACATCGGCAGGCCGCCGTCGAGTGCCTCCAGCGTGTGCCGCGGATCGAGCACCGGGCAGACGGCCACCACTTTCACCAGCCGCAGGCCGGCTGCCGGCGCAAGCGCCGCCACGCGCAGCGCGAAGTTGCCGCCCAGCGAGAAGCCCGCGAGGTGCAGGCGCTCGCCGGCAAAACGGTCCTGCAAGGTCGCCAGCGCGCCCAGCACTTCGTCGAGGCGGCAGGAATGGAAGATGCCCGGGTTCAGGTGATGCGAATCGCCATGGTCGCGCAGGTTGAGGCGCACCACGCGGAAGCCGTCCTGTACCAGTCGCGCCGCCAGGGAGACCATGTAGAGCGAAGCCGCGCTGCCCTCCCAGCCGTGGATCAGCACGGCGAGCCGCCCCGACCCGGCCACTGGCGGCGGCGTGTGCTCCGCGAGCAGGCGCACCCCGGCGCCGGCATCGAGCACCTCGCTGCGGGTGCCGCCCAGGGAAGCGCCCACGCGCCGCCACACCAGGTGCCGGCGCAATGGCAGGGTCGCGAGCAGCGACTGCAGGTGTGCGCCCCGCAGGCCGGGGGGAGCCTGGTAGATCACGTGGTTTCGCTGCGGTAGCCGGAATGCCACAGCCTAGCGCTGCGGCTGGCCCGGAAGAAGCGTGATGCTGACGCGGTTGTTCTGCCTGGCCACGGCGTTCCATTCGCCGGCGGTGAGGCCGGCCAGCAACGCCGGATACGGCACCGCCGGCTGCGCGTTGCCATGGGCCACGACCTCGATCCGCAACGCCGGATCGGCTGCACGGCTGCCGAGGTAATTGGCGAAGGCGACCGACTGGCGGGCCGATGCCGTGCGCGCCTCCTCCGTGCCGAGCCCCATGCGCGCGCAGCGCTCCACCGGCAGGTCGTCCGCGGCGAGCAGCAGCGTCCCGTCCGCGCCAGGCACGTAGCAGAAGTCACCGACATGGCCATCGAGGCGCACGGTGCCGGTGAAACCCAGGGCCGTCAGCCGGTCCACCAGGCCGCGCAGGACCTCCAGCCTCTGGCCGGCGAATGGCTCGCCACCCGGCGGAAACAGCGCCGCCTGGTTGACGCCCCATTCCACTGCAGCGATGAAGTCGGCATAGCGGCCGGCCGCCGCATCGCGCGCTGCCGCCACCTTCAGGGTGCTGTCATCGACAGCGGCCGCCGTGGCGTTGCGGCGTTCGTTGAGCGCATCCACCAGGCTTGCGTTCTGCTGCACGGCGCTGCGCCACTTGCGCTGCGCATCGAGGTTGAGCATGAAGAACGTGGCAGACACCGCGACCAGCGCCAGCAACACCAGCAGCAGCGGTGCGGCCCGGCGGCGGGCAGGCGGCGGTACTGCCGCGGCAGCCTCGCGCGCCGCCTCATGCTCGCGCAGGGCCCGGCTCACCGCGGCCTGCACATCGGCACGGATCTCCTGCGACTGGTGTGCCAGCAACGACTGCACCCAGAGTTCGAGATCGCCGCGGGGGTTTGCCTGGGCCTGGGCCTGGACCTGGGCCTGGGTCTGAGCCTGGGCCGGGACAGGGGCCGGATCAGCCCCGGCTGCCGGTACCGGCTCATCCGCGGCGTGGCGCCCGTCGGCGGCGGCTTCCACGAGATGCAGCGACTTCAGCAGCTCGGAAACTTCCACCGGCTTGATCTGCTTGGGCAGCACGCCGAGGGCGCCCAATGCGCGCGCCTGCCCGACATAGAGCTCGCCGCCCTGGGAGGTGTACATCATGATCGGGATGGTGGCGGTGGCCGGGTTGGTCTTGATGGCCTTGACGGCCTGGAGGCCGTCCATGCCCGGCATCAGGTGATCCATGAAGATCACGTCGGGGCGGCTGTGGCTCAGGAATTCGAGCGCCTCCTCCGCGGACGCCGCCGTCTCCACCCGCAGGCGGTTGGCTTCCAGCACGGTGCCCAGCGCCTGGCGGGCGGTCCGGCTGTCATCGACGATCAGCGCACTCTTGGACACGATGGTCAGGGGGGTAACCACGCTCGACACAACCCGGTGCGCGGCCATTGTAGCCCCGGCCCGGCCGGATTTTTCTGCGCGAGTTCGCACTGCGATGGAGAGCCCGCGGCGCAGGGGGGAAGGGACTGCCGGTGGGGGACCCGGTGCGCGCCTGGAGGGCGAGCGGCGCAGGGACAGCGAAAGCGAGCCCGACAGGCAGTGAGGCCGCACAGGGATGTGCGGCTGAACGGCAGCACCGGGTCCCCCACCGGCAGTCCCTTTCGCGCTGTCGGCCGCCCGGCCCCGCCGCTGCTAGAATCAGCTGCAAGCCGACCCGGGGCACCGGCACAACAACAAGCGCGAGCGGACGCATCGCGAGCCAGCCAATGAAGCCACTCAGCCTGCTGCCGAAGTACCTGCTGATCACCGCGGCCATCTGCGCCGTGGCGATCGCGCTCACCGGCCTCAGCCTCTACGTGGCCTTCCGCTCCTCGCTCGACACGGCGCTCAGCCAGAGCGCCCTGGTGTTCCAGGACCAGATGGTGGCGCGCATCGCGGAGCATGCGCACAGCACCACGCGCATCGTCGCCGAACGTGTCGGCACCCTGACGCGCAACGCCAGCCCGGCCGAGTTGGACACCACCCTGCGGCGCCTGTCGAGGCTCGACGGCGCCAGCCTGATCGTGATGTTCGACGCGGCAGGGAATGCCATCCATCATTCCGGTGACCCGGCGCTGATGGAGCGCTTCGCCGATATCGGTGTCGGCGAGGTGGAAACCCGTGACAGCTTCATCGTGGCGCGCATGCCGCTGCCCGGCGGCGACGGCGCCGGCTCGCTGGGCCAGGTCTTCGACACCACCATGACCAACGCCGATGCCAGCGTGCTGCGCAGCCTGCTCGCGGCGCTGGTGCTGAAGTTCGGCCGCGACACCGTCACCTGGGCCTTCGCCCTGGCCCTGCTGGTGATGATCGGCATCTTCTCCCTGCTGGTGGTGTTCGCCAGGCGCCAGGTCGGCGACATCCGCCTGCTCACCCGCGGCGCCGAGCGCATGAGTGCCGGCGATTACGATGGCGCCATCGTCCTGCCGCGCCAGGACGAACTGGGCCGCCTGGCCACCAGCTTCGATGAACTGCGCCGGAGACTGCAGACCACCACCATCTCCCGGGATTACCTCGACAAGGTACTCGGCAGCATGAGCGAGGCGCTGTTCATCGTCAGCCAGGAAGGTGTCGTCACCCGGGTCAATGCCGCCGCCTGCCGCCTGCTGGAGCTGCCGGAACCGGCGCTGGTGGGCAGGCCGATCGCCTCGCTGGTGGCGCCCGCGCACAGCGGGCAGTTCGCGCTGGGCGACACCGGCGCGAGCGCGCGCGAAGGCGCGCTGGTCAACCAGGCGCAGCGCGAGGTGCCGGTGTCCTTCACCATTTCGGCGATCCACGATGCGGACCCGGCCTTTCGCGGTTTCATCATCGCCGCCCGCAACATCGCCGAGCGCAAGCTCGCCGAGCAGCGCATCCGCTACCTGGCGCGCATCGATGCCCTGACCAAGGTTCCCAACCGCATGCAGTTCCAGCACCTGCTGCAGCGGTCGATTGCGCGCGCCAGCCGCCAGGGGCGCGGCTTCGCGCTGCTGTACCTGGACGTCGACCGCTTCAAGGACATCAATGACATCTACGGCCACAGCGCCGGTGACCTGTGCCTGGAGACGCTGACCGAGAGGCTGGGCCGCCTGCTGCCCTCAGGCACCATCATCGGCCGCTTCGCCGGGGACGAGTTCGGCATCATCCTCGAGAACCCGGCCGACGCGGTGGCGGCGAGCCTGCATCTGGCGGACACGGCCCGCGCCATCCTCGCGGAACTGGCGCGGATGCTGCCGTACCACGGCCACCAGATCTACATGACGGTCAGCATCGGCATCGCCACCTACCCCGTCGATGCCCGCAACGTGATCGATCTGGTGCGCAGCGCCGACTCGGCCCTGTACCACGCCAAGCGCACCGGCGGCGACAGCTTCGAGTTCTTCGACCCGGAGATGAACGCCGCCGCAACCGAGCGGCTGATGCTGAAGAGCAAGCTGCGCCGGGCCTACCAGCGCGAGGAGCTGCTGCTGCAGTACCAGCCCAAGGTGGACCTGCGCAGCGGCCGTGTCGCCGGCGGCGAGGCACTGGTGCGCTGGGAGATGTCCGACCGCGGCATCGTCCTGCCCTCGGAGTTCATCCCGCTGGCGGAGGAGAGCAACCTCATCCTCGATATCGGCGAATGGGTCCTGGATCGTGTCTGCCGCGACTTCCACGCCTGGCAGGCGCAGATGGCCTTCCCCGGCAAGATCGCCGTGAACCTCTCCCTGAAGCAGCTGCGCCAGCCCAACTTCGCGCAGCGCGTGGCCGCCATCTGCAAGCGCCATGGCGTGCCGCCGGCCAGCCTCGAGCTGGAGATCACCGAGAGCACGCTCATGGAGGATCCGGAACGCACGGTGAAGATCCTCGACGAGCTCTACGCCATGGGCCTCTCGCTCGCCATCGACGATTTCGGCACCGGCTATTCCTCGCTGAGTGCCCTGCAGAAATTCCCGATCAACACGCTGAAGATCGACCAGTCCTTCGTCCGCGACGCCGCCACCGACGCCGATGACGCCACCATCGTCGCCACCATCATCCAGATGGGCCATGGCCTGAAGCTCGATGTCATCGCCGAGGGCGTGGAGTCGCCCCACCAGCTGGCATTCCTGCGCTCCACCGGCTGCGACTTCGTCCAGGGCCTGCTGTTCGGCGAGCCGATGAATGCCCCGCAGTTCATGGACCTGCTGGTGGCGCAGCGTCACGGCCCGGCCGCCTTCCACGGCCTGTTCGGTTGAGCACCGCCCCGGCGCTGCGGCATAATCGACCGGCGCCGCCAACCCGAGAGGCACTGCCATGATGAGGTCATCCGCCATCCTGCTGAGCGTCCTGGCCGCAATCGCCCTGCAGCCGGCCATGGCTGCCTGCGAGTACCCGGGCGAGATCACCCTGCCGAGCGGCGCCAGCGCCACCGAGGCCGAGATGAAGGCCGCCAACCAGTCGGTGAAGCAGTACATGGCGTCCGTGGAGAGCTACCTGGCCTGCCTCGATGAAGAAGAGAAGGCGCTGGGCGATACGGTCACCGAGGAGCAGAAGAAGGTGCACACGCAGCGGCACAATGCCGCGGTGGATGCCCTCAATGCCGTGGCCGGCCGCTACAACGAGCAGCTGCAGATCTACAAGAAGAAGACCGCCAAGTAGCCCCCCGGGACTGCGGGAAGTACGCCTCCCGTCCCGTGTTTTTTCGGTGGTAGAATCCCCGCCCCGTCGAGGGTCCGGGGTGCCGCGTGCGGCAGGCACGGAGGCCACGGATCGCCGATCACCCCCAGTTTCATGAAGGAAGGCTTCCCATGACCCAAGCCGCCAGAGTCACCATTACGGGCGCCGCCGGCCAGATCGGCTACCAGCTTGCGTTCCGCATCGCTTCGGGCCAGTTGCTGGGCACCAGCCAGCCGGTGATCCTGCAGCTGCTGGAGATCACCCCGGCGCTCAACGCGCTGCGCGGCGTGGTGATGGAACTCGAGGATTGCGCCTTCCCCGCCCTGCAGGGCGTGGTGGCCACGGACAAGGCAGAGGAAGCCTTCCGCGATGCCGACTATGCGCTGCTGGTGGGCGCCAAGCCCCGCGGCCCGGGCATGGAACGCGCCGACCTGCTGAAAGAGAACGCCCGGATCTTCTCCGCGCAGGGCAAGGCGATGAACGAGCATGCCAGCCGCAACCTGCGCGTGCTGGTGGTCGGCAACCCGGCCAACACCAATGCACTGATCGCCCAGCGCAACGCGCCCGACCTCAATCCGGCGAATTTCACCGCGATGACTCGCCTCGACCACAACCGCGCCCTGGCACAGCTAGCCGCCCGGACCACCACCCACGTCAACCAGATCAAGCGCATGACGATCTGGGGCAACCACTCCTCCACGCAGTACCCGGACATCAGCCAGGCACTGGTCAACGATCGCGCCGCCAGGGACCTGGTGCCGCAGGAGTGGGTGACGAACGAATTCATCCCGACCGTGCAGCAGCGTGGTGCGGCGATCATCAAGGCGCGGGGCCTCTCCAGCGCGGCCTCGGCCGCCTCGGCGGCGATCGATCACATCCGCGACTGGGCACTCGGCACTCCGGGCGATGACTGGGTCAGCATGGCCGTGCCGTCGGACGGCAGCTACGGCATCAAGGAAGGAATCATCTACTCCTATCCCTGCCGCTGCGCCAAGGGCAAGTACGAGATCGTCCAGGGCCTGCCGGTCAGCGATTTCAGCCGCGCGCGCATGGACGCCACCGAGAAGGAACTGCGCGAGGAGCGCGCCGCCATCGCCGAGCTGCTGCCTCGCTAGGCAGCGCCGGCCGGGGCCGGGCCCAGGCCCGGCCTTTTCGTTAATATCCGGCAGGTGCCCGGCCCATCCCCCCGGAGGACCCCGCCGTGCTGGATTTCATCACCTGGCTGTTCTGGACCCTGGCGCTGGCCGGGGTAGCCCTGGCGCTGGCCTACCGGCGCGTGGACCTGCGCACGTCCACCGTGACGCTGGGCCTGGCGCTGCTGGCGTACATGGCGCTGGGCGAGGCCTGGTGGTGGTGGAACCTGCTGCTGCTGGCGGGCTGGGCCGCGCTGGCCGTGCTGAACCTCGGTGAGCTGCGGCGCGAGCACGTGACCGCACCGCTGCTGCGCTTCTACCGCACGCTGGTGCCGAGCATCTCGCAGACCGAGCGCGAGGCCCTCGAGGCCGGCACGGTGTGGTGGGACGGCGAGCTGTTCACCGGGCTGCCCGACTGGTCGAAGCTGGAGGCGCTGCCACCGCCACGGCTCTCCGACGCGGAGCGCGCCTTCCTCGATGGGCCCACCGAGGAACTCTGCCGCCGCGTCGATGACTGGCAGGTCACCCACGAGATCGGCGACCTGCCGCGGGAAATCTGGGAATACATCATCGAGCAGCGCTTCTTCGCGATGATCATCCCGCGCCGCTACGGCGGCCTGGAGTTCTCGCCACTCGCCGTCGCCATGGTGCTGTCGAAGCTGGCGAGCCGCAGCGCCGTCCTCTCCTCCACCATCGGCGTGCCGAACTCCCTGGGGCCCGCGGAGCTGCTGCTCCACTACGGCACCGACGCGCAGAAGGACCACTACCTGCCGCGCCTGGCCCGGGGCGAGGAGATTCCCTGCTTCGCGCTCACCAGCCCGCGTGTCGGCTCGGATGCCTCGTCGATCCTCGATACCGGCGTCGTCTGCCGCGGCAGCTTCCGTGACGAGGAGATGATCGGTATCCGGCTCAACTGGGACAAGCGCTACATCACGCTCGCCCCCATCGCCACGGTGCTGGGCCTGGCCTTCAAGCTCCATGACCCCGAGCACCTGATCGGCGACCGCGACGAATACGGCATCACCGCGGCGCTCATCCCCACCGACCTGCCCGGCATCGACATCGGCCGCCGGCATTTCCCGATCAACATCCCCTTCCAGAACGGGCCGACGCAGGGCCGCGATGTGTTCGTGCCGGTGGATTACATCATCGGCGGCCGTGAGCGGGCCGGCCAGGGCTGGCGCATGCTGGTGGAGCAGCTCTCCGCCGGCCGTGGCGTGACGCTGCCGGCCAATGCCATGGGCGGCGGCCGCGCGGCGGTGCACGCCACCGGCGCGTATGCCCGCATCCGCCGGCAGTTCAACCTGCCCATCGGCCAGTTCGAGGGCGTGGGCGAGGCGCTGGCACGCATCGCCGGCCACACCTACATCATCAATGCCGCCGTGACGGTGACCTGCACCGTGCTCGGCCGCGGCGAGAAGCCCTCCGTGCCCTCGGCCATCCTCAAGTACCACTGCACGGAGCTGGCGCGCAGGATCGCCAACGATGCCATGGACGTGCACGGCGGCAAGGGCATCATGCTGGGGCCGAAGAACTACCTGGCGCGCAACTACGAGGTGCTGCCGGTGGCCATCACCGTGGAAGGTGCCAACATCCTCACCCGCAGCCTGATCATCTTCGGCCAGGGCGCCATCCGCTGCCACCCGTTCGTGCTGAAGGAGATGGAAGCGGCCAAGGACCCGGATTTCGAGCAGGCACTGATCGAGTTCGACCGCCACCTGTTCGGCCACATCGGCTATGCGGTGAGCAATGCCGCCCGCTCGTTCTGGCTGGCGCTGACCAACGCCCGCTACAGCAATGTGCCCGCCGACGGACCCACCGCCCGGTACTACCAGCACATCAACCGCTACAGCGCCGCCTTCGCGCTGGCAGCCGACGTCGCCATGCTGACCCTCGGTGGCGGCCTGAAGCGGCGCGAGCTGCTGTCCGCGCGCCTGGGCGACGTCTTCAGCGCCATGTACCTCGCCAGCATGGTGCTGAAGCACTACGAGAACCAGGGCCGCCAGGCGGCGGACCTGCCGCTGGTGGAGTGGAGCTGCCGTACGCTGCTCTACCACGCCCAGGAGCAGCTGCACGGCTTCCTGCGCAACCTGCCGAACCGCTGGGTGGCGGCCGGCCTGCGCTCGCTGATCTTCCCCCGCGGCCGCATGTTCTCCGCGCCCTCCGACGAGCTTGGCCAGGAGATCGTCGCGCTGGTCACCCACCCGACCGAGACCCGCGAACGCCTGTGTTCCTGCATCTACGCGGCCGACGAGCCCGGCAGCCCGCTCGGTGCCCTGCAACGGGCGCTGGAGACCGCCGAGGCGCTGGTGCCGCTCGAGCAGCGCCTGCGCGACGCCGTGCGCAGCGGCCTGATCCTCGAGGACCATCCGCTGGAACAGATCGACTCCGCCGAACGCCAGGGCATCCTCAACGCCAGCGAGGCCGAGCAGATGCGCCGCCAGGATGCGCTGGTCATGGAAATCACCGGTGTCGATGACTTCGCGCCGGATGGCATCGGACGCGAGCCGGCACGGGGCTATCCGCTGCCCGGGACGACCGCCGGCTGAGCAAAAAAAACGGCGCCCGAAGGCGCCGCTTTTTTCGTTATCGAGGTGTCGCGTCAGGCGGCGCGGGAGGCACCACGGTTGCGGCGGCTGCCGACCCAGAGCAGGCCCAGCAGGCCGGTCGCGGCCAGAGCCAGCGAGGTGGGCTCGTCCACCCGGGTGAAGCGCATGCCGATGATCATGTCGTCGTGGTTGTCATCGTTGCGGGCACCGGAATCATCCCAGAAGGCGAACAGGTTGTCGCTGGGCCCGAGGCCGCTGCCGAAGCTGCGCGCACCCGTCGCCGGATCGAAGATGTCGGCCGTGGCATAGCCGATGCTGCGATAGCCGCCGACGCGGTCATGGTTGTACTGGCTGACGATCGACAGGGCGCTGTCGTTCCAGACACAGCGCGAGCCGAGAACCTTGTCGCCGCCATCGGTGCAGAAGCCGAAGTCGAGCAGCTGCCCGGCCGAAACCGCCAGCGAACCGATCAGCGGGAAAGGCGCATTGAAGCTGTCGGGCTGGCTGGCCGTGGAGGCCAGCAGGTTGTCCTTCACATAGAACTTGTTGGTGAAGCCCGCTTCCTTGCCGATGTAAAAGAAATCGACAACTCCCGTGCCGGTCGCACGCACCTGGCCAAAGTACAGGGTGCTCGGCCGGGGCAGCGGCATGTCGTTGCCCACCGTATCGGTGGTCGTCGCGTGCGGAATGAAGAACGAAGTCACCGCCGAGTCCACGATGAGGCTGGCATTGGCCGGCAGGGCCACGGCAGCCAGGAGCAGCGGGGTCAGGCGGGCGAAGCGGCGGATCTGGGTCATCATGCGGCGCACTTTCATTATGTTTTGTGGAAGCAGGGCAATCTTGTCCGGGTGGGTAACTGCAAGTGCCGTGCCAGCCGAATTCTTTCAGGAACTTGGCACTGTCGCAACGGGTTTTTCGCGCCGATCTGTAAGCATTGCCGACGTGAACCGCGTCACGGTTCGCCGCCCGCTCCCTTCAGGGACCGGCATGGTCCCGCCTCAGCACGGGGCCGGGCGAACGCCCGCCGGCCGCAGGCTCCTTCTCCGGTAACATGTGCCCCCCCACTTTCCGGGAGCACATCATGAAGACCTGCTTGCACGCCACCACCCTGTTCACGCTGGCCCTGGCCCTCGCCGCCTGCGGCGGCAAGCCCGCGCCGGAGACCGCACCTCCACCGCCCCCCGCGCAAACTGCATCCGCGCCCGCCGAGGCCGCACCGGCAACCCTGCCGCGCACGCCCTCGCCCGCCGGCGCCAGGGTGAGCATCACCAGCCCGGCCAACGGCGCCACGGTGAAGTCGCCGGTGAAGGTGACCTTCGGCATCGAGGGCATGACGCTCGCGCCGGCCGGCGATACCACTCCGGACAGCGGCCATCATCACCTGCTGATCGACACCGACATGCCGCCGCTCGACCAGCCCATTCCGACCGACGCCAATCACCTGCACTTCGGCAAGGCACAGACGGAGGCCGAGATCCAGCTGCCTCCGGGCCAGCATACGCTGCAGCTGCTGCTGGGCGACGCCCACCACGTGCCCCACGACCCGCCGGTCGCTTCGGAGAAGATCACCATCACGGTGGAGTGACCGCGTACGCCCTCACCGCGGCGCCTGCGGGCGTCGCGGTGAGCGGCTGCCCCGTCAGCCGCGTGCGACGCCGCCGACTCCTGCCCCGCCTGTGATGGTCATGACCCCGGCCTCGGCCAGCCGCCGGGCCGCGCGCCCGATTGCTGCCGGGTCATCGGACAGCAGCAGGCCGAAGTCGCCGCCGCCCGCGCCGGAAGTCTTGTAGAGGCAGCCGGCATCCGCGGCGAGCGCCGCCAGCTGCCGGTGCGCGGGCGTGGCGATGCCGATACCGGCATCGGCATCCAGTTCTTCCAGCGCCTGACGATAATCGGCCAGGGCCGCAAGCACCGGCACCGCGGTCCCGTGACGCCAGGCAGCGAGCGTGGCATCCGCTGCCGCCCGCAGGCGCTCGAGCAACGCCCCGCCGGCAGGGCTGGCGCCCTCCCGGTAGGTCATGAAGCGCCTGACCAGGGGTTGCGTCGGCGCGCCTCGGCCCGACCAGGCCGCGAGCCAGTGCAGCCCCGACGGCCATCCCAGCACTTCGACCCGGGCATCCGGCAGCAGCGCGAGCACACCACCGTACACCGCGGCCGCCACGTCGATGCCGCTGCCGCCGCCAGACTGAAGGCGGCGGTGCGCGGCATGGGCAAGCTGGAACAGGGCCTCTGACCCCGGCAGCTGACGGCCGGCCGCGGCGGCCAGGACGGCGGTCAGCGCCACGGTGAGGGCAGAGCTGGAGCCGAGGCCGAGCTTGTCGCCGCCGGCGCTATGGAAGCTGCGGGTGTCCAGTTCGACGGCCAGCGGCTGTCGCAGCCCGCTCCCGGCCTCGGCGAGCGTGGCCGCCACGGCATCCAGCAGCGCACCCTGGCCGGCATCGGGCACATCACGCCAGCGCGGCCGGCCATCGGCGTCCCAGTCGAACTCCCAGCTCCCTGCGCCAGGCAGGACGAGGCGGCAGGGTCCGGCAGCGGCGGTCGCCCGGGCACGCGCCCGGACATCGACGGCGACGGCAATGGCAGGCGCACCCGCCAGCACCGCGTACTCGCCGCAGATGACGAGCTTGCCGGGGGCATCGGCTTCAGGCATCGAGGCAGTACGCTCCCGGCCCGAGGCCGCTGTCGACGACCCGGATGACGCCCGGCACCGCGGCCAGCGCCTCGCGCACGGCCGGCACCGCGGCCGGCTCGCATACCGCCTTGACCTGCGGCCCGGCATCGATGGTGAAGAACACCGGGGTCCCCGCGCGCCGCAACGCCTGCACCGCCTGCAGGCAGCCCAGCGTGGCCGGCATCCAGTAGAGCAGCGGCGGGCGCGTCGTCATCATCACGGCGTGCATCTTCAGGCAGCTGTGCTCGGCGAGCGTCGCCAGCGCCGTGAAGTCCCGGCCCTGCACATGGCGCACGCCGGCGTCGAGATCCGCGGCATGGCTGTGCAGCCACTCACCGTAGTAGGGCGAGGTCTCCCTGCTGGCTGCCATGCCGTCACGCGAGCTCACTTCCTTGTGCGCCGCCGACGTGATGGCGATGACCACGCGCAGCGGCCAGGCTTCAGCCGCCAGCAACGGCCCGACCGCCACTTCGCCATCGGCCCGGTTGCGCAGCAGCGCGAAGCCGCCGAACAGCGAGCGCGGCGCCGAGCCGGAGCCGAGGCGCGCCACGCGGGCCAGCTCGTCGAGCGGGAGGTCGAGGCCCAGTGCCGCTGCAGCCGCCGTGACCAGCGCGGCGAAACCCGAGGCCGAGGAAGCCAGGCCCGCTCCCGTCGGAAAATCGTTGTCGCTGTCGACCACCGCACCGTGGCGCACGCCCGCCCGCCGGCGCAGCAGGTCGAGGCAGGCACTGACGCGCCGGCTGGTGCCGGCATCCTCGCGGCCGTCGAGCCGCACGCTGTCGCCGCTGCGGCCGGGCTCGAACCGCACCCGGGTACGCGAGCGCATGGCATCCAGCGTCACGGACAGCGACCCCGTGGCCGGCAGGTTCGCGGCATCGTCACGCTTGCCCCAGTACTTCACCAGGGCAATGTTCGGATGCGCGATGGCCGTGGCGGTGAGCGGCGCAGGCATGGTGGCGGGATTATCGTCTATCCTTGTGGGCCTTTGGGCGATGGCGGCAACCCCGCGCAGGTCTCGTGACATTCGCCGATCGCATACCGGCCTACCTCGAGCGGACGGAGCAGGCGCTGGAACGCGCGCTGCCCGACAGCTCGCGATCACCGCGCAAGCTGCACGAGGCCATGCGCTACTCGGTGCTCGGTGGCGGCAAGCGGCTGCGGCCGCTGCTGGTCTACGCCACCGGCGAAGCGTTCGCGGTGCAGCCCGACCGGCTCGACGCCCCGGCCGTGGCCATCGAGCTGATGCACGCCTTCTCGCTGATCCACGATGACCTGCCGGCGATGGATGACGACGACCTGCGCCGCGGCCGGCCGTCCACCCATCGCGCCTTCGACGAGGCCACCGCCATCCTCGCCGCCGACGCCCTGCAGCCGCTGGCCTTCGAGGTGCTGGCGACCGCTCCACCGCTGGCGACCGAACCGGAGATGCAGCTGCGGTTGGTGGCACTGCTCAGCGAGTCCTGCGGTCCCAACGGGATTGCCGGTGGCCAGGCCATGGACCTGGAGGCCGAGCGCCGTCGCCTGGACCCGGCCGAGCTCGAGCACATGTTCCGCCTCAAGACCGGACGGCTGTTGCGCGCCAGCGTACTGCTGGCGGCGCACTGCTCGCCGCAGGTCTCCACGACGCAGCTGCACCAGCTGGAAATTTTCGCCGACGCCCTGGGCATCGCCTACCAGATCCGCGACGACATCCTGGACTGCACGCTGCCCGGCGCGGATCCGAGCTCGGATGCGGTGAAGGCCAAGGCGACCTACCCCGGCCTGTTCGGCCTCGAGCAGGCGCAGGCCAGGACCGACCAGCTCCTCGATGTCGCCATCGCGGCCATCGCCGACCTGGGCGAGCGTGCCGAGGGCCTGCGCTGGATGGCCCGCTACACCATGCTGCGCAGCGAGTAGGCACGGCCGGCACGAGACCCCGGTCACAGGCGGCAGCGCCCCGCGGGCCAGCGCAGGGCTAGAATGGGTGGCGATGTACACCAGCTTCTTCGGCCTGCACGAAAAGCCGTTCTCGATCACCCCGGATCCGCGCTACCTCTTCATGAGCGAGCGCCACGCCGAGGCGCTCGCGCACCTGCTCTACGGGGTCAGGGAAGCAGGCGGCTTCATCCAGCTGACCGGCGAGGTCGGCACCGGCAAGACCACGCTGGTGCGCAGCCTGCTGCAGCAGCTGCCCGACACCGCCGACGTGGCGCTGGTGCTCAACCCGCAGCTGACGCGCATCGAGTTCCTCTGCGCCATCTGCGAGGAACTCGGGGTGCCGCTGCCGGAAGCCCGTGGCAGCATCAAGGCGCTCACCGATGCGCTCAACCGCTTCCTGCTCGAGAACCACAGCCGCGGCCGCCGCACCATCCTGATCGTCGACGAGGCGCAGAACCTCAAGCCCGACGTGCTCGAACAGGTGCGCCTGCTGACCAACCTGGAGACCACCAAGCAGAAGCTGCTGCAGATCATCCTCATCGGCCAGCCGGAGCTGCGGGTGCTGCTGGCGCGCAACGACATGCGGCAGCTGGCGCAGCGCATCACCGGGCGCTATCACCTCGAGCCGCTGTCACGACCCGAGGCCGAGGCCTACATCGACCACCGGGTGAAGGTCGCGGGCGGCGTCGGGCGCATCTTCGCCCGCGGCGCGCGTGGCGAAATCTACCGGCTCGGCCGCGGCATCCCGCGCATGATCAACGTGATCGCCGACCGTGCCCTGCTGGGCGCGTTCACCGCCGAGTCCAGCCAGGTGACGCCAGCCATCGTCCGGCGCGCGGCGGCGGAGGTCTACGACCGGCCAGGGGTGGCGCTGCCGCCGTGGATCCGCTGGCTCGGCCTCGGGATCCTGCCGGCGGCAGGCCTCGTGGCCTTGCTGGTCGCCGCGTGGTGGCTGCCCGGACGGGATGGCGGCCAGGCACCGGCGGATGCCCCGGCCCTGGCGACGACGGCGACACCGACCGCGGCGGGTACCATCGAGCGCAGCCCGGGACTCGATTCGCTGGGCGAGGCGCTCGATGCCCTGCCGGCGACCGCCGATGCGGATGCCGCCTACACGCGGCTGTTCACGCTCTGGAACGCCAGCTACCAGCCGGGACCGGACGGCGCCTGCCAGCAGGCCGAGGCCAGCGGGCTGCGCTGCCTGCTCCAGCACGGCACGCTCGATGACGTGGCGGCACTCGATACGCCGGTGATACTCAGCCTGCGCAGCCACAAGGGCATCGAGCACCAGGCCGTGCTCACCGCGCTCGACGACCGGACGGGGGACCTGAGCATCGCCGGCCATGATTACCAGGTCGCCGCCGGCGAGATCGCCAACTTCTGGCAGGGCGAGTACCTGCTGCTGTGGAAGCCCCAGACCCGGGACGTGAAGGCCTTCGTGCCCGGCATGCGCGATCCGGACATCCTCTGGCTGCGCGCCAGCCTCGCCACGATCCAGGGCAAGCCCGTCGAGCCGATGCAGTCGGACCTCTACGACGCCAATCTCGAGGCACGCGTCAGGCAATACCAGCGCGAACGCCACCTCGCCGCGGACGGGCTGGTGAGCCACCAGACCCAGATCGCCATCATCGCCGAGCTGGGCGCCGCCGGCACGCCGCGCCTGGCGCGGGTCGACTGAGGACACGACGGCATGTCATTCATCCTCGACGCATTGCGCAAGAGCGAAACCGAGAGGCAGCGCCAGTCCGGCCCCGGCCTCATCGATGCCGGGCATCGCCCGCCTGCCTCCCGCCGGGCGCTGTGGCTGCCGGTGCTGGTGCTGGTGCTGGCTGCCAACCTCGCGGTGATGGCCTTCCTCTGGCTGCGGCAACCGGCGCAGCCTTCCCCGCAGGCCGTGCAGACGCAGCCCGTCGCACTGCCCGACGCCGCGCGTTCCGCCGGCAGCCCGGCCGCCGCCGATGCCGCGCCGGCACCGACGGTGGTGCCTGGAGCCGCCGTCGCCGCCGCCGACAACGAGGCGGCTTACGCCACCACGGCCGACATGCCTGCGCTGGAGACGACCGCCGGGGCCACCACGGAAGTGCTGCAGCCGCCGCCGAATGCCGCCGCCGACGGCCAGCAGGCGGCAGCGGGCGCAGTGATCCAGGAGGGCCTGCCGACCGCTGGCGAACTCATCGCCAGCGGAGCCATCAGCACCCCCGCCCTGCACCTCGACATCCACGTGTTCACGGCGGATCCCGCCGGCCGGTTCGTCTTCATCAACATGCGCAAGTACACCGAGGGCGCACTGCTCACCGAGGGCCCGAGGCTGGAAGAGATCACCCGCGAGGGCGCCGTGCTCAGCCAGAATGGCCGGCGCTTCATCCTCAACCGCGACTGAGACCGATGCGTGGCCGGGACCCCGGCCCGAAGGCCCGGCACCATGCCTGGACGCCTGAGGCGGATCGACGGACTGCAGCTGCGCCTGGCGCTGCGCGTCGGCATCACGCGCGTCGAGGCGGCCACCGGGCTGCTCAACCGCATCAACGTCTATCCCGTTGCCGACGGCGACACCGGCACCAACCTGGCCATGACCCTGTCGGCCGTGGACGAGGTGCTGGCCGGATGCACCAGCCGCGTCGCCGGCGAAGTGCTGGCGCTGGCCGCCGATGCCGCCCTGGACGGCGCGCGCGGCAACTCCGGCGCGATCCTGGCGGCGTTCCTGCAGGGGCTCGCCGACGCCACGGCCGGGGCGCGGCGCATCGACGCCGTGCAACTGGCCGCGGCTTTCGCCAACGCCGACCACCTTGCCCGTGCCGCCCTCGAAGCGCCCGAGGAAGGCACCATCCTCTCGGCCATCTCGGCCACGGCGCGGGCGCTGGCCGATGCCGCGGGCGATCGGCATGCGGACCTGCGGGTCATCCTGCCGGCCGTCCTGGCGGCGACGCGCGAGGCCGTGGCCCACGGCCCGGACCTGCTGCCCGTCCTGCGCCGGGCCGGGGTCGAAGATGCGGGCGCGCGGGGCTACCTCCTGTTGCTGGAAGGCGCCGTCGATGCAGCGCTGCGCCGACCGGTGGCGGCCGCGCCGATCGATGCCGGCAGGACGCAAGCCGTCCCCGCGCCATGGCCCGTGGAGGAGACCCCGGGCGCTTACCGCTATTGCACCGAGTGCGTGATCAGCGGCACGGGCATCGACCGGCAGCGCCTGCGGGAAGCCCTGGCCGCGCTGGGAGACAGCCTCGTCGTCGCCGGCAGCCGCGACAAGCTGCGGATCCACATCCACAGCGACACGCCGGCAGTGGTGTTCGCACTGGCAGCCCGTCACGGCCTCGTCACCCGGCAGAAGGCCGACGACATGGGCCGGCAGGCCCAGGTCCTGGGCAAACAGCGCCAGCAGGTGGTGGTAGTGACCGACACCGGCGCCGACCTGCCCGAGGATGTTCTGGACGAGCTGGGCATCCACACCGTGCCACTGCGCCTGCACTTCGGCGAGCGCAGCTTCCTCGACAAGCTGGGCATGACGCCGGCGGAGTTCCTGCGCGAGGTCGCCACCAGCAGCGTGCACCCGAAGACCTCGCAACCCGCGCCCGGGGATCTGCGCCGCAGCTATGACTTCCTCGCCAGCCACTACGGGCACGTCCTTTCGCTCACCCTGCTCGGGAGGGTCAGCGGGACGCTGCAGGCCTCGCGCACGGCCGCGCAGCGCAGCAGCGATGCGGCACGCATCACGGTGATCGACAGCCGCAACCTCTCCGTGGGCCAGGGGCTGATCGTCATGTACGCCGCCGAATGCGCCCGCGCGCAGCTTCCCCTGCCGGTGATCCTCGCCGCGGTGGAGCGCGCCGCTGCCACCACGCGCCTCTGGGCCACGGTCGCCGACCTCGACTACGCCATCCGCGGCGGACGCCTGCCGCGCCTGGCGGCCTGGCTGGCTACGGTACTGCCCGTGCTGCCGGTGCTGCGCATCGGCGGCGGCCGCATCGGCATCGCCGGCCTCCTGCGCCGCGGCGGCGACCCGGTTCCGGCACTGCTGCGCCAGGTGTTGCGCCACGCGCATCACTCCCGGCGCTACTGCTTCGCCATCGCCCACGCCGGCTGCCCGGAGCAGGCCGCCCGGCTGCGCGCGGCGCTGGCGGCCGCCTGGCCCGGGGCCGATGCCATCCACCTGGTCGAACTCGGGCCCGCCGCCAGCGTCCATGCCGGTCCGGGCGCGCTGGGTGTCGCCGCGCTGGAGTACCAGCCACCCGAGTCCCTGCGCCCGCCGGTGTGACCCGGCCCGAAGCCGCCTGGCCGCGTGCGCTTCCGCTAGCTGCGGATGCCCGTACCGCGGCGGATCAGCAGCAGGCAGACCGCGAACAGCCCGGCGCCGAATCCCAGGATGATGGCGTAGGCCAGGCCGATGTCGATGTCGGAGACACCCAGCATGCCGTAGCGGAAGGCGTTGACCATGTAGAGGATCGGGTTCAGCCGCGAGAGGTGCTGGGCGAACTCCGGCAGCAGCGAGATCGAGTAGAACACGCCGCCCAGGTAGCTCAGCGGCGCCAGGACGAACGACGGGATGACGGAGACATCGTCGAAATTCTTCGCGAGGATGGCATTGATGAGACCGCCCAGCGCGAAGACGAAGGCCGTCAGCACCACCACCGAGAGCGTCACCAGCACATGCGCCACCTGCAGGCGGGTGAACAGCAGCGCCACCACGGTGACCGCGGCCGCCACCGCCATGCCGCGCACCATGCCGCCGAGCGCGTGCCCGAGGACGATGGCCCAGTCGGCCATCGGCGCCACCAGCATTTCCTCCAGGTGACGCTGCATCTTCGCCGAGAAGAACGACGACACGACGTTGCCGTAGGACGTGGTGATGACCTGCATCATGATGAGGCCGGGGGCGATGTACTGCGCGTAGTCGAAGCCGTCCATCTGGCCGATGCGGCGACCGATCAGGTTGCCGAAGATGAGGAAGTACAGGGCCGTGGTCATCGCCGGCGGCAGGATGGTCTGCAGCCAGATGCGGAACACGCGCGTGCATTCCTTGCGGACCAGGGTCTGCAACGCCACCAGTTGCGTGCCCGCGCTCATCGGCACCGCTCCATCATCCTGGCCGCACCGAACGCGCCGTGAGCCGCACGAACAGCTCCTCCAGGCGGTTCGACTTGTTGCGCATGCTGATCACGTGCAGCCCCGCGGCGGACAGCGCCGCGAACACCTCGTTGAGGCTCCGGTCCTTGGTCACCTGCACCTCGATCTCGTGGTCGCCGGTCCGCACCACCGCATGGCCCGGCAGCACCGGCGCCGCGGCCAGCGACTCGCGCAGGTTGAGCACGAAGGTCTCGGCACCCAGCTTGCGCAGCACGCTGGCCATGTCGTTGCGCTCGACGATCTGCCCGTGGTCGATGATGGCGACGTTGCGGCACAGGTTCTCGGCCTCCTCCAGGTAATGCGTGGTGAGGATGATGGTGGTGCCGGCCTGGTTGATGTCGCGGAGAAACTCCCACATGGAGCGGCGGATCTCGATGTCCACGCCGGCCGTCGGTTCGTCGAGGATCAGCAGCCGCGGCCGGTGCATCAGCGCCCGCGCGATCATCAGCCGGCGCTTCATGCCTCCGGACAGGTTGCGCCCGGTCTCGCGGCGCCTGTCCCAGAGCTGCAGCTGCCGCAGGCATTCCTCCGCGCGCGTCCTGGCCTCGCGCAGTCCCATGCCGTAGAAGCCGGCCTGGGTGGTCACGATGTTCATGACCGAATCCCAGTAGTTGATGTTGATCTCCTGCGGCACCACGCCGATGGCCGCCTTGGCGAGCGCGAGCTCGCTGTCGAGGTCATGGCCGAAGACGCGCACCTCGCCTGAGGTCTTGTTGACCAGCGAGGTGATGATGCCGATCAGGGTGGTCTTGCCCGCACCGTTCGGGCCGAGCAGGGCGAAGAAATCTCCCTCCGGCACCTCCAGGTCCACGCCGCGCAGCGCCTGCACGCCGTTCGGATAGGTCTTGACGAGATTGCGGACAGCAAGCGCGAGCATGGCGCGCCATTGTGCACAGGCACCGCCTACATGCCACTCCGGCGCGAGCGGCTACCGCATGGCGGCGGTGCGGGCCTGCGGCGCGATGCCGGCCAGCCGGCGGGGCGAACCGCTCTCCGCCACGGCGAGCTGAATGGCGGTCAGGCGGACCAGATCCATGCGCTGCGGCTGGCCGTCCCGGGCGGCGCGCACGAGGTCGGGCCAGAACCGCGTGTGCCGGCAGAAGCGCGCCTCGATGTGCAGCATCGCGCGGCTCGCGTAGCCGGGAATGTCGCGAAAACACAGGCCAGCGGCCGGCCCTTCCAGCGGTGGGCCGGCGCAGAGGGCGGCTCGCAGCGGGTCGCGACGCGCCATCTGCCAGACATAGGTGAGCAGACCGGCGGCAAATACCCGGGCGTCCCCGCCGCAGCCCGGCTCATCGCCGGGTGGCGGCTCGGCCACGCGTGCCAGGCCGCGGGCTGGCGTGCTCCTGAAACCCGCCAGCAGGCAGGGCGTCGCAGCCATGGCCTCGAGCTGGGCCGCGCCCAGGCGGCCCAGCGGCTCCAGAACGGCCGCATCGAGACCGAACAGCGGGGCGCCCGGCGGACGGTGGCGGCAATGGCCAAGGAGGGTGAGGAACTCAAGGTTCAGATCACGCATTTCGGCGTAGAAATGCTTATCCGGTGCTTCCCGCTCCATTTGCGCCCTCCTCGCGGCCATGCTGCATGGAGGTAGTATATTTACCGTATATGGGATTTTTTTCCCATATATGGCAAAAAACGCCAGGTTCAGGCCGCCAGGACCCTTTCCGGCGATAGCGGAGGAATTCACGATGCGCATCACCGACCATCGTTACTCGGCCGAGCTCGACAAGTTCGATCTCGCCGTGCGGATGATCCAGCACGAGGCCAGGACGGGCACCATCCGCGCCTGCACCGGCTTCAGCGAGGACCGCATCCGCAAGATATACGGCGCCTACTTCAAGGGCAGCGGCGCGGGCGGCGTGCGCCGCCGCCGCGGCAAGTCCCCGAAGCGCATCCACCAGTTCGTCAACTCCACGCCGCGGCAGCTGGAAGCCACGGTGCTGGCCGGCCTGTTCCTGCTCTGCGAAGCGGGAGAGATCGACAGCGGCGGCAAGGTCAGCCGCGCCCGCGGCGCGGACCGGGTCGGCCTCGGCCAGCGCCTCTGCCAGGCTTTCGAAGCCTACCGCGGCCTGCACCCGGACCCGCGGCTGTCGTTCGAGTGGGCCTGGAATCTGTACCATTCACTGGTGGACAGCCATGAGCTCTACCTTGCGCCCTGTGATGCCTGCGGGGGTCGCTACGTCCAGGATGCGTATGCGCTCGACTACCATCGCTGCCCTTTCTGCGAAATGAAGGACCACCGCGCCCTGCCCAGCGCCTGAGCCCCCGCCCGGAGCACGATGGCCGAGATCGAAACCCTCTTCGCTGGCGCCGACATCGACCGGGCCACCGGCATGCGCCACGATGCCGCGGCGCTCGCCACTGCCTGGCAGGACCCGGCGGCGCGCTTCCTGCCGGTCTGGGAGGCCCAGTGCCTGATCCGTGACGGAGCGGCCGGGCGGCTCACCGCGACGGAACTCGGCGCCCGCCTGCCGCCCCCGGAACAGGCGGTTTTCCTCGGGCTCGAGGCCGGCGCCCCGCGCTTCGCCGTGCAGCTCGCTTCACGGGAGATGCCGGCGGACCTCGGCCATTTCGGCGGCCTGCGTGACCTGATCAGCATGGTGCCGGCGCGCGATGCGGCCTTGCTCGCCTATGCGCGGGCCATGGTGAACTGGCATCGCCAGCACCGCTACTGCGGAGCCTGTGGCGCAGCCGTCCGCCTCGACGAAGGTGGCTTCGTGCTCCGCTGCACGGTGGAGGCCTGCGGCCACCGCAGCTTCCCGCGGCTGGACCCGGCCATCATCGTGCTGGTGCACCATGACCGGCATTGCCTGCTGGGTCGCCAGGCCTCCTGGCCGGAGCAGCGCTTCTCCACCATCGCGGGCTTCGTCGAGCCCGGCGAGGCGCTGGAGGATGCCGTGCGGCGCGAGGTCGCGGAGGAGACCAACATCCACCTCGCCCACTGCCGCTACCTGGGCTCGCAGCCCTGGCCTTTCCCCGCTTCGCTGATGATCGGCTTCCATGCCGCCGCCGCCACCGCGGACATCGCCCTCAACGACGGCGAGCTTGCCGAGGCCCGCTGGTTCAGCCGCACCGACCTGGCGGGCGGCGAGGTCGTGCTGCCGCCCCGCGCCTCGATCGCCTGGCGGCTGATCGAGGCCTGGTTCGATGCCGTGCCCGGCCCGGGCCTCGCCAGCCTGCACCGTGACGGCGCCTTTCTGCGCCCCGCCGCTGTCGCGCCCGAGCAGCGCTGAACCATGTGCCTGGTCGCCGTTGCCTGGAGGGCCCACCCGCGCTATCCGCTGGTCATCATCGGCAACCGCGACGAGTTCCACGGGCGGCCGGCGGCCGCGGCGGCATGGTGGGACGATGCAGCCCATGTATTCGGCGGGCGCGACCTGCTCGCCGGCGGCAGCTGGCTCGCGGTGAGCCGCAGCGGCCGCTTCGCCGTGATCACCAACAACCCGAGGCGGCCGCCCGGCCCCGCGCCGGGCCCCAGCCGCGGACAGCTGGTCCGGGATTTCGTCGCCGGTGACCGGCCCAGTGGCCGCTACCTCGACGGCGTACAGGTCCACGAACAGCATTACCCCGGCTTCTGCCTGCTGGCGGGCAACCGGGTGCAGGTGCGCGGCTTCGTCACCCCCGCGGGCAGTCACCCGCGCCGCTGGACGCTGCCCGTCGGGGTGACCGTGGTCAGCAACTCGCCGCTGGAGCAGCCCTGGCCGAAGGTGCGCTACCTGGAGAACGCGCTCGCAGCAGCACTGCAGGCCGATGACCTGGATCGCGAGGCGCTGTTCGCGCTGCTCGGGCGGCGCACGCCCGTGCCGGATGCCGGGGAAGACGACGGCCACCCCGCCAGCCGCCTGCCGTTTCTCACCGGTGAGCGCTACGGGACGCGCGCCAGCACGGTCGTGCTGATCGATGCCGATGGTCATTGCGACTTCGGCGAAAGGCGATTCGGGACTGCAGGAGAACCGGGGGGCGAGGTCCGGGAGCGCTTCGCCACAGGCTGACGGCGGAACACCTCCCGGCGGCTGGCTTGCATGCGCGCGACGGAAACCGCGACACTGCGCGGCGCCGGCGCCGGCCGGCCTCGCCATTTCCTGCGGAGCGGCTCCTGCGTGGACAATCCCTACATGACGGCGGTCGGGCAGGTGCCCGGCATATTCACGCCGGACGAATGCCTGTGGCTCAGCGGCGCACCGCTGGAGCAGGCAGCGGCCGGGGTCTATGACGCCCGCGGCCCCGAGGCCCGCGTCGACCGGCAGCTGCGTCGCACCCTCGAACGCCAGTTGCCGCGCAACCGCGAGTTCGCCTGGGTCTACGCCCGCCTCGACAAGGTGGCGCGCGAGGCCAACGACCGGGCGTACCACTTCCGGCTGGACGATCGCATCACCGCCCACGTGCTGGAATACGAGCCGGACGGGTTCTTCGACTGGCACATGGACCTCGGCACGGGTCCGACGGCCTCGCGCAAGCTCAGCCTCGTGACGTTCCTGACGCCTCCGGAGGCATACCTCGGCGGCGAGTTGCTGTTCATGGACGGCGGCTCACCCCTGAGGCCGGCCCAGGGAACCACCGCCGTCTTTCCCGCCTACCTGCTGCACAAGGTCAACCCCGTCACCCAGGGAACCCGCTGCACCCTGGTGGCCTGGCTGCACGGCCCCTGCTTCACCTGAGCGATGCAGCGCCCGGGGACGGGGCGACCCCGTGACCCTCAGTGCCGGTCGCCGTGCCCGCGGCCGCCCCGCCGGTCGTCGTCCCGGTGGTGGCGGGGGCGATCGCCGTGGTGGTGCCCGTCATCGCCGTGCCAGCCGTGGTCCCAGCCTGAATGGCGGTAGTCGACCTGGCGTGACCGCCAGTAACCCGGCGGCGGGCCCCAGGCCACATACCGCGGCGCGTAGACCGGCGCGGCGTAATACACCGGCACCACGGGCGCGACCGCATGGACGTGGTAGGGCGCCCATTGCGGCCCCGTTGCGAAGCTGGTGTAGAAACCCGGCGTGGCGATCTGGACGCTGATGGCCGGCGGTGGGCCGGCAAAGGCCGCGCTGGCGAGGCCGGACAGGGCGGCGCCGCCGAGCAGGGCGGCAGCGATGCGGATGGACGGTTGCCGTGGCGTAGTCAAGCGAACTCCCCTTTCCCTTGGTTACGGATCTGCCCCCGCCGCAGCGAGGCGCCGGGTGGGGACACTGGCTCGGACCAGCGCTCCCGGCGGCGGTTCCCGGCTGCTCGACCTGTCGCAGGAAGCACTGCCCGGCACGCCGCCGCGTGCAATAACGCAGGCGACGCCGCGGCGTTGACAGCCCCGCCGGGCGGCACCCTCCACGCTGCCTATTGACATTCCCGGTTTCCTGCATATTATGCGCATCCATTTTTCGTTATGCGCATGAGTTGCCATGCCCCAGGCCACCGATTCCATGCAGAAGCGGCAGAAGGCAATCCTGGCGATCCTGCGTGGCCGGCGGGTGGCCCGGCAGTCGGAACTGGTGCGCCTGCTGAAGGAGCGCGGCATCCGCGTGACGCAATCGAGCGTGAGCCGCGACCTGCAGCAGCTCGGCATCACCAAGCTCGACACCGGGTACCAGCAGCTCGAGCAGCCGCATCCGGAGGCCGACCGTGATGCGGCCATGGTGGCCGAGCTGCTGCGCGAGGTGCGCACCGCCGGCGGCCACCTCACGGTGGTGAAGACCGTGGAGGGCGCGGCGCAGCGCGTGGCGCTGTACCTGGACCGCAGCGGCTGGACCGAGATCGTCGGCACGGTGTCCGGCGACGACACGATTTTCGTCGCCACCCGCGGGGGTGGCGAACAGCGCCGGCTGCTGGTGCGGCTGCGCTCGCTGGTCCCCCGCGAGGGGGCTTGAGGCCCCCGGATTTGCCTTATTGATCGAGGACTTGCTTCCATGACCACCCAGGCCAATACATCCCCCATCATCCTCGGCTTCTCCGGCGGGCTGGACACCTCGTTCTGTGTCCCGTGGATGAAGGAGCACTACGGGCGGCCGGTGGTCACGGTGACCATCGACACCGGCGGCATCGACGCGGCGGCGGCCCGCGACCTCGAGGCCCGCGCCAGGGCGCTGGGCTCGCAGGAGCACGTGCTGGTGGAAGCCCGCCAGGTGTTCTTCGACCGGGTGCTCAAGTACCTGATCTTCGGCAATGTCCGGCGCGGACACCTCTACCCGCTCTGCGTCGGCGCCGAGCGGGGCATCCAGGCGACGCTGCTCGCCGAGCTCGCCAGGGCCCGCGGCAGCTCCACCGTCGCGCACGGGTGCACCGCCGCCGGCAACGACCAGGTGCGCTTCGAGGTGGCGCTGCGCACCATCAGCCCGGGACTCGAAGTCCTCGCCCCGGTGCGCGACCAGGCCTTCATCCGCAGCGAGCAGCAGCAGTACCTCGAGAAGCACGGCTTCCCGGTGCCCGCGCGCGGCTCCTCCTATTCCATCAACCGCGGCCTCTGGGGCGTGACCATCGGCGGCCGCGAGACCCTGGACTCGAAGGAGTCCATCCCGGAGAGCGCCTGGGTGCTCTCGCCGAACGCCTTCGAGAAGAACCTGCCGGCCACCCGGCACACCGTGGAGTTCACCCAGGGCGTACCGAGCGCACTCGACGGCAAGGCCATGGGCGCGGTGGAGCTGATCGAGGCGCTGGAGGCGCTGGCCGGGCCCTACGGCATCGGCCGGGGCATCCATGTCGGCGACACCGTGCTCGGCACCAAGGGTCGCGTGGCCTTCGAGGCCCCGGCGGCGGAGGTGCTGCTGGTGGCGCACCGCGAACTGGAGAAGCTGGTGCTCTCCGGCCTGCAGCAGCGCATCAAGGACCAGGTGGCCGCGCAGTACGGCGACTTCGTGCACGAGGGCAAGCAGCTCGACCCCGTGTGCCGCGACATCGAGGCGCTGCTCAGCTCATCGCAGCAGCGGGTCAGCGGCGAGGTTCGCCTGGTGTTGCGGCCCGGCAACCTGTTCGTCGAGGGCGTGGTGGCCCCGCACTCGCTGATGGCTGCCACCAAGGGGGTGTATGGCGAGAAGGCCGGCGAATGGACGCCAGCCGATGCGCTCGGCTACTCGCGCATCCTGTCGTTGCCCGGCATCCTGCAGACGCGGGCAGCGGGTGGCCGCAAGTGAAGACCGTCGTCGCCGACAAGATCGGTTCGGTGGCCCAGCACGCGCACCTGTCGCGCGAGCTGCGCCTCGGCACGGACATCCCCTGCGAGGAGGGGGTGCTGGTCGCCGCCGAGATCCTCAACAACAAGGGCACCTACAACACCCTGGAGCTGACCAGCGGCCGGCAGGCGCAGGTCAAGCGCGGCGACGTCATCGTCGGCGCGCTGGGCCATCGCAAGGCGCTGTTCGGCTACTCCGGCCACCTGCCGGAGAAGGTGGCCGTGGGCGATGTGCTCAACGTGCTCAACATGGGTGGGGTCATCGGCGTCTGCGATGCCATCAATGCGAGCTTCGGCCCGCCCTTCGACGCGCGCATCCTCGGCGCAGTGCTCGATTTCCCCTACCTGGGCGAGCGCATCGGCGTGCCGGCGCGCGCCGGTGCCGAGCCGCTCGACTACGATGCCCCGCTGGACACCCAGGGTGTACCCGTGGTGGCACTGGCCGGCACCTGCATGAATGCCGGCAAGACAGCGGCTGCCTGTGCCATCGTCAGCCGCCTGCGCCACCTCGGCCATACGGTCGATGCCTTCAAGTCCACCGGCGTGGCCCTGCGCCGCGACATCCTCGCCATGGAGGATGCAGGGGCGAGGAAGACCATGATCTTCTCGGACTTCGGCGTGGTCTGCACCACGGCCAGGAACGGCCCTGCGGTCACGCGCACCATGCTCACGCGGCTCGCCGCCGGGCGGCCGGACGTCATTGTCTTCGAGCTGGGCGACGGCATCCTCGGCGCCTACGGCGTGGAAGCCATCCTGCGCCAGCCCGACATCCGTGCCGCACTGACCTGCGTGGTGCTCTCTGCCAACGATCCGGTGGCCGCCTGGGGTGGCGTGGAACTGTTGCGGCGGGAGTTCGGCATCGACCCCAAGGTCGTCACCGGTCCGGCCACCGACAACCAGGTGGGCCGCGACATCATCGCCGAGCGCAGCGGGGTGCCCGCCGTCAACGCCGTGACCGATGCCGCCGAACTCGGCAACGTCGTCGCCCGCAGCCTCGGCTTCGAGGTGCCCGCATGAGCAAGTCGCAAGCCGATGCAGTACCCACGCTGATCCTCGGTGGCAGCGGCTACGTCGCCGGCGAACTGCTGCGCCTGGTGCTCGGCCATCCGCGGCTCGAGCTGGCCGGCATCATGTCGGACAGCCAGGCAGGCAGCGCGGTGGTGGCCGCGTTCCCGCACCTGCGCGCGGCCGTCGGCGGCCTGCTGTTCAGCAGCCGCGAAGAGCTGCTGGACCGCCTGGGGACCGGGCGGCTGCTGCTCCTCTCCGGAGCGCCCCACGGCGTGAGCGCCGGGCTGCTGGCCGGGTTCATCGAACGTGCCCGCGAGCGGGGCACGCAGCTGACGGTGGTCGACTGCTCGGCAGATTTCCGCTTTGCCACCGCCGCGGCCTACGAGGCGGTCTACCGGCACCCGCACGGCGCCCCGCAGCTGCTGGGCGAATTCGCCTGCGCGCTGCCCGAGCACCTGGCCGCCACCGACCGGCCGCACATCGGCCATCCCGGCTGCTTCGCCACCGCGCTGCTGATGGCCGCCGTGCCGCTGCTGAAGCTCGACATCGCCGAGAACGACCTGTTCGCCGTCGGCATCACCGGCAGCACCGGTGCCGGGCGCACGCCGATCGCCACCACCCACCACCCCGAAAGGCATGCGAACCTGTTCGCCTACCAGCCGCTGGTCCACCGGCACGCACCGGAGGTCATGGGCCTCTGCGAGCAGGTCACCGGCCGGCAGCCACGGCTGCATTTCGTGCCGCAGTCCGGGCCATTCGCCCGTGGCATCCACATGACGGTACAGGCCCGGCTCAAGGGCAGCCCCGGCGCCGATGCGTTGCGCACACAGCTGCGGGATTTCTACGCGGGGGCGCCATTCGTCACCGTGGTCGATGGCATGCCGCGGCTCAAGGACATCGTCGGCAGCAACCACTGCCAGATCGGCGTGACCGTGGATGCCGGCAGCGTCGCCGTCATGGTGGTCGAGGACAACCTCGTCAAGGGTGCTGCCGGTGGTGCCATCCAGTGGGCCAATCGCCAGCTCGGCTTCGCCGAGACCGCCGGCCTCGTCGCGCCGGGGATGGCCTGGGCATGAGCACCACCAGCCACCTGCTCGACGTCTACCCGTACCTGCCCTTCCGGCCCGAGTCGGCGCAGGGCGTGTACCTCATGGCGGGCGAACGTCGCATCATCGACTTCTACGGTGGCCATGCCGTGGCCGGCCTCGGCTACGGCCATCCCGATATCGTGCGCACCATCGAGACCCAGGCGCGCCGGCTGTTCTTCCAGAGCAATGCCGTGGCGCTGGAGGTACGGGAGGAAGCCGCACGCCGGCTGGTGGACTTCGCACCAGCCGGGCTCGAGCTGGTGTTCTTCGTCAACAGCGGTGCGGAAGCCAACGAGAATGCCCTGCGCCTGGCCTGCCGCGTCACCGGGCGCGGCCGCATCCTCGCCATCGAGCACGGCTTCCACGGACGCACCGCGGCCGCGGCTGCCGTCACCTGGTCGGCGGTGGGCAAGTGGTACGGCTTCCCGCGCACGCCGTTCGACGTCGGCTTCATCCCCCGCAACGACGCCGCGGCGGTGGCGGCGATGGTGGACGACAGCGTCGCCGCGGTGATCGTCGAGCCGGTGCAGGGCCAGGCCGGCGCCTTCGACCTGGACGCCGGCTTCCTGCGCAGCATCGCCGACGCCTGCCGGCGCCACGGTGCGCTGCTCATCGCCGACGAGATCCAGACCGGCATGGGTCGCTGCGGTGCGCCCTTCGCCATCGAACTCGCCGGCGTCCAGCCCGACATGCTCACGGTCGCCAAGGCCCTGGGCGCTGGCTTCCCCTGCAGCGCGCTCATGATGACGCGCGCCGTGGCAGCCAATCTGCGGCACGGTGACCTCGGCACCACCTTCGGCGGTGGCCCGCTGGCCAGTGCCCTGATGTCGACGGTGATCGAGGTCATCCGGCGCGACCGGCTCATCGACAATGTGCAGGCGCTGTCGCGCGAGATCATCGACGCCATGCCGCTCGGCCCCGTGGAGGCCGTGCAGGGCAAGGGCTTCCTGCTGGGACTGCGCTGCCGGCGGCCCGCGAAGCAGCTGCTGGAGGAACTGCTCCGGCGCGACATCCTGGTTGGCACCAGTGCCGATCCGCTGGTGATGCGACTGCTGCCACCGCTGACGCTCGAGCGCACGCACGTGCACGCTCTTCTCAACGCCCTGGCCGATATCGGCCCGGGCTGACTGCATCAACCACCAAGGGGCCGAAGATGCCATTGAAGGAATTCAACGATCTCGCCGACTTCCAGATCCAGGAAGTCGAGGCACTGCTGAAACTGGCGACACGCCTGCAGCAGCATCCGGAACCCCGGGCGCTGGCCGGCAAGGTGCTGGGGCTGCTGTTCCTGTCGCCGTCGCTGCGCACGCTGTCGTCCTTCCAGGCGGCGATGGTCCGCCTCGGGGGCGGCGCCTTCGTCATCTCGCCGGAGATGTCGATCCATGGCCTGGAGACCCGCTCGGGGATCGTCATGGATGGCGCGGCGGCCGAGCACATGCGCGAAGCGATCCCGGTCATTTCCTCCTACAGCGATGCCGTGGGCATCCGTGCCTTTGCCGGCAGGACCCGGCTCGAGGATGACCTCGCGGACAAGGAGTACGCCGCCATGCGGGCGCTGGTCAGCAAGCCGCTGATCAACATGGAGTCCGCCATCCAGCATCCCTGCCAGAGCCTGGCGGACTGGAAGACGCTCGACGAGCTGGAGGTGCCGCGCAAGGGCGGCAAGTTCGTCCTCTCCTGGGCCTGGCATCCCAAGGCACTGCCCCTGGCCGTGCCATCGGCGACGCTGCACATGGCTGCCATGCGTGGCATGGACGTCACCGTGGTCCGGCCCGAAGGTTTCGAGCTGCCACCGGCCGTCATGGACAAGGCCCGCAAGGCCGCCGCCCTGTCGGGTGGTTCGGTGCGCGAGACCGGCGACCGCAAGGAAGCCCTGGAAGGCGCGCATGTCATCTATGCCAAGGAGTGGTCCTCGACCCGCCACTACGGCGACCGGGTGGCCGACGCCAGGCTGCGCGAGGAACTGCAGGACTGGCGTGTCGACGACCCCTGGTTCGCCACCGCAAGGCCGGATTGCCGCTTCATGCACTGCCTGCCGGTACGCCGCGGCGTGGCGGTGACCGACCGGGTCCTCGACGGCCCGCGCAGCGTGGTGATCCACGAGGCGCAGAACCGCATGTGGGGCCAGATGGCCGTGCTGTACCAGATGATGGGACCGGGAGCCTGACCATGCCGCAGAATCCGCAGAACCGCGATATCGTCGTAGCAGCGCTGCGCCACGCCGCGCCGTACGTGCGCCTTTACCGGCGCAAGACCTTCGTCATCAAGGCAGGCGGCGAGGTGTTCGCCGATGCGAAGAGCACCCGCGCGCTCATCGAGCAGCTGGCCATCCTCCACCAGGTCGGCATCCGCACCGTGCTGGTGCATGGTGGCGGGCCGCAGAACACCCAGCTCGCCGAATCGCTGGGCATCGAGACCCGCATGGTCGAGGGCCGCCGCGTCACCGACGAGCGCACGCTCGGGGTGGCCACCATGGTGCTCAATGGCCAGATCAACACGCAGATCGTCGCCGCCTGCCGGCAGCTCGACCTGCCGGCCATCGGCGTCAGCGGCGTGGATGCCGGCCTGATCCGCGCGCACAAGCGTCCCCCCGCCCGGGTGGCCGGGCAGGCTGCGCCGGTGGATTACGGCTTCGTGGGTGACATCGAAAGCGTCGACCCGACCGTACTGCGCACCCAGCTCGAGAACGGCCTGCTGCCGGTGGTCAGTCCGCTTTCCGCGGATGACGACGGCACGCTGCTCAACATCAATGCGGATACCGTGGCGGCGGCCCTGGCCTCCTCCCTCGGTGCCGCCAAGCTGGTGCTGGCCACCGGAGCACCGGGCATCCTCGAAGACCGGGCCAACCCCTCCTCGCTGGTCTCCTACCTGGACCTGGCCGGCCTCGAGCGCCTGGAAAAGGCCGGCTCGCTGGCCGACGGCATGCTGCCCAAGGCGCGGGCCATCGCCGCCGCGATCCGCGGCGGCGTCTCGCGCGTACACGTGATCTCCTACAAGGTGCCGGACAGCCTGCTGCTGGAGGTCTTCACCAACGAGGGGACCGGCACGCTGGTGGTGGAGAACATCAACACGCTGTCCAAGGAAGAAAAGAACGCGTAGCGGCACCGCCGGGTCGCGCGCACAGGAGTGCACCATGAGCAGGCTTTGGGACAAGGGCGAGGCGCTGGACGCCCGAGTGCTCCGCTACACGGCAGGCGAGGACCACAGCCTGGACGAGCGGCTGGTGCCGTACGACGTGCGCGGTTCCATCGCCCACGCCACCATGCTGCACCGGCAGAAGCTGCTGCAGGACGCCGACTACGACGCCATCTGCGCCGGCCTCCAGGCGCTGGCGGCAGAGCATGCCGCCGGTGACTGGCACATCGGCCTCGATGACGAGGATGTGCACACGGCCCTGGAACGCCGCCTCACCGCGAAGATCGGCGAGGCCGGCAAGCGCGTGCACCTCGGCCGTTCGCGCAACGACCAGCTGCTGACCGCCCTGCGGCTCTACCTGCTCGACGCCGCCGCCGGCCTCGAGCGCGGCGCACTGGAAGTGGCCGGGGCGCTGGCGGCCCTGGGCCAGCGCGAGGCGGAAACCGCGCTGCCCGGCTACACCCACATGCAGCAGGCGATGCCGAGTTCCGTACCCCTCTGGGCCGAGGGTTTCGCCGCCGAGATCCGCGACGACGCGGCGGGCATCGCCGGCACCCGCCGGCGCCTGGCGAAGAGCCCGCTCGGCAGTGCGGCAGGCTACGGCGTGCCTGGACTGCCCATAGACCGGGAGGCAACGCGCAAGCACCTCGGGTTCGACAGCGTGCAGGAACCGGTGACGGCGGTGCAGATCTCGCGCGGCAAGGGCGAGGCCATGCTGGTGTTCGAGCTCTGCCTGCTGATGCAGGACCTCGGCCGCCTCGCCGCCGACCTGCTGCTCTTCTACACGCAGGAGTTCGCCTTCGTGACACTGCCTTCCGGCATGACCACCGGCTCGTCGATCATGCCGCAGAAGCGCAATCCCGACGTGCTGGAGCTGGTGCGGGGCGCCACGGCCACCCTGCAGGGCTCGCTGCTGGAGGTGCTGGCGCTGCCGGCGAAGCTGCCTTCGGGCTACCAGCGCGATCTGCAGCGCATGAAGGGCCCGCTGTTTCGTGCCATCGACGTCACCGCCGAGAGTTGTGCCGTGATGAAGCCGCTGCTGGATGGCGTGGCCTTCCGTCCGGAGAACATCCACCTGGACGCCGGGATCTACGCGGCCGGCCGCGCCAATCGCCTGGTGCTGGAGGAAGGCCTGAGCTTCCGTGATGCGTACCAGCGCGTGGCGGCGGAGCTGAAGAAGTCCGGCGGAGCCTGACCCTGCCCGGTCCGGACCAGGGCCCGGGCCCTGGCCCGCGCACCGTATAATCCGCCGATGAACAAGGCATTCCTGGCATTGGCGACTCTCGGCCTCTGCGGCTGCCTCGCCGCCTGCGGGCTGAAGGGCGACCTCTACCTGCCGCCACCCCGGGAGCAGGCGTCACCCCCCGCGGCACCGGCCGTTCCGGCAGATCCGCAGGCTGCTCCCTCACAGCACCAGGACGAGGACCAGGCGCCACCCGTGCAGTAAGCCTGCACGGGGCGCGGACTCGGAGCGATGGACATCCTGTTGCGGGCCGCGCGTGCCGACGACGCCGCTTCGATCACGGCGCTGGTCAACTCGGCTTACCGTGGCGACTCGGGGCGGCAGGGCTGGACCACGGAATCCGATCTGCTGGATGGCACCCGCATCAGCCTCGACACGGTTCGTGAGCTGCTCTGCGCAAGCGACTGCACGGTGCTGGTCGTGCAAGCCGCGGGTCGCATGGTGGGCTGCGTGGAACTGCGCCCGGATGGCAACCGGCTTTATGTCGGCATGCTGACCGTGAGCCCGGAGGCGCAGGGTCAGGGCATCGGCTCACGCCTCATGGACGCCGCCGGGCACCACGCTCGCGCGCTCGGCCTGCGCAGCCTGGTCATGACGGTGATCTCCGTGCGCCATGAGCTCATCGCCTGGTATGCCCGCCTGGGTTTCCGGCCCACCGGTGAAACCCGTGCCTTCGGTTTTGCCGATGAGAGCTTCGGCATCCCGCGCATGCCGCTGGAGTTCGCCGTGCTGGAGAAGCCGCTGGACTGAACCGCACCGCGGCTGCACGCGATGGCCGGCCTGGAAAACAAAGGACCCGCCACCTGGTATCGGGTGGCGGGTCCTCGTGCATGCCTTGCCGCTAGGCTGCTTGCCGCTGGCGCCTGCGCCAGAGGCCGGCGCCGGCCATGAGCATCGGCAGGAACAGGCCGATGCTGCCGCCACCACTGCTGCTGCCCTGGGTTCCACCACCCGTGGTGCCGCCGCCGCTGCCACCGCCGCTGCTGCCAGGGGCCGACGGGATGACCAGCGGACCGCTCGGATCGACGATGACGCCGTTGACGATGCCGTCGAAATCACCGATGCCACCGTCGACCAGATCGACGGAAGCAACGTTGCCGTTCATCCTCACGCTGCCCGCAAGTTCGAACAGGCTGCCGTTGGCGGCATCATACTTGTACCACTTCACGGCACCGGCCGGCGCCTGCGGCAGATGAACCTGCAGCGTCACCCGCGCGGGATTCATGGCATCCACGCGCAGCCCGGCGATGCGGAAGGCGAACAGGCCGTAGGGCATGCTGGTGCCGGTCGGAATCGCCGGCAGCTCGCTGGGGCTGACGGCGCGCAGGCACTCGGTGGTGCCCGCATTGGCCTGGATACCCACGAGGTTGTTGCTTTGGGCGTCGAGCAGGTCGCAGATGCCCTCGGAAGAATCCGTGACGCCGTTGCCGTTGACGTCGCCATCCGCCTGCGAGGGATGCGTCATGGCGGTCTGGGTCGTGACGGTCACCACCGGTGACCAGGCGGACTGCGCCCCGCGGATGTCGGTCTGGCGGGTACGGATCCAGTAGGTGTGCAGCGGCTCGAGCACGCCGGGTGCCAGCCGCAGGGCCGTGGCAGTCGGTCCGGCCACGGAGCGCTTCAGCACGAGATTGCTGAAGCCGTTGTCCTTGGCGATCTGCCACTCCGAGCTCAGCAGCGCATCGCCGTCGGGATCGGAGTAGGCCGTGCTGATGTCGAGGACGGTATCGCCCAGCTGCACCACGCTGTTGTTCGCCAGCGCGATCTGCGGCACCGCCGGTGCCTGGTTGCCGCTGCCACCGGAGGAACCGCCACCCGATCCGCCGCCGGTGCCGCCGCCGGCACCGGGCACGGTGATGGTGGCAGTGAGGTCGGCCTGCTGGCCTCCCGCGGTCTTCACCAGCGCACGCACCGAGTGGCTGCCGGCGCCGAGGGTCGCGAAGTCGAAGGTCTCGCCGCCGAGTTCGAACGGCGCGAAATATTCCGTGTGCTTGAAGACGCCATCGATGTAGTAGTCGACGGTGGTGACGCTGGTCTCCGGCATGACGTAGACGCGCGCCACACCCGCCAGCGACTGGCCGCCCAGCACCTGGCCGCTGGCGCTGCCGGCGACATCGAGCAGCATCTGGTAGGTCGTGGTCGACCCGCCACCGCTGCCACCGCCGCTGGAGCCACCACCGGAACCGCCGCCGGTACCGCCACCGGAGGTGACGGTCACGGTCACCGACTTCGTCGCCGAGCCGCAGGCCAGCGTGAAGGTCGTGGTGGCGGTCAGCGGCCCGACGGCCTGCTGGCCACTGGTAGCCTTCGATCCTGTCCAGCCGCCGGAGGCAGTGCAGGAGCTGGCGTTGCTGGATGACCAGGTGAGCGTCGGCGAACTGCCCGAGACCACGGAGCTGGCCGAGGCGGACAGGCTCACCGTCGGCGTCGGCGTCACCGGTGGCGTGCTGCCGCCAGGAGCCGCGATGGCCTGGCGCGAGACGATGACCTCGTCGTACCAGGTCGAGGCGTTCTGCGTGACTTCGCTGCCGTCCTTGCCGGTGTAGAAGGGTGTCAGCCAGATCTTGCCGTACTTGGCATCCGGGTGGCCATCGTGGCCCGACCAGCCGCTGACATAGCCGCGATCATCCGCGTTGTCGGGGTTCTGGCCCGTTGCCGAGTCCCAGTACTGGCCACGCGGGATCACGATGCCTTCGTGGCGGTGTGCCAGCTCGAACGCCCCGCCCTGGCGGGCGACGTAGAGCTCGTAGGTGCTGTTGACGAAACCGGGCTGGGACACCTTGCTGACGCTGCTCACGGCCCGTCCAACAGGCCCGAGCGTCATGTGGACCATGAAGGTCATCCACTCGTTCGGGTAGTAGAACAGGCAGCCGGAGGTGTCGGCACCGCGCGGGAAATAGATGCAGTTCTTCTGGCCCGAGGAATTCACCCGCATGTTCTGCTTGGTGTACTTGTCGCCGGGCACGAACTCGTCGAAGTTCATGTAGCGGCCGCATTCCATGTAGCCGCCGGGGAAGCCGGCTCCACCGAGGTTGCCGACGACGATCTCTGCCTCGCTGCAGGAGTAGCCCTTGAGGATCGAGCCGTTGGCCAGTGTGCGATCACCCTGCGCGAGGATGATCTGCTTCCAGGCGCCGTTGCCCGAGGTCTCGCGGTAGTCGTGGTCGATCATGTAGCTGTCGAAGCGCTGCCGCCACTGGACCCAGAACTCCTCGTTGGCGCCGAACTGCACGGAGTTGTCGTCGCTGAAGTTGATGGCAATGTTTCCGGCATCGCCCTCGCCGGTCTGCGAGCGGATGTCGAAGCGCAGCGAGCCGGCACCCGAGGCCTTGACGGCCGAATCCCAGGCATTCTCGCGGCATCCCGGGGCATAGCTCGGATTGCAGCCGCTGGTGTCGGCGTTGTACTTCAGCCACTCCGCCTGCGAATCGAAGCCGACGGCGCGCACGACGCCGGCCCCGTTGGCACGGGCAGCGAAGTTGGTATCGGCGGATGTGGAGCTGCCGCCCGTCGAACCACCACCGGTGGAGCCACCACCCGTGGAACCACCGCCCGTCGAACCGCCGCCGGTGGAGCCACCACCCGCAGCCTGTACCGTCACCGCGGCCGAGTTCGCCGCCGAGCCGTTGCTGCCGGTGCAGTTGAGCGTGTACGTCGCCGTCGCCGTCGGGCTGACGGCGAGCGTGCCGCTGGTTGCGCGGCTGCCGCTCCAGGCGCCCGAGGCCGTGCAGGAGCTGACGTTGCTGGCACTCCAGGTCAGCGTGGCGGAGCTGCCGCTGGTGATGGTCGCCGGGCTGGCGCTGATGCTGACCGTGGGGGTCGCCGGGGCGGTGCCGCCGCCACTGCTCAGCTTGTAGGCGTAGACATTCTCGTAGACGCTGTTGACGACGATGAAGGCGTTGTAGGCCGGCATGTATTCGAAGCGGCCGAAGGTGCCTTCCACGTAGGGTGTACCGGGATTCACGCTGTTGGTCGCCGAGTGCTGGGTCCAGGCCAGCGTGTCGAGGTTCAGCGTGTAGACGCTGCTGCCGCTGCACCAGCCGACGAACCGGTCGCTGACCGGATCGTAGACGAAGCCCGGCGCATCACAGTCGACGATGGTCTTCGGGCCACTGGTGGCCAGCGCCGTGCGCGCCCCGGGCGAGCCGTCCGCAGCCACGGAATACGAATAGGCCTTGCCGCGGCCGACATCGACGAAGCGGCGGCGCTTGGTATCGAGGGCGCCGGTCATGCCCAGGGCGTCATGGCCGTCACCGGTCAGGTTCCAGGCCTTGGTGGCGGGATTGAATGTGCCGGAGTTGTGGGCGCCGATGACGATGACCTTGCCGGAGGCCGGGTCATAGTCGGTGGTCATGTTGTAGTACCAGAAGTTGTAGACGCTCTCCGGCATCGGGCCGGCGTCGCTCCAGGTACCGGAGGCAAAGTTGAACAGCCAGGTGCTGCGGATCGCCGAACCCGACCCCCACTGCGCGCCGCCCGGGGCGAAGAAGGTGTCCTGGTTGGGCAGGTACTCGAGCTGGTCGTAGCTGTGGACCGAGACCGGGTCGGAGGAGGGGTTGGTCAGTCGCGCCCACTGGCCGGTGCCGACCGAGAAGGCGTAGATCTCGTTGCCTGCGTAGGCAGCATGGCCACCACCCCACACGATGAGGCGGTTGCGCTTGGTGTCGAAGGTGCCGCCGCTGTAGCTGAGGACGGCGGACTGCTCGCCTTCCGGCATCGGATTCGGCTTGAGGTCGCGCAGATGGGAGTTGGGAAACTCGTACCACTGGCCAGGCTGCAGCGTATCCAGCGGGCCCGCAAGGGCCGTGGCGCTGGAGAGGAGGCCGGCGAGCAGCGGCAGCGCCGCCGAGAGGTTCCAGGACTTCCGCTTCTGCATTTGCTACTCCAACTTTCCCTGTCGCGACGACAATCAAAGGGCCGGCAGCATCCCTTGCCGGGCCTCCGGTCTCATTCGAGGGGGGTAGCACGCAGAATCCAGGCCACACGAAAGTGGCAGCCCTGGTTATCTGGCGGCCCCGCTGTCATGGAGCATCAGCTCTACAGACCGGAAGCTTTGCGTCCCCGCCTTTCGACGGGTTTGCCCTGATTCAGATAGCGGCGGCAGTTTGCCTGAGCTGCCTTGCCGGAAATGTGACGCACCTCACCCAGCGGCGTTTTGGTTTCGATGAAAACTGCCGACAACGCCGGGCCTGGCGTATGACCTCCGCGCCAAAAACCCCCAACAACATCACGGCGCAGCCACTAACCCGTAAGCGGCCGCGCCAAGATTCCGGCGCAGCCTACCATAATGTCCTCCCGGGACCAGCCTCACGAGAGGCCGCACAGCCGCTCCCGGCCTGCGCCTCCTGCCTGCTGCCATGCCCGGGCGGCAGTTATCGTCAAATGCTCGCGCCATTTCTGGGCCGGCTACGGGCCCCGGACCACGGCCGGACGCGGGCGCGTGGCGCATCTTGCGCAGGCTTCCGGCAGCGGCCTGCCCGGCGCAGGCCGGGCAGGCAACCCTATAATCCATGCATGCCCCCGGCCCCGCGTCTCGTCCTGGTGGACGGCTCTTCTTATCTATATCGCGCCTTCCACGCGCTGCCGCCGCTCAGTTCGAGCCGGGGCGAGCCGACAGGCGCGGTACTGGGCGTGCTCAACATGCTGCATCGCCTGCTGCGCGATGAAGCCCCGCAGCTTGTCGCCGTAGTGCTCGATGCGCCGGGCCGTACATTCCGCGATGAGCTGTTCGCCGACTACAAGGCGCACCGGCCACCCATGCCCGATGAGCTGCGTGCCCAGGTGGCGCCCCTGATCGAGGCGGTGCAGGCCAGCGGCCTGCCGCTGCTGCGCATCGAGGGCGTGGAAGCCGACGACGTCATCGGCACGCTGGCGCGGCGCGCGGCGGCCCAGGGCATCGACACGCTGATCTCCTCCGGCGACAAGGACATGGCGCAGCTGGTGGGCCCGCGCATCACCGTGGTCGACACCATGGCGGGGAAAACCTATGACCGCGATGGCGTCATCGCCCGGTTCGACGTCACCCCGGAGCAGATCATCGACTACCTCGCGCTGGTCGGGGACAGCTCGGACAATATCCCGGGCGTGCCGAAGGTCGGCCCCAAGACCGCCGCGCGGTGGCTGAAGGAGTACGGCTCCCTCGACAACATCCGGGCACATGCCGGCCAGATAGCAGGCAAGGTGGGCGAAAGCCTGCGCGACCACCTGGCCACCCTGGAGCTGTCGAAGCAGCTGGCCACCATCGACTGCGCGCTGGACCTCGGCCTGGAGCCGCAGGATCTCACGCCCCGCGAGGCGGATACCACTGCCCTCCACGCCCTGTATGAACGCCTGGAACTGCGCAGCCTGCTGAAGCAGCTCGACGCGCAGCCGCCGCCGGCGCAGGCCAACCCTGCGGGACCTCCCGCCCGCACGGTGACGAACCACTACGAAACCGTGCTGACGCGGGAGCAGCTTGCCGTCTGGCTGGAGCGCATCGAAACCGCCGAGCTCACCGCCCTCGACACCGAAACCACCAGCCTCGATTACATGCAGGCGGAACTCGTCGGCCTGTCGCTCTGCACCACGGCCGGCACGGCGGCCTATGTACCGGTGGCGCATCGCTGCCCCGGCGCACCGGAGCAGCTGTCACGCCAGGAGGTCCTGGACCAGCTCCGGGGCTGGCTGGAATCGCCCAGGCACGCCAAGGTTGGCCATCACCTGAAGTACGATGCCCATGTCCTCGCCAACCACGGCATCCGGCTGGGCGGCATGGCCTTCGACACCATGCTCGAGTCCTACGTCCTCAACAGCACGGCCATCCGCCACGACATGGACTCTGCCGCCCGGCACTACCTGGGCCGCGACACCATCCGCTACGAGGACGTCGCCGGAAAAGGCGCCGGCCAGATCGGTTTCGAAGACGTCGCTGTCGACACCGCCACGGCCTATGCCGCGGAGGACGCCGACGTCACCCTGCAACTCCACCAGGTTCTCTGGCCGCAGCTGCAGGCCGAATCGGCGCTGGCCGCCGTGTACCGCGACATCGAGCAGCCGCTGGTCCCGGTGCTCCAGCGCATGGAAGAAGCTGGCGTACTGGTGGATGCGAAGCAGCTGCGGGCCATGAGCCACGAGTTCGCCGTCGGCATGGCCGAGATCGAGAAGCAGGCCCACGCGGCTGCCGGCCGGCCGTTCAACCTCAGCTCGCCGAAGCAGCTGCTCGAGATCCTGTTCGAACAGCAGCAGCTCCCCGTGCTGCGCAAGACACCCACCGGCCAGCCCTCTACCGCCGAGGACGTCCTGGAGGAACTGGCGGCCGACTATCCCCTGCCCCGGCTGATCCTCGACTATCGCGGCCTGGCCAAGCTCAAGTCGACCTACACCGACAAGCTGCCGGCACAGGTCTCGCCGAGGACGGGGCGCATCCACACCTCCTACCACCAGGCCGTGGCGGCCACTGGCCGGCTCTCGTCCTCGGATCCGAACCTGCAGAACATCCCGATCCGGACCGAGGCCGGACGCCGCATCCGCCAGGCCTTCATCGCCCCGCCTGGCCATGTGCTGGTCGCGGCGGACTACTCGCAGATCGAACTGCGCATCATGGCGCACCTCTCGGGCGACGAGGGGCTGCTGGCCGCCTTCGCGGCGGACGCCGACATCCATCGTGCCACCGCCGCCGAAGTCTTCGGGGTGGCCAGTGATGCCGTGACCAGCGACCAGCGCCGCTCCGCCAAGGCTATCAACTTCGGGCTCATCTACGGCATGTCCGCCTTCGGCCTCGCCCGGCAGCTTGGCATCGGCCGGGACCAGGCACAGGATTACGTGGACCGCTATTTCGAGCGTTACCCCGGAGTGAAGGCCTACATGGACCGCACCCGCCAGGAAGCGCGCGATCGAGGCTACGTCGAGACGGTCTTCGGCCGCCGGCTGTATCTCCAGGACATCCATGCACGGCAGGCGGCGCGCCGGCAGTACGCCGAGCGCAGCGCCATCAATGCGCCCATGCAGGGCAGTGCGGCCGACATCATCAAGAAGGCCATGCTGGCCGTGGACGCGTGGCTGGCCGGCGAGCGCATCGCCGCCCGCCTGACCATGCAGGTCCACGACGAACTGGTACTCGAGGTCCACGAACAGGCGCGGCCTCAGGTCATGGACGGTTTGCCACGGCTCATGTCAGCTGCGGCGCAGCTGCGGGTACCGCTCAAGGTGGACGTCGGCACGGGTGCCAACTGGGACCAGGCGCACTGAACCATCAGCCAGGGTGGCGGAGGAACTTTGTGCCCGCACCCGCCTCTAACCACCGGGCGTCGAAAGAACGCCCCCGCCTCTTCCTCCCTGGGCGGGCTTTGTCGGCCGGTCCCCCCAAACCGGCCGGAATATTTGCCCCGGTCGCTCCCCCTGTACTCCGCGACCGGGGCAATTTTTTTCTTCCGGGCCTCCTCAGGCTATCCAAGCAGCATCTCGCGCAACCGTGCCCGCGCGGCATCGACGCCGTCGCCGGTGGCGGCCGAGAACAGCTGCATCGTGACCCCGGGTCCGGCCGCCGCCGTGGCCGAACGTAATGTCGCGGTCGCCTCGGCCCTGCCCAGCTTGTCCGCCTTGGTCAGCAGCACGTGCACGGGGCGCCCGAGCGAGGCACACCACTCGAGCATCTGCAGGTCCAGCGGACCCAGCCCGCGGCGGCTGTCAACAGCCAGGAACAGCCCCCGCAGGGACGCCCGCGAACGGAAGTAGGTCTCCAGCAGCTGTCGCCAGTGGGCCTGCGTGGCCTCGGTCACCTTCGCGAAGCCATAGCCGGGGAGGTCGACGGCACGGGCGCCTGGCTCGAGATGGAAGAAATTCACCAGCTGCGTGCGCCCCGGCGTGCGGCTGGTGCGAGCCAGCTGGCGCCGGTTGGTGATGGCATTGATGGCACTGGACTTTCCCGAGTTGGACCGGCCGGCGAAGGCCACCTCCGCGCCCTCGTCGGGCAGGAACTGGTCGGGCCGGTGCGCGCTGCTGAGGAACCGGGCTTCCGGATAGCCGGCCATGGATACTCGCGGATGGCTGAGGGTGGATTCGCTGCGAAACGCTCGGTGCCGGAGCCCGCCCGCGGCGCCTGCGCGCAGGGGGCATTGGTGTAGAATGCGGCGCCGCGCCGAGTGTAGCACGGGCTTCGCGGCGCCCTGTTTTCCCACCACCATGGCAGACGACCGCATGACACCGATGGGCCGTATCGTTTCCACGCCAGCCGCCGTCGGCGCCTGGATCCTGCTGGCTGGCGTCCTGCTCGGCGTCGATCCGGCTGTTGCGGCGGGCTCCGCCGAAGCGGGGCAGTCGAAGGCCGTGGTCTGCGCGGCCTGCCACGGCGTCGATGGCAACAGCGTGAATCCGGAGTGGCCGAGTCTCGCCGGGCAGAATCCCGCCTACATCGCGCGCACGCTCCATGCCTTCAAGAGCGGCGAGCGCAGCAATGTGCTCATGACTGCCCAGGCCGCCGCGCTCAGCGACCAGGACATCGAGGACCTGGCCGCCTACTTCGCCTCCAGGGCGCCGCGCCCGGGGACGGCGAACCCGCAGGACGCCACGGCCGGCGAACGCCTCTACCGTGGCGGCAACAAGGACACCAGCGTCGCCGCCTGCCTGTCCTGCCACGGGCCCGACGGCTCCGGCAACGCCCCGGCCGGTTATCCGGCCATCGCCGGCCAGCACGCGCCCTATGTGGCCGCACAGCTGCGCGCCTATCGTGCTGGCCAGCGCAGCTCCGACCTGAACCAGATGATGCGCAACACCGCCGCGCAGCTCACCGACGCCGAGATCGACGCCGTCGCATCCTACGTGCAGGGACTGCGCTGAAGCCGGTATTGCCGCCCAGGAGAAGCCGAATCATGCCCAACGCTACCCGCCTGGTCCCGTCCCGTTTCCGCCACGCCGCACTGGCCCTCGTCGTCGGCCTGCTGGCCGCCTGCGGTTCACCATCGAGCAACGGCACATCGGCGCCGCCGGCACCGGCGCCAGCCGCCGATCAGCAGGCCCCTGCGGCCCCTGCTCCCGCGGCCGAGGAGGCCAGGCCTGCCGCGAGCTCCGCTCCGGCCAGCGTCCAGGAATCGGCTGCCACCGACACCGGCGGCGAACAGCTGAAGCTCGCGAGTGCCGCGCCCCCGGCGGGCGAGCCGAACTGGCGTTTCAAGGAAGGCACTGATTTCAAGGTGCTGACGACAGCCCAGGGCACCACGGGGGCGCCGGGAAAGATCGAAGTCACCGAGGCCTTCTGGTACGGCTGCCCGCACTGCTACCAGTTCGATCCGCTGCTGCAGGAGTGGGTGAAGAAGCTGCCGGCCGACGTCAGCTTCGTGCGGCTCCCGGTCATGTGGAATCCGACCCACCAGATCCACGCGCGGCTGTACTACACCGCACTGGCGCTGGGGAAGATCGACGAGATGCACTCGGCCATCTTTCGCGAGATGCACGTCGAAAAGCACATGCTGACCACCGAGGACGAGATCCAGGCCTTCTTCGCCAGGTTCGGCGTCAGCGCCGAGGAATTCCGCAACACCTTCCGTTCGTTCGCGGTCGAGAGCCAGCTGAAGCGCGCCAAGGAACTGACCGAGCGCTACCAGGTGCGCAGCGTGCCGCTGCTGATCGTCGACGGCAAGTACAGCACGGACGCGCCGGGCATCAAGAACCTCGAGGACATGCTGGCCGTGGCCAACGAGCTGATCGAACGCGAGCGACGCCGCTGAGCCGCGTCAGCGTACCTCGCAGTTGATCCAGCCCGAATCGCCGTCCGCATAGAATTCCTTCTTCCAGATCGGCACCCGGTCCTTCACCTCGTCGATGATGTAGCGGCAGGCCGCGAAGGCGTCGCCGCGGTGGTGGGCGCTGACGCCCACCCACACCGCCACATCCCCCAGCGCCAGCGGCCCCAGCCGATGCACGCAGCGTGCCTGCCGGATGGCGAATCGCCCGAGCGCTTCGCCCAGGACCCTCTCGCCCTCCTTCACCGCCAGCGCTTCATAGCCCTCGTATTCGAGGCGCTCGACCCGTCGCCCCTCGTTGTGGTTGCGCACGCGGCCCTCGAACGTCACCAGAGCACCGCAGCTGTCATCGCCGAGCAGGCGGCCGAGCGCGACCGGATCCAGCGCTTCGCGGCAGAAGGAAAAGCCGGCGCCCACGGGCCTAGCCACCGGCTACCGGCGGGATGAACACGATGGTGTCGCCGTCGGCAAGCGGGCTGTCCCAGTCGCGGAACTCGTCGTTGATCGCCAGCTTGAGGCTTGGCAGGCGCGGGAAGCCGTAGCGCGCATCGAGTTCGCTGAACAGCGCGCGGGCGGTGACGGCCTGGGTGTGGACGTCCTCGCCGCTGCGCCCGGTGTGCTCGCGCAGCACCGCAAAATACTCCACACGCAAGCGCAACATGGTCCCGGGTCCCGTCACAGCGGCATCCTGCCGTGGCGCGAGAAGGTACACCCCGGCCCGCGCGAGCGGCAAGGCGGGGCGCACATCAGCCGCCGCCCCAACGCTCGAGGTCGGCCAGCGTATCGATGTCGGATGCGGCAGACGGCATGGGCACGGTGGTGAGCCCCGGCGTCGCGGCCAGCAGGCCGCCGGCGCCGCGATCACCCTGCAGCTGTGCCAGCGCCGGCCAGCTGCGCCGCGGGAAGATGGCCGGCACGCCCGGTGAGCCGCCGTAGTGCGCGGCCGCCGGCTGCTCGGGCGCCGAACGCCAGGCTGCCACGAGGCGGGCGAGGTCCGCGACGCCTATCCCCGGCTGGTCACACAGCAGCACGAGGCAGGCGGCGGCACCGGCGGGCAACGCGTCGAGGCCGCAGCGCAAGGAGCTGGCCAGCCCCTCAGCCCAGGCATCGTTGCGCACCACGCGAACCGGCCGCTGCACCACCGCGCGTTCGACCGATGCCGCGTGGGCGCCCGTCACCACCACGACACCGGCGTCGCAGCAGGCGAGTGCCAGCGAGGCCGCACGCTCCACCAGCGCCAGCCCCGCCACCACCGCCAGTTGTTTCGGGCCACCGAAGCGGCTGGCAGCGCCCGCCGCCAGCACCAGCCCGGCAAGCCCTGGCCCGTCATCAGCCACGGGCGACTGCTTCCGCATGCGCACGCACGAAACCGTGGTTGCGATCAATCCGTATTCGCCGCAGTCCCGTACGCGGTTCAGCGTATGCCGCAGGCATGCCGGGCGGCGTAGAACTCGAGCGGAACGGGTGGGCTCCGGACGGGATGCGAGGGGAGTTCACGGCATGACCAAGGCGCGAAGGATCCTGGTCGTCGTCGATCCGGCGGCGGCCGAGCACCCGGCCGTGGCGCGCGGCGCCAGCGTGGCACGACGCCTTGGCCTGGAGCTGCGGTTGCTGGTCTGCGTGCACGGCGGCCTGCCTTCGCGCATGCCGCGGGGCGCCGACGCACAGGAAGTGCGCCGCGCACTGCTGCGCCAGCACCTGCGGCTCCTGCAACAGCTCGCGCAGGACTCTGCCGGGGTCGAAGTGACGATGAACGCGGTATGGGACCGGCCACTGCATGAGGCAATTATCCGCGAAACGCTGCGCAGCGAGCCGCAACTGGTCATGAAGGATTCACGCTACCACCCGACGATCTCCCGGGCGCTGGTCACCAACACGGACTGGCATCTGATCCGCGACTGCCCGGCGCCGCTGTGGCTGGTACGCGGACCAGCCTGGGAGGAGGCGCCACGGGTGGTGGCCTTCGTCGATCCGACCCACGAGCACGACAAGCCGGCGGACCTCGACCATCGCATCCTTGCCGAAGCCACCGCGCTCGCAACCGGGCTGGGCGGCGAAGCCCACGCCGTGCACTGCCACGACGGTTCGGCCCTGTTCGCTGCCGCCGGCGGCCCGGGCGTCAGCGCGGAGATCGAGGCACTTGGCGCCGAACTGCAGGCCGAGCACGCCGGCCGCCTGCGCGAGCTGGCCACCGCCCGCGGCATCGACCCGGCACGCACCCAGCTGCGCAGTGGCCGGCCCGCCGAGGCCATCCCCGCCACCGTACGCCAGCTCGGTGCGCATCTCGCCGTGATGGGTGCCGTGGCCCGCTCGCGGCTGCAGGACATCGTCCTCGGCAGCACTGCCGAGCAGGTACTCGACCAGCTGCCCTGTGACGTGCTGGTGGTGAAACCCGGGCGCTTCGAGAGCCCCGTGACCTACCGGGCGCAGGCCGCGGATTTCATGGAATTGCACTAGACGACAGGCCACGGCAACACACATCCCGGGCTCGTCACCGGATCAAGGGCTCCCGCCGTCGGCGCGGGCCACGGTTTCCGGGGGCAGGTGCCATTGCTCCCCCGTCCATTCATTCAGTGATTGGCGCCTGTCCCCGGTTCTCCTCCCTCCTGCCACGCAACTCGCGTCCCCCGCTGGCCGCAGGCCGACGGGCGGGTGTATCTTCTGCCCGCCTCGCGCCTTGCCACCGGAGGGCCCGCAACGTGACCGAATCCCGCCCCACCCAGGGCGCCGCGCCCAGCCCCGCCAGCCCGGCCGAGGCCAGCGAGTTCGATGCATTGCTCGACGCCGCGGTGGACGCGATCGTGGTCATCGACGACGACGGCCGCATGCTGCGCTTCAACCAGGCCGCCGAGACCATGTTCGGCTTCACGGCCGCCGAGGCACTGGGCAAGCCGCTCGGCATGCTCATGGCGCCCATGGATGCCCGTGCCCACCAGGCTTTCGTGGAGCGCTACAAGCGCACGGGCCGGCACAACATCATCGGCCTCGGCCGTGAGGTCCTCGCCCGCCGCAGCGATGGCAGCATCTTCCCGGCCTCGCTGTCCGTGGGCGAAGCCCACTCGGCGAAGGGCCGCCGCTTCGTCGGGCTGATGCGCGACCTGACGGCACAGAAGGCGGCCGAGGAAGAGGCACTGCGGCATCGCGAGCAGATGCTCCACGCCAGCCGCCTCACCACCATGGGCGAGATGGCCGCCACCATCGCCCACGAGATCAACCAGCCGCTCTCCGCCATCGCCACCTACACCGCCGCCTGCCAGCGCCTCCTCGACCAGGGGCCGGAAGCGCGCGCCGACGTCATCGCCGCCCTGCGCGAGATCGGCGGCCAGGCGCATCGCGCCGGGCAGATCATCCAGCGCATGCGCAATTTCACCCGCAGCCGTGAATCGCTGCGGCGGGTGGTGGTGTTCGACGACCTGCTCGAGGAGATCCGGCCGCTGGCCGAGCTCGATGCGCGCGGCAACCGCGTGGACCTGCGCATCGTCGTCGCGCCGGACCTGCCGATGATCAACGTCGACGGCGTGCAGATCCAGCAGGTGGTGCTCAACCTCCTGCGCAACGGCGTGGACGCCATGGGCGACATTCCCGAAACCGAACGCGTGCTGACCCTGCAGGCCGCGCTGGCCCCGGATGGCGAGGTGCGGGTGGAGATCAGCGACCGCGGCCACGGCGTCACGGAACGCGCCCGCGACCGGCTGTTCACGCCATTTTTCACCACCAAGCCCACCGGCATGGGTATGGGCCTGGCAATCAGCCGTTCCATCATCACCGCCCATGGCGGTAAACTCGACTGCAGCAACAACCCGGAAGGTGGCGCGACGTTCTTCTTCACGCTGCCGGCAGCATTGGAAAAGTAGCCTCATCATGGAGCCAAAAGTATTCGTCATCGATGACGACCAGGCGGTGCGGGACTCGCTGGGCCTGCTGTTGCGTTCCATGGGCCAGAAGGCCCGCCTGTTCGACTCGGCCCAGGCCTTCCTCGACGACTACGACCCCGGCATGGCCGGCTGCATCGTCCTCGACATCCGCATGCCGGGCATGAGCGGCATGGAACTGCAGCAGAAGCTCAAGTCCATGCATTGCACGGTACCGGTCATCTTCGTCACCGGCCACGGTGATGTGCCCATGGCCGTCGAGGCCATGCACCACGGCGCCTTCGACTTCATCCAGAAGCCGTTCCGCGACCAGGAGCTGCTCGACCGCATCAACCAGGCCCTGACCTGGGACCACGAGCACCGCTCCGACGAGGACTACCGGCGCGGCGTGCTCGAGCGCTTCCAGAGTCTGACACCCCGCGAGCGCGAGGTGATGGACTGCGTGGTCCGCGGCCTGGCCAACAAGGTCATCGCCATGGACCTGAACCTCAGCCAGCGGACGGTGGAGATCCACCGGGCCCGCGTCATGGAGAAGATGAACGCCCGCTCCCTGGCAGACCTGGTGCGCATGTCGCTGCTGGTCTCCCGGGAGCCCTGAGCACGCGGTGGCAAGCCGCCCGGGGATCACCATGGAACGATCGCCGAAGGAAGCCGAGGAGATTCGCGCCCGCCTGCTGGCGCACAAGGCCGACCTGCAGACACGCGTGACCACGATCCACGAGCACGCGCGCGATCCCCTCGACCAGGACTCCGCCGAACAGGCGGCGCAGCTCGGCAACGTCGCGGTGGTCTCGGCGCTGGAGAGCGAAGCGGTGCAGCAAATCGCGGAAATCGAAGCGGCCATTCGCCGCCTGGATGCCGGAACCTACGGCGTCTGCGTCAGCTGCGGCGAACCGATAGGCGATGGCCGCCTCAAGGTCCGGCCCGCCGCCACCCAGTGCCGGGACTGCGCGGAACTCGACGGCCGGCGGGCCTAGTCCCGCGACAGCCGGGCGATCTGCCGGTCGTGCCAGCGGCCGAGCAGCAGCAGCGCCAGCAACGCGCCGAGCAGCGCGAATCCCATGTCTGACTGCGTGTCCCAGACATAGCCCTGGGTGCCGAGGAAGGCATCGGCCGCCTGGGCGCTGACGAGGGCGACGGCCCACTCGATCAGCTCGTAGAAAGCGCTGATCGCCAGGCAGACGCAGACCACGAGGAAGTTCCGCCAGGCCGGCAGCCGGACGATGTGCAGCCGGATCATCAGCTCACGCGCGAGGATCGCCGGGACGAAGCCCTGGGCGAAGTGCCCGAGTTTGTCGTAGTTGTTGCGTGCCTCGCCGAAGGCCTCGCGCAGCCAGTCCCCGAGCGGCACCTCGGCGTAGGTGTAGTGACCGCCGACCATGAGGATCAGGCAGTGCACCAGCACCAGCACGTAGGCCAGCGGCGTCAGCGGGAAGCTCCGCCGCGTCCAGGCCAGCACCAGGAACCCCGCCAGCGCGGGTGCCACCTCGAGCATCCAGGTAACACCGTCCTTCGGGCGGATGGCGGACCAGGCGAGCACGCCCCAGAACACCGCGAGCCAGGCCCATTGCATGGCCCCTGCGGGCAGCGGGCCGCGGGGTGGCAGCCGGTCGGTCATGGCCTCGTTATGCGCGCAGCTCCGCCGCGGGTCAAGCCGTCGCGGCCCGTCGCGGCCCGTCGCGGCCAGTCGTACGGATCCCAGACCGGCGGCTGCGTCGCGAGGTGCCGGCGCAGTTCGCGCAGGATCAGGCCCGGTGGCAGCGATGATGGCACACCGCCGGACAGATACAGGCGCGGTGCGATGTCGAGACTGTCTTCCCAGATCCAGCGGCCATGGCGCTCGCGGCGATTCAGCCAGCGGGCGAGCGCGCCGAGATCGACCCGCAGTGCCGGCCGGCGCGACGTGATCTGCAGCCAGGACTCGTAGCGATACTGCACCTCCAGGCACCGGCCCTGGATGCGCACCAGGCGCCCGGCACGGGTACGGTTGTGGATCGCGCAGGGATGCAGCACCGCCTGCTCGCGCCGCAGGTAACGCCACAGCGGCCGCGCTGGCAACCCTTCCGGGATGCGCACGATGGCGAGATCCGCTTCCGGCTCCTCCTCGATGCTGACGCGGCCGGAGGCGATCAACGCCTCGCTGGCATCGAGGTGCCGGTCCTGGTCCTGCCAGAGGTGCTGCCAGCTGCCCGTATCGGCCAGCAGTCCCGGCAGGCGCGGCAGCAGGGCGCGGTACAGGGCGGCGATGCGCGCTGCGGGCGAGCCGGCGAAGGTCGCCGGCGGCAGCGGCGAGCGCTGCGGATCGGCGTGGCCCTCGATGATGAAGCACAGGCGCGCGGCCGCGCGTGTCCGGTACACGCCGAAGTCCCCCGTGCGGGCCGCATCGACCAGCAACGTCCGGTAGCGCCAGGCACGCCCGGGATCCAGCAGCGTGAACAGGCTGAACAGGCCGTCCTCGTCGAAGTGGCTGTTGGTGGCAATGCCGGCGACGCGGCGCGGGTCATTCTCCTCCAGCCAGGCCAGCGTGGTTTCCGTGGAGGTGTCGCGACGGTAGCGATCCGGCGTGGCATTGTTCGGCCAGTGCGACAGCGTGAGCACCGTCGAGGACTGCGGCGCGCCATCGACGACGATGTGCGGCAAGCCGCGGGCTTCGCGGTATGGCAGGTACCGCAGGGACGGGTGTCGCTGTGCCATGCGCGCGCTTCCGGCGGGAGGGCGGTGCGCCGCGTCAGGCGTGGCGCCGCGCGACGCGCAGCAGCCATCCGGCGAACCAGGCGAGGGCGCCCAGCGCGATGGTGAGGAGCAGCAGCAGCTGCGGACCGGCGAGGTACTCGCGCCCCGGCGCGATCTCCTCCGGGCTCACCGCGCGCCAGAGGTACCACAGGCTGCCGGCCAGCGCCGGCACCACCGAGGGTGACAGGGCGATGGCGGCAGCCAGGCCGTCCGTGCCGCGCACACCCCGCAGCAGCCATGCCGCGAACAGGCCACCGGCCAGCATCACCAGCAGGTTCATGCCGGCCACGGTCGCGAGGGTATCGGCGCGCGGCCCGAATACGCCGAGCGCCGCCAGGCAGGCTGCCGCGGGCAGCCCCGCCACGGCGAGCAGGTTGAACCTCCCGTAGCGCGTCATGCCGGCGGCGGCGCCAGGACTTGGAAGCCGGCGTCGTCCTCCGGCCACATGCCTTCGAAACAGAACGCCTCCAGCGCGGCCAGCCGTCCATCCCTGAGCTGGACGATGAACTCGGCCGGCTCCGCCAGGGCCGGATGGCTCGCATGCACCGCGCGCACCCGGCGCGCCTGCTCCGCATCGAGGGCCGCCGCATCCGCAGGCACCTCGAACCGCGTGACGAAACCGACGCCGCTGTGGCTGCGGCTGACCACCCGGGCGCGCCGGCATTGCGCAAGCCAGGCCGGCGCGGCATCCCCGAGGTTGCGGCCCTGCGCCTCGAGCACCGCGCGTTCCAGCGGCCCGAGGAACAGCCGCGAGCCAGGGTCGTTGCCCAGTTTCATGGCGCGCACCATAGCGCAATTCGGCGGGCAGGGGGCGCCGCCTCGCGCCTCAGCGGCGCGGCCCGCCCCAGTACCAGGTGGCCGCCACCAGCAGCCCGAAGGCGGTATAGGCGACGGTGAACACCCACATCGGTGCATCGAAGAAGATCAGCCGGTGCAGCCAGTGGGCGATGAAGGAGCCGCCATAGCCGCCCTCGCCGGCACGCGCGCGCAGCGCGTTCTCCAGCACGGTCAGCGGGCAGAGCACGCCTGCCCAGGCCTGGGCCACCACCACGCCGATGGCCGCCAGGTGCGCGATGCGCAGGCGCCGACCGCGCACCCAGCGCCAGCCGAATGCCAGCCCGGCCAGCACCAGCACCTGGCCGATGACCACGAAGGCCACGAACGCCGCATGCACCAGCAGGACGGCATCGGCCAGCGCGCCCCAGGCGTTCACGCCCGTCAGATCCAGCGTCGCACGCGGCGGCAGTACGCCGCGAAGGCCTCGCCAAAGGTATCCGCGAGCACCTGCTCCTCGTGCCGGATGAACACCACGGTGATCGCCCAGGCGAAGGCCGGCACCACCAGCAGGGCCGCCAGGCTGCCGAGCCACACCGCCACGCCCAGCAGGATGCAGGCAAGCGCGAGGTACAGGGGATTGCGCGTGTAGCGGTACGGCCCATCGGTGACGAGCTGGCTGGGCGCACCGAATGGATGCAGGGTGGTGTGGCGCCGGGCCAGCGCGCGCGCCGCGGGAGCCGCCAGCAGGAAGGCCGGAACGAGCAGCAACAACCCGAGCCAGCGCCAGCCGGGCCGGAGCAGCTCCGCGGCGGGCAGCAAGCGGTCGAGCACCAGCTGCAGCGCGAGCGCGACCAGGAAGTACACGGGCGGGACGAGGCGGATACGGCGCATGGGCATGAACGGCCGGGCCGGCTAGCCCGCGGCTCCGCCGCCGCGCCGCGCGCGCACCACCACGGTGCCCGCCAGCTTGTCGTGCCAGCCCTGCTTGCGCGCATCGAATGCCACCCACAGCAAGCCCAGGCCGAGCGGGATGGTGGAGACGAAGTAGCCGAGGTAGCGGCCCACGAGCTGTGTCGTGGTCGGGGGCGCGCCGGTCACGGCATCGACGATGCGCGCGCCGATGAGCATCTTCCCCGGGGTGGCGGCGCGGCAGATCCAGAAGGCGAGGATGGCGATCGCGGGAAAGCCGTAGGTCATCAGCGGGTCGAGGGGGCCGCGCCCGGCCGGCGCCGCTGCCAGCAGGTCACCGCCGAGCACCTGGCGGTAGTGACCGATGTAGGCGTCGAAGTAGCCCCAGCCATAGGCCACCCAGAGCACCGGCGCGATGACCATGGCCAGCAGCACGCTGTCGACGAGCGAGGCCCAGGCCCGCGCCCAGAAGCCGACGTAGCGGAATTCCCCGGCCTCGGCCACCGGCCTTCAGCCGAGGCGGCCGAGCGCTTCCGCATAGACCGGAACGAGCTCGTCCTGGCAGGCGATGCAGGTGCTCAGGTCACGCAGGCGGCCGTCGGTGAGGCTGTATATCCAGCCGTGAACGGTGACCGTCTGGCCGCGGGCCCAGGCTTCCTGGACCACGGTGGTCTGGCAGACGTTGACCGCCTGCTCGATGACGTTGAGCTCGCACAGGCGGTCCGCCTGCTGCGCCTCGCTGGCGAGCGCCTCGAGCATCGGCTGGTGCTTCAGCCGCACGTCCTGCACATGGCGCAGCCAGTTGTCGATGAGGCCGAGGCGGTCGTTGCGCAGGGCGGAGGCCACGCCGCCGCAGCCATAGTGGCCGACCACCATCACGTGCTTCACCCGCAGCACATCCACGGCGAACTGCAGCACCGACAGGCAGTTGAGGTCGGTGTGCACCACGACGTTGGCGACGTTGCGGTGCACGAAGACCTCGCCGGGCAGCAGGCCGACGATCTGGTTGGCCGGCACGCGGCTGTCCGAGCAGCCGATCCACAGGTACTCGGGCGATTGCTGCCGCGACAGCTTGAGGAAGAACTCCGGATCCCTCGCGCTGATGCGCTCGGCCCAGGCCTGGTTGTTCTGGAACAGGTGCTTGAGCAGGCGCATGGCGGCATATTAAGGCCGCCATGGCCCTGCACCAAGGCCGGGCCGTGCGGGAGCAGCCTGTTTCAGGCCTCGCGCGGCACCAGCTCGCAGGTCCCGCCCGGCGCCTCGAAGCCGATCCTGCGGTGGCTGCCGTCGCAGAACGGCTTGGCGGCGGACGCACCGCAGCGGCACAGGGCGATGCGGTCCTTCTTGCGGATCGGCGTGCCCTCGCCATCCCAGCTCCACTCGCCCACGGTATCGATGAGGATCGGGCCGTTGGGGACGATGGTGATCTTCATGCCTGCTCCCAGCGCGGTGCGCGCTTGTCGATGAATGCACTGACGCCCTCGGCGGCGTCCGGACCCAGCATGTTGCGGGTGATGCAGGCCGCGGCCTCGGCATAGGCGTCGGCCAGCGGGCGCTCCAGCTGCGAATAGAAGGACTGCTTGCCGGCCGCCACCACCGCCGGCGGCTTCGCCGCCAGCGTGCGCGCCAGAGCCAGCGTGGCCTCCTCCAGCCGCGCCACCGGCACCACGCGGTTCACCAGGCCCCATTGCAGCGCCGTCGCGGCGTCGATGAACTCGCCGGTGAACAGCATCTCGAAGGCGCGCTTGCGGCCGATGTTGCGCGATACCGGCACGGCCGGCGTGGCGCAGAACAGTCCGAGGTTGATCCCCGAGGTGGCGAAGCGCGCATCCTCGGCGGCCACCGCCAGGTCACAGGCCGCGACCAGCTGGCAGCCCGCCGCGGTGGCGATGCCCTGGACGCGGGCGATCACCGGCTGCGGCAGGGCCTGGATGGCCTGCATGATGGCGCCGCAGCGGCTGAACAGTTCGCTGATGAAGGCCTGCTCGCGCCGGGCCATCATCTCCTTGAGGTCATGTCCGGCGCAGAAGGCCCGGCCCGCGGCGGCGATGACCACCACCCTCGCGGCCGGGTCGCGGGCGATGTCCTGCAGCGCGGCCGCCAGCGCCCCGAGCAGTTCGCCGCCGAGGGCATTGAACTGCCGTGGCCGGTTCAGGGTCAGTGTGACGACACCCTCGGCCGCCGTGCGCAGCAGCGGCGCCTCGCCCGCGGCATCGATCGCGGTATTCATGCGGATTCCCCTTTCCTGGTACGACGGCGGCTCACTCGATGGCGCTCGCCGAGCGGGCCTGCTCACGCAGGATGAACTTCTGGACCTTGCCCGTGGCGGTGCGCGGCAGCTCGCCAAAGACCACGGCCTTCGGCACCTTGAAGCCCGCCAGCAGCCCGCGGCAATGGCCGATGAGCTCCTCTGCCGTCACGCTGGCGCCGGGCTTCAGCTCCACATAGGCCCGCGGGGTCTCGCCCCAGCGCGGATCCGGCTGGGCCACCACGGCGGCCAGAAGCACGGCCGGATGGCGGCACAGCGCATCCTCGACCTCGAGGGAACTGATGTTCTCGCCGCCGGAGATGATGACGTCCTTGGAGCGGTCGCGGATCTTCACGTAGCCGTCGGGCTGCATCACCGCCAGGTCGCCCGAGTGGAACCAGCCGCCGGCGAAGGCCGCGGCGGTCGCCTCCGGGTTCTTGAGGTAGCCCTTCATGGTGAGGTTGCCGCGGAACATGATCTCGCCCAGTGTCTGCCCGTCCCAGGGCACCGGCGTCAGCGTGGCGGGGTCCATGACGCCGATGGCTTCCTGCAGCGTGTAGGGCACGCCCTGGCGGCCGTTGCGCTCGACGCGCGCCGCGAGGTCGAGCTGCTGCCACTCCGGGTGCCGGGCACAGATTGCCGCCGGGCCGTAGACTTCGGTCAGGCCGTAGACGTGCACCAGGTCGAAACCCATGCGGTCCATGCCCTCGATCATCGCGGCCGGGGGCGAAGCCGCGGCCACCATGGCCGAGACGCGGTGGTCGATGCCGGCCTTCAGCTCCGCCGGTGCGTTGATGAGCAGGCTGTGGACGATCGGCGCAGCGCTGTAGTGGGTGACGCGATGGCGGCGGATGGCATCGAAGATGGCCGCCGCTTCCACGCGCCGCAGGCAGACGTGGGTGCCGCCGATGGCTGCCACCGCCCAGGTCAGGCACCAGCCGTTGCAGTGGAACATCGGCAGGGTCCAGAGGTAGACCGCGTGCTGCGGCATGCCCCAGTCGACGATATTGGACACCGCCGCGAGATAGGCGCCGCGGTGGTGGGTCACCACGCCCTTGGGATTGCCGGTGGTGCCCGAGGTGTAGCCCAGCGCGATGGCCTCCCACTCGTCCTGCGGGTGGCGCCAGCGGAAATCGGCATCGCCGCCGGCGAGCAGGGCCTCGTAGTCCATGCTGCCGAGCCGCTCGCCGCCGGGGCCCAGGCTGTCGTGCACGTCGATGACCAGCGGTGGCCGCTCGAGGCTGGCCAGGGCCTGGCGCACCACCGGGGCGAACTCGGTGTCCGTCACCAGCACCCGCGCCTCGCCGTGGCGAAGCATGAAGGCGATGGCCCCGGCATCGAGCCGCGTGTTCAGCGCGTTGAGCACCCCGCCGGTCATCGGCACGCCGAAATGCATCTCGATCATTTCCGGCGTGTTCGCCAGCATGGCGGCCACGGTATCGCCCGGACCGACCCCGCGGGCAGCCAGGGCCGAAGCCAGCCGGCGGCAGCGCGCATAGGTTTCGCGCCAGCTGTAGCGCCGCTCGCCATGCACCACGGCCAGGCGCCCGGGCCAGACCTGCGCCGTGCGCGCGATGAAGGACAGCGGCGTCAGCGCCACATGGTTGGCCGGATTCCGCTCGAGGCCCTGCTCGTAGATGTTCTGGCGTGACATGGCTGGATGGTGGTGGCTGCAGCGTCGGGCCATGCTAGCACTGCGCTTCGTGCTGCTGCGTTATGTCAGAACGTGACCGGCCGCATGGGATTCCCGAGCGCGAAGGACTATATTTACCGTGCCCGCACAACAAGAACAAAAGCCATGCCTCCCCACGCATCCCCCAAGGTGGCCCTGGCCGCCGACGACCCCGAAACCGACGTCACCGACGGTGGCTGGGATCCCTACGTCACCTCGCTGCTGGCCAGTGCCGCCGGCGGCAGCGCCGAGGCCGGCGACGAAGCCGACGACGGCGCGCCGGTGATGAGCTTCAGCCAGCCACCGCGTCCGCAGCGCTGACGCCTGGCTGCAGCGGCGTGGTCAGCCGCGCCACCACGGTATCCGGCGAGTGCAACTCGCCGTAGGCCCGCGCGAACTGCCGCGCCTGCGCGCGATAGTGTTCGTGCCGCGCGACCAGGTCGCGCAACAGCCGCGGGATCTCCGCCACCGCTGCGGCCGCGAGCCCGACGGCGCCCAGCGGCAGGCCCTGCGGCCCCGGATCGAGGAAGCACAGCTCGCTGGCCTCGATGCGAACCGTCAGCGGCTCGTTGGCGTGCGCGAGCCGCAGGCGCAGCCCGCGGGCGCCAGCCTTGATGTGCACCAGCAGGCGCAGCGGCTTGTCCCCTTGCCGCGCAGCCATGACGTCGAGCTGCCGCGCCAGCACCTGTCCCTGCCCATCGAGCTGCTCGCAGGCCAGGGCGAAGTAGTGGCCCGACCCGGCGGGACTGCCGAGCGACAGCGACAGCAGCAGTTCACGCGCACCGGTCGGGATGGCGCCGTCGCAACCCAGCGCGGGCGGTGACTGGTCCGCTGCCGGCGGCAGGGGCTGCCAGTCGCCGGCGCACGCCGTGCCCAGCGGCGACGCCCGCGCGCGCAGTACATCCAGGTGACGGAAGTTGGCCTCGGCGATCTCGTCCGCCAGCCAGCAGCCCGCGGGAACGATGACCGGCACCCCGGAGCAGAGCATTTCGATCAGCACGCCGCTCGCCCGGCCCTGGTAGCGAGCCGGATCGTAGAGGAACAGGCCGATGTCGGCCGCGCGGATCATGGCGCAGTAATCCGCGGCGGAAAGCGGGAACGGCAGGCGGCTGACGATGCCCGGTGCCGCCGGCCCCGGCAGCACCGGCAGTTCCGCATCGCGCTCCACCTGCACCAGCAGCTCGACCCGGCCGCTGGCGAAGAACTCGTCCCAGCCCTCCTTCAGCACCTCGCCCAGGCGCGAGGTGCCCTTCTCGGCACGGGCACCGCCGGCCGAGAGCATGCGCAGCCGCGCGGACGGCGCGGTCCGGTCGAGCGGCCGGAAGGCCGTGCTCACCGGATAGTCGAGCACCGTGAACGGCGCAAGGCCCATGCGGTTGTACTGCGCCGCGACCTGCGCGGTGGTGGCGTGGAAAGCCAGGCGCAACTGCCCCGCCGGCGCCAACAGCGCGGCGAAGTGCGCGCGCATGGCCGCCACCCGCTCCGCCTGGCGATCCTGCGCGGGTTCCGCGCCGTCGAGGTAGTTCAGGTGGAACTGCAGGTGCCAGCGGCAGGCTGCGGCCGGTGGCCGGCCCGCCAGGAAACGCAGCACCGCCACCAGGTCGAACTCCGACAGCGTCGGCACGAACACCACGTCGCCCGGCTGCACCGCCACCGCAGCGAACAGCGCCTCGCAGCCGCGGACAAAGCGGCCGAGGCGGCGGCGCTGCTTCAGCAGCAGCGCCGCGCGGCGCCACCAGGCCGCCGGCCCGCGCCCGCCCACCGGCATCCGCTGCCATGCGCCCCGCCGATACGGATTCTGCGGCAGGCTCGTGGCGCCCGATGTCACGGTGAAGCGGTTGTAGGTGTCGTTGCGGAACACGGCAATGACCCGCCAGGGCGCCAGGCTCGCCCCATGCGGCGCGAAGCGGCGATTGGTGGCCAGCACCGGCTCCCAGCCGGCGCCGGCCGCGGCCGCGGCGACGTGCAGGTCGTACTCGTAGTGATGGCCGCCGGGGGAGATCAGCGAGTGATCGATGATGAACAGGCGCGGCATCGCCGCACGATAGCGTCAGGCGGCGGGCCGGACAACGAACACTGAACAGGGGGCACCAGGGCCCCCTGTTCGCGGGAATGGCGCGCCCGGCGAGATTCGAACTCACGACCCCTGCCTTCGGAGGGCAGTACTCTATCCAGCTGAGCTACGGGCGCTTTCGAAGGGCGGCCATCATACCCTCGGCTCTCGGAGGGCGTCCACGGCCGGCCGGTGTGGTGACAGGGGGCGGTGCTTGCAGCGCCGCCGGGACCCGCGCCATGCTTGGCGGATGCCAGGCCGCCAGAAGCCGGAAGACATCTTCCTCGATGCGTTTGTCCATGCCCCGACCCGCGAGCTCGCGCCGGGGCAGGTGCTGCTCGCCGCGGGCGCGCCCGCGGACGAGGTGTTCAACATCCTCGACGGCATGCTCATGATGAGCCGCACCGGCAGCGACGGCCGCCGCCAGGTGCTGAGCTTCCTGTTCCGGGACAACTTCATCGGCCTGACCACCGCGGATCGCTACTACTTCACGGTGCAGGCGGTGACCGCTGCCCGCGTGGCCTGCCGCCCACGCGCGGATTTCGAGTCGCGGCTGGCGCGCGATCCGGAGGCCGATCGCACCTTCCGCAACATGACGCTGCGCGTGCTCGAGGACCTGCTCGACAAGATCTACAGCCTCGGCCAGCGCTCGGCGCTGGAGCGCCTCGCCGTCTTCCTCCTCTACCTGCGCCATTCCCACCGCCTGGCCCACGGCATGGGCGAGGACGGCGACCCGGCCAGCAACGAGGTGAGCCTGCCCATGACCCGCGAGGACATCGCCGACTACCTCGGTCTGCAGAAGGAAACCGTCAGCCGCAGCTTCGGCCAGCTCGAGAAGCGGGGCCTGATCCGGCGCGTGGACAACCACCGGGTGCAGCTGGTGGACCTCGAGCGGCTGCGCGAGCTCGCCGGTGTGATGGATTTCGCCTCCCCCCAGCGCCTGCCGCGCAGCTGATTGCAGCGTGGCCGCAGCCGCGGCCGCGCTTTCTGTTTGCCGATCCGCCGCTTATACTGCGGCCCCGCCATGCGGGCCTGCCCGCACAGCAGCAGAAGGGGGCGCAGCTTGAGCAGCCAGGACCAGAAGTTCTTCGACGTATTCATCCTCGTGATCGGCAGCCTGGTGGCCATCGCCATCGTGCTCATCGTCACCGCGCGCTCGATTGGCGCTGCCACCCAGATCAAGTGGGTCCACGAGTACCCGATCTACGCCAAGGCGGTTTCCGAGAGGCTCCAGCCCGCCGGCAGGCTGGCGTTGCCGGGCGAGCCCGGCAGCGAACCGCCGCCGGCAGCCGCAGCAGTGGCCGCCGCCGCAGCCCCGGTCGCCGCCCCGCTCTCCGGTCCGCAGGTCTTCAACCAGGCCTGCAACGCCTGCCACGGCGCCGGCATCGCCGGCGCACCGAAGCTCGGCGACAAGGCGGCCTGGGCACCGCGCATCGCCCAGGGTGCCGACACCCTGCACAAGCACGCGCTCCAGGGCTTCCAGGGCAAGACGGGCGTCATGCCCGCGAGGGGTGGCTGGGCGAACCTCTCCGATGCCGAAGTGGCTGCCGCCGTCGATTACATGGTGAGCCAGGCCCGCTGAGGCCGGGCCTCAGCCCGCCGCACCCGCAACGCGACGCTTGACCTCCGCCAGCAGGCGGCGGCTGATCGGCAGCGGCTGTTCGCGGTGGGCGATCCAGGCCAGGGAACGGCCGTCCTCGGTCGTCTCGATCCGCTGCAGGAACTTGCGCGCCACCAGCGTGTTGCGGTGGATGCGGATGAACTCGCCGGGGAACTCGGCCTCGAGGTCCTTCAGGGTCTCGTCGCTGACCTCCTCGCCGTCGGCCAGCATCAGCGTCACGTACTTCTGGTCGGCCTGGAAGCCGAGGATCTCGCCCACCGGCACCAGCCGCAGGCCCTTCGCCTTGCGCACGCAGATATGGCTGCGGCGGCCGCCCTCCCCGGCAGCAGCGGCGGCCGTGGCCAGGCCGCTGCGCGACAGGCGCGAGGCCTGCTGCAGGGCGCGCTCCAGCCGTTCGCGCCGCACCGGCTTCACCAGGTAGCCGATCGCCTGGGCCTCGAAGGCCTGGATGGCATAGTCGCTGTAGGCGGTGGTGAAGATCACCGCCGGTGGTGAGGCCAGCGCATGCAGGTGGCGCGCCACCTGGATGCCATCCATCTCCGGCATGCGGATATCGAGCAGCACCACGTCCGGGTCCAGGCTCTGGCAGAGATCCAGGGCCTGCCGGCCATGGGCGGCCTCGCCGGCCACCTGCCAGCCGCCGATGTCCGTCAGCAACTGACGCAGCCGCGCGCGCGCGGGCGACTCGTCATCGACGATCAGCACGCTGCCGGGCACCGCATTCATGGCTGCGGCATCCGGTAGGGAAACCACAGCGTCACGCGGAAGCTGCCGGGCGGGGCCTCGGTGGCGAGGCCGGCCTCATCGCCGAAGACCAGGGCGAGGCGTTCGCGGATGTTCTCCAGCGCAAGGCGGTGTCCCGGGCGCCCATCCTCGACCGTGGCCGCTTCGGGTACCGGGTTGGTGACGGTGAGTCGCAGCGTGGCACCTTCGCGGCTGCCCGCCACCTCGACCACGCCGGGGCCCGCGAGGCGTTCGATGCCGTGGTAGATGGCATTCTCCAGCAGCGGCTGCACCGTCAGGCCCGGCAGCATGGCATCGGCGGGCAGCTGGCCCACGTCCCAGCGCACCTCGAGCCGGTCGCCGAGCCGCTGGCGCTCCATGCGCTCGTAGACCCGCGTGATGTCCAGCTCGTCGGCGAAGCTGATGTTCTGGCGGGTATCGGCCAGCGAGGCGCGGAACAGGTCGGCGAGATCCTCCACCGCCTGCTCGGCCGCGGCGGGATTGCTGCGCGTCAGGCTGGCGATGGTGTTCATGCTGTTGAAGAGGAAGTGCGGACGGATGCGCGCCTGCAGCGCGTGGATGCGCGCCTGTGCCTCGCGCCGGACATTGCGCTGCCATTGCTCGGACACGTAGAAGTACCGCAGCAGGCCGCCGGTGATCAGCCCGCCCACGGCGAGGTTGCGTGCCGCGAAGAACCAGTGGTCCACCGGCAGCCAGGCGCCGCTGGCGATGCCCGGGGCGATGGCGTAACCCACCCAGTAGAGCGCCTCGGACACCAGCAGCACGTTGGCCAGTACCGCGGCGAAGGCCAGCGTCGAACCCTGGCGCAGCGGCAGGCGCGCCAGCCGCGGCCGCAGGCCGCAGAGCACGGCGGCGGAGGTCAGCGCCAGCCATTGCAGCACCACCGAGGTGGAACCCAGGTCCGCGAAGAAATTGACCCAGTGGCTCTGCCGCGCCAGGGCCAGGGTGATGGCCATGAGTTCGGCGACCAGCACCACACCCAGCACCGCCATGGGCGCGCACAGATCGGGCAGGTAGCTGCAATCCTCCGCGCGCGGCGCTGGCGGCGCGGCGGTCACCGCCGGAGCCGGATCACTCCGAGCACCAGTCGGCCACGGACTTGCGAGCCTCAGCGCGGGCAGCATCGATTTCCTCGTCACTCAGGTACTGGCGCTGGCCATCGGCACCCGGCCGGTACAGCCGGTGCGCCGTCTCGTATTTCTGCAGCTTCTCGCGGGCCTGCTCGCAGCCCTTCTCGCGCTCGCCCTTGACCTGCTCGCGGTCGTCGGCATCGGCCTTCTTGTCCCCGGCCTGCTGCGCCTTGCGCAGCTCCGCCGCGCTGTCCAGCCCGGCCTTCTTCTGCGCCGCCGCGGCCATGGCCTCGGAGTCCGTCATCCGGTAACGCAGGTTCATCTCCGTGGCCGACTGGCCGGCATTGGTGCCTTCCGGCGGACGGTCCTGGTAGTGCGGCGTACCGTCCTTGTCCACCCACTGGTACACGGCACCCTGATCGGCGGCGACGGCGCGGGCAGCCAGCCCGGCAAGGAAAACGGACGCAATGACCGTGGAGCAGACGGCAACGGCTTTCATGGTGAACGCCCTCGTGATTCCAACCGGCGCAGGAGCGGCAGCTGCCGCCCGCGACACATTTCATTATGCCATCGCGGCCGGCCCGGGGAGTTTGAACCCCGTCACGCAAAAGCAGCCAGTACGCCCGGATTGGCGCGATGTCCGGGGCCGGCCCTGCCCGGCTGGCCCCGTTCCGGGAGACTCAGGTATAGGCACTCTCGCCGTGGGACACGGTGTCCAGGCCCTGGCGTTCCTCGTCCTCCGTGACCCGCAGGCCGATGGTGGCGTCGACGAGGGCATAGGCCGCGCCGGCGACGATCGCCGACCAGAGGATGGTGACCAGCACGCCCCAGAGCTGGCTGCCGAACTGGGCCGCCGTGGAGTACGCGGCCACGGCATTGGCGGCGTAGTCGTAGACACCGGTGCCGCCCAGCGCGGGGTTGCAGAACACCGCGGTCAGCAGCGCCCCGAGAATGCCGCCGACGCAGTGCACGCCGAATACGTCCAGCGAGTCGTCATAGCCCAGCGCCGCCTTCAGCCTGGTGACGGCCAGCACGCAGACGATCCCGGCGGCCAGGCCGATGACGATGGAACCCATGGGGCCGACCCAGCCGCAGGCGGGCGTGATGGCCACCAGTCCGGCGACGGCGCCCGATGCCGCGCCGAGCATGGTGGGCGTGCCCCGCCAGAACCACTCCGCGAATGACCAGGACAGTGCCGCGGCAGCGGTGGCGAGCAGGGTGTTGGCGAACACCTGCGCGGCCAGCCCGTTGGCCTCCAGGTTGGAGCCGACATTGAAGCCGAACCAGCCGACCCACAGCAGCGAGGTGCCGATCATCACCATGGGCAGGTTGTGCGGCGGCATGGGCACGCGGCCGTAGCCGACGCGCTTGCCGACGAACAGCGCACCGACGATGCCGGCGATGCCGGCGTTGATGTGCACCACCGTGCCGCCGGCGAAGTCGAGCGCGCCCTTCTGGAAGATGAACCCGGCGGTCGCCGTGGCGGCTTCGGCCGCGGCGGCGTCCGTGTAGGCATCCGGGCCCGCCCAGAACCAGACCATGTGCGCAACCGGCAGGTAGGCGAAGCTGAACCACAGCACCAGGAACAGCAGCACGGCCGAGAACTTCATGCGCTCGGCGAAGGCGCCGACCACCAGGCAGGGCGTGATGGCGGCGAAGGTCGCCTGGAAGGCGAAGTAGGCCATCTCCGGGACCACCACGCCTTTGGAGAAGGTGGCCACCACGGATTCCGGCGTCATGCCCGACATGAACAGCCGGTCGAAGCCGCCGAAGAAGGCGTTGCCCTGGGTGAAGGCAATGCTGTAGCCGTAGATGGCCCACAGCAGCACCATGACGCAGAAGGTGATGAACACCTGCATCAGTACCGAGAGCACGTTCTTGGAGCGGACCATGCCGCCGTAGAAGAGCGCCAGGCCCGGGATGGTCATGAGGATGACCAGCATGGTCGAGGTGAGCAGCCACGCGGTGTCGCCCTTGTCCGGCACGGGAGCCTCGCCCGCCAGTGCCACCAGCGGCGCCAGCCACAGGACCGGGGCCAGCGCCAGGCCGGGCCCGATCCGGTTCATCCATGTGCGAATCTTCACAGTCCTGCTCCTGCCGGTTGCGGTGCGCCCCGCGGCGCCACCGTGGTTACAGTGCCTCCGCGCCGGTCTCGCCGGTGCGGATGCGGATGACCTCGTCGAGGCCGCTGACGAAGATCTTGCCGTCGCCGATCTTGCCGGTACGGGCGGCCTTGATGATGGCCTCCAGCGCCTGGTCCAGCAGCTCGTCGGCCACCGCGATCTCCAGCCTCACCTTGGGCAGGAAATCCACCACGTACTCGGCGCCCCGGTAGAGCTCGGTGTGGCCGCGCTGGCGGCCGAAACCCTTCACTTCCGTGACGGTGATGCCCTGCACGCCGACCTCGCCGATGGCCTCGCGGACATCGTCGAGGCGGAAGGGCTTGATGATTGCGGTGATGAGCTTCACGCCGGGTCCTCCTTGCGGCTGCCTAGGGGTTGAGGCTGAAGGTCTTGCTGACGCTGATGACCAGGCGGGTGTCGTCATCCGCACGGCCGTCGCCATCGGTGTCGCCCAGCAGGTCCTTCGTGCTGTGGATGACGGCAACCCTGTAGTCGAGGCCGATCGGCGCGAAGCGGCTGCCGTAGCCTGCCTCGTAGTACTCGCCGTCGAAATCGTTGCCGAAGATGCCCGCCAGGCCGTAGAAGCCCTTGTAGTCCAGGCGCGGCGAGATGAAGCTGTAGTCGAGCTTCCTGTTGGGCTGTGTGTTGCCCGGCTCGATGCGGCCCGCGAAGTTGTCGTACTCGCCGAAGGCGGCGCTGACGCTGAACAGCTTGTAGCCGCCGCTCAGGTTGACTTCCTGGTAGGTGTCGTCGAAGTCGTCGGTGTAGTAGTAGCCGGTGACGCCGGCGCCATAGCTGAAGTCCCCGGCGCTGCCGTTGTAGCCGCCGTAGGCGTCGACCTCCATGCCCTGGTCCACGTCCGCAGCCCAGCTGCCGGCATAGAAGCCGTCCTGCTTCAGGTCGAGACCGCCCATGGCGACGGAATCGGCCTGGTGGATGCCACGGAAGATGTAATCGCTCATGAAGCCGATGTTCGCCGTGAACTCGGCCGCCTGCGCGACCGGCGCGGCAGCGAGGGCGATCGCCAGGGCGGAAAGACATTTCCTCATCGATCCGGTCCTTTGTCCGTATTGCTGCCGGCTGCCGGGATTGGCAGGATGCGGCCAGGTCGGAACGGCTGTTTGCAGGTTTCGTGCCAGGCATCCCGGGTGGCGACAATGGCGCGCCACGGGCCGGATTCCGCCTGCGCAAGCCCGCACAGGCGAGCGGGGATGCACCAGCGCAGGGCGCAGCGCCGGCCCTGTGCCCGGTCCCGGGGCAGCCGCAGCGGCGAGAGCCAACAGAGGAGTCAGGAAGCGATGGACACCAAGCTGATCGAGGAACTCGCCCGCAAGCTCGCCGCCAGCGTGCCATCCGGCGTGCGGGCCATGCAGGCCGACATGGAGCAGAATTTCCGCGCCCTGCTGGAAGGCGGGCTCTCGCGCATGAACCTGGTGACGCGCGAGGAATTCGACGTGCAGCAGCGCGTGCTGGAGCGCACCCGCGAGAAGCTCAAGGCGCTGGAAGAGCGCATCGCCGACCTGGAGAGCCATCCGCCGCAGGCCCACTGACGCGCGGCAACACGGAGGGCAGCCGGTGCGCCTGGCCTGCGCCATCACCCGTGGCGAACTCGGCCTCGAGGCACCGGAAGTCAACGTCGAGGTCTGCCTGAGCGGCGGCCTGCCGGGGCTCGGCATCGTCGGCCTCGCCGAGACCACCGTGAAGGAAAGCCGCGAGCGGGTCCGTGCGGCGATCGGCCAGTGCGGCTTCGAGTTCCCGGGCCGGAAGATCGTCGTCAACCTCGCGCCGGCGGACCTGCCGAAGAGCGGCGGACGCTTCGACCTCGCCATCGCCGTGGGCGTGCTCGCGGCATCGGGCCAGATCCGGGCGGCACGCCTGGGCGGGCTGGAACTGCTGGGAGAACTCGCCTTCACCGGCAGCCTGCGCCCGGTGACCGGCCTGCTGCCCGCGCTGCTCGCGACGCGGCGCGCCGGACGGACCGCGGTGGTGCCCGCGGGCTGTGCCGCCGAGGCGGGGCTGCTGCGCGGCGCCGACATCAGGCTGGCTGATCACCTGGCTGCGGTGCTGCGTTTCATCCAGGGCGACGACACGCTGCCGCAGCCTGCGGCTGCCGGCGACGGCGCGGCTGGCGCCGTGGAGGACCTGGGCGACATCCACGGCCAGCCGCTGGCGAAGCGGGCGCTGGAAATCGCCGCGGCCGGCGGGCACAACATCCTCTTTGTCGGGCCGCCAGGGACCGGCAAGAGCATGCTGGCGCGTCGCCTGCCCGGCCTGTTGCCGCCGATGACCGAGGAAGAAGCCGTCGAGAGCGCCGCGCTCGGTTCGCTGGCCGGCAGCCCGCTGCCACGCGCCTGGGCGATCCGGCCATTCCGCGCGCCACACCACACGGCCACCACGGCCGCCCTGGTCGGCGGCGGCAGCTGGCCGCGGCCGGGCGAGATATCGCTGGCGCACCACGGCGTGCTGTTCCTCGACGAGTTGCCGGAATTTTCGCGCGGCACGCTGGAAGCCCTGCGCGAGCCGCTGGAAACCGGCCGCATCGCCGTGGCCCGCGCCGCCCGCACCCTGGAATTCCCCGCCCGCTTCCAGCTGGTGGCAGCCATGAATCCCTGCCCCTGCGGCTTCCACGGCGACCCCACCCGCCCCTGCCGCTGCTCGCCGGACCAGGTGCGGCGCTACCAGGAGCGACTGTCCGGCCCGTTCCTCGACCGGCTCGACATCCGCCTGCCGGTGGGCCGCTCGGCGATCCAGCTCGTCGGCAGCCAGGCCGCCGGGGCCACGGAGTCCTCCGCGCTGGTTGCCGCACGGGTGGCCGCGGCGCGCGTCCTGCAGATGCGCCGGGCCGGAAAACCCAACGCCGCGCTGGCACCGCCGGAGATCCGCGAGCACTGCATGCCGGTGGCCGCGGGCGTCGGCTTGCTGGAGAGCGCAGCCGCCCGGCTGCAGCTGTCGCACCGGGCCTGCGATAGCGTCCTGCGGCTGGCGCGCACGGTGGCCGACCTCGCGGCGACCGCGGAGGTGTCCGCCGCGCAGGTTGCGGAAGCCCTGAACCTGCGCAACGGCTGCCTGCGCGTGGGGGCGGGCTGAGCACCGGTGTACCATGCGGGCCCCGACCGGAGCGGCCGTGCCGCCCCAGGCGCCACCAGAGTCCCACCGAGACCCCTGCCGATGGCCGAACCCGCTGCACCCGGCGTGCGCATCGCGCTCGCCTTCCTGTGCATCCTCGTCGTCTGGGGCACCACCTACCTCGCGATTGCCATCGTGCTGCGGGACCTGCCGCCGTTCCTGTCGGCCGCCATGCGCTTCCTGCTGGCCGCGGCACTGCTCTACGGCCTGCTCCGGCTGCGCGGACCGAAGCCGCTGGCCGGCCTGCCGGCCCGCACGGTGATCGTCAGCGGCGTCCTGCTCTGTGGACTGGGCAACGGCTTCACGGTGTTCGCCATGCAGGGCGTGCCCTCGGGCATCGCCGCGCTGCTGAACTCGACGATCCCGATCTGCGTGACGCTGCTCGACTGGGGCTTCTTCAACCGGCGCCGGCCCCGCATCTGGACCGGCATCGGCCTGGTCGTCGGCGTCTGTGGCGTGGGGCTCATCGTCAGCCAGACGGCATCGACCACGGGCCTGCGGGGGCTCGGCTACATGGTCTCGCTGGCGGTCGCGGTGACGGCCTGGAGCATCGGCACACTGGTACAGCGCGGAGCGGTGCCTCGCCAGCGCCTGCTGGCGCTGGGCTGTGGCCAGTTCGCCGCCGGAGGCGCCTTTCTCTGCCTGGCGGCACTGCTGCACGGGGAGTTCTCGGGGCTGCGCCTCGACACCGTGGCGCCGGCCGGCTGGCTGGCGCTGGCCTTCCTCGCGGTCTTCGGCAGCATCCTCGCGCAGTCCAGCTACCTCTGGCTGCTGACACGCTGGCCCGCGGAGAAGGTCACCACCTATGCGGTGGTCAACCCGGTAATCGCGCTGTTGCTCGGCAGCCTGGTGCTGGACGAGCCGGTCAGCTGGTCCGGCACGGCGGGTGCGGCGCTGGTGCTGGCGGGCGTGACGCTGGTGCTGTTCGAGCACAAGATGGCGGTGCTGGTGGCGCGCGCGTTCCGCCGCGGCTGAGCGCCGCGAGGACGGCGGGCCCCGGGGCCCTCCATGCCGACGTCGCCGCAGCGCCGTGGCAGAATGACGGCGTCTTCGCAGCCACACGGGCTTCGCGCCATGAGCGGAACGAGCGACAACGCCCCTCCACCGGATCGCGGCCGACGCTTCGGGCGGCTCGTCACGCTCATCGTCGTCATCGCCCTGGCGGCCGCCGCTGCGCAGTGGTTCGGCCGCGGCGGGCGCGAGCCGGAGCGCGGCCAGCGCGACGAGCTGGCGAAGCTGCAGCGTCGCCTGGGCTCGCTCGAAGATCGTGTCAGCCGCGAGCGCGAGGACCTCGGCCGCCTGGCCACGCGCCTGGGCCCGGCCGGCACCAGCCAGGAGAGCATCGCCGCCAGGATCGACCGCCTCGACGAGGCGCTGGCCAAGCTGCCCGGTGGCGACCATGCGCGCAATGCCTGGCTGGTGGACCAGGCCGCCTACTTCCTGCGCATCGCCAATGCCCAGGAGAATCTCGCCGGCAACAGCGGCAGTGCGCTGAAGGCGCTGGCCATCGCCGATGAGTACCTGCGCGATGCGGGCGACCCGCGCCTGCTGCCGGTGCGCAAGCTCATCGCCAGCGAGCAGGCCGCCCTGCGCGCGGTGCCGGCGGTGGATGCCGAAGGCCTGGTGCTGAAGCTCGACGCCCTGGCGACGCAGCTGCGCCAGCTGCCGCAGCGGCAGGCGCCGGTGGAGTTCCGGCCGGAGGCCGCGCGGGCTCCCGCGGAGCTGACCGGCACGGAGCGTGCGCTGGCAACCCTGCGCAGCGCCTTCTTCAGCGTCGTCAGCGTGCGCCGCACGGATACGCCGCCGGCCACCGCGGTGACCGCCGAGACCGGCGACCTGGTGGCGCGCAGCCTCGGCATCGAGCTGCAGATCGCGCGGCTGGCGCTGCTGAGGAACGAGCCGCGCGCCTTCCGTGCCTCGCTGGCGGAAGCCCGCCGCCAGCTCCTGCAGTACTACGACACCGACAGCGCCGGCGGGGCCGCGGCGCTGGCCTCGCTCGATGCCATCGCCGGCACGGCCTTGCCGGATGCCCTGCCGGACATCTCCGCCTCGCTGGCGGAGCTGACGCGTCTGCGGGAGCGCGGGTCCACGCCATGAAGGGCGGGCTGGCCATTGCGCTGGCGCTGGCCCTCGGGGCACTGGCCGGGCATTTCCTCCTGCAGGACAACGGCTACGTCCTGGTCAGCTTCCAGGGCTACGTCATCGAGATGTCGGTGCCGATCGCCCTCGCCCTGCTGGTGCTGGCCTACCTGGCGGTGCGTCTGTTCGCCTGGCTCTGGCGCGTGCCGCGGCAGCTGGGCGAGGCCACCGCGCGGGCGCGCGTGCGCTGGGCCGGCCGCCAGGCCACCCGCGGCTACATTGCCATCGCCGCGGGCAAGCTCGACCAGGGCGAACGCCTGCTCACCCGCGGCGCCCGCCGCAGCGGCGCGCCGCTGATGAACTACCTGGCGGCGGCCCGGCTCGCCCACCAGCGCAACGACCCGGATCGCCGCGATGGCTGGTTGCGCATGGCCTACGAGCAGGAACCGGCCGCGGCCGACGCCGTGCTGCTGGCCCAGGCCGAGATGCAGATGGATGACCAGTCCTTCGACCAGGCGCTGGCCACGCTCAACCGCATCCGCGAGCACAACCCGAAGCATGCCCAGGCGCTGAAGCTCCTCGCGGCCCTCTACTGGCGCCGGCAGGACTGGCGCGCGCTGCTGGATCTGCTGCCGGCGCTGCGCGCGACACCGCCGCTGCCGCAGGCCAAGCTCAACCGCTGGGCCACGGATGCCTTCGAGGCGCTGCTGGCCGATCCCGCGCTGGACGAGGCCGGCCTCGACGGCCTGTGGGACGAAGTGCCGAAGGGACTGCGAAGCGAGCCGCGCCTGGTGCTGGCAAGGGCCCGGACCCTGGCACGTTGCGGCGCGGTGGCGACCGCGGAGACCGAGGTCCGCCGGGCGCTGCGTGAGCGCTGGGACGCAGGCCTGATCCGGCTCTACGGCGAGCTGCCGGTGCCCGAGGCCGCACAGCACCTGAAGAATGCCGAGGCCTTCCTGCGCGAACGGCCCGAGGATCCGGACCTGTTGCTCAGCGTCGGCCGGCTCTCGTTCCGCAACCAGCTCTGGGGCAAGGCGCGCAGCTACCTGGAGACCAGCCTGTCGATCCGGCCCACCCCGGAGGCCTGCGCCGCCCTGGGCCAGCTGCTGGAACGCATCGGCGATCGAGAGGCCGCGGCCCGCGCCTGGCAGCGCGGCCTGGCGCTCAGCACCGCGGGCCCGAAGGCGGCGATGCCGGCCACGTCGGCCGGCACGCGCTAGGCGCGCGGCGGCCTCAGGCGGCGACGACGGGGCGGCTGCGCCGGCTGCCGAGCCAGTCGAGCAGCGGCTCCCACTGCTCCCAGTCGGGCCAGGCCAGGTACTCCGGCAGCTCGAAGATGCCGAGCCCGCGGGTATAGGCACGGATGTAGTTCTGCGCCTCCCGCAGCTTGGTCAGGTAAGGCGTCTTCAGGCCATCGAGGTACTCGTCGAGCTCGCCGGCGATCAGCGTGTTCTCCCGCACCCGGTTGCCCACCACCGCGATGCGCACCTCGCGGCGCTCGACACGGCCGACGTCGGTCAGGTCCTCGAGGAACTTGGCCGCGGCGCTGATATCGATGGTCGAGGGCAGCACCGGCACGATGATGGTCTCCGCATGGCGCACCATCTCGGTGAGTTCCGGGCCGTGGACGCGGGCCGGGGCATCGATGACCACCACCTCGGCATTGCGCGGCGTGCCGCGCAGCCCCTGCTTGTAGGCCTCCAGGCCCTCGATGGGTGCCCGGTCCGCCGGCCGCCTGGCCAGCCAGTCGAGACTCGAGCGCTGGGGATCGTAGTCGGCCAGCACCACGCGCTTGTCCTGCGTCGCGAAGTAGCTGGCCAGGTTGGTGGCGATCGTGCTTTTCCCGCAGCCGCCCTTGGCGTTGAGCACCATGATATGCCGCATCGTTGTTCTTCCCTGGTTGCCCGGCGTCGGCCCGCCGGCCGCAGCGTGGTAGCCGGGCGGCGGCCCCCGGCTCCGCGCCGGGGATCTAGAAGGTAATGGGGCATTTGACAAAAGTCCATGCCGATATAATGACCGGCCAGTCGCGGAACGGACCCATGCGCATTCCCTTCACGAAGATGCACGGCCTCGGCAACGATTTCGTCGTCGTGCGTGCCGGCAATGGCGCGCCACCCGCGGCGCAGGTCATCCGCGCCCTCGCCGATCGCAAGACCGGCATCGGCTTCGACCAGCTGCTGTGGCTGGAGAAGCCGCACATCGCCGGCGCCGCAACCTACTACCGCATCTTCAACACCGATGGTTCGGAGGCCGAGCAGTGTGGCAACGGCGCCCGCTGCATCGCCCGGCTGGTGGGCGGCGAGGGCTCTGGCTCGCTGGTGCTCCAGCACCGCGGCGGCACGTCGCGCGCGCGTCTCGAGCACAACGGCCTGGTCAGCGTGGAGATCGCCGTGCCGCGCTTCGATCCCGCGAGCCTGCCATTCCTGGCGGACGCCGAGGCCGCGAGCTACAAGCTGAAGGTGGGCCGGCGCAATGTCGAGCTGCGCGTCGTCTCGCTCGGCAATCCGCACGCGGTGCTGCGCGTGGACGACGTCGGCGATGCGCCCGTCGACACGCTCGGTGCCGCGCTGGAGCGCCACGAGCGCTTTCCAAACCGTGCTAACATCGGTTTCATGCAGGTGCTCGACCCGGAACACATCCGGCTCCGCGTTTTCGAGCGCGGTGTGGGCGAGACCCGGGCCTGTGGCACCGGCGCCTGCGCAGCGGCGGTGGTCGGCCAGCGCGCCGGCTGGCTCGCGCCGCGGGTTCAAGTCAGCCTTCCGGGCGGCGAGCTGATCGTGCGCTGGGATGGAGCCGACACTCCCGTCTGGCTCACCGGTGAAGCGATTACCGCATTCGAGGGGACGGTGGACATATGAGTTCGGTCACGCAGCTCGAGTACCCGGAAATCGCCGAGGAATCCGTCGCCGGCTATCTCAAGGCCCACCCCGACTTCTTCGAGCGCAACCTCACCCTGCTCTCCGGCCTGCGCCTGCCCCACCGCACCACCGGCGGCGCCATTTCCCTGGTGGAGCGCCAGCTCGACGTGCTGCGCCAGCGCAGCCTGGCCATGGAGACGCGGCTGAAGGAACTGGTGGAGGTGGCCCACGGCAACGACCGCCTCGCCAGCCGCATCCATGCGCTGGCGCTGCTGCTGATGCGCTCGCGCAGCCGCGAGAACGTCATCGACATCCTCGACGAACAGCTGCGCGAGGGCTTCGCCGTCGACCAGGCGGCGCTGGTGCTGTTCGACAGCGTCCCCGGCCTGGCGCAGGGCCATTCGGGTTTCGTTCGGGTCGTGCACCGCGAAGACCCGGCCCTCGGCCCGTTCAAGTCCTTCCTGCAGACCTCCGCGCCACGCTGCTCGCGCCTGCGCGAGGCGCAGCGCGATTTCCTCTTCGGCCCGGGAGCGGACATGCAGTCGATGGCGCTGGTGCCGCTCGGCCCGCGCTCGGAGTTCGGCTTCCTCGCCATCGGCAGCCGCAATCCCGAGCACTTCCACCCGGCCAAGAGCATCGATTTCCTGGCACGGCTGGGCGAACTCACCGCCTGTGCGCTGAGCCTGCACTAGGCAGGACGGCGCAACAGCCGACGCGGGCCGGCGCAGGTCAGGGCCAATGGAACCCGCCGAGTGGAACAGGGTGGAGCGCTTCCTCAGCCACCTGCAGCTCGAGCGCCGCCTCTCCCCGCACACTGCCAGCGCCTACCGGCGCGACCTCGCCTGTCTCGCCGAGTTCTGCGATCGCGAGGGCATCGCCGCCTGGCGTGACCTCAAGGTCCACCACCTGCGCCGCTTCGCCGCCACCAGCCACGGCAGCGGCCTGAACCCGCGCAGCATCCAGCGCCGGCTGTCCGGCGCCCGCAGCTTCCTGCGCTACCTGCTGCGCGAGGGCGAGATCAACGCCAATCCCGGCGTTGGCGTGTCGGCACCCCGCGCCGCACGCCGCCTGCCGGCCACGCTGGACGTGGACCAGATGGGCCACCTGCTGCAGATGCGCGGCGATGACCCGGTGACCCTGCGCGACCGCGCCATGCTCGAGCTGCTGTACTCCTCCGGGCTGCGCCTCGCCGAGCTGGTGGGTCTGGACCTCGGTGACATCGATCTCGGCGACGGCCTGGTGCGCGTCACCGGCAAGGGCCGCAAGACGCGGCTGGTGCCGGTGGGCCGTGCCGCGCGCGAGGCGGTGGCCGGCTGGCTGCGGGAGCGCGCCGGCATGGCTGCCGCGGGGGAGCGCGCGGTGTTCACCGGCGTTCGTGGCCGGCGCATCAACCCGCGTTCGGTGCAGGCACGGGTCGCCTACTGGGCGCGGCGCTCGGGCCTCGGCCAGCGCGTGCACCCGCACCTGTTCCGCCACAGCTTCGCCAGCCACCTGCTCGAATCCAGCGGCGACCTGCGCGCCGTGCAGGAAATGCTGGGACACGCCAACATCAGCACCACGCAGATCTACACCCACCTGGACTTCCAGCACCTCGCGCAGGTCTACGACAAGGCCCACCCCAGGGCGCGCAAGCCCTCCAGGCCATGACGGCGCCCGTGCCCGGGGCGGCCCGCTCCGGTCAACCGCCGCGGGCCCGGGCCGTTCCTGTCCCATGCGGCCGGAACCGGCAGCACATGGAGATGCTGCGCCGGCTGCCAACCCCAAGGAGACCCCATGTCAGCCAGGACCCTGATCACGTCTGTTTCCATGACCGCCCTGCTGGCGCTGGCGCCGCCGGCCCTGTGGGCCGATGACGCGGCGCCGCCAAACATGCCGCAGGCACAGGAGTGGTGTCAGAAGAACCCGGAGAAGTGCGCCGAGATGCGCCAGAACCGCGAGGAATGGTGCAGGAAGAACCCGGCCGAGTGCGAGAAGATGAAGGCCAAGCGTGCCGAGCGCGAGGAATGGTGCAGGAAGAATCCCGCCGAATGCCAGAAGCAGCGCGAGGAGCGCAAGCAGCGCATGCAGGAGATGAAAGCGAAGTGCGACGCCGATCCGGCCAAGTGCGAGCAGCGCAAGCAGCAGATGCGCGACCGCTGGCAGCAGAAGCAAGGGGATGGTGCAGGCAAGACCCAGCCCTGAGCGGCTGTCAATCCGAGCCTGACGCAGCGGGGCCCCTCGTGGGCCCCGCTGCCTTTATTCTGCCGCCGGCCCATTGAATGCCACCGATTCGTCCCGACCTGGGCGGCAGGTCGTGTAGCATTTTCACCCCCGCCGCCAGCCCAGCGAGTTCCCCCGATGCAGCAGTTCGACGGCACCACCATCGTCTCCGTGCGCCGCAACGGCGTGGTCGCCATCGGTGGCGACGGCCAGGTCACCCTCGGCAACACCGTCATGAAGGCCAATGCGCGCAAGGTCCGCCAGCTGGCCGAGGGCAAGGTGATCGCCGGCTTCGCCGGTGGCACGGCCGATGCCTTCACCCTGTTCGAGCTCTTCGAGGCCAAGCTGACCCAGCACGGCAACCTCACCCGCTCGGCCATCGAGCTGGCCAAGGACTGGCGCACCGACCGCCGCCTGCGCCGCCTGGAGGCGCTGCTCTGCGTCGCCGACATGGAGAAGTCGCTGGTGATCTCCGGCAACGGCGATGTCATCGAGCCCGAGGACGACCTCATGGCCATCGGCTCCGGCGGCCCCTACGCCCAGGCTGCCGCGCGCGCACTGCTGGACCACACCCGGCTCGCCGCCGCCGAGATCGTGCGCCATGCGCTGGAGATCGCCGCCGGCATCTGCATCTACACCAACAGCAACATCGTCATCGAGACCCTGCCGCGCTAGCTGCGCGCCGGGCCAGGGAGCAGCCATGTCGCAGATGACCCCGCGCGAGATCGTCCAGGAACTCGACAAGCACATCATCGGCCAGGACCAGGCCAAGCGCGCCGTCGCCATCGCGCTGCGCAACCGCTGGCGGCGCATGCAGGTGGCCGAGCCGCTGCGCCAGGAGATCACGCCGAAGAACATCCTGATGATCGGTCCCACCGGCGTCGGCAAGACCGAGATCGCGCGCCGCCTCGCACGCCTCGCCAACGCTCCCTTCGTCAAGGTCGAGGCGACCAAGTTCACCGAGGTCGGCTATGTCGGGCGCGACGTCGACAGCATCATCCGCGACCTGGCGGACGCGGCGGTGAAACTGACGCGCGAGACCGCCACCGCGGGGGTGCGCCACCGCGCCGAGGATGCCGCCGAGGACCGCGTGCTCGACGCGCTGCTGCCGCCACCCCCGGGCGGCTTCGGTGCCGGCCAGGCGCCGGGCGGCGGCCGCGAGTCGGAGACCCGGCAGAAATTCCGCAAGATGCTGCGCGAGGGCCAGCTCGACGATCGCGAGATCGAGATCGAGCTGCGGGCGGTGCCGGCGGGCGTGGAGATCATGGCGCCGCCCGGCATGGAGGAGATGACCAGCCAGCTGCAGGGGCTGTTCCAGAACCTCGGCGCGCAGCGCCGGAAAGTGCGCAAGCTCAAGGTACGCGATGCGCTGGACCTGCTGGTGGACGAGGAGGCCGCGCGCCTGGTCAACGACGAGGAGATCAAGGCCGAGGCGCTGCGCAACGTCGAGCAGAACGGCATCGTCTTCATCGACGAGATCGACAAGGTTGCCCGGCGCGGCGAGACCATCGGCGGCGCGGATGTCTCCCGCGAGGGCGTGCAGCGCGACCTGCTGCCGCTGGTGGAGGGCTGCACCGTCAGCACCAAGTACGGCATGGTGCGCACCGACCATGTGCTGTTCATCGCCTCGGGGGCCTTCCATGCCTCCAAGCCCTCGGACCTGGTGCCCGAGCTCCAGGGCCGCTTCCCGATCCGCGTCGAGCTCGCCTCGCTGACCGCGGACGATTTCGTGCGCATCCTCACCGAACCGGATGCCTCGCTCTGCGCGCAGTACACGGCGCTGCTCGCCACCGAGGGCATGGGCGTGGCCTTCGCGGCCGATGGCGTGCGGCGCCTCGCCGAGATTGCCCACCACGCCAACCAGCAGATGGAGAACATCGGCGCCCGCCGCCTGCACACCGTGCTGGAACGCCTGCTGGAGTCGGTCTCCTTCGAAGCGGCCGACCGCGGCGGCCAGGCGCTGACGGTGGACGCCGCCTACGTCGACCAGCACCTCGGCGACCTGGCGAAGAACCAGGACCTCAGCCGGTACATCCTCTGAATCGCGCACCGGGAACGGCTTCGCGGCAGCTGCCGTGCGCCCCGCGGTGCCGGCCGGTGCCATCGCGGCTGGCTCCTCCGGGAATTGAGTAAACTGTCCGCCGTGTCCGACACCACTCATTTCGGCTACCAGACCGTCCCAGTCGCCGAGAAGGCCGGCAGGGTCCGCGAGGTCTTCGACTCCGTCGCCGACCGCTACGACCTGATGAACGACCTCATGTCCGGCGGCCTGCACCGGCTCTGGAAGCGCTTCGCGCTGGCCCGCACCGGCCTGCGTCCCGGCCAGGCGGCGCTCGATGTCGCCGGCGGCACCGGCGACATCGCCGCCGGCCTCTGCCGGCAGGTGGGCCGCGAGGGCCGTGTCGTCCTCACCGACATCAATGCCGCCATGCTGGCCAGGGGTCGCCAGCGTCTCGTCGACCGCGGCTTCGTCGGCAATGTCCGCTGCGTCCAGGCCGATGCCGAGCGGCTGCCCTTCGCGCCGGAGAGCTTCCACTGCGTCACCATCGCCTTCGGGCTGCGCAACGTCACCGACAAGGCCGCGGCACTGCGCAGCATGGCGCGCGTGCTGCGTCCGGGCGGCCGCCTGCTGGTGCTGGAGTTCTCGAGGCCCGCGCTGCCGCTGCTGGCGCCGGTCTACGACAGCTACTCGTTCAGGATCCTGCCGTGGCTGGGTCGCATGGTGGCGGATGATGAGGCCAGCTATCGCTACCTCGCCGAGTCGATCCGCATGCATCCGGACCAGGAGACGCTGCGCCGGATGATGGCCGACGCCGGGCTCGAGGACTGCCGCTTCCACAACCTGAGTGGCGGCATCGTCGCGCTGCACCTCGGCTTCCGTTACTGAGGACCGCGGGTCATGCTGGCCGAGATGCTGTTCCGCCCCTTCGCGCTGCTGCTCAACCGCGGCCTGGCGCAGTCGACCAGCGCCCAGGCACTGGCGCAGGGGCTCGAGGGACGGATCCTCGGCCTCTGCATAGAGGGCACGCCCCTCGACCTGCGGCTCAAGGTCAGCGGCGGACGCATCGACCTGGCGCTGCCTGACGGTGCCGCGCCGGATGCCACCCTGAGCGGCACCCTGCTCGGGCTGGGCCGGCTGCTGCGCGAGGACCCGCAGGCCGCGGTCCGCGAAGGCGCGGTGCGGATGACGGGCGACACCGATATCGCCGGCCGGTTCCGCGACCTGCTGCGCTTCGCTGCCCCGGACCTCGAGGAGGAGCTCGCGCGCCTGGTGGGCGACCCGCTGGCGCGGCAGGCGGGCAATGCGGCGCGCGCGGCCGGCAGCTGGGGCGCGGATGCCGGGCGCAGCGTGGCGCGCAGTGTTTCCGGATACCTGCAGGACGAGGCGCGCGTGGTGGCGACGGCCAGCGAACTCGCGGCCTTCGCCCGGGCGGTCGACACGCTGGCCGAGGACGCGGACCGCGCCGAGGCGCGGCTTGCCCGGCTGGAGGAGGACAGGCGCCGTTGACGGCAACGGGGGCGCGGCGGGCGACAGCCCCGAAGCCGCTCCCCGTCATTCGCTTCGTTCGGGGGTATCCCCCGCCGCGCCGATGCCTCTGCGCGGAGCAGCCGGAACCGACCGCAACATGACCATGCCGCGCCTTCGCCTCATCCTCCGCCTCCTCGTCATCCAGCGCGTGCTGTTCCGGCACGGGCTCGACGAGTTCATCGTGCAGATCCACCTGTTCCGGCCGTTCCGCTTCCTGCTCTACCTCTGGCCGTTCTACTGGCTGGGCCGCGACACCGCGCGGCCGCGCGGCGTGCGCCTGCGCGAGGCGCTGCAGGAGCTGGGGCCGATCTACGTGAAGTTCGGCCAGTCGGTGTCCACCCGCCAGGACCTGCTGCCCGCGGACATCGGCGTGGAGCTGGCGAAGCTGCAGGACCAGGTGCCGCCGTTTCCGTCGGAGCAGGCGCTGGCGGAGCTGGCCCGCGCCTACGGCCGCCCGGCGAGCGAGGTCTTCGCGAGCTTCGAGGAGCAGGCGCTGGCCGCCGCCTCCATTGCCCAGGTGCACGCGGCGCGGCTGCCGGGCGGCGAGGATGTGGTGGTGAAGATCCTGCGCCCGCGGGTTCGCGAGCAGGTGGAGCAGGACCTGGAGGTGCTCTACGCCGTGGCGCGCCTCGCCGGGCGCTGGTGGCGCGACAGCCGCCGGCTGCGGCCGGTGGAACTCGTGGCGGAGTACGAGAAGACCATCCTCAACGAACTCGACCTGATGCGCGAGACGGCCAACGCCGCGCAGCTGCGCCGCAACTTCGAGGGCGACCCCAAGCTGTACGTGCCGCAGGTGTACTGGGACTACTGCCGGCCGAGCGTCATGGTGATGGAACGCATCCACGGCATTCCCATCGACGACATGGCGGCGCTGCAGGCGGCGAAGGTCAACATCCCGCGGCTCGCCGCCAACGGCGTGGCGATATTCTTCACCCAGGTGTTCCGCGACAACTTCTTCCACGCCGACATGCACCCCGGCAACATCTTCGTCGACGCGCGCGATCCCGAGTATCCGAAGTACTGCGCGGTGGACTTCGGCATCGTCGGCACGCTGGGTGAGGCGGACCGCCGCTACCTCGCCGAGAACTTCCTCGCCTTCTTCGACCGTGACTACCAGCGCGTGGCGCAGCTGCACCTCGACTCGCACTGGGTGCCGGCCGGCACCCGCGTGGACGAGTTCGAATCGGCGATCCGCTCGGTCTGCGAGCCGGTGTTCAACAAGCCGCTCAAGGACATCTCCTTCGGCCAGGTGCTGCTGCGCCTGTTCCAGACCGCGCGGCAGTTCGACATGGAGGTGCAGCCCCAGCTGATGTTGCTGCAGAAGACCCTGGTGCAGATCGAAGGCCTCGGCCGCGCGCTCTACCCCGAACTCGACCTCTGGGAGACCGGCTACCCGGTGCTCAAGGCCTGGGTGCGCGAGCAGGCCGGCCCGCGGGCAACGCTGCGGCGGCTGCGCCGCGAGCTGCCCGACCTGCGCTACGCGCTGGAGAAGCTGCCCGGCGCACTGCGGCGATTCGTCGAGAACAATTCGGCAGGGGGCCCGGCCGCCGCCACCGGACCGAGCGAGGCGGCCCCCGGGAACCGCGCCCCTGCCACGGGGCGCGAGCCTTCACGGTACTGGCTGGGATGCGGGGCCAGCCTGCTGGTGAGCGGCGTGCTCTTCCTCGGCCTCGGCATCGATCCGGAGTGGATCGGATGGAGCCTGGGCGCCGCGGGGCTGGTGGCCCTCTGGGCGGGGCGACCCGCGAACTGAATCCTCATTTAGTCAAATCGGATCAATGTCCTGGAATGCACAAGGCGGTTGACGATCCAGCCCGCCGGGGCGCACACTGCTGCTGGACACGGTAGCGTCGGACAGGAAGAAGCGAAGGCCTCTGGAAGAAGGCCGGAGATTTGTCTGACTTCCCCGCCAGAAATCACAACAAGGCATGCCAGTGCCGACCAGTGGGAGTCCATCATGATCAAGCGCATCCATTCGGGCCTCTTCGGGGCGATCCTGCTGCTGGCCGCCAGCGCCACGGCGAACGCGGCCATCATCGGTACGCTGACATTCAGGGATCCGACAGGCACCGTGAACTCGAACGAGGCCATCGACGTCTGGGTGACGCTGACGCTGGATTCGGCATCCGACCCGCTGGTGTATGACAACACCATCGATTCCTTCGGCGGCATCAACCCGGCCACCTTCCCGGCAACAGGGCAACTGCAGGTGTCTCCGTATGGCGAAGTGCCGTTCGACAGCTACGACTACGTCAGTCAGTTCATTAGACGCTCCTGCAACGACACGTTTGCGGCCCCCGGCTGCGGCGGCCCGACCTCCGCCTACCAGTGGGATGTCCCCCCCCCGCCCAATGGATGGTTCGACTGGAACGGCACGCTGAACCCGGGAGAGAGCACCGACATTTTCCTGTACCGGCTCACCCCAGTCGGCGGCAATGCACCAGCCGGCACCTACCAGGCTTTCAACGTGGGCTTGGGCCTGACCCTCCACGGGCACAACGACATGTACGAGGCTGAAGTGGAGGAGGATCTGTTCTCCATCTCCACCGGTTGCGCCCCCGGCGGCTGCTCCTTCACCCGCAACGTGGTCGCAGCCGTGCCCGTGCCGGGCGCGCTCTGGCTGCTGGGCAGTGGCATGGCTGCCCTGGGCCTGATCCGCCGCCGCGCCGCATGAGCTGACTGAACACCACCCCTCTCGAAAGGTGCTGGTGACCGATGGAGTATTGATTGCCGGCGCCACCCGTGGCACCGGACTCGAGGTGGCGCGCCTGCTGGCCGCGCGAAGCGAGGCGGTCACCGTCCTGGTGCGGCCGACTTCCGGCCTGCAGGACCTGCAGCAGCTGCCGGTCAGGCTCTGCCGCGGCGATGTACTGGATCCGCAGGCAGTGCAGGCGGCGGTGGCGTCCGGGACGTTCCGCGCCATCGTCTGCACCGTGGGCGGCAAGCGCGGCGAACCGCGGCCCGACTACCAGGGCACGCGCAACCTCGTGGATGCGGCCAGGGCGGCCGGCATCCGCCGCTTCGTGTTCGTCACCGCCGTGGGCGCCGGCGACAGCCGCCCGAGCGTTCACCCGAAGGTGCTGGAATTCCTCGGCCCGGTGCTCGATGAGAAGACCCGGGGCGAAGACTACCTGACGGCCAGCGGCCTCGAGTACACCATCCTGCGGCCGGGCGGCATGGGCGACGATCCGGCGAGTGGAACGGCCGTGCTCACCGAGGACCGCAGCGTCATGGGCGTCATCAACCGGGCCGACCTCGCCCGCCTGGTCGTCCGCTGTCTGGATGATCCCGCCACGATCGGCCACACCTTCCATGCCTTCGATCCGGCCATCAAGCGGCAGCCACCCCTGCAGCGGGGCGAGGATCTGCCCGGCGGCCGGATCGGCTGACCGAGGAAAGGTGCCCGAGAAGGGTGCCCCGAAACCGTAACACCGGCACCCGGTGCCCCTGACGCGGACGTCGGCGGCTACCCTTGCAGCGCCTCCGCGAACAGCGGACTCATGTGCCCACCCCACGGCGCCACTCGCTCGAGTTGAGCCGCCAGGCGCAGCAGCGTCGCCTCGTCGCCGTAGCGGGCGCCGAACATCGTGCCGACCGGCATGCCCGCAGCGTTCCAGTGCAGCGGCAGGGTGATGGCGGGCTGGCCGGTGCAGTTGTAGAGCACGGTGAAATCGCTGCAGCCCGTCATGCTGGCGAGAAACTTGTCGAGGGGAAGGTCGAGGGTGAAATCGCCCACCTTCCACGGCGGGCGTGGCGAAACCGGCATCAGCAGCACATCGAAGTCCTGCATGAAGCGGCTCATCGCGAAGCCCAGGCGTTGTATCGCCTGGCGTGCGGCTTCGTAGTCCACGGCGCCGATCCTGGCGGACTGGTGGTACACGGCGAGCACCACGGGTTCGAGATCCTCCGCGCCGGGCTCCCGGCCGAGCTCACGGGCACGGTCGCGGATCTGCAGGCTGGCGCCGACGAGTGGCAGCGGCCCGACGTTGTCGGCATAGCGGACGAACGACTCGGGCAGGACGGTCTCGTGCAGTTCGTGGCCCAGCGAACGGCACAGGTCGACCGCCTTGCGCACCGCATCGAGGCAGTCCTGGTGCACGGCACTGCCGAGCGGCGACTGCGTGACGACGGCGATGCGCAGCCGGGCGGGCTCGCGTTCGAGTTCGCTCACATAGCGGCCCGCCGGCGCCGGCGGCCAGTAGGCCGCACCGGGCTCGGGGCCCTGCGTGAGGTCGAGCAGCAGCGCCGTGTCGCGCACGGAACGCGAGACCACATGTCCGCAGGAGAGGCCGGCCCAGCCCTCGCTCTTGTCGGGACCGAGTGGCGTACGCGCGCGCGTGGGCTTCAGGCCGACGAGTCCGCACAAGGCTGCCGGAAAACGGATCGAGCCACCGCCATCGGTCGCGTGCGCCACAGGCACGATGCCCGCGGCCACGGCGGCAGCGGCACCGCCCGAGCTGCCCCCCGCGGAATACTCCGGGTTCCAGGGGTTGAGCGTCCTGCCCCACAGCGTCGAGATGGTATTCGGCAACATGCCGAACTCGGGTGAGGCCGTCTTGCCGAAGATGTTGAGGCCTGCCGCCTGGTAGCGTTGCACCACCGTGCTGGTATGGGTGGCCACGCGGTCCGCGAAGAAACGCGAGCCGTTGCTGGTTACCGTGCCCTTCAGCTGCACGCCGAGGTCCTTCAGCAGGAACGGCACGCCGGCCAGCGGCGCCCTCGGGTCGATCGACTTCAGCGCCGCGCGGGCCGCCTCGTAGTGCTTGCGGCAGATGGCGTTGATGGCGGGATTGACGGCCTCGGTGCGCGCGATCGCGAGCTCGAGCAGCTCGGCAGCGGATACCTCACCACGCTTCAGCAGCGCGGCGAGCCCGGTGGCGTCCTGCGACAGATAATCACGCATCGCCCCGCGAGAGATACCCGCAGCGACGGCGCCGGGAGGCATCAGGGCCGCGCCAGCCAGCATGGCGCCGGTGCGGATGAATTCGCGGCGTGTGGTATCGGGTGCGTCGGTCATGGGGTACTCCATCGCTGTCGCAGGGTGGTCGCAGGGTGCCGGTGTTACGGTTTCGGTAACCGCCTCATGCTGCGCTGGACCGTTGCCTCGCGCGCAAATACCGAAACCGTAACACCGGCACCCTGTGCTGGCACCCTGTGCTGGCACCCTGTGCTGCGCTCCGCCAGCCCATTGGTCCCGGCCAGATGACAGCAGGGCCTACCCGACGATTGCCATGGGTTGCATTCTGTTTGCCTGCGGTTGACACACCCGGCTGCGCGGCCTGCCTAGACTTCCAGGCAGAGGACATCGTCGTCGCCAAGTTGCGTTAACTCGAGCTACCGGAGACAGTCGCATGAGTGCAGCAAAAGCCATTGCCCAGCCGACTCCCGCCAAGTCGAAGCTCTGGAAGCCCCCCATCGTCGGCCTCGTCACGTTCGTGGCGATGTTCCTGGCCGTGGGCCTCGGACACACCGCCATGGTGCTGATCGAGCACCTCCTCGGGCGCGAGACCACCATGATGGTTTCGCCGTTGCTCGGCTTCACCGGCATCATCATGCTCTGGTACGGGGTGAAGTCGAAGAACGAAACCTTCCAGACCTGGATCGGCTTTTTCGCCGGCCTGATCGTCTGGATGTGCTGGATCGAGTTCTTCTACATGTGGTACGGCCGCATGAACTGGGGAATGCTGCCCCGGATGAGCGGCGCCGACGGCCTGGAAGTCAGCGGCACCTACCCCGAGTACATGATCATGGGCTCGACGGTGGGCCTGCTGCTCATGATGCTGTCCTTCTACACCTTCGACAAGGACACGCGCTGCAACATGTTCCTGTGGTTCCAGGACAAGCTGGGCCTCGTCGAGGGTCTTGGGCCAAGCACCAAGACGGCCAAGGATCGCAACTACGCCATCATCACCTTCATGGAGACGATCTTCGTCACCTGGTTCTGCTACACCTGGAACCTGCTCACCTTCGATCCGGGCCTGATGGGCAAGGGCACGCTGTACGTCGCCGTCAACATGGCGTCGATCTTCGTCGCCGTGACCTGGGCGGGCTACTGTCTTACCCGGCTGTTCCAGTTCAAGCGCACCGCCACGGCCCTGCGCTACGGCATCCCGGTCGGCAACATCGCCTGGGTGAACGTGGAAATCATGGAGAAGATGGACTGGATGGGCCACGCGGTGTTCATCGAGCCCTGGAAGCACCCGCTTGAGGCCGGGACGCTGACCGCTGCCCTGCTGTTGCTGATCTACATGCTGCTGATCGCGCCCAAGAAGCCCTCCGAGCTGGGTCGCCGCGCCAGCGTTGCCACGGAATGAAGGACGGATACCGCCCCATGAAGCTGCCCCGGATGTCTTTCCGTCACGCACTGCCCGCACTGGTCCTGCTGCTTGCCGCGGGTGGTGCCCCGGCCGAGAAGCTGGAGATGCCCAGAGGAATGGGCGGCGTCCCGGACATCGGCGCGATCCCCTGCAAGGTATTCAGCGAGATGGTGCGCATCTCCCCGCTCGGCAGTCGTCACTCGCTGATCACCTGGGCCGCCGGCTACCTGCAGGCGGCCAGGGGCAAGTCGCTGCAGGAACTGGTCGACGCGGCCGACGGCAAGGGCTCGCCCTGGACCTACCAGCGTCTGGGCGACGAGCTCACGACGTTCTGCAAGGCCAACCCCGAGGCGCTGACGCGAGACGCCGTCGAGAGCATCGCCCAGGCGTTATAGCGGGTGCCGGCACCGCATACCAATATCATCACTGTCAATTTGGTGATGACTAAAAACTCAAATAAAAACAAATTCTTGAGCTTGCCTACGCCGCGCTCGCCTCTTCGATCTCCTCGATCGCTGCCAGCAGCTCCATGCGCTGTCTTTCGGCGCTCCGCCAGCGCTCCTGCGCGGCGGCCACCCGGGCATCCGAAGCCGGCAGGGCATCGCACAGGGACTGGAACTCGGTCCACGCCGCCGTCGAGTACTCGGTGATGTGGTGCCAGCGGCGCATGAGCTGCTCGAGATCGGTATCGGCGTCGATGACATCCATGGCGGTGCTCCGGGTCGGCTCCTGTCCGTGGGACAGCGAAACCGCCGCCATGTTCCGGCCCGGGGTCAGTGACGGCGGCTGCGCAAGGCCGTGAGGAAGGCGACGGGATCGCGCCGGGCCTCGAGTTCCTCGACCAGGGCGGAGCCGACGATGACGCCATCGGCGTGCCCGCTGAGCGCGCGTACCTGCTCGGCGGTGCGCACGCCAAAGCCGGCGCAGACCGGCAGCCGGGATGCGGCGCGGACGCCGTCCAGGTAGCCGGCGGTTTCCACGGGCATGGCCCGCGCGCCACCGGTGGTGCCGCGCATGGTGACGGCATAGACGAAACCACGGCTGGCCGCGCACAGCCGCTGCATGCGCGAGGCCGGGGTGGCGGGCGTGACGAGCTGGATCAGGCCCAGGCCGCGCGCGTCGAGCTGCGCATCGAACTCCGCGGCTTCCTCCAGCGGCAGGTCGGGGACGATGAAGCCGCCCACATGCGCCGCGCGGGCGGCATCGGCGAGCTTCTCGTAGCCGAATGCCAGCAGGGGGTTGAGGTAGCTCATCAGCACCACCGGCGCCGGCAGCTCCCCCGCCTTCTTCAGTTCGGCGAGTATCCAGCGCAGCGAGACGCCACTGGCGATGGCCGCACGGCTGGCGCGCTGGATGGTGACGCCATCGGCCATCGGGTCGCTGAAGGGCACGCCCACCTCGATGACGTCGGCCACCTCGGCGAGCAGCCGCAAGGTCGGGATGAAGCCGGCGCGCTCGGGATAGCCGGCGGTGATGAAGGGCACCAGCGCGACGCCATGGCTGCCTGCGGCATTGCGGATGGCGGCGGTGACGCGCTCGTGTGCGGGGATCTGCGGCATGGCGGGCCTCAGTGATGGCTGCCGGCGGCGGCGCCGGCCAGCGCCTGCGACAGCGTCGGCATGTCCTTGTCGCCGCGGCCCGACAGGCCGACGAGGATGCGCCGGCCCGGGTTGTCCCGCGCCCAGCGGCGGGCGCCGGCCAGGGCATGGGAGGACTCCAGCGCGGGCAGGATGCCCTCGGCGGCGCAGCATTCGCGCAGCGCGTCGAGCGCCTCCGCGTCGGTGACGCTGACGTAACTGACGCGGCCTATGGCCTTGAGCAAGGCGTGCTCCGGGCCCACGCCCGGGTAATCGAGGCCGGCGGAGATCGAATGCGTTTCCTGCACCTGGCCGTCGTCGTCCTGGAGCAGCAGGGAGTAGCTGCCGTGGAGCACGCCCGGCCGGCCGCGCCCGAGCGTCGCGGAATGCTCGCCCAGCCCCGTGCCGCGACCACCGGCCTCCACGCCCATCAGCCCCACCGTGGCATCGGCCACGAAGGGATGGAACAGGCCGATGGCATTGGAGCCGCCACCCACGCAGGCCACGGCGAGATCCGGCAGGCCCCCGGTGACTTCGATGAACTGGGCCCGCGCCTCCCGGCCGATCACCGACTGCAGCTCGCGCACCAGCCAGGGATAGGGGTGCGGGCCGACGGCGGAGCCGAGCAGGTAGTAGGCGTCCTCGGGGTCCGATACCCAGTCGCGGAAGGCCTCGTCGATCGCCGCGCGCAGGGTGCGGTCTCCGCTCTCCACCGGCACCACGCGGGCACCGAGCTGGTGCATGCGATCCACGTTGGGCGCCTGGCGCTGCACGTCGACGGCACCCATGTACACCGTGCAGGGCAGGCCGACGCGGGCGCAGGCCGCGGCGGTTGCCACGCCGTGCTGGCCGGCACCGGTCTCGGCGATGACGCGCCGCGCGCCCAGGCGACGCGCCAGCAGCGCCTGTCCGAGCGCGTTGTTGATCTTGTGCGCCCCCGTATGCGCCAGGTCCTCGCGCTTGAGATACACCTGCGCGCCCCAGGCCTGGCCGAGCCGGCGCACCGGTGTCAGCGGCGTCGGCCGGCCCACCCAGTCGCGCAGCTCGCCGGCGAGTTCGGCGGCGAACGCCGCATCGTGCAGGTAGCGGCGCACGCCGGCCTCCAGCCGCTCCAGCACGGACATCAGGGTCTCCGGCGCATAGCGGCCCCCGTAAGGGCCGAAGCGGCCGCGCCCGTCGGGAAACTCCCCGCGCAGCAAGCGCTGCAGCAGCGTGGCCGCCTCCTCGCTATCCATGTTCCGCATCTTCCTGTCCTGCGCGGCGCACCGCCGCGACAAACGCCCTGATCCTCTCCGGATCCTTGATGCCGCGCGCGGCCTCCACGCCGCTGCTGACATCCACGCCCCAGGGCCGGACCTGGCGGATCGCCGCGCCGACATTGCCGGGATGCAGCCCGCCCGCCAGCACCAGGCGCGTCTGCCGCGCCAGGTGACGTGCCCGGTCCCAATCGGGCGCGAGCCCGGTGCCGCTGTCGGCCGACTCGAAGAGCAGCTGATCTTCGCGGCCGGCCGCCCTGCTGTCGAGGCCGGGCGCATCCCGGTACACGGGGAGCAGGCCGATGCCGGGCGGGATGGCGAGACCGGCGATATCCGCGGTATCGGTCTGCAGCCAGTCGGGCCGCAGCACCGCCGCCACCGCATCCCAGTCCGCGGGATCCGGGTGGCGCATCACCGCCACGCGCAGGATGCCGGGCGGAACCCGGGCCGCGAGCGCCGCGGCCTGCTCCGGACTGACCCGGCGCACGGACTCGGCGAAGACGAAGCCCAGGGCATCCGCGCCCGCCTCGATGGCCGCATCAACGGCCTCCGCCGTGCGCAGGCCGCAGATCTTGACGAACGTCCGCATGGCAGCACGCCTAGCCCGCTGCGCTGCGCAGCGCGGCGCGCCCGGCGGCGAGCAGCGCGGCAGCACTCCCGGGCACGTCGCCCGAACGCATCAGCGCCGTGCCGACCAGCGCCAGGCGGTAGCCGAGGGCGGCCACCTCCGCGGCCTGGGCCGGCGTGCCGATACCGCTCTCCGCGACCCAGGGCAGGGCCCGCGGCAGCTGCGGGGCGAGGGCCGCGAAGCGCGAGAAGTCCACCTGCAGCGTGCGCAGGTCGCGGCAGTTGACGCCGAGCAACACGCGCCCGGCACCGGCCGGCGTCCTGGAGGCGGCGAGCACCGCGGGCTGGCAGCGGGCAAGGTCCTCCTGCCCGAAGACCTCGACGAGCACGAACATCCCCAGCCCGAGGGCGCAGGCCAGCATGGCTTCGAGTTGCCGGGGCTCCAGCATGGCGGCGATGAGCAGCACACCGGCAGCACCGGCGGCGCGTGCCTCCAGCACCTGGTAGCCGTCGACGAGGAAGTCCTTGCGCATGACCGGCAGGGCCGGCAGCGCGGCGGTGACGGCCTCGAGATCGGCGAGACTGCCGGCAAACTCCTCGGGCTCGGTCAGCACCGATACCACCAGCGCACCCGCCCCGGCGTACAGCCGGGCCTGCTCCACCGGCGACAGCGATGCGCCGGCCAGCTGGCCGACGGAGGGCGAGCGGCGCTTGACCTCGGCGATCAGGTGGAAGGCCGCGGCATCGAAGCGCGGTGCGGGCGGCGATGGCAGCGCCGCGACACGGCGGCGCAGGTCCGCCTCGGCGAGCCGCGCGCGCGCCTGCGCGAGCCGGCCCTGGCTCGCCGCGGCCATGCGCACCAGGAAATCGCCGCCGCTGCCGCTCACGGCCGGCTCCTGCGGAACTCCCGCAGGCGCTCCAGCAGCGCGGCGCCGGCGCCGGCATCCAGCGCCCGGCGTGCGGCCTCGATGCCGCGGCGCAGGCCGCGGGCGCGACCGGTCAGGTCCAGCACCAGGCCGGCACCGAGCACCAGCGCTTCGCGGTGCGGGCCACGGTCGCGGCCGGCCAGCACCGCCTCGAGGGCGCGTGCGTTGGCATCGGCATCGCCACCGGCCAGGCCCGCGGGCGTGCAGGGCGTGATGCCGAAGCGGGCCGGATCGCGGCGCAGCCGGCGCACCACGCCGGGGCGCACGTCGAACAGCGTGAAGGGCCCGCAGGGCGTGGCCTCGTCCCAGCCGGGTTCGCCATGGACCACGAAGCAGCGCTCGATGGGCAGGCCCGACAGGGCATCGGCCATCAGCCGCGCGGTCGGCAGGTCGAAGGCGCCGATCAGGCCGTAGGGCGGCGCCGCCGGATTGGTCAGCGGCCCGAGGACGTTGAACACCGTGCGGATGCCGAGCGCGCGTCGCACCGGGGCCACGGCCTTCATGGCCGGATGGAAGTTCGGCGCGAACAGGAAGGTGAAGCCGCAGCGGGCGAGGCAATCGAGCGCCTCCCCGGGATCGCGGGCGAGCGGCACGCCCAGCGCCTCGAGCACGTCGGCGCTTCCCGAGCGCGACGATACCGAGCGGTTGCCGTGCTTCACCACCGGCACGCCGCAGGCTGCGGCGAGCAGCGAGGCGCCGGTGGAGATGTTGAGGCTGCCGGAGCCGTCACCGCCGGTGCCCACCACGTCGGCCGCGGGCAGGCCCGCCGGCAGCTGCACGCGCCGCGCCAGCTCGCGCATGGCGCTGGCGAAGCCGCGCAGCTCCTGCGCGGTCTCGCCCTTGGCCCGCAGCACGGCCAGCACCGCCCCGGACAGCGCCGGCGGCAGGGTCTCGTCGGCGAGCGCGTGCATCAGCGCAGCGGCCTCGTCCGCCGCCAGGGAGCGGCGCGCCAGCAGAGCCTCCAGCGATGCGCCGGCGACCGCGCTCATGCCCGGCGCAGCTCGAGGAAGTTGGCCATGAGCTGGTTGCCGGCCGGCGTCAGCACGCTCTCGGGGTGGAACTGCACGCCCTCCAGCGGCAGGCTGCGGTGGCGCACGCCCATGATCTCGCCGCGCTCCGTGCGGGCGCTGACTTCCAGCTCCGCCGGCATGCTGGCGTCCTCGGCGCTGAGCGAGTGGTAGCGCCCGGCCTCGAACGGATTGTCCAGGCCCGCGAACACGCCGCGGCCATCGTGGCTCACCAGCGAGGTCTTGCCGTGCATCAGGCGCGGCGCGGCGACGATGCGCCCGCCGAAGTGCTGCACCAGGCTCTGGTGCCCCAGGCAGACACCGAGCAGCGGCACGCGGCGCTCGAAGGCGGCGATCATGGCCAGCGAAACGCCCGCGTCCTCCGGCCGTCCCGGCCCGGGCGAGATGCACACATGGCTGGGCGCCAGCGCGAGCGCTTTTTCGACCGTGATCTCGTCGTTGCGGAACACCTCGACGTCGGCGCCCAGCACCAGGAAGGCCTGCACGAGGTTGTAGGTGAAGGAATCGTAGTTGTCGATCAGCAGCAGCTTCGGTGTCACAGCCCGCCCTCCGCCATGGCCAGCGCGCGGCGCAGGATGGCGCTCTTGGCCAGCACCTCCTGGTATTCGCTCTCCGCGACGCTGTCGGCGACGATGCCCGCGCCGGCCTGGTAGCTGTAGCGGCCATCGCGGAACACCAGCGTGCGGATGGTGATGGCCTGGTCCATGTCGCCGTTGTTGCCGAAGTAGCCGACCGTTCCCGCGTACAGGCCGCGGCGCACCGGCTCGAGTTCATCGATCAGCTCCATGGCCCGCACCTTGGGCGCGCCGACCAGCGTCCCGGCCGGGAAGGCCGCGGCAAACAGGTCGAAGGCATCGCGGCCCGGCGCCAGCTGCCCCTGCACGCCGCTGACGATATGCATGACATGGCTGTAGCGCTCGATGGCCTTGTAGGGGTCCACGTGGACGGAACCGGGCACCGCGACCCGGCCGAGGTCGTTGCGCGCCAGGTCCACCAGCATCACGTGCTCGGCGTTCTCCTTCTCGTCGGCGCGCAGGTCCGCCTCCAGCTCCAGGTCGGTGGCGGCGTCCTCGCCGCGCGGGCGGGTGCCGGCGATCGGGCGCAGCGCCGCGCGGCCACCGCGCAGCCGCACCAGCGCCTCCGGCGAGGAGCCGGCCACCTGCAGCTCGCCGAGATCGAGGAAGAACATGTACGGCGAGGGATTGATCAACCGCATGGCGCGGTAGGTCTCGAACGGCGAGAGGCTGTGCTCGCCGGTGAAGCGCACCGAGAGCACCAGCTGGTAGACATCGCCGAGGGATATCGAGTGTTTGGCGCGCTCCACCGCGGCACGGAAGTCCGCGCCGCTGAAGCTCTGCACCGCGGGCCCGTGACGCTGCTCCGGCGCCGGCGGCGGCAGCGGCCCGCGCAGCAGCCGCATCACCTCCTGGCGCAGGCTGGCGCGTTCGGCACCGCTGCCCGCATGCAGCAGCGCGATGCGGCGCGTGAGGTGGTCGAAGACCAGCAGCGAATCGGTGGCCAGATAGGCCGCCTCGGGCACGGCGGGAACCGGCGCACCCGCCGGCGGCCGCGGCAGCCGCTCGAAGTGACGCACGATGTCGTATCCGGCCACGCCCACCAGGCCGCCCGCGAACGGCAGGCCCGGCACCTCCGGCGCCAGCCTCGGTGTGGCGGCGAGCGCCGCGCGCAAGGCATCGAGCAAGGCGTCGCGGCCGGGTGCGAGCGGGCGCATGGCGCCATTGACCCGCAGCCCACTCGCGTCGAGATGCAGTTCCGCGGCGGCACCGAAACCCAGGAAGGAATAGCGCGCCAGCTGGAAGCCGCCCTCCACGCTCTCCAGCAGGAACCGCGGCCGCAATGGCCGCAGCTTGAGGAACGTGGACACCGGGGTGTCCAGGTCCGCGGCGATGTCAAATGGTCCTTGCATTCAGTGCATCCATGGCAGGTGTCCGCTTTTCTTCCGGGCAACAAAAAACCCATCCCCGCTGCCGCGAAGATGGGTCATTGGCCGGACGAACGACAGGTGCTAGCCAGCAACCCCCTCCGCGGAGAGGGTGCGCCACCAACGACCGGCTTCGTTCACGGAAAACACGCGGGGCAGTATCCATGCCCCCCGCGGGGAGGTCAAGGACGGTTGTGGCCGATGGCCCAGGTGAGGCGCAGCAGGCGGCGGAAAGTCTGCGGCGGCAGCGCGCGGGCGATGCCGTCACCGTGCATGGCGATGGTGTCGGCGAAGCGCGTCACCGGCAGCAGGTGCAGGTAGGCCGGCAGCGGCCGCCGCGGGCGCCCGCGGGGAAACACCGCGTAGGGCGAGAGCACCAGCAGGTGGCGGTGGCGCAGGCCCGCCTGGCGCAGCACGCGTCGCGCCCGCTCGGCGCCGAAGCTGCGGCTGAGGCTGGCCTGCAGTTCCTGCAGCTGCAGCCCGGGGAACGGCCCCCGCTCGCGGGCCAGCGCATTGGACTCCCGCAGCAGCAGGCGGCGCAGCAGCCCGATCCAGCGCAGCGCGAGACGCACGGTGCCGAACTCCTCGGGATCCAGGCCCCAGCGGTCCACGAGGTCGCCCAGCCCCGTCACATGCAGGGCCAGGCGGCGGTTGACCAGCGCGTCCTGCCCCAGTTCGGGCGATGGCCAGTCGGCCTGCTCCACCAGGTTGTCGGCGAGCCGCAGGGTCGCCCGCAGCAGGCGGCGCAGGCCGACGAACGCGGCGGCCGGCGCCTCGCCAGGCAGGGCGTCGAGCCGCAGTTCCACGGCCAGCCAGGCGCTGTCGGCACGCACCTCGAACAGCCCGAGCGGCAGCACGGCATCGCTGCGCTCGCCGGCAGCGAGCGTGCAGGCCGGCCGTGTCGTCTGCTGCAGCAGCAGGTGCACGCCCGGCTCGCGGTGGCCGATGCCGGTGAGGCCCTGCCAGAGCGGCAGCGGATCGCCGCGCCACGCTGCGGGCTCTCCCGTCTCGGCACCGCGCAGCGCCAGCATCAGCGCATCGGGCAGGCGGATGGCGATGCCGGGACGGCCGAGCGCGGCGCAGTGGCGCAGGCGCAGGAGGTCACCGATGCCGGGATGATCCGCCCCGGCGGAGAGCGTGAGGCGGCCGGGGGCAATGCCATAGCGGGCGAGCGCCGCCGGCAACGACGCCTCGAGTCCCGAAGCCACGAGCCGCATGTGCTCCGGCCGCGGCGACTGCGCCGGCGCGATGCCGGTCACGGTGGACAGGTCCAGCGCCACCTCCGCTCCCGGCGCGAGCAATGGCGCCAGCCGCCTTGCCACCACCGCCATGCTGCGTCCGGCGAGCCAGTCCGCGTCCGCCGACACGCGCGGGAAGCAGGCGGCGTACTGCCCGGCGAGGGCCGCGAGCGTCAGCGGTGCATCCGGTTCCGGCGCCGCCACCGGCGAGATCGCCGCGTGGCCGAGCAGCCAGCGGAACTCGCCGATCCAGGTGGACGGCCCCGGCTCAGCGGCGCTCGCTGCGTCCAGCAGCTGTGCATCGACGCCGCGCCTGGCCCCGCCTGGCGGCGCATCCGCAGGACGATGCAACAGCTGCTTCGACAAGGGAGACTCCGGCGGCGGGCGAGTAGCCCGGCACGGGCAATCTGCCAGAGGGCTACTTCGCCGGCGCTGCCGATATGACGCGCCTTCATGCCGATTTGTGCGGCCCGGTGCTAAGATTTCCAGCCCCGGGGCAACCCGCCCCGCACGGGCAGCGAATCCGTCCCCCCGGCCCCTGATGTCCGCCTGGAATCCAACCAATCTCACGGGCCTGCACCCGACCGCGAGGCCGAGCGAACGGCGCCAGGACATCGAGTTTGCCGAGAAGGACGCGCAGCTGCGCCGCGACGTCCACGAACTCGGCAACCTGGTGGGCGAACTGCTGCGCGAGCAGTGCGGCGAGGAGCTGTTCCAGGCCGTGGAGGCCGCGCGGCGTGCCGCCATCGACCGCCGCGAGGGCGATGCCGACGCCGGTACGCGCATCGGCGCGATCCTCCAGCAGTTCAGCACCGCCAGCGTGCGCGATTTCGTCCGCGCCTTCTCCACCTTCTTCCAGGTGGTGAATACCGCCGAGCAGGTGCACCGCATCCGGCGCCGGCGCGACTACCTGAAGGCCTCCTCGATGCGCCAGCCCGGGAGCATCCGCGAGACCATCGCCAGGCTGCGTGACAGCGGCCTGGATGCGGACGCGGCCGGCAGGCTGCTGGCCTCGCTGCGCATCGTGCCGGTCTTCAGCGCGCACCCCACCGCGCCGACGCGCCGCACCATCCTGCGCAAGCACCAGGCGATCGCGCGCCGGCTGGTGGAGATGCAGAACCCGGAGCTGACGCCGGCGGAGATCGCCGCCTTCGTCGATGCCATCCGCACCGAGATCACCACCATCTGGCAGACCGAGGAGTACCCGGCCGAGGCGCGCACGGTGTTCGACGAACTCGAGCACACGCTGTTCTTCCTGACCGAGGTGATCTACCGCGTGATACCGGCATTCTACGAGGCCATCGAGCAGGCGCTCGCCGAGGCCTACGGCGCCGGCGCCCCGGCGCCGCCGTCCATCGTGCGCTTCGCCTCCTGGATCGGCGGTGACATGGAGGACAACCCCGAGATCACCGCGCGCGCCATCCGCGAGGTGCTCGCCCGGCAGCGCTCGCTGGTGCTCGACCTCTACCACCGCGAATGCCGCGACCTCGCCAACAAGCTCTCGCAGGGCACCGGCCGCGTGGCCGCCGATGGCGCCGTGCACGAGCGCATCCGCCACTACGCCGCGCACTTCGGCCGCGCCATGGGCGCGATCCCGCTGCGCCACCGGGACATGCCCTACCGCGTGCTGCTGCGGCTGATGATGGCGCGCCTGCAGGCAACCCATGACGACGGCAGCTACCCCTACGAGTCGCCCGAGGAGTTCCTCGACGACATCGGCCTCATCGCCACGAGCCTGCGCGCCAACCGTGGCGCCAACGCCGGGCTGTTCGCCGTGCGGCGGCTGCAGCGGCGGGTGGAGACCTTCGGCTTCCACCTCATGGCGCTCGACCTCAAGCAGAGCGCGATCGCCATCCGCGAGGTCGTCGGCCGCTGCCTCGGCGACCCGCAATGGCTGGAGCACACACCGGAGGAGCGCGCCGAACGCATCCGCGAGGCCATCCGCCGCAACGAATCGCCCCGCGAGAACCTCGACAACGATGCCAAGCGGGTGCTGGCGGCTTTCCAGGCGGTATCGTTCTGCCGGCGCAAGTACGGCAAGCGCGCCATCGGGCCGTTCATCGTCAGCATGAGCCATGGCACCGACGACCTGCTGTCGGTGCTGCTGCTCGGCCGCTGGGGGGACTTGCACGGGCCGGGCGGCTCGGTGCCCCTGGACGTTGCGCCGCTGTTCGAGACCACCGAGGACCTGGCCAATGCCCACGCCACCATGCGCCAGCTGCTGCAGGACCCCATCTACTGGGAGCACCTGGCACGGCGCGAACGCCGCCAGATCATCATGCTCGGCTATTCCGACAGCAACAAGGATGGCGGCCTGGCATCGGCCCGCTGGCTGCTGAAACAGACGCAGTCGGCGCTGGTGCAGGTGCTCGACGACGCCGGCGTGGAATTCACCTTCTTCCACGGTCGTGGCGGCGCCATCAGCCGCGGCGGCGGCAAGACCCACGCGGCGGTGCTGGCCTCGCCGCCCGGCGCGGTACGCGGGCGGCTGCGCGCCATCGACCAGGGCGAGATGGTGAGCGCCAAGTACGGCTTCCGCGGCGTGGCGCTGCGCACGCTGGAACAGGCCATGGGCTCGGTGGCGCTGGCCACGCTGCTGTCCAGCCAGGCCGGCGACCAGGACGGCGCTGCGTGGCGCGCCATGATGGAGGACCTCGCCCGCTGCAGCCGCGAGCACTACAAGGCGCTGGTCTACGACACGCCGGACTTCTTCGACTACTTCAGGCAGGCCACCCCGGTGGATGCCATCGGGCGCATGCAGTCACGCCCCGGACAGGAGCCGGCTGGCGGGGACGGCATCGACAACCTGAAGGGCGTGCCCTGGGTGGCGGCCTGGACGCAGACGCGGATGATCATGCCGGGATGGTTCGGCTTCGGCACCGGCCTCGACACCATCATGAAGCAGCATGGCGAGGCGGCGGTACGCGACATGGCGCAGAACTGGTACTTCTTCCAGGCATTGCTCGGCGATGTCGAGCTGGTGCTCGCCAAGGCCGACATGGGCATCGCCGAACGCTATTCCGAACTGGCCGGCGACCTGCACACGCGCTTCTTCGCCCGCCTGCGCAGCGAGTTCGACCTGTGCGTGGAGCGCGTGCTGGCCCTGCGCGGCCAGTCGGTCCTGCTGGAGGGCAACCCGGCCCTGCGCCGGGCCATCCGCCTGCGCAATCCCTACGTGGATCCCATGAGCCTGCTGCAGGTCGACCTGCTGCGCCGCTGGCGCGGCGGCAATCGCCAGGATGCGCAGCTCTACGAGGCGCTGCTGGCCACCGTCAACGGCATCACCCGCGGCCTGCAGGACTCCGGCTAGAAGCGGAACGCCAGGTTGTAGTTGGCGTTGATGTTGTAAGCCGTCTGCGTGGGGCTGCCCTGGATCGAACCGGAGGACGGGCTGCCGTTGTCGCCGCGCGCCTCGAGGATCTGGTCGATGTTCCCCGGCAGTGCGCCGAACACCAGCACGTGCCCGCTCAGGTTGTACAGGCCCTGCTCGAAGCCGATCAGGCCGCCGAAGGCATGGGAGGGCTGCTGGTAGCTGGCCGCGGTGTTGTCGACCGGGCCCTTGATGAAGCCGGCGCCGCGCAGGTGCTTCCAGATCTTCCGCGACTCGTCGCTGTTGACGGTGCTGTTCCAGTTGCCGTTGACCACGCCATTGCCGTTGCCGTTGTCCGCGCCGCTCCAGGTGCCGGCGAAGCGCGTCGAGGCGGCCGGATCATCGCCGGGCAGCACGCCATAGCGGTCCTGGTAGGCAAGGATGGCCGCGGTGATGCCCTTGTAGTCGTTCTCGACCCGGCTGACCTTGGCGTTGGTGATCATTTCCTGTCCCTTGAGGACGCCGCCGATCATCAGGCCGATGATGACCAGCACGATGGCGATCTCGACCAGGGTGAAGCCCTGCTGCTGCCGCGGAAGGTTCATGCTCATCTCCACTGTGGGTACCAGGCCAACCCCGGCCCGGGCTCGTGTGCGTGGCAGCAATCTTTTCGCAAACCGCGGCGGGTCTTCTGTAAAACGGCTCACAGTTTCAGGATCGTGCCGGCGCGCTCAGGGCAGCCGCCCTGCCGCCACCATCTGCCCGTACAGGCCGCCCGGTGAGATCCAGTTCACGATGTCGTCGAATTCCGCGCCGGCGGCTGCGGCCTGGGCGTGGCTGACGAAGACCAGGTCGTCGGCGACGCGATACACCAGGCCGGATGGCCCGCCGCCGATCGTCGCCCCGGCGTTCTCGACCTGGTCGGGCGAAGCGAAGGCGGCCCAGTCCTTGCCCATCGACAGCAGGATGGCGGGGGTATTGGCCACCACCGTGGTGGCGCTGCTGGCGCAGGCCGTCGCCGTGGACCCGGCCGCGGTGGTGCAGACCTTGAGGTCGGGCGCCAGGGCGGCGAGGGTCACCGCTCGCATCTGCCCGGGCCGGACGAAATCCCAGTTGCCGTCGCCGTTGGCATCGCTGCGGCTGACGGAGTAGCGGATGGGATTGCCCCAGGCGTCCAGCAGCAGCTGGTCGGCATTGCGCGGCCCGGGCAGGCCCAGCGTTGCCGCGGGCACGAAGCCGTGCTGGACCGTGCAGCCGTTGGCCGTGGGAGCGGCACGGCCGTTGCTGGCCGGCGTTGCCGGGCAGGGCAGCGCATCGTTCGCCAGCGCGTGACCCTGCAGGGCGGCGCGGATGTCCACCAGCTGCTGGGCGGTGCTGTCGTGGCGCTGCTGGTCGATGCGGGCGCCGAGGGGCATCGCCAGGCCGGCCAGCAGCAGACCCATGATGGTCAGCACCACGGCCAGTTCGATGAGGCTGAAGCCGCGTTCGCGGCGCGATGTGTTCAGCATGCGGCCACCCCCAGGTTCGCATCGATGCAGTACAGGAGGTCGTTGAAGTTCGCGCCGGGCGCAGCGGACTGGTAGTCCTTGTCACCCGTGCCATCCGGGAAGTTCGCGGCATTGCGCCCTTCCAGGTAATTGCCCGCCAGCGCGCGCGTGTCGGCATCCATCGGCGGCTGGTCGCGGATCTGGCCCGGCGCGGCCAGGCGCTGGCCGGCGAAGATCACCAGCGCCGCATGGCTGCCCGCGCCATTGACGCCGAGGCAGCTGCCGCAGCTGGAATGCGGCAGCGCATCCGGCCTGAAGCTGCCGGCAACCACATAGAAAAGGTGGTCCTTCCAGTGGCGCCAGAGGGCGAGCATCGCCGGGGTCCACTCCGGCACCGCCGCGGCATCGCAGTTGGTCAGCAGGCGCGCCAGGGTATTGCCGGTCAGCGCGTTGCTGTCGTTGACGCGATCCGGGACGCGGCCCGACAGCCAGCCGATCGACGCATCGTCGTAGCTTGCATCGCTGCGGTACTGCGCCAGCGCCATGGGTGCCGGCCAGGGCAGGCGGCGATCGGCCGCGCCGCCGGGATTGGTCTTGCCGTACCGGGCGATGCACTTCGCCACCGCGCCGGTGAGGTCGCGCAGGCGGGCCTGGACATCGGCCCGGCGCATGAGGCGATCCTCGATCTCCGCGCGGGTGACGAACACCAGCTGGTCGTCGAGGTCATCGCGGCCCGGCTCGGCATTGATGAAATCGTCGATGGCGTCGGGCAGCGCCGAGAGATCGGCGTTGTCGACGCCCGTTGCGCCATCGCGGTCCAGGTAACGCGCGGCGACGTAGTTGCCGCCACACTGCCCGGTGCCGGGGCCCGACGCCGGGCGTGCCTGCCCGGCGAGCGGCGCCCCCGGTGCGATGATCACCGCGACGGCGCGACTGGCCGGCGTCGCGCCGGCCATGAGTCTGCCATCGGCGGCCAGCACGCGGAACTGGCCATTGCTGTCGGGGTTGACGAGTTCCGCGGACGCCAGCGTCGCGGCCTTCCAGGTTCCCGACACCGCGTACCACAGGCACTCGCCGATGCTGCCGCGCGCCGGCGCCACGCCGACGGTCTTCCACGGAAAGCGTCCCATGACGCTGCGATACCGTGTCAGGCAGGCGCTGTCGTGGGCGATGCCCTCGGCGAACGTGCCGGAGGCGTCGATGTCCGGGCAGGGCAGGAGCCCGAAGCTGCCCGGGAAGGCCGCCTCGGTGGTGACCATGTAGCCGAGCAGCGCTTCCTTGGCCTCCGCCAGCGCGGCCGCGGATCGCTGCACGCGCGCGGTGGCCGTGGCCCGGGCATCCAGGCCACGAACCAGCCAGGCCGAGACACCGAGGACGAGGATCAGCATCATGATCAGCAATGCCGCGCCCCGCTGGGCACGGGCGTTCATGGCGCCGCCTGGCCGGGGTCGGGCAGCGAGGCGATGCAGGAGCCGCAGTCATGCACGCGCCGGCTGACCGGGTCCCAGGATTGCCCGGGCTTGAGGCGCAGCGGCGCGGCAGCGCCTGCTGCCGGCACGGCGACCCGGTTCTGCGCATCCAGCGGCATCTCCAGCGGCTGCGGCTGGCCGTTGAGCCAGGCCAGCGCGGGCCCGTGGCGCGGCCGCAGGACACCGTTCACCACCACCCGCCGGCCGGGAACCGGGATCGCGGGACGGTTGTCATCGCCGGCCCCGGCTTCATGCCGGCCACGCCGCGCACGTTGCAGTTCCGGCGCCGCGTGTCCGGCCAGCTGCGTGCCGGGCGCATCCAGCGGTATCGAGTACCAGCGCAGCGTGCAGCTGCCGGCGAAACTGGCCTTGCCGGCTTGTGGCGCGGCATCACCACCCACCCGCTCCAGCGAGCAGGCGGCCACGTCGAAGTAGCCGGGCACCTCCTGGCGCAGCCATGCCAGCAGGCGCAGCAGGTCGGCTTCCCGGGCGAATCCCGCCTGCACGTCCACCGCGGTGGCCATCACCGGCGCCGCCGTCCCGGTCCCGAGATAGGGAGCCTGGAAGGCGTGGCGCGGGCCCATGGCGTAGCGCAGGTACGGAATGCCGAGCGCCGTGGCGGCATCACGCAGCCCCTGCGCGATCAGCAACCGCTGCGCCTCGCCCACCACACCGGATTCCACGAGCGACTGGAAGCGCGGCTCGAACGCCTGCCGGGCGTCGAGGCGCTCGGCGAATTCCACACGCTGCTGCTCCAGGGCGGCGAGCTCACCGCGCTGCCGCTCCGAAGCCACCGAGATGCCGGTGCGCACCCACCAGGCCACGCCAAAGAGCAGCAGCGCGGCCGCGAACGCCACCAGGCGCCAGCGCAGGCCATCGACGAGGAACCCGAGGTCGATATCAGCCCGTCGCATCGGGGAGCCTCATCAGCAGTTCCAGCGTGAAGCCAGCCCGGGCCTTGCCGGGCTGGTCGCCAGCGACTTCGTCGGTGAGCGTCGACCCGGGGCTGAGGTCGAGCGGCTGCGCCTTGAGCGTCACCTGCGCGGCGGCGGGCTGGCTGCGCAGGGCCTGTGCAAAGGCTTCGACCTCGGCGAACGCCTGCACGTAATCCCCGCTGAACGGGGCGACATGGCCGCGCAGCGTGACCGTCACCCTTTCGGCGGCGGGCACGGACGCAGGCGCGGGCGGCGTCTCCTCATCCACCCCGGGTTCGACCGGTGGCGCATCGGCCGCGGCCACCGGCGGGCCGACCGTCCATTCGATGCCATCCAGCCGGATTCCCTGTCCGGCGCCCATGGCCTCGCCCACCGCGGCGAGGACCCAGGCCGGATCGGCCTGGTGCCCGGCCACGGCGTCGTAGGCCGTCACGGCCGCACGCATGAGCAGCGGGTCCACGCCCCTGCGGGCGCTGCCCGGATCCGGCAGGGCCGCGTCGAGCTGGTCCACCGCGGCGGCCGAACCGGCCACCTGCTGGCGGGCCTCGAGGATCGCCAGGCCGTTGGCCAGCGCGCCGGCCAGCGACAGCCCGGTCGCGACCAGGCAGGCCACGCTGGCGTAGCGGCGCACGCGGAACAGCTGGTAGCAGCGGCGTTCTCCGGCGGTCGCGAAATCGCCGGCCGGTGGCAGGATCCGCAGCAGGTCGATGAAGCAGCGGACGGAGTCCCCGGGATCGAAGGCACGCGCCTGCCAGTTCTCGCCGCCGGAACCGGCAGCGGCCAGTGCCGCCAGGTCGGCCGCAGGCAACAGCAGCTGCAGCGGCTGCCCGGCACTGGCCTGGTAGGTGGCGTCGAAGTAGCGCAGGCTTTCCTCGACCTGGCGCTGCACCAGCAGGCCATCGCCGGCCTGCTGCCCGGACCCCGCACGCAGGCCGCGGCTGCCAGCCAGCCTGCCGCGGCGGAAGAAGCAGTGCTGGAGGCGCCCGCTGGCCCGGCGCAGCACCAGCAGCGTGGCGTCGGCGCCGCGGGCCGCCTCATCGAGCAGCCGGCCGGCGAGCAGCGCCGGCACCTGCACGCCGGCAACCGGGATGCGCGCCGCGGCCAGCGCATCGAGCAGTTCACGCACCGGTTCCGGACGCGTGAGGGCGGAGAACAGCACATCGGTCTCGCCGGGGTTGCGCAGGCTGGGTCCCTGCAGCTGTGCCGTGCGGAACATCGAGCGCGGAAAGGCACGCGCGAGCCTGCGCTCGAGCACGGCCCGCTGGTCGCGCCGGCCAAGCCGCGGCAGGGTGTCGCGCAGGTGTTCCTCGTCGACGCGATCGACCAGTACCGCAACCGGGGCCGGCGGCAACACCCGCAGTGCAGCGACCAGCTGCGTCGTGCCGGTTGCCGTGCCGGGCGGCAGCGGCGCGAAGCCGCGCCCCCGCCACGCCCAGAGCGTGGCGCCGGAGCTGCCCAGGTGTATGACGTAGCCGATGCGCATGGCGATCACATGGCGATCCGGCCGATGGTGTCGTAGATGGGGCCGAGCACCGCCAGCATCACCCAGCCGAGGATCAGGCCGAGGATCACCGTCATGGCCGGCTCGATCATCGCCTGCAGCCGCTCCACCGATTCCTTCACCTCGCGGTTGTAGAAGTAGGTGATGTTGAGCAGCGACTGCTCGAGCTGGCCGACGTCCTCGCCCATCTTCACCATGCGCAGCACCAGCGGCGGGAACAGCTCCGCCCGCGCCAGCGCTGAACTCAGGCTGTTGCCCTGCTCGACGTATCCATGGGCCTTGCCCAGGGCCTCGGCCACCACGGCATTGCCGGCAAGGTCGCGCGAGGTCTTCAGCGCATCGACGACCGTGATGCCGGAGGCGTACATGATCTGGAAATAGGTGATGAAGCGGCTCATCACGATCTTCTCGAGGATCGGCCCGACGATCCACGCACGCAGCTTGAGGCGGTCGAAGGCCAGCCGGGCCCAGACATGGCGCCGCACCAGCCAGCGCAGGCCCAGGGCAAGCACCACCGGCAGCACGAGGAGCAGGTACCAGTACGCGGTGACGAAGGCCGAGGTCGCCACCAGCGCGCGGGTGTGCAACGGCATGTCCTGCCCCATGTTCTTCAGGAACTCGCTCATCTGCGGCACGACATAGATCATCAGGAAGGCCACCACGGCCATCACCACCGTGGCGACGAAGGCCGGGTAGAGGGTGAGCCGGCGGGTCTGTGCGACGAGCTCGTCCTGCCACTTCAGCGAGGCGGTCATCTGCTCCAGCACCGCGGCCAGCTCGCCCGACTGCTCCCCCGCCCTGACGAGGTTGACGAAGACCCGGTCGAACGTGACCGGGAAGGCCGCCATCGCCGCGGAGAGCCCGCGCCCGCCCTCCACCGCCAGCGCCAGCGAGGCCAGCACGTCGCGGAAGGCCGGGTTGCCGGTACTGTCACGCAGGTCGCGCAGGGCATCGAGGATGGGCAGGCCCGCCTTGTGGGCCTGGCCGAGGTGGAAGCAGAAGTTGATGAGTTCGCGGCTTCCCGCGCGGACGCCGCCCGCGCTGGCTCGCCCCTGCCGCAGCGGCCGGCAGTCGATGAGCTGCAGGCCGGTCTGCTGCAGCAGACCGTCGAGTTCCAGCTCGCTCGCCGCCGCGAGCTGGCCACGCACCACCCGCCCGCCGGCGGCCACGGCCCTGTAGGCAAAGCCGCTCATGGGCCAATCTCCATGGCGCGCTCGGTGAGGTCGACGACCCGCGAGACCTCCTCGAGGCTGGTGTCACCCGCCAGCACGCGGCGCATGCCATCTTCGGCCAGCGGCCGGAAGCCCCTGGCGAGCGCCAGCGCGCGCAGCTCGCCGAGGGACTTGCCCTCGGCCAGCGCGTAGTCCAGGTCGCGATCGAAGCGGACGATCTCCATGAGGGCGAGGCGGCCGCGGTAGCCGGTCCCGTGGCAGCGCTCGCAGCCGCCCGCTTCGAACAGCTCCGGTGCTGCGTCGGCGTCGATGCCCAGCAGGCGCCGCTCGATGTCGGAGGGCGGATGCGGCCGGCGACAGTGGTGGCAGAGCCGGCGCACCAGCCGCTGCGCGAGGATGCCGATGATGTTGCCGGCGAGGATGCCCGGGCGCAGGCCGATGTCGAGCAGGCGCGGGATGGCGCCCAGCGCCGAGTTGGTGTGCAGCGTCGAGTACACCTGGTGGCCGGTCATCGCCGCGCGGAAGGCCATCTCCGCGGTCGCCTCGTCGCGGATCTCGCCGACCAGGATGATGTCCGGGTCCTGGCGCATCATCGAGCGGATGCCGCCGGCGAAGTCGAGCTTCACCGCATCGCCGAGCGAGGTCTGGCGGATCATCGGGAACGGGTATTCGACCGGATCCTCCAGCGTCATGATGTTCACCGACTCGTCGTTGCGGTGGTTGAGGATCGAGTACAGCGTGGTGGTCTTGCCGCTGCCGGTCGGGCCGGTGACGAGGATGACGCCCTCGGGCCTGGCCATCAGCAGCTTCAGCAGCGTGAGCTGGTCATCCGCCAGGCCGAGGTCGTCGAGCGGCACGACCCCGGAGCGCCGGTCGAGGATGCGCAGCACGATGTTCTCGCCGTGGATGGTCGGCTGGCTGGCGACGCGGAAGTCCACTGCCCGGCCGCCATGGCTGAGCGAGATCCGCCCGTCCTGCGGCGCGCGGGTCTCGGTGATGTCCATGCCCGCCATCACCTTCAGGCGCACCACCATGGCCGCCCAGAACTTCTTGTGCACCGTGGACACCTGCCGCAGCACGCCGTCGATGCGGTAGCGCACGCGGATGAAGCCGTCCTCCGGCTCCAGGTGGATGTCCGAGGCGCGGCGCTTCACCGCATCGGCCAGCAGCGCGTCGACCAGGCGCACCAGCGGCTGGGTGACCTCCTCGTCGCCGGCCATGGCGGCCGGAACGGCGCCGTCGCGGGGTGCGTCGATCTCCTGGAGGATGGCCGCCAGCGAGAACTCGTGGTCGTAGAAGGCCTCGATCGCCCCCTGGATCTCGGCATCGCTCGCCAGCAGCGTGCGGATCTGGATGTTGCCGCCGAGCAGTGCCGCCACCTGGTCCAGCGCGACGACGTCGAAGGTATCCGACATGGCGACGGTGAGCACGCGCAGGTTCGGGTCGTAGGCCACCGGCAGCAGGCGGAAACGTCGCGCCAGCTCCTCCGGCAGCAGCGCCACGGCATCGCTGTCGGGCACCACCCTGGAGAGGTCGATGCTCTCCACGCGCAGCATCTCGGCCAGCGCATCGCGCAGCACGGACTCGCTCGCCAGGCCCAGGCGCACCAGGATCTTGCCCAGACGCTCGTTCTTCTGCTTCTGCTCGGTGAGGGCGACCCGCAGCTGGTCACGGTTGATCAGCCCCTTCTCGACCAGGAACTCGCCGAGCTGCTTGCGCGGCGCGCGACGCTCCCGGGCCGGCGCGGCGGCGGCCGGCCGCGCAGCCATCGGCTGGTGGGGAGCGCCGGGCATGGCCTCAGCCACCCGGCCCGCGCAGGCTCGCGAGGCGGGCGCGCGCGGTGTCGATGTCGAACTGCTGGCCGCCGGTAGCCAGCTCGATGGCGCGCTGGTAGTAGCTGGCGGCAGGCTGCACCTGTCCCAGCCGGTCCAGGCTCACGGCGAGGTTGAACGCATAGTCCGGGTTGCGCGGCGCCAGACGCAGGGCCTCGAAGAACTCCAGCTGGGCATCCGGCCAGCGTTGCCCGGCGACATACTGCAGCGCCAGCGCGAAATGCAGACCCGCCGAGCCGGGCTGCTCGGCCAGAAGCACCTTGAGCTGGCTTTCGCCGGCATCGATGCCGGCCTCGCCGGGGAGCGCCGACAACGCGGCGGCTGCCGCGGCATTCTTCGGATCGAGCTGCCGGACGCGGCGGAACTGCTCGCGTGCCTCCGCATGGCGCCCGGCCTGTGCGGCCAGGGTACCCAGGCCGAGGAGCGCATCGATGTTTCCCGCATCGGCGGCCAGGACCTCGCGGTACGTCGACTCGGCGGCGGCCGCATCACCCGCCACCAGAGCCTGGTAGGCGGCGGAAAGGCGCTCGAAGGCGGGGTCCGGCCGGGTGCCGCGCGTGATGCGGATTTCCGTGTCGGTGCTGGCGGGTGCCGCCTGGGCTGCGCCGTCCTCGGCGGGCAGGGCGGGCTGGTCATACCAGGCGAGCACCGGCCCGGGCTGCGCCGGGACCGCGGCCCTCGCCGGGTGGCGGCGCGTCGTGCCGCGGGCTGGCGCCGCCGGCGGCGGTGCCAGGGCCGCGGTGTCGGCGGGGGCGGCGTCGCTTGCGGCCGCGGTCGCCTCTTCCTCCACCACCGCCGCCGCATCCGGCGTGCGGAAGTACTGCCAGGCCAGCCAGCCGATGCAGGCCAGCCCCGCGATCGCCACCACGGCCACCGGACCCAGGCGCCCGCGGGCGGCGGGCGGCAGCGTCATGGCTCTCGTCATGACCGGCTCCGCCGCCGGTGCCGGCGCCGGTGTGGCCGGCGGCTCGCGATCATCGGTCCAGCGGCGCGAGAAACCCTGCGTGTCGCCCGCCTCGTCGCCCTCGGGCGCAAGGCTGAGCGTGGCCTCCTGCGGCTGCCCGGCCGCGGGCTCGTCCGCTTCCGGTGCTGGCGCCGTGGCGGCGAGCTGCGCGCGCGACGGGCGCTTGTGCAGGACGTCGAGCAGAGTGCTCACGGCTGGCGTACCAGGGACGGCAGGCCCGGCGCATCCAGCGAGGTGGGCAGTGCGGCCCGGGCCACCGCCGGCGCACCGACGCCGGCGCTGCGGATCACCGTCGGGCGCAGGAACAGCACCAGCTCGCTCTTGCGCACGGCATCGTCGCGGTAGGAGAACAGGTTGCCGATGCCCGGCAGGCGGCCGAGCAGCGGGATCTCGTCGCGGTTCTTCTGCAGCTCGTCGGTCATCAGGCCGCCGAGAACCACGGTCTGGCCGTCGGCCACCTCGAGGAGCGACTCGATCTCGTTGACGTGGATTTCCGGCACGAGGTTCTCGAAGTCCGCGCCCATCAGCTGCGGCGCCGGATCCGTCGCGAAACCGAGGATGCGCGTCAGCGTCGGGCGGACATTGAGGCTGACATTGCCGTTGGGGTTGATCTGCGGCGTCACGCTCATGACGAAGCCCACCGGCACGGTGTGGATCTCGCTGGTGATGATGGTGCGCGGGTTGTTGTTGTCGGTGCCTTCCACCGTATCCTGCTTGAGGCTGAAATAGACCCGCTCGTCCACGACCTTGAGCAGCGCGGTCTGGTTGTTCAGCGCCATGATCCGCGGACTCGACAGCACCTTGGTGTCGCCGAACTGCGCCAGCAGTTTCACCGCCGCGGAGAAACCGCTGCCGTCGGCGTCGAAGTTGTTGTAGGTCATGGTGAAGACCGGCGGCGACGCCAGGTTGCTGCCGAGCATGGTCGACAACATCGAAATGCCGTCCTTGCCGGCGCCGCCCGCGGAAGAAACCTTGGACCAGTCGACCCCTGCCTGGTAGGCATCGCTGAGGTTCACCTCCACCACGGTGACCTCGATCAGCACCTGGCGCTTGGCATTGGTCGTCACATGGTCGAGATAGGCCTGCACCTGGGCATGCCGGGCCTGGGTCGCCAGGACGCTGATGATGCCGGCGACGGGATTGGCGACCACCGGGTCAGCGGCTGCCGTCGCGCCGGCCTCGCCGCCGGCCCCGCCGCTCGCGGACTGGCCGGTGACGAGCTGGCGGACGTTCGCCGCCAGCGTGGCCCAGAAGCTGTTGTCCGAAGTGCTCTTCACCTTGGTGCGGGAGGTGTTGCCCTCGCCCTCGTCGCCACTGCCGCCGGAGCTGGTGCCGGAGCTGGTGCCGGAACCGGAGGCTGCCGAACCGACGTCGGCACCGCCGGTGGTGGCCACCTGCGTGGCCACGCTGACCTCGCCCTCGCTGGTGCGCGCCAGGTTGACGTAGTCGACCGCGTAGTTGCGCCAGAACGGCGCGTCCGGCATCACCACCAGGCTGCCGGATTCGAGCTGGTAGCGCAGGCTCACCTGCCGGGAGATGCGATCGAGCAGCTGCACCAGCGTCTGGTCGATGGCGTTCATGGTGACGCGGCCCTGGATGTCGCCGTGGATGTCGACATTGATGCCGGCATCGCGCGCCAGAGCGAAGAGCACGTCGCGCACCGGCAGGTCGGTGACGACGACGCTGAAGGTCTCCGGGCGCTGCGCCGGCTTCGGCGGTGGCGGCAGCGGCACCTGGCCCACCGGCTCCGGTATGCCCTGCCTGGCGTCGGCGGACTCCAGGTGCCCGGGGTCGGGATCGTATTTCGTCAGCGGCCCGCAGCCGGCGAGCAGGGTGATGCCCGCCGCCAGCAGCGTCAGCAGCAAGCGCTGCGGCAGGGATGCCGCGGCAGGAATGCCCTTGCGCCCATAGATCATTGCCGTACGCCCTGTTGTGGATCCACGCCGTTGCACCCCGCCCGCAGGCGGGTGGCACCGGCGCCGGCAGCTTCCCCGACGGCGTGAACGGGCGACGTGTCATATGTCACATTCCCGCCTGCCGGGCGGGTTCCGGCCGCAGGTTATGCAAAGTGGTTCTCGGGTAGAGTGACCCCATGATGGGTTCGTTCGGCAGGTTCCTCGAGGTCAGCGTGCCCGCGGCGGACGTGCTGCGTTCACTGAACTTCTACCGTGCGCTCGGCTTCGGCGAACTGCCCGCGGGTGACATCCGGCCCTGGCACTACGCCGTGGTCACTGACGGCACCCTCGTCGTCGGCCTGCACGGTGGCGGCCTGGACGAGCCGGCGCTGTGCTTCGTGCGCCCGAACCTCGCCCGCCAGGTGCGAGCCCTGGAAGCGGCCGGCCTCGGCTTCGAGACCTGCCGCCTGGGCGAGGACGAGTTCCACGAGGCCGCCTTGCGCAGCCCGGACGGCCTGCTGCTGCTGATGCTCGAGGCACGGACGTTCTCGCCGGGTGACGGGATCGACCGTGGCAGCTCCCTCATTGGCCGCTGCACCGAGGTCACGCTGGACTGCGCCGATCCGGCCACCAGCCGCGCCTTCTTCGAGGCCGCCGGCTTCCTCGAATCAGGCAGCGACGACGACACCGTGAGACTGGACACACCCGGCCTCAGGCTGGCACTGCGCCGGGCAGCACGTCCGGGCGGACTGGCCTTGCGCTATGCGGAACAGGATGGCGACACGCTGACCCGTGCCCTGGCAGCGCGGGATTTGCAGCCCGTCCGTGGACCGGACGGCCGGCTGTTGCGCGCGCCGGAGGGCACGCGCCTGCTGCTGGGCTGAAGGCGCGGACGGCGGGCGATGGCCGTGGCGCGGCTCAGCCGGTGGCGCGCTTGCTCCGGCAGTCTTCCATCATCTGGCGCAGGGAGCGGCAGGGACGCCCGGTGGCGGCGGCGAAGTCCGACGGCACATCGAAGGCGCCGTTGCGGATGCACTGGAAGCAGCCGGTCAGCATGCGCGCCACGTCCTCGCCGCGTTCCGGGTAGACGCGCAGGAACCGGGCGATGCAGTCCTCGTCGCTCTCGGTGTCGTAGGCCACCGCGAGCCCGAACACCGCATTGGCGAGAGCCACCAGCTCCGCCTGGGTCGCGCACTCGCCGCAGAGGTTGTAGACCCGACCGGCTGGTGCCGCGCCCGTCACCAGCCGCGCGGCACCGAAGGCCAGCTCGTCGATGGTGATGTAGGGCGCCCGCCCGGGCCCGCCCGGATTGCGGTACACGCCGCCTTGCGCGCCGGCGCGGATGATGTGCTCCAGGTCGAGCTCCATGTACAGGCCGTTGCGGGCGACGATCCATTGCATGCCGGAGGCGCGCAGCTCCGCCTCGGTCTGGCGGTTGAGGCCATGCATGGGCTTGAACAGCGTCCCTTTCGCGCCGTCGCTGCCGATCACGCTGGTGTAGAGGGTGGTCTTCACCCCGGCGCGGGTGGCGCCGGCGATGGCGTTGCGGTGCAGGGCCAGGCGATCGGTGCCCGGCGTCACCGGCGCGGAAATCATCACCAGCGCATCGATGCCTTCGAGCGCTGCCTCCATGGACCGGACGGACTGGTAGTCGCCGCTGCGGGTCTCGATGCCCGGCACGGCGATGCGTGCCGGCCTGCGCGCGACACCGACCACGCTTGCGGCACCGACCTCACGGACCAGCGCGCGGAGCGTCGCGTGGCCCAGCCGCCCGGACGCGGCAGTCACGGCCACCCTCAAGATTCACCGTCCTGCGAGGCGGGTTCCCGTGCCGGCCTGGAACGGCACACGGCCCGGTCAGATCTCGCCCAGCGGTCGCACGAAAGTGAAGCGCGCCGGCTCCACCACCAGCTTCTCGGTGGCCGCGCCGACGTTGCCGCCGAGCGCGCTGAACGGCAGCGTCACCACCCAGGCAGCCGCGCCGAGCACCATCGCGCCCAGGCCCAGCGGTCGGACGATCACGCCATCCACGAGCATGGCCTCGAAACCCGGGTCCTCGTCCACCATGCCGCCGGCCAGCACGGCAGGTGGCGCCGCCAGCGCCGCCGCGACAGCCAGGGCAATGATCTTCTTCCGCAGCGAATGGTTTCGCATATGACGGTTCTCCGCCGACAACCTGCGGGGGACGCTAGGCGCCGCGGGCCGGCTTGTCAACGCGGGGCGTCACAGGCCGGCCCGCCGGTTCATGGGCCGGGTGGCGGGGTCTGGCTGGTGGCGGCTATTGGATATTCGACGAGCTTCAGCTTCGCACCGGCATCGCCGAAGACGAACACATCACAATTGCCCCAGCTGGCGGGCAGTTCCAGTACCACCTCGGTACTGACCGGGGCGCGAACCCGCCTCCAGTCGCAGCGCAGTTCGAACTCGTCAACTTTGCCCTCCACAGCCTCGAAGCCGAACTTGCGGCGCAGGAGGGCGTGCTGCCAGTGGGGGTGATCCTCATCGGGGTTCGCGCGACGGCGGATCTCCCCCGAGAACTCGAGGTATTGCGGTGAATCGATGCGGCTGCGCACTTCCCGTGCCAGCCTGTCGACCTCGGGATCATCGAGCGCGGGATTGAGCTCCTGGATATCGGCCCAGGTATCCAGTGCCTCCCGGTAGTGCCGGGTGGCCACCTGCAGCTTGAACAACTGCACGACGGCGATCCGATAGGCCTGGCGCTCGATGTACTTGCCCTTGCCAGCGATACCTGCACTCACGCTGTGCATGGCGTCATCGAGGTCTCCTCGTCGCTGCTGGACGTTACCCTGCAGCAGCTTCAGCCACGAGGATTCATAGAGGTTCCAGCCCCCTTCATCGCGCAGTGTGTCGAGGCGGGCCTGCGCTTCATCCAGACGACCGGCAGACAACAGCGCATTCACGCCCCGGTATGCCCGCAGGAACGACCGGCGCCCTCCGGTCTGTCCCGCAATCTTGAACTGGAACAGAACCCGGGTCGCGCATTGGAGCACTGGCTGGCCCTGCCAGGTGGCGGGCACGAATCGCGAACCACGCAGGCCTTCCAGTGCGGCCTGCTCGAAAACCTCGCCGCCGCTCGACTGCTCCACGACCGGGTCGATCACCTCGCCCGCGGGAGAGACGCAGAAGCTCATCTGCACCCAGCCCTCCTGGCCAAGCCGCAGGGCGTATGGCGGATACCGGACCTTCGTGCTTTCGGGCACGCGCTGCGCGGCCGTGCCTCCCTCAAGCAGCAGCGCAGGCGGGCGCCCCATCAGCAAGGCAGCGCCGGCCTCCTCGCCGTCATCGGCTGCGGACTCTTCGGGGCCGGCACCGGGGTCGGCGGCTGCCCCCAGCAGCAGGACTGGGAGCAGCACCAGAGCGGGCCCGGCCAGCTTGTCGAAGCGCATACCGCCCCCTCTTTGGCCCCGGGAACCTGGCGCGGATCTCCCGGCCGATACTACGCCTCCCCGCGCAGCTGCTCGAGGATCGCCGGGTTCTCCAGCGTGGACACGTCCTGGGTGATCTCCTCGCCGCGGGCGACGGCGCGCAGCAGCCGGCGCATGATCTTGCCGGAGCGGGTCTTCGGCAGGTTGTCGGCGAAGCGGATGTCGTCGGGCTTGGCGATGGCGCCGATCTCCCGGCCGACCCACTCGCGCAGCTCGTGGGCCATGGCCTCGGCGGCGGCACCGGTGGGCCGCTCGCCCTTCATCACCACGTAGGCGCAGATGGCCTCGCCCTTGATGTCGTGCGGCCGGCCCACCACGGCGGCCTCGGCCACCCGCGGGTTGGCGACGAAGGCGGATTCGATCTCGGCGGTGCCGAGGCGGTGGCCGGACACCTTGAGTACGTCGTCGGCGCGGCCCATGACCCAGAAGTAGCCGTCCTTGTCACGGTGCGCGGTGTCGCCGGCGACGTAGAAACGGTTGCCGAAGCGTGCCCAGTAGGTGGCGAGATAGCGCTCGTTGTCGCCCCAGATGGTGCGCAGCATGAAGGGCCAGGGCTTGCGGATGACCAGATGTCCGCCGCGGTTCGGGTCGTCGATCTCGTTGCCGTCATCGTCCACCACCGCGGCCTCGATGCCGGGCAGCGGCAGGGTGCAGGAGCCGGGCTTGGCGGCCACCGCGCCCGGCAGCGGCGCGATCAGTGTCGCCCCGGTCTCGGTCTGCCACCAGGTGTCCACCACCGGACAGCGTTCCCTGCCGATATTGCGGTGGTACCAGATCCAGGCCTCCGGGTTGATCGGCTCGCCCACCGAGCCGAGGAGGCGGATCTTCGACAGGTCGTACTTCGCGGGGATCTCCTCGCCGTACTTCATGAGGGCGCGGATGGCCGTCGGTGCCGTATAGAAGATGGTCACGCCGTGGCGCTGGCAGATGCTCCAGAAGCGGCCGGCGTCGGGATGCACCGGCGCGCCCTCGTAGATCACCACGGTGGCGCCGGCGGCCAGCGGCCCGTAGGCCACGTAGGTGTGCCCGGTGACCCAGCCGATGTCCGCCGTGCACCAGAAGACATCGTCGTCGCGCAGGTCGAAGGCCCAGAGCGTGGTCAGCTTGGCGCCGAGCAGGAAGCCGGCGGTGGAGTGCTGGATGCCCTTGGGCCTGCCGGTGGAGCCCGAGGTATAGAGCAGGAACAGCGGGTGCTCGCTCGGCACGAACACCGGCGCGCAGCTCGCCGCCTGGCCCGCCACGGCGTCGGACCACCAGACATCGCGGCCCGGCTTCATGTCCACCGGACAGCCGGCGTGGCGCAGCACGATCAGCTTCTCGATGCTGGGGCAGGCGCCCGCCAGCGCCTCGTCGGCGGCGGCCTTCAGTTCCACCAGCTTGCCGGCGCGGTGTCCGCCGTCGGCGGTGATGAGCAGGCGCGCGCCCGCGTCCTCGATGCGATCGCGCAGGGAGCGCACCGAGAAACCGCCGAATACCACCGAGTGCACCGCACCGATGCGCGCACAGGCCAGCATGGCGATGATCGCCTCCGGCACCATGGGCATGTAGATCACGACACGGTCGCCGGCGGCGATGCCGCTGGCCTTCAGCGCATTGGCCAGGCGGCAGACTTCCGCCGCCAGCTCGCGGTAGCTCAGGCGCCGGACCTCGCCGGGCTCGGACTCGAAGATGATTGCGGTCTTGTCGCCCCGCTCGCGCAGGTGGGCGTCCAGGCAGTTCCAGGACGCGTTGATCTCGCCGTCGGTGAACCAGCGGTAGTTGGGTGCGCCGGCCTGCTCGAGCGTGACGCTGAAGGGCTTGTGCCAGCCGAGCGTCTCGCGGGCGATGCGGCCCCAGAAGCCTTCGTGGTCGGCGCGGGCCTCGGCCACCAGGCGCTCGCGGTCGGCGGGCTTGATGCGCGCGCGGGCGGTGAACTCCGCGCCCGGCGGAAACACGCGGCGTTCCTGGAGGATGGAATCGAGGCTCTTCCTGTCGGTCATGGGCTGTTCTCTCAGCTGTGTTCCCGGACGGCCGCCAGGACCCGGTCCATCAGGCCGATGGCTTGCGCCAGGTAGGCGCCACCGAAGAGGTTCAGATGATTCAGGACGTGGTAGAGATTGTAAACGTCGCGGCGCACAGGGTAGCCCGGTGGCAGGGGCCAGGCGTGCTGGTAAGCGACATAAAACTCCCGCGGGAAACCGCCGAAGAGTTCGCTCATCGCCAGGTCGGTCTCGCGGTCGCCGTAGTAGACGGCCGGATCGAAGATCACCGGCTCCCCGGCCCGGGTCATGCCCCAGTTGCCGGCCCAGAGGTCGCCGTGCAGCAGGGACGGTGCCGGCCGATGGCCCGCGAACAGCAACGGCAATGCCGCCAGCAGGCGCTCGTCGCGACCATCGAACGCCGCGCCGTGGCCATGCCGCGCGGCGAGGTGCAGCTGGAAGCCGAGCCGCTCGCGCCGCCAGAACTCCAGCCAGTCATCCTGCCAGCCGTTGCGCTGGGGCGTGGTGCCGATGCTGTTGTCACGATGCCAGCCATGATGGTCCGCGCCGCGGCGGTGCTGCAGCGCCAGCCGCTCGCCGAGGCGCGTGGCCGCGGCGGCATGGCCCTGCTCGAGCTCGATGTACTCGAGCAGCAGCCAGGCGACATCGTCGGCGACGCCATGGCCGATCACCGCGGGTACGCGCAGCGCCTGAGCATGCGCCAGCTCCGCCAGCCCCGCCGCCTCGGCGGCGAACAGCGGCGCACAGTCGGCTTCGTTGAGCTTGAGGAACCAGGCGCGGCCGCTTCGCTCCGCCACCCGGTAGCAGGCGTGGATGCTGCCGCCGCCCACGCTGCTGACGCTGCCCGGCACCAGCGTCACGCCGGTGGCGGAGCGCAGGGCGAAGAGCAGCGGCTCGCTGAGGCTGGTCATGGCTGGCGGTGCAGGTCCACGGCAGGCCCGCGCGCGCCACTCAGCCCGCGGCCAGGCGCCGGGCCTGGCGACGCAGCGATTCGCCGAAGCCGGCGACGTCGTAGAGATCGCCCAGGCCCTCGAGGTCGGGCGGGCGGCGCAGCAGCGCATCGGCATCGTCGAACACCGGCGCATCGTAGCGGACCCGTGTCAGTTGCAGCGCCACATCGACATTGCCGCGATGCTGGCGCAGCTTCTCCGGCAAGGCGGGCGCCGCGCGGATCTTCAGGCGCCCCACCGCATCGAGATTGGCGTAGAGGGCATCGATGCTGGCGAAATGCCCGAGCAGCGCGGCGGCGGTCTTCGGGCCGATGCCGCGCACGCCGCGGATGTTGTCCACCGCATCGCCGGTGAGGGCGAGGAAATCGGCGATCTGCTCGGCGCGCACGCCGTAGACCGCCGGCACGTCCTCGTAGCCGATGCGCCGGCCGGAGGGATAGTCCCAGAGCACGTCGCCCGGCTGCAGCACCTGGGCGAGGTCCTTGTCGCGGCTGAGGATGGTGACACGATGGCCGGCCGCGCGGGCGCGGGCCGCCATCGCGGCGATGAGGTCATCGGCCTCGAACGCGGTGTCGGCGCAGTCGGCCAGCCCCAGCGCGCGCGCCACCGCGCGGCAGCGCGCGAACTGCAGCTTCAGTTCCGCCGGCGCGGGCTCGCGGTTGGCCTTGTAGGCGGGATAGATGGCGGTGCGCACGCAGCTCGCCTCGCGGTTCCCGTCGAAGGCCACCGCGACGCGCTCGGGGCGCAGGTCCTCGAGGAAATCGCCGAGGAAACGGCTGAAGCCGTAGAGCGCATTCACCGGGTTGCGCGCCGGGTCGAGCATGTCGGCCGGGATCGAATACCAGGCCCGGAAGACGAACACGCTGGCGTCGATGAGATAGACCATGCGCGGCAGGGCTCCGGCAGCGGGCCGCGGGCGCTCCCGGGGAGCCGCGCGGGCCGCCTAGCTCAGTCGTGGAAGACGCGCAGGCCGTGCCCGGCGCCGGACTTCAGGCTCGTGCTCAGGCGCGCATGCAGCGGGCTGGAACGCGGAATGTGCGCCAGCAGGAATTCCATCTGGTCGGCCATCACGCGCCGGCCCTTCAGGTAGATGTACTCGGCATAGGTGGGCGTGAAGGGCACGGCGATCAGCTGCAGGCCCGCCCCCTCGGGCGTGCGGCCACCCTTGTGGTTGTTGCAGCGCCGGCAGGCGGTGACGACATTGGTCCAGCTGTCGCGGCCGCCCTTGCTCAGCGGGGTGACATGGTCGCGGGTCAGGTCGCGCGACATGAAGCGTTCGCCGCAGTACAGGCAGAGGTTGGCATCGCGCCGGAACAGCGTCTTGTTGTTGAGCGGCGGCACGTAGCTGTCGCGCATGCCGGCGATGCCGGGCGTGCGACCGACGGTGGCGACGATGGAATTGACGTCGACGATGCTGCGATCACCGCTGCGGGCGCTCCAGCCGCCATGCACACGGTAGAGCAGCGACCCGCAGCTGTAGGCGACCTGCTCCATGCAGTAGAGGCGCACCGCCTCGCGGTAGTCGATCCACTCCAGCGGCATGCCGGCGACATCGGTGCGCAGCACCTGCTGGGAGAAGTCCGCGGCCGCAACCTCCCCGCCAGGGGCCGGTGCTCCGGCCCTGGCAGGGGGGTCCCAATCCTGGTTCGCGGGAGCCAGGGCGCTCGCGCAGGCGGCGGTCATGCCGCCAGATATTTCAAGACTCCGGGCGAAAAATCAATCGGCTGCCCGGCAGTCCGGCCGTCGCCTAGTTGCGGCTCTTGTCGACGATCCTGTTGGCGGCGATCCAGGGCATCATCGCCCGCAGGGTCGCGCCCACCGTCTCGATGGGGTGCTTCGCATTGGCGGCCCGCGCCCGGGTCATCTCCGGGTAGCCGCCGGCACCCTCGGCCAGGAAGCGCTTCGCGTAGGAGCCGTTCTGGATGTTGGCCAGGGCTTCCTTCATGGCCTTGCGCGACTGCTCGTTGATGACCTTCGGGCCGGTGACGTACTCGCCGAACTCGGCGTTGTTCGAGATGGAGTAGTTCATGTCGGCGATGCCGCCCTGGTACATCAGGTCGACGATCAGCTTCAGTTCGTGCAGGCACTCGAAGTAGGCCATCTCGGCCGGGTAGCCGGCCTCCACCAGGGTCTCGAAACCGGCCTTCACCAGCTCCACGCAACCGCCGCAGAGTACGGCCTGCTCGCCGAAGAGGTCGGTCTCGCATTCGTCCTTGAAGGTGGTGCCGATGATGCCGGTGCGCCCACCGCCGATGGCCGAGGCGTAGGACAGCGCGGTCGCCAGCGCCTTGCCCGAGGGGTCGCGGGCGACGGCCACGAGGTCCGGGATGCCGCGGCCCGCCTGGTACTCGGTGCGCACGGTATGGCCGGGCGCCTTGGGCGCAATCATGATGACGTCGAGATCGGCGCGGGGCCTGATGCTCTCGAAGTGGATGGCGAAGCCGTGGGCGAAGGCCAGCGTGGCGCCCTTGCGGATGTTGGGCTCGATCTCGTTGGCGTAGAGCTGCGCCTGGAATTCGTCGGGCGTCAGGATCATGACCAGGTCGGCGGCCTTCACCGCGGCCGGCACGTCGGCGACCTTGATGCCGTGGGCCTCGGCCTTCTTGCGGGAAGCCGAACCCGGCTTCAGCCCCACCGTCACATCCACGCCGGAGTCCTTGAGGTTGCAGGCATGGGCATGGCCCTGGGAGCCGTAGCCGATCACCGCGACCTTCTTGCCGCGGATGATGGAAAGATCGCAGTCCTTGTCGTAGTAGACCTTCATGTCGATTGCCTCCGGCGGACGCCCGCCCTGCTTGCCTGCACCATGCAGCCCGGCAGGCACTGTAGCGCCGCCCTGACGTTGCGTAAAACGATATATACGCAATGGTGCATGCTGATCTGTGCAACAATAAGCCATGAACTCCAGACCATTGCCCCAGATCGTGCCCCTATTGGTGTCTGCCCCTATTGGTGTCAGGCCGGGCTTTTCGGGCTTTTTGCGCTGACGCAGACCGAAAAAGCCCGAAAAGCCCGGCCTGACACCGTAATAGACACCGTAATAATGGATATTCGCCAACTGCGGCAGTTCGTGCATCTTGCGGGGGCCCTGCATTTCGGCAGAGCCAGTGCCATCAGCCATGTCAGCGCCTCGGCCCTGAGCCGCAGCATCCGCCAGCTGGAAGCCGAGGTGGGTGCCGTGCTGTTCAGCCGGGACAACCGTTCGGTGGCCCTCACCCGCCAGGGCGAGACCTTCCTGCGCTGGGCGCGCGAGGTGCTGGCGGGCTGGGACGAGGTGCGCCACACGCTGCTCGAGCAGGCGGGCACGCTGCAGGGCGAGGTGAGCCTCTACTGCTCGGTGACCGCCAGCTACAGCTTCCTCTTCGAGCTGCTGGGGCGGCTGCGGCGCGATCACCCGCGGATCGAGATCAAGCTGCACACCGGCGATCCGGAGGACGCCATCGCACGGGTGCTGGGTGGCCACGAGGACATCGCCATCGGTGCGCGCCCCGATGTGCTGCCCGCCGGCCTCGCCTTCAGGCCCATCACGCGCTCGCGGCTGGTGTTCATCGCCCCGGCCGGGGAGCCGCGCCGGCGCGAACTCGAGCGGCGCCGGCCGGATCCGGCGGCCTGGGGCAAGACGCCGATGATCCTCGCCGAGAGCGGCCTGTCGCGGCAGCGGGTGGAACGCTGGTTCCGCGAGCTCGGCGTCGCTCCCCGCATCTACGCGCAGGTCGCCGGCAACGAGGCCATCGTCAGCATGGTCAGCCTGGGCTTCGGCGTCGGCGTGGTGCCGCAGATCGTGCTCGACAACAGCCCTCTGGCCGCACAGGTGGTGGTGCTGGAAGCGCGACCGGCGCTGGCGCCCTTCGAGGTGGGCCTGTTTACGCTGGAAAAGAAATTGCGCAGCCCTCTGGTGGGAGCATTCTGGGCCGCCTGACACCATCTTATGTCACATGGCCAGACATCCCCGGTACGCAAAGCCGATATAGTCGTGCCGAATGGTGCGCAACCGTCGCCAACGGCATCCGCCCACCAGCCCGTGGGGCCATGACAAGAACAACGAAGGAGATGCCCATGTCTTCCATCAATTGCGGACGCAGCATGCGTTTCGCCCTGGCATGCGCCTTGGCCCTGGTCATGCCTAGCCATGCCGCCTTGGCCGTCCCGCTGGAAGTCACGATTGGCAACGGGCCCTCCTCAGGGAGCGGGGACTACGTGAACGCGGCGGAGATCGCGCAAACCATGGCGTTCACGACGGTGCTGATCAGCGCCGGGCAGAATATCGCCGTGGCCGATTCCTCGGACCTGTCGGCCTCGGTGATATTCGGGCCAACCCTCTTCGACCTGTGGCTGGAGGCGCCCGGCAGCATCGTCATCGACGCAGACCTGAAGATGGGCGCCGGCAACGTACGCCTGCTGACCCCCACCGTTACCCTCTCGGGCGTGCTGCGTGACGCCGATGGCAACGAGCTCGACCACACGCGCATGGCCAGCAACGCGCAAACCATCGGGGTCGGCAGCGGTGGCAGCGTGCTGCAGGCCTCATGGCTGGCATACCTGAACGGCGGCAACCCGGTGCACGTCACCGTGGATGGTGCAATCGATACCAACCAGGCCAACGTCTGGACCAACACCGTGCTGGCGTTGCAGGCCGGGTCACTGGAGGGCGTGACGCTGATGGGCAGCGGCTCGGTTTTCGACTGGCGTGGCGGCCAGCTCGGCGCCACCGGCATTTTCGGCTTCGGCGGCATCGCCAACATCTACGGCACGGGCTTCCAGGTTGCGCCGGCCGGGATCTGCGAGTCGATGCCCGAGGCAGCATGGACCGCGGCCCCGGGTTCGCTGGCGAATGCCATGGCCTGCCTGCGCGGCACGCTGTCGAGCGGCGAGTCCTTCCTCGCCAATTTTCACAGCAATGGCACGGTGAACTTCATGGCTGCCGCGGTGCCGGTGCCCGGTGCCGCGTGGCTGCTGGCCTCCGCCCTCGGGCTCGGAGCCCTGTTGCGCCGACGGTCCATGGCCTGAACCTGCTGGCCGATGCACCCGGCGCCAGCGCCTGATCCGCTACACTGCGGGCGCCCATGAAGCGCCACGAATCCCTGTTGCTGATTGCCCGCGAGCACCACGAGAGCCTGGTGCTGGCGCGCCGCCTGGTGACCGGCACCGGCAGCGCGGGCAGCGGCTGGCCGGCCGCGCCGGCGGCGCAGGCGCAGGCCCTGGCGGCGTTCCATGAGCGCCACCTGCGCAGGCATTTCCTCGCCGAGGAGCAGGTGGTGTTTCCCGCGGCGCAGGACTGCGGCGCCGAGGCCGTGGCGATGGCGGAGCGCCTCGCGGCGGAGCACCGGCAGATGACCAGCCGGATCCGCGAGCTGGCCGCCGACGATGCAGTCGATGCCGCCGCGCTGGCGGCATTCGGCGAGCTGCTCAACGCCCATGTGCGCCTCGAGGACCGGCAGTTCTTCCCGCTGCTGGAGGCCGGCCTGCCACCGGCCCGGCTGCTGCGCCTGCAGGCCGGGCTCGAAGCCCTGTATCGCTGATCCCGGCCCGGCCGGTGCAGCAGCGCCGGCCACCCGCATAGTGCAAGGCGCTCTCCCTGTAAAGATGTAATTGACGAATTGGTCAAGGCCGCGCGCTTCGTACAATAAGCGGCATTTCGTATGCATCTACTGGCACCGAGGGTGCCGCTTTCGCCAACACGACCATCCCCGGGGATCCCTCCATGCAACCGACGCGCAAACTCTGGCAGTGCCTTGGCATTGTCTTCGTGCTCTCCTTCGCCGTGCTGGGCTGGACCGGCCGGCAGATCTACCTGCAGGCACCGCCCATCCCCGAGCGGGTGCTGGATGCCGACGGCGCCACGGTCTTCACCGGCGAAGAGGTGCAGCAGGGCCAGCGCATCTGGCTGGCCACCGGCGGCCAGCAACTCGGCAGCGTCTGGGGCCATGGCAGCTACGTCGCCCCGGACTGGTCGGCGGACTGGCTGCACCGCGAGGCCCTGGCGCTGCGGGATCGCCTGGCCGAGCGACGCTTCCGCGCACCCTACGCCGGGCTGGACCTCGAGCAGCAGGGCGCCATCGATGCGGCGCTCCGGCAGGAGATGCGCCACAACGGCTACAGCAGCCACAGCGGAATCCTGACGGTTTCGACCGAGCGCGCCGCGGCCATCCGCGCGGTCGCCGGGCACTATGCCGACCTGTTCGGCAGCGCCGCCGGGCTCGACACGCTGCGCGAGCAGTACGCCATGACGGCCGATACGGTGGCGGATGCCGCGGACCGTACCGCGCTCACCGCCTTCTTCTTCTGGTCGGCCTGGGCCACGGTGACCGACCGTCCCGGCGAAACGGGGCTCTCCTACACCAGCAACTGGCCGCACGAGCCGCTGGTCGACAACACCCTGACCGCCGACAGCGTCATCTGGACCATCGCCAGCATCGTGCTGCTGATCGCCGGCATTGCCGCCATGCTCTGGTTCCATGGTTCCCGCGGCCACGCCGCGGACCCGGCGCCGCCGGCAGCCGATCCGCTGCTGGGCGCGGTGCCCACCGCCTCGATGCGCGCCACGCGCAAGTATTTCTTCGTGGTCGTGGGCCTGCTGCTGGCGCAGATCGGCATGGGGGCGATCACCGCCCACTACGCCGTGGAGGGCCAGGCCTTCTTCGGCTTCGCGCTCGCCGAGGTGCTGCCCTACGTCGTCAGCCGCACGGTGCACACCCAGTACGGCATCTTCTGGATCGCCACCGCCTGGCTGGCCACCGGCCTGTACATCTCGCCGCTGCTCTCCGGCCACGAACCGAAGTGGCAGAAGGCCGGCGTCGACCTGCTGTTCTGGGCGCTCATCGTCATCGTCGTCGGCTCCACCGCCACCGGCTGGCTCGGCACGCTGCAGGCACGCGGCGCGGACTACGCCTTCTGGATCGGCAACCAGGGCCTGGAATTCACCAGCATGGGGCGCATCTGGCAGGTGCTGCTGTTCGTCGGCCTCGCCTTCTGGCTGCTGCTGATGGGCCGGGCGCTGTGGCCTGCACTGCGCCAGCCGGGCGAGACCCGCGGCCTGATCGCCATGGTGTTCCTCTCCGCCCTCTGCATCGGCGGTTTCTACACGACCTCCCTGGTCTGGGGCCCGACCACGCACTACTCGATGATCGAGTACTGGCGCTGGTGGCTGGTGCACCTGTGGGTCGAGGGCTTCTTCGAGGTATTCGCCACCGCGGTCATCGCCCTGATCTTCACCCGCCTCGGGCTCATCCGCGCCGCCACCGCCAACTCGGCCATCGTGCTGGAAACCGTGGTGTTCCTCTTCGGCGGCATTCTCGGCACCCTGCACCACCTGTACTTCACCGGCACGCCGACCTCGGTGATCGCGCTCGGCGCGGTGTTCTCGGCGCTGGAGGTGGTGCCGCTGGCGCTGGTCGGGCTGGAGGGCTACCAGACCTACCGGCGCAGCCGCGCGGCACCCTGGATGGCCGCCTACCGCTGGCCGATCCTGTGCTTCGTCGCCGTGGGCTTCTGGAACATCGTCGGCGCCGGCCTGCTCGGTTTCTCGGTCAACCCGCCGGCCTCGCTGTACTACGTGCAGGGCCTGAACCTGACCGCGGCCCATGGCCATGCCGCCCTGTTCGGCGTCTACGGCATGCTCGGCATCGGCCTGATGCTGTTCTGCCTGCGCGGCCTGTACCCGCGCGGGCTGCACCCGGACCGCCTGCTCGGGCCGGCCTGGTGGAGCCTGAACATCGGCCTGGCGATGATGGTGTTCCTGTCGCTGCTGCCGGCCGGCATCTACCAGGCCGCCGCCAGCATCAGCGAGGGCCTGTGGTACGCCCGTTCCCCGGAGGTCATCCACTCGCCGTTCATGGAGGCGATGGTCTGGCTGCGGGTGCCCGGAGACATCGTGTTTGCCGCGGGGGGCTTGTTCCTCGGGGCATACACCGTGAAACTGCTGTGGAAGCGCAGGCGCGCCCGTGCCGCCCTGCGCGCCGGGCTGGCCGAGCCAGCCTGAGGTACCCGCAACGGCTGCGGGCAGGCGCAGGCCTGTCCGCAGCCGTTGCCGTTCTGGCCCGGGAACCAGCGGACAGCCAAGCGATGCGCCTGACGACCTTCACCGATTACAGCCTGCGGGTGCTGATCTACCTGGCGCTCGAGCCGGACCGGCGCGCGACGATCGCCGAGATCGCCTCGGCGTTCGACGTCTCCGAGAACCACCTGATGAAGATCGTGCACTTCCTGGGCAAGAACGGCCTGCTCGCCAACGTGCGCGGCCGCGGTGGCGGCCTGCAGCTGGCGCGGCCACCGGCGAAGATCAACGTCGGGGAAGTGGTGCGGCTCACCGAGGCCGGCTCGATACCGGCGGAGTGTTTCGACCACGACAGCAACACCTGCGTCATCGCCCCGGTGTGCCAGCTGCGCAAGGCGCTGGCGGAGGCGGTGGAGGCATTCGAGGCGGTGCTCGACGGCTACAGCCTCGCGGACCTGGTCGAGAAGCGCCGGCCGCTGGCGCAGATCCTCTCGGTGCCGCTGCCCGATCCGCGGCGCCCGCGCCGCGCCCGCTGAGGACGCGAGGCGGCCGCCGCCGGGCCGGTCGTCAGCCGCAGGAACCGCCCGAGCAGCAGCTGCCGCCCGTCGTCGCGGCCGCAGGCGCCGCGGCGCCCGCCAGCTTGCCGATGCGCACCCGCCAGAGGGCCGGGCCCGACTCGAGGTAGTCCCAGGTGAACTGGCCGCCATTCAACGCCTGGAACTGGTAATGCAACGGGCGCGGATCGTGGTCGTTGACCAGCTGCAGGGCCTCTCCCGGGCGCAGCTCGTTGAACCGCCCGAAGATCAGCGGGTGGCGCTGGTACGGCGGGATTTCCCGCACATCGATGGTCACGGCAAAGTTCTCGGCCATGGTGTCTCCCGGTCTGCCCGGCAGGGCCCAGGGCCGCACCGGTTCCATTGGTTGAAGGGTTTGCGACGCTATCAATGCCGCCGGCCGCTGGCAACGCCGCGGCATTGCGGAATGTAGCTATAGGCACCTGCCTGGCGGCGGATCTCAGCCCTTGCGCTGCGGGTCGGTGCCCTTGTCACCATGGCCACCAGGGCCGCGCGCCGCCATCTTGCTGCGGAAGACGATGGTGCAGACATACACGCCGGCCAGCTGGCCCCCACCGCCGGCCACCAGCACCTGGTTGTTGGCGGTGATGGCATGCGGGCCGAACATGCCGCCGGCGATGCCACCCAGCCCGGCCGCCAGCAGCAGGAAGCCGGTGAAGTGGAAGAACTGCAGCGGCTCGCGGAATTGCAGCGGGTTGAGCGACCAGTCCGGGTACTGCCAGGTGGCGGCCGACCAGGGATTGGCACGCTGCAGCCCGATGACCAGCAGCATCACCGGAATGCTGGCCACGAACATCCCCAGCAGCAGGATCCAGGGAATCTGCTCGCTGACCAGCGCCGCCTGGGCGCCCATGACGCCGCCGATGAAGGCGATGGCCACCAGGGACACCCGGAAGAACGTCCAGTTGGTCGCGGATGCCTTGTCCTTTGCCACCGATCCATATCCTCGTCGGCTCACCCGGAGGTGATTCTAGCAGCCGCTGGCGCCGGCTCAGGCGGACCGGCTTATGTGATTCCACGGACTGGCAGGCCGCAGCGCTTGATCTACAATCCCGAGTTGCGCCCGGACCAGCCCGGCCGCCCCACCCACGCGAGGCAGAATGATGAACAGGATCGAGCAGCAGACCCGCAAGATGGCCAGCCAGCAGGGCTTCATCGCCGCGCTGGACCAGAGCGGCGGCAGCACCCCCAAGGCACTGGCCCTCTACGGCATCAAGGGCGATGCCTGGTCGAACGACGAGCAGATGTTCGCGCTGGTCCACCAGATGCGCACGCGGATCATCACCACCCCGGCCTTCAACGGCGACCGCATCCTCGCCGCGATCCTCTTCGAGAACACCATGGACCGGGACATCCACGGCCAGTCGACCGCCGACTACCTGTGGAACACCAAGCGCGTGGTGCCGATCCTCAAGGTCGACAAGGGCCTGGCCGACGAGGCCGACGGCGTGCAGCTGATGAAGCCCATGCCGGCGCTCGGCGCCTTGCTGGAGAAGGCCGTGTCCAGGCGGATCTTCGGCACCAAGATGCGCTCGGTCATCAAGCAGGCCAACGCGGCCGGCATCGGCAGGATCGTCGCCCAGCAGTTCGAGGTCGGCAGGCAGATCCTCGCCGCCGGCCTGGTGCCGATCATCGAGCCCGAGGTGGACATCAAGTGCCCGGACAAGGCCGGGGCCGAGGCCATGCTGAAGGCGGCCATGATGAAGGAGCTCGATGCCCTGCCGGCCGGCAAGCGCGTCATGCTCAAGCTCACGCTTCCCGAGCAGGACAACCTCTACGCCGACTGCATCGCGCACCGCGGCGTGCTGCGGGTGGTGGCGCTCTCCGGCGGCTACAGCCGCGAGGAATCCAACCGGCGGCTGGCCAGGCAGCACGGCATGATCGCCAGCTTCTCGCGTGCGCTGGTCGAGGGATTGACCGCGCAGCAGACCGACGCCCAGTTCGACGAGGCCATGGACGCCTCGATCCAGAGCACCTTCGAGGCGTCGCGCACCTGAAAGGCGGCGCCACCGGGCCCGGCTGCCGGGTCCGGTGGCGCCCCGGTCCTCAGCCCTTGTCGGCCTTCGGCGTCTCCGGGCCGCTCGCCGGCAGTTCCGGCCTGGCGACGTACTGCGCCGGGATCTCGCCCTTGAGGCTGCCGAGGAAGGCGCGGATCTCGCCGACCTGCGCATCCGTCAGGCTCCTGCCCAGCTGGTGCTCGCCCATGAGGCGGATGGCCTCGTCGAGCGTCACCACCTTGCCATCGTGGAAGTACGGCGCAGTCTCGGTGATGTTGCGCAGCGAGGGCACCTTGAACATGAACTTGTCGGCCTCGTTCTTCGTCACCTCCTCGCGCCCGAGGTCGGATGTGGCGAAGGGCTTCACCAGGCCGAGCTTCTGGTACATCCCGCCGCCGATGCCCACGCCGTTGTGGCAGGTGGTGCAGCCGACATCCATGAAGGTCGCCAGGCCGGTGCGCTGCTCCGCGGTCAGCGCCGCGCTGTCGCCCTCCAGGTAGCGATCGAACGGCGAGGGCGTGACCAGGCGGCGCTCGAAGGCACCGATCGCGGCGGCCGCGTTGTCGTAGGTGATGGGATCGGCCTCGCCGGGGAAGGCGGCGGCGAAGGCGGACGCATAGCCCGGGATGGACTTCAGCACCTTCACCACGGCGGCGCCATCCGGCATCGCCATTTCCACCGGGTTCAGCACCGGGCCCTTGGCCTGCTCCTCGACATCGGCCGCCCGGCCGTCCCAGAACTGGGCGATGTGCAGCGCCGCGTTGTAGGTGGTCGGTGAATTGCGCGAACCGCGCTGGGCCTTGAAGCCCGGGCTGGTCGCCTCGCTGTCCACGCCGTAGCGGGCGAGGTCATGGCAGGAATTGCAGGACAGCTCCTGGTTCCTCGACAGGCGCGTGTCGAAGTACAGCATGCGGCCGAGGCTGACCTTGGCCTCGGTGAGGGGATTGCGCTCGCTGGTCATCTCCGCGGGCAGCGGCCTGAAGAGCGCGGCGGCCCGGGTCTGCAGCTCGTCGCTGGCCGGGGCGGGAGCAGCCGCCTGGCTGTCCGGGCTGGCGGCGGGGGGTGTTGCGGCCGGCTTGCCGCAGCCGGCAAGGGCCAGCGCGGCCAGCGCGGCGGTGAGCATTCGCTTGGACATCGGTGACTCCGTGGATGGTTGGTCGATGAACTTCAGATCAGGCCGAGCGCCAGCATGGCTTTGGCGACGCGGATGAACCCGGTGATGTTGGCGCCCACCACGTAGTTGCCCGGGGCGCCGAACTCCTCGGCGGTTTCCCAGGTGGCCTGGTGGATGCCGGTCATGATGCTGTCGAGCTTGCGTTCGGTGAACTCGAAGGTCCATGAATCGCGGCTGGCGTTCTGCTGCATCTCCAGCGCCGAGGTGGCCACGCCGCCGGCGTTGGCGGCCTTGCCCGGCCCGTAGGCGATGCCGGCATCGAGGAACACGCGGATGCCATCCGGCGTGGTCGGCATGTTGGCGCCCTCGCCCACGGCGATGCAGCCGTTGCGCACCAGCTTGCGGGCATCCTTGCCGTTGATCTCGTTCTGCGTGGCCGAGGGCATGGCCACCTGGCAGGGCACATCCCAGATGTTGCCACCCTCGAGGTAGCGCGCGTCCTTGTGATGACTGGCGTAGTCGGCGATGCGCCGGCGCTCGACTTCCTTGAGCTGCTTGACGAGGTCCAGGTCGATGCCCTTCTCGTGCACGATCACGCCCTGGGAATCCGAGCAGGCGATGACCCTGGCGCCCATCTCGGTCAGCTTCTCGATGGTGTAGATCGCCACGTTCCCGGCGCCCGAGACCACGCAGACCTTGCCTTCCAGCGAGTCCTTGCGCACGCGCAGCATCTCGCGCACGAAGTACACCGCGCCGTAGCCGGTGGCCTCCTTGCGCACCAGGGAACCGCCCCAGCCGATGCCCTTGCCGGTCAGCACGCCGGATTCGTAGCGGTTGGTCAGCCGCTTGTACTGGCCGAAGAGGAAGCCGATCTCGCGGCCGCCCACGCCGATGTCGCCGGCCGGCACGTCGGTGTACTCGCCGAGGTGGCGGTGCAGTTCCGTCATGAAGCTCTGGCAGAAGCGCATGATCTCGGCATCCGAGCGGCCCTTGGGGTCGAAGTCCGCGCCGCCCTTGCCGCCGCCGATCGGCATGCCGGTCAGCGCGTTCTTGAACAGCTGCTCGAAGCCGAGGAACTTGATGATGCCGAGGTACACCGAGGGGTGGAAGCGCAGCCCACCCTTGTAGGGACCCAGCGCGCTGTTGAACTCGACGCGGAAGCCGCGGTTGATCTGCACCTCGCCGCGGTCGTCCTGCCAGGGCACGCGGAAGATGATCTGCCGCTCCGGCTCGCAGATGCGCTCGATGATCTTGTGGTCGGAGAACTCCGGGTACTTGACCAGCACGGGGCCCAGCGACTCGAGGACCTCCTTCACCGCCTGGTGGAACTCGCCCTCGCCGGGGTTGCGGGCCTTGACCTGCTGGAAGATGGTTTCGATTGCCTCGGGTAACGCACTCATCGTCGGAATCCTTGTCCAGTCTGATTGCACATCGCGGCGGGGCTAATCCTTCAGGGCCCCGAGCACTTCCTCAAGCATCTTCTTCGCGTCACCGAAGAGCATGCGGTTGTTCTCTTTATAGAAGAGCGGGTTGTCGACACCCGCGTAGCCGGAGGCCATGGAGCGCTTCATGACGATGGAGGTCCTGGCCTTCCACACCTGCAGCACCGGCATGCCGGCGATGGGGCTCGCGGGGTCGTCCTCGGCACCCGGATTGACGATGTCGTTGGCGCCGATGACCATGGCGACGTCGGTGTCCGGGAAGTCCTCGTTGATCTCGTCCATGTCCAGCACGATGTCGTAGGGCACCTTGGCCTCGGCCAGCAGCACGTTCATGTGGCCCGGCATGCGCCCGGCCACCGGGTGGATGGCGAAGCGCACCTGCACGCCGCGCTCGCGCAGCAGGCGGGTGATCTCGTAGACGGTGTGCTGCGCCTGGGCCACCGCCATGCCATAGCCAGGGACGATGATGACGCTCTGCGCCGCGCGCAGCAGCTCGGCGGTTTCCAGCGCGGAGATCGGCGTCACCTCGCCGGCCGGCTGGCTGCCGGCGGCCGCGGGGGCCGCGCCCTCGCCGGCGCCGAAGCCGCCGGCGATGACGCTGATGAAATTGCGGTTCATCGCCCGGCACATGATGTAGGAGAGGATCGCGCCCGAGGAACCCACCAGCGCGCCGGTGACGATCAGCAAGTCGTTGGCGAGCATGAAGCCGGTGGCCGCCGCCGCCCAGCCGGAGTAGCTGTTGAGCATGGAGACCACCACCGGCATGTCGGCGCCGCCGATGGCCATCACCATGTGCACGCCGAACAGCAGCGCCAGCACCGTCATCACGGTGAGCGGCATCATGCCGGCGGCGACATCCGGCGCCTGCAGGAAGGCGTAGCCGAACCAGATGACGACCAGCAGCGCCAGCAGGTTCAGCCAGTGGCGCGCCGGCAGCAGCAGCGGCCGGCCGCCGATCTTCCCGGACAGCTTGCCGAAGGCGATCACCGACCCGGAGAAGGTGACGGCGCCGATGAGGATGCCGATGTAGACCTCCATCTCGTGGATCGCCTTCTCGGCGCCAGCAAGTTCCACGGTGGGATCGATGTAGCTGGCGAAGCCGACCAGGCAGGCGGCCAGGCCGACCAGGCTGTGCATGAGGGCCACCAGCTCCGGCATCTGCGTCATCTGCACCACGCGGGCGGCGTACAGGCCGATGCTGCCGCCGACGAGCATGGCGGCGATGATCCACGGGAAACCCGCGGCGGTAACTCGCGGCCCGAACACCGTGGCCAGCACCGCCAGCACCATGCCGATGGTGCCGAGCAGGTTGCCGCGGCGGGCGGTCTCGGGATTGGCGAGGCCGCCGAGACTGAGGATGAAGAGGATGGCTGCGCCGATATAGACGACAGCGACGAGGCTGGATGACATGCGCGCGACCCCTTACTTGCGGAACATCGCCAGCATGCGCCGCGTCACCGCGAAGCCGCCGAACATGTTGATGGCCGTGAGCGCCAGCGCGACCACCGCCAGGCCGAGGATCAGGCCCGATGGCCGCCCCTGCGGCGGCGCCACCTGGATCAGCGCGCCCACGGCGATGATGCTGGAGATGGCGTTGGTGACGCTCATCAGCGGCGTGTGCAGGGCCGGCGTGACGTTCCAGATCACCATGTAGCCGATGAAGCAGGCCAGCACGAACACGGTGAAGTGGGCGAGGAAGGAAGCGGGCGCGAACAGGCCGATGAGGGCGAACAGCACGGCGCCGATGCCGAAGACGGTGGCCAGCGCCCCGGCCGACATGGGCTCGCCCGGGCCATGCGCGGACTTCTTCGCGGCCACCGGCGCCGCGACGGGCTTCGCCGCCGGCGCGGCCACGGGCTTCGGCGGTGGTGACGGCCAGGTCACCGCGCCATCCCTGATCACCGTGGTACCGCGCAGCACCTCGTCGTCGAAATTGACGTCGATCTGGCCATCCTTCGTCTTGCACAGCTCCTCGGCGAGCCGCAACAGATTGTTGGCGTAGAGCGTGGAGGCCTGGCGGGCAAGGCGGCTCGGCAGGTCGGTATAGCCGATGATGGTGACGCCGTGCTCCACGACGACCTCGCCCGGCCGGGTGAGCTCGCAGTTGCCACCCTGCTCGGCGGCGAGGTCGACGATGACGCTGCCCGGGTGCATGGACCGGACCATCTCCGCGGTAATCAGCCTCGGCGCCGGCTTGCCCGGGATCAGCGCCGTGGTGATGATGATGTCCACCTCCGCGGCCTGCTTCGCGAAGACCGCGAGCTGTGCCTTCTGGTAGCCCTCGCTCATCACCCTGGCGTAGCCGCCGACGCCGCTGCCTTCCTCCTGGTAGTCCACGGGGACGAATTCCGCGCCCATGGACTTCACCTGGTCGGCGACCTCGGGGCGCGTGTCGTTGGCGCGCACCACGGCGCCGAGGCCCACGGCCGTGCCGAGCGCGGCGAGGCCGGCGACGCCGGCGCCGATCACGAACACCCTGGCCGGCGGCACCTTGCCGGCGGCGGTGATCTGCCCGGTGAAGAAGCGCCCGAAGTGCTGCGCCGCTTCGATCACCGCGCGATAGCCGGCGATGTTCGCCATGGACGACAGCGCATCGAGCTTCTGCGCGCGCGAGATGCGCGGCACGCAGTCCATGGCCAGCACCGTCAGCCGGCGTGATGCCAGCTGCTGCATGAGCTCCGGGTTCTGCGCCGGCCAGATGAAGCTCACCAGCGTGGTGCCCGGCTGCATCAGCGCGACTTCCGCGCTGTCCGGCGCACGCACCTTGAAGATGAGCCCCGCGCTGGCCCAGACCTCGGCCGCCGTGGCGGCGACCCGGGCACCGGCCGCGCGATAGGCCTCGTCGCTGAAGGATGCCGCCTCGCCCGCACCGCTCTCGACGGTGACCGCGAAGCCCAGCTTCACCAGCTTGCCGACGACCTCCGGAACCGTGGCGACACGCTTCTCACCCGCGAAGTTCTCGCGCGGAACCCCAATCATCAGCGGCATGGCAACCTCGGCAAGGGCAGGGACGGACCCGTACCGCCAATCGCCCTGTGACGGGCGGAACGGGGCCGCCATGATACGCAGGTTACCGGCGAATTCGAAGCGAAATCAGCATGATGTAGCGGCCCGCCGGCAGCAGCCAAGCCGCTGGCTGGTCAATATCCTCCAGCCTGGCGCCATGCAGTTTTCCCGGCGACCCGCCGTCCCGGCAGCCGGATCCACCCGGATCCCGCTCGCCCGCTAAAGGATCCGCGCTGCGGGCCGATAACCCTTCCAGGTGTTTCCTGCCACGCATCGTGGGCCGGTGTGCAACTTACCTGCCCCCAGGTGGGAATTGTCATGATCTTGCGGCTGTTCATGGCGAGTGCCATGGCCGCAGCGAGCAACGGTGCGGTCTGGCGATGCCACTGAGATTCCACCTGGCGGCAAATTCCTCGGCGAACAGAGTGCAGCGCTGGTTGTGGCCGACCGTGGGTCGCAAGGCCATTTTCCTCGCCACGCTCGCGACCGCCCTCGCCGCCACCGTTACCGCCGTCTCGGTGTGGCAGGTCCTGTCACGCGATCTGATTGCACGCGAAGACGAGCGGCTGGCCATTGCCGCCTTCGCGGCCGGTCGCCGGTTCGATACGTTCACCCGGTCCATACGCCAGGACGCCACATTGCTGGCTGCCGTTCCCGCCATCCGGGCTTTCAACTCGTCCGGCCACGATGCCGGGCCTGCCCTCGCCGGCCGAACCGGCATCGTCGACATCCTCAAGGCGATGCTGGACGCGAAGCAGAGCTACCAGCAGATCAGCTTCTTCGGTGCCGATGCGGAGGGACGCGAACTGCTGCGGGTCCGCCGCGAATTCACTGGCGGCATGGAACGGCTGATCGTGACATCAGCAGCGGACCTCGGGTTCCAGCCTTACGATGTCGTCGGTCATCTGGCCCTCAAGCTCAAGCAAGGCGAGAACCTGCTGTCACCGGTCAACTTCAGCAGCGTGTTGATTTGCGCCTAAAACTGACCCACCTATAGCGGGTATTTGCATCCAATTTTGACCCACGTGTACACCCCCGTCCTGCTCTTTGGGGCAGGAGATTTCTGGAGTGATCGACGTGGCGATATTGAGTGTTATACGACGCTGGCACCTGCGCGAAGGGGTGCCGATCCGCGAGATTGCCCGGCGCACCAAGCTGTCCCGGAACACGATCCGCAAGTACCTGGCCAGTGGCGTGGTGGAGCCGGTCTACCCGCAGCGCAAGAGTCCGAGCAAGCTCGACCCGTTTGCCGACATGCTCGCCTGCTGGCTGGAGCGAGAGGCCGGACGCGGCCGCAAGCAGCGGCGCAACTGGCGCCAGCTGCACAACGATCTGCGGGCGTTGGGCTACGAGGGTTCCTATGACCGCGTAGCGGCCTTTTCCCGCGCATGGCAGCGCCAGCTTCAAGAAGCCGAGCGCACCAGCCGCGGCACGTTCGTGCCGCTGAGATTCGCGCCTGGAGAGGCGTTCCAGTTCGACTGGAGCGAGGACTGGGCGGTGATCGGCGGGGAACGCTGCAAGTTCTCCGTGGCGCAGTTCAAGCTGTGCCACAGCCGCGCTTTCCTGCTGCGGGCCTATCCACAGCAGAGCCACGAGATGCTCTTCGACGCCCATAATCACGCCTTCGCTGTCTTTGGCGGCGTACCCCGGCGCGGCATCTACGACAACATGAAGACCGCGGTGGACAAGATCGGACGCGGCAAGGAGCGCATCGTCAACGTGCGCTTCCGGGCCATGGCCAGTCACTTCCTGTTCGAGACCGACTTCTGTAACCCGGCCGCCGGATGGGAGAAGGGCCAGATCGAGAAGAACGTGCAGGATGCGCGACCGCGCATCTGGCACGAGGTGCCCCGGTTCCCGGATCTGCCGGCGCTCAATGACTGGCTGCAGCGACGCTGCATCGGCCTGTGGAGCCAGATCCAGCACCCGGAACATCCGCAACGCACCGTGGCCCAGGTGCTGGCCGAGGAGCAGCCTCACCTGATGCCTGCGCCTTCGCCGTTCGATGGCTATGTCGAGGACACCAAGCGCGTCTCGCCCACGTGCCTGATCACCTTCGAGCGCAACCGCTACAGCGTCCCGGCCTCGTTCGCCAACCGGCCGGTGAGCGTGCGCGCCTATGCCGATCGGCTCGTCGTGGTGGCCGAAGGGCAGATCATCGCCGAGCATGCGCGCCTGTTTGCGCGCGACCACAGCAGTAACGCAGCTCGCACCGTCTACGACTGGCGCCATTATCTGGCCGTCATCCAGCGCAAGCCCGGCGCGCTGCGCAATGGCGCCCCCTTTGCCACGTTCCCGGAAGGACTGCGGCGCCTGCAGTCGGTGCTGCTCAAGCGCCCGGGCGGAGATCGGGAGATGGTGGAGATCCTCGCCCTGGTGCTGCGCCATGACGAGCAGGCGGTGCTGTGCGCCGTCGAGCTGGCGCTGGACTCCGGCACCGTCTCCAAGCCGCACATCCTGAACCTGCTGAGTCGGCTGCTGGCCGCCGATGTGCCAGCGCCCATCCACACCCCGGCGCGCCTGGCCCTGCAACAGGAACCCGAAGCCAACGTGGACCGCTACGATCACCTGCTGGGAGATCGCCATGTCGGCTGACGCCCTGGCCCTTTCTCTCAAGTCCCTGAAGCTCTACGGCATGGCCCATGCGGTGGATGACCTGTCTGCCCAGCAGGGTCCGGCGTTCACCCAGGCTCGGCCGATCCTGGAAGACCTGATCAAGGCCGAGGTCGCCGAGCGTGAAGTGCGCTCGGTCAACTATCAGCTCAAGGGTGCGCGGTTCCCGGCGCACCGTGATCTGGCCGGGTTCCGGTTCGAGCACAGTGGCGTGGATGCCGCGCTGGTCAAGACACTGCACGAGTGCCAGTTCCTGCGCAGCGCCCACAACGTCGTGCTCGTCGGCGGACCCGGCACCGGCAAAACACATCTGGCCACCGCCATAGGCATCCAGGCCGTCGTGCATCATCGCCTGCGGGTGCGGTTCTTCTCCACCGTCGATCTGGTCAACCAGCTCGAGGCCGAGAAGGCCTTCAACAAGGCCGGGTATCTTGCCAAGGGCCTTGCCAACACCGACATGGTCATCCTGGACGAACTCGGCTACCTGCCGTTCTCCCAGGCCGGAGGAGCACTGCTGTTCCACCTGCTCAGCAAGCTCTACGAGCGAACCAGCGTGCTGGTGACCACCAACCTGAGCTTCTCAGAGTGGGCCAGCGTGTTCGGGGACGCGAAGATGACCACGGCCCTGCTGGACCGGTTCACCCATCACTGTCACATCGTCGAGACCGGCAATGACAGCTACCGGTTCAGGAACAGCTCAACCCAACCCCGCAAGGAGCGACGAACCACCAAATCCACCCCTGCCTGAGACATACTGACAACGACCAAGGCGGGTCAACTTTAGATGCAAATCCCGGGTCACCTTTAAGCGCAAAACAACACTGACGAATCCGGCTGCCTACAGCCGCGCTGCCAGGATCCAGCGATATGCGGGGGCCATTGCCGAGGCGATGGGGGTTGCCAACAACTGGCAGCTGCGCCTGGCAGCGATGCTGTCACAGATCGGCTGCATCACCCTGCCGGCGGAAGTGCTGACGAAGATCTACGGGGATGCCGCGCTTTCCGCGGACGAGCAGCGCCTCTATCGCTCGCACCCGGAGGTGGGCGCCCGCCTCCTCGGCAGTATCCCGCGTCTGGAACCGGTGTCCGAGATCATCGCCCAGCAGATGACCCGACCGGATCTCAGTGGTGCCTCGCAGATTGCTGCCCGCTGGGACACCAGGGTACTGGGGATCGTGGTCCTGTATGCAGCGACGGAGGTCGATCGACTGGTTGCCAGCGGATCGACACCGGCCGTGGCATTCCAGAAGCTGGTCGAGTCCTGGACGACCCTGCCTCAGGCGGTGGCGGATGCCATCCGCACCACGCGCCTGGCGGAAGGCGAAGTCGTGGTCCGCGCCATCGGGCTTGCCGATCTCGCACCCGGCATGATCCTGGATGAGGACCTGAAGAGCAGAAACGGCATCCGGCTGGTGCCGCAGGGGCAGGAAGTCACCAACGCAGTCATGGCGCGCCTGCGCAGCGTGGCCGAGGGTGTCGGGATCCGGGAACCATTTCGGGTGCGCATGCTGCTGGCGGGTAGCGCATCTTCGACGGAGGGCAAGACGTCATGAAGAGGGCAACCCTGCTGCTGGTCGATGACGAGCCGAACGTGACCCTTGCCCTGAAGCGCGCACTGCGCCAGGAGCCCTACGAGATTCTCACGGCGGATGGCGCCGAAAAGGCACTGCAGCTGCTGGCTGCCAACCCGGTGGACGTGGTGGTTTCCGACGAACGCATGCCTGGCATGCCCGGTTCGGTGTTTCTCGCGAAAGTACGGGAGGCCTATCCGGAAACGGTGCGAATCATCCTCTCAGGCCAGGCCAGCCTGGAGGATGCGATCCGGGCAATCAACGAGGGCGGGATCTACCGCTTCTGCCTGAAACCCGTGAATGCCGCCGATCTGGCCGTGACCATCCGCCAGGCCATCCAGCACAAGCAGCTCGTCGAGCAGAGTCGTCGCCTGCTTCGCGAGTACCAGAAGCGTACCGCGCAGCTCGACGAGTACCAGCGCAAGCATCCGGGCCTGTTCCAGCTCGAGATGGACGATGATGGCGCCATCGTTCTCGATGAAGAGGACGATAGCGACGTGGATACCCTGCTCTCCCAGATGGAAGCGGCGCTGTCCAAGGGCAGCTGAAGGCCCGGTGCCCTGACCGCCTGCCCGACTGCGCTGGTCGCGGGCCGTCAACTCACCTGTCGGCGCCGGATTTCGGCGCCTTCTTGCCTGCCGGTGGTGCCGCTGTGCGCCCGCGTCTTTGCTCATCGCGCCACTCCCGCCGCTGCTCCGGCGTCATCTGCTCCCAGCGCTGGCGCAACGCCCGGCGCTCCTCGGGAGGCAGCTTGCGGAAGCGCTCGAAGTTCTCGCGCAGCCGCTCCTGCTCCTGCGGCGGGAGCTGCTCGAAGCGGCGCATCTGCTGGCGCATGTCGGCCCGCTGTTCCGGCGTCAGGTCCTGCCAGCGCTGCAGGCGGTCCCCGGCGCGGGCCCGCTGCTCGGGGGTCATGCCGGCCCAGCGCCGGGCACCGGCGGCGAGCCGGGCCTGCCGCTCCGGGGGCAGCTGATCCCAGCGCTCGGCCAGTGGCCCGAGCAGCTGCTGCTGTTCCGGCGTCAGCGACTGCCAGGCCACCCCGGGGCCGTCGGCGCGCGATGCCGGCGAGGTGCCTAGCAGCAGGCAGGCAAGCAGGACGGCGATGGGGCGGACGCGGTTCACGATCGTCGGTTCAGCTGGTCAGGTCGGTGTCCGCGGCGGCCCCGGCGCCATTGCCGGATCCCAGCCACTCGTAGAACTCGAGGTTCTCGATCAGCTCGAGGTTGTCGCTGCTGTAGACCGCCTCGAGATCGGCCGCCTGCTCCGGGTGCACGATATCGGCCGGTGCCGACACGCCGGCCGACAGCCCGGGGGCGCCCGGGGACAGGGACCGGCTGGTCCACAGCCCCACGGCCACCACCGCGATGGCCGCTGCCGCCGCCGCGGCCTGCCAGCTGCCGCCGAATCCCGGCAGCCGGCGCCTGGCGCGATCGTATTCCTCCAGCGCGACCTGGCGCGCGCGGTTGAGCCGCGACTGGGTGGCGGCATCGAGCTCCTCGGCGCCCTGGCGCAGCAGACCACCCGCGGCGCGCTCGAAGCGCTCCGCCTGCCTGACTTCGTCTTCGCGGTTCATGGCCAGTGGTCCCCCAGTTCGGCCCGCAGGCTGTGCACGGCCCGCGAGTAGTGTGTCTTGACGCTGCCCTCGGAGCAGCCCATCGCGAGGGCGGTGGCGGCGACATCGAGGCCCTCCATCGTGCGCAGCAGGAACGCCTGCTGCTGCCGGCCCGGCAGGCGGCTCACCGCGGCCTCGAGGGCCTGCATGGCATCGGCCAGCACCACCCGCTCCTCGGGGATGTCCCCGGCGGGCCCGGGTGCCGCGGCGACCGGATCGAATTCATCGTCCTCGCCATCGCCACCGAACCAGGCGAGCACGCGCCGGCGCACGCTGCCGCGCCGCTGGTGGTCGAGGATACGATTCCTGAGGATGCGAAAGAACAGCGGCTGCCATTCCGCCTCGGGCGCGCGGGCGTAACCGCGCACCAGCCGCAGCATGGCGTCCTGGACGATGTCGAGCGCATCATCGGTATCACGCACCGCAAAGCGCGCAATGTGGAACGCGCGCTTCTCCACGCCCGCCAGGAAGCGCTCCATCGCGGCCCGCTCCGTCAGAACGCTCTCCTTCACTGGATGATCCGGCCCCGCCCCGAGCAGGGCCCCGGCCGGCATGGTGCTGGAATTGCGCATAGCATAGGAAGAACGGCCGTCCCGCCAATGGGTTGACGATGCCAGGGCAGCAAAAAGACGGCTGTTGTCCACACCAGGCAAGGGAAACCTGTCGTTACGCCAGGAACGGCCGCCGTGAAGCAAAATACTCGCACAAGCCACTGATCGAGAACAACAAAATTGCAAAGGACAAAAAATAGCCAGCTTGTCATAAGTGGCCTGCGCTGCGGGCCGCGCGCTGGTCGGCGCCAGCAGTCCACAGACTTATCCACCGGAATTGTGGATAAATGACGCAGCGCTCCGCGCCGGCAGACCGGAGGCCGCGATGACGGCCGGGCCCATCCTCAAGGTGGCCATCGACGCGCCGGTGATGACGACCTTCGATTACCTGCCCCCTGCCGGCCACGCCGTGCAGCCCGGGCAGCGGGTACGGGTGCCTTTCCGCAGCGGCAAGCGGGTGGGCGTGGTGATGGCGACGGCGCCGCAGTCCGCGCTGCCGGCGAACCGCCTGCGCCGCGCGCTCGAGGTGCTCGACCCCGAGCCGCTGCTGGATGCACCGCTGCTGGCGTTGCTCGAGTGGGCTGCCGGCTACTACCAGCATCCGCCCGGCGAAGCCTGCGCGGCCGCGCTGCCGCGGCTGCTCCGTCACGGGCGCGACACCGGCACCGGCACGATGGCCTGGCAGATCAAACCCGCGGGCCGCGCGGCACACGAGGCCGGCGCCGCCGCCCGCGCACCCGTGCAGGCGCGGGTGCTCGCCGCCCTCGCGGCCCCGGGAGCGGCGGCCGGCGGCCTCGACGCCGATGCCCTGGCGGCCGTGGCCGAACGCTGGCGTCCCTCGGTCCGGGAACTGGAGCGCCGCGGCTGGGTCCGGCGCCAGCGCGGCGATGCCTGGGAACGCGACGCCGGCGCGGCAGCGGAGCAGCCGCCCACGCCGACACCGGCCCAGGCCGGGGCCATCGCGACGATCACCGCGGCGGACGGCTTCCAGGGTTTCCTCCTGCAGGGCGTCACCGGCAGCGGCAAGACCGAGGTCTACCTGCGCTGCATCGACGGGCTGCTCACCGCCGGCCGGCAGAGCCTGGTGCTGGTGCCCGAGATCGGGCTGACGCCACAGCTGGTGGCGCGCTTCCGCCGCCGCTTCCCGGCCGCGGGCATCGTCGTGCTGCATTCCGGGCTGACCGACCTGCAACGCCTGCAGGCCTGGCAGCGCGCCCGGGCTGGCCAGGCCGACATCGTCATCGGCACCCGTTCGGCGGTGTTCGTGCCGCTGCCGCGGCCCGGCCTGATCGTGGTGGACGAGGAGCACGACGGCTCCTTCAAGCAGCAGGATGGCTTCCGCTACTCGGCACGGGACATCGCCGTGTGGCGCGCGCGCCAGCTCGGCGTGCCGGTGGTGCTCGGCTCGGCCACGCCCTCGCTGGAAAGCCTGGCCAACACCGCATCCGGCCGCTACCGGCGGCTGCAACTGCCCGAGCGCACCGGCGCGGCGGGCCACCCCAGCGTGCATTTCGTCGACCTGCGCCGGCACGTGGCCACCGATGGCCTGGCGCAACCGATGCTGGGCGCCATCGGGCGCCATCTCGAGGCCGGCGGCCAGGTGCTGCTCTACCTCAACCGCCGCGGCTATGCGCCGACGCTGATGTGCCCCGGCTGCGGGGAGTCCGTGGAATGCCAGCGCTGCGACGCGCGCATGGTCCTGCACCGGCGCGAGGGGCGCGTGAGCTGCCACCACTGTGGCGCCACCCGCCCGGTGCCGGAGCGCTGCGCGGCCTGCGGCGGCGAGCTGTTCGCCGTCGGTCAGGGCACCGAGAGGCTCGAGGCGGCGCTCGGCGAGCTGTTTCCCGGCCAGCCGCTGGTGCGGGTGGACCGCGACACCACCCGCGGCCGCGACCAGATCGCGCAGCGCCTCGACGAGGTCGCGAGCGGCCGCGCCCGCATCCTGCTCGGCACGCAGATGCTGACCAAGGGCCACGACTTCCCGGGCGTCACGCTGGTCGGCATCGTCGATGCCGACCAGGGCCTCTTCGGCACCGACTTCCGCGCCGCGGAGAAGCTGGCGCAATCCTTCGTCCAGGTCTCCGGCCGCGCCGGCCGCGCGGACAGGCCCGGCGAGGTCTACATCCAGACGCTGTTCCCCGACCACCCGCTGCTGCAGGCCCTGGTGCGCGAAGGCTACGAGCGCTTCGCCGAGGCCGCGCTGGCCGAACGGCGTGCCGCCGGCTGGCCGCCGTACAGCCACCTCGCCATGCTGCGCGCCGAAGCCCCCGCGCGCGAACCCGCGCTCGCCTTCCTCGCCGACGCGCGCGCCGCCGCCGACGCCCTCGGCCCGCGGCAGGTGCGGCTGCTCGGCCCCGCGCCCGCGCCCATGGAACGCCGCGCCGGCCGCTACCGCGCCCAGCTCCTCGCCGAGGCCGCCAACCGTTCACGCCTGCAGGGATTCCTCGCCGCCTGGCGCGAGAGCATCGCCGCCCTGCCCGAAGCCGGGCGCGTGCGCTGGTCGCTGGATGTGGATCCGGTGGATCTGTTTTGAAGGCTGAAACCGGGCGTGGAGATCGCGGCCATTCTCCCGACGACGAACGGCTGGCTCAAGGAAGGATGGTCGATGGCGGGTGTCCGAGGCGGGGGAAGCGAAAAAGAATGGCGCCTACATCAGTCGAAGCTACATTCTCTGGAGAACAAGCAAACGGACGACAATCACCGCCTGTCCGTATTTCTCTATGCCCACAATTCTTCGGAGACGTCCAATCCCAAAGCTCTCATCGCAAAGAAAGGTGATTCATATCGCCCTGTTCGGAACTGCACCGGAGTGGGCACCGAGAACATAGGGTCAGATGACGCTACCTCCAGAGCACACAGCGTCGCGCGACACTCAAGCGTGCGCACCAGCCCACCCGGCACTTGCTCAATAATATCCCGCACTTCCGTCTCCATGCGATGCGCCCAAGCTACATCCCTGTGCTCCTGAGCCAGTTTTGCCAGCATTTCAAGGGCCGTCCTGCACCCTGACATCGAACCATATCTCTCGATCATTCGATGACATCCCTCTGCCACTGACGGCGAGATTGAAAACTCGTGCCTGCTTGTCTCATCACCATCCAATTTCCGTTCTCCAGTCCCGCTGTCATGGTGCTGTCCTTCCAGCACCCGGGAACTCACTTGCCCGTCAGCTTCCAGCGCTCCGGCGAATGCGGACGCCGCAACGATGACCGATGCCAGAAGGAAAGCGCTCATCATCCATCTTGTATGGAACATTCCGAGATTACTCCCTGAGTCAGTTCATGACTCAGCAACTCCTTTATGGAAGAACTTTCGGCGGCGGCCCGTTGCGAATTCTCTCGAGATTTGCCTCAAACAAAGATGGAGGTGGGGGCGGCGATTGGGGCAGGGGCGGAGGCTCTACGTACAGGGTGTTCATCGCACCGGACCGCCACACCCACAGCTTCGATAGTAGTTTGACAAGTAACGTGCTGCCAGCCGCAAATTGCCGTAGTAAGCGTTCCAGTCCCCTTCGGCACGTGCGTATGCCGCCGAATCTAGGGCAGACGCTTCCTCAGCCACCCACCCCAATGCGTCGCTGTAGTCGGTGTTATCCGCCAACAAGTACGGACTTCTAAGGAAGCTCTGAAAAACCGGTCATGACAGCGGACTCGGTCCAAGCGCACGGACGGAAGCCGGGTGCGGCGCGAGATGTTCCGCTCTGCGCGGGCGGTTTCGATGCAAAACGCTGCATTTCCCGAATTTCATCGACACTTCGCCTACGTTGCCAGCAGCTGTCGCCTGACCAGATACAGATTGGTGAGCGCCGCCGTCACTTCCAGCCGATGCAGGTTCTTCGCCAACCCGCGGTAACGAACCTTGCGGAAGCCGAAGATGTTCTTGATCACGCCGAATACGTGCTCGACCTTGGCCCGCACCCGCGATTTGTTGCGGTTTTTCGCCTTCTCGGCCTCGTTGATCGTACCGTGGAAGCGATAGCGGCGGTTGGTGAAGTCCTTGGCGTGGGGCGCACGGCTGCGAATGAGGTTCCGCTGGCCTTGGTAGCCTTGATCACCCCAGACCCGGCTCTCCTTCCCGTGCAGCAGATAGGGCAGTGCTTCCCGATCGTGGACGTTGGCCGCCGAAGCAAGCACGGTGTGCACCAGCTTGGTTCTGCTGTCGACGCCGATGTGAGCCTTCATGCCGAAGTACCACTGCTGGCCTTTGGCCGTCTGATGCATCTCAGGATCCCGTTGACCGGCCTTGTTCTTGGTCGAACTCGGCGCGCCGATGATCGTGGCATCGACAATAGTGCCCTTGGCGATCTTGATGCCACTGCGGTGCAGGTGGTCGTTGACCGCGGTCAACAGCGTCTTGCCGAGCTTGTGGCGCTCCAGCAGATGGCGGAACTTGCAAACCGTGGTCTCATCGGGAACGCTCTCCATCCCAAGATCGATGCCGGCAAAGCTGCGCATGGCCAGCGAGTTGTACAAGGCTTCTTCCACCGCGGGGTCCGACAGGTTGAACCACAGCTGCAGGAAGTAGATCCGCAGCATCCGCTCCACCGGAATCGGCGGCCGGCCGCCGTTCTCGCTAAGCTTCGGGTCCACCGTCTGCACCGCTGCCGCCAGCTCCGGCCACGGAATGATCTGGTCCATATCCAGGAGAAACTGCGCTCGGCGCGTGGTCTTGCCGAACTTCTCGAAACTCGTCAGCGTCTGCTGTTTCATCACGACCTCCGCACGGTTGAGCAATCATGCCTCAGCGGGCGGGGTAAATCAGAATTTCCTCAGCTGTCACCATGGAAGATGCTCCCTACGACCCATCATGAAAAGCGTCACAGTCAGCGTATCGCCCGAGGGCAAGCTTTCATCACCCGCTAGCCAGTATCCCGTTACGATTCCTTTGGAGCGCAGAAAACCATCATCTAGCAGTGGGAAGTAATTGAACCAGCCATCAGTCGAGCTCACCTCAGCGACGCACAGCGATGTGCGGCATTCCAAGGCGCGTACCGCGCACTGCGCATGCTGCGGACACTGCGCCACGATGTCTTCACGAATCCTAGCTTCGATCACCTCCGCCCATGCAGGGTCGCGTTCCTCGTTGGCAAACTCATCAAGATCGTGAATAACCCTGCCACACGGCGCCCCCGCGGCTACTGCTCTGGTGGGACACGTGGCAAGCACCGACTCCGATGCGGGAAATGGCACCCGACCAGCAGTAGGCCTTTGCGGTCGGTCGTTAGCTGCTACCCCATCGACTCGATCACCTGCTTGCACTTGCCCAATCAGGGCCACTGATGAGGAGTCGGCACAATCGCCCGAACCAGAGCACACCGCAAGCAAGAGAATCAGTAAGACCTCCGCAGATGACCCACCCTTAAGATTGAGTGGGCTCTCCCTCTTGTCGACACAAGCACGCATACAAACCTCCGTCATGGAAGGGACAGTCGTGGTGGCTGAATCCAATCAAAATTCAGCGATGGACTGGAGGGGGAGGGCAAAGAGCCTCCTATCGGGATTGGCTCTGGTCCTGGCTTCTCTACCAGGTTCCCGTAGAGCGCGTAATCATAGCGACGTATGGCATCGTCAATTTGTTCAGTCGCGCGCAATACTGCGAAGTCATCACCAGCAAAACGGGCATTGTTCAGACGCTCCGCTGCCTCGGCCCAGGCTTTCTCAGCCTGCAAGGCAGCCGGTATATCTGGGCTCCAACGTCCGCCCTGCCAAACGCTACTGCCAGCATCCGCCAGTAGATATGGGCTCCGGAACACCCTGCCGGTGCCTGAAAAGTCCATCGCAGAATCCCTCGCCACGACAGGCACCATCCTGCCATTCACCTCCGCATACCCCACCAGATCGACATTGCGGAAAGCGCGAAAATCTGCAACCGCCTGCCCTAACGTCAGCTCTCGCAACTGCTCGCGCGAAGTCATGTCATCGTTGATCATGCGCAAGACCGCCGTCGAAGTCCGCATCAGTCCAACTGCTGCGTCCCTCACACCGGTTGGAATCGGCATGTCAGCGCCGTCACAGTAGGGAAGCGCGGCACGGCATCCGGCCAGCCAGCCACTGAAAGCATGTTGGTAGTTGCGCAGCGCCACATCCAGACTGAGCATCGCGTTGTCCATGATGCGGCCGATCTGCCTGGAGAATTCCATGCTCTCCCTGTCCGCCGAGTACCCGCTCGGATCCCTGGCAGTCAATGGATTGTTCGCCACATAACTGTGCGGATCGAGCGTCTGCGGCGAGGCCAGATCCCCGCCATACACCGGATCGGCCGACAGGAACCGCCCGAGCTGCGGGTCATACACCCGCCCGTTCATGTGCACCAGCGAGAGGTTGTCCAGGTGCTCGTGCCCGGTGAACCCGCGCCGTGTGGTCGCGGTGATGGTGGTCCACTCCGCCGCCAGCAGCTGGTCCTGCCAGGCGCTGCCGCGGCGGCTGCCGAAGGCGGCAAAGCTCAGCTGGCTGAGCAGCGTGCCGTCGGCCTGCATCACCGCGGTGGCCGAGCCCAGATGATCCCCGGTGACGTAGTAGGTGGCGCTGGCCGGGCTGCCGGCACTCTTGCGCACCTGCAGCGCCATCGTGCCTGCCCCTGCCGGGATGTAGTGCTTCCACTCGGTCACCGCGCCGCGGGTCACCTTCTCCATCACCCCGCCGAGGTAGAGCGTGGTCTCCGTGGTGCTGGCGGAGTACACCGCCACCTGCTTCCAGCGGCTGCGGTTGGGCCCACCCTCATGCTCGCTGCCGAATCCAGTTTGCAAATGTAATCAACACAAAGCCGAATGATGCCGCTGCGAACGGCAGTAGAAGAAACACAATCCATGGAAAAAGGTCATCAGATGGTAGACCATTAAGATACGCAACCCCTCCTCTCCCGGATAGATCACCGATCATCGCAATAAGAACCAAGGGTGAGACAACGATAAATACCCACCCCACAAATAATAATGCGGTGCTGTAAAAGTGCAGAAAGCGGAGAAAGAACCAGCGAGTGTGATTAGCCAGACGATGGCCTATCTTGATCGTGGGCTTCTCAATCACATGAATGCTCCGGGAGATTCCTTACAAAAGAGCATGTCGCAACCCCCTCGTCCCGAATCCTACGGACCGTAGACCGGAGCTGTCGTGTATCCCCACCGGATGATTTCACCTGTCGCGTTCATGTATCCGATGCCCGGTCCTCCTCTTAGGCCTATCGTGCCCGAAACCTGAAATGGATCATTTCGGCCAGACACTGATCCTGACAAACGCCCAGCAGGTCAATGGGTTCTAGCCAGGAACGCCAATATCAAGCTTGCTGCAAAACCTGTCACTGTCAGAAACACGTACACAGCCCATAACTTTATCCATCCCGCTGCTTGCGCTGGCCCGCTGCGTACATTAATACCCGTACGCTTACCAACTACAACATGCAGGCATCCAATGGCGATACCTACAAGAATCAAAATGATCTTGTGACTTATGGCCCACTCAACCAAGGTAAAGGACCGAAAAAGCGCGAACTCACAGATTGTTGCAAGAGAGATGAGATTCAGCTCAAGCATGATCGACAGTGCCATGGCGGCACTGAGCGCGGGAAAGGAACGCTGTCCCTCTTTGCTTGCGTATAACGCCCGCAAGCCATCAAAGATCTCAAGGTACACAGCTGCCACCAGACAAATCCTCCCGCCCCGCCAACATGACGAGCTCCATGGTCCCTCGTGCAAGAAAGTATGGCCCGGTCACCACAACAGATTGTGGAACAACAACGCTTACCACAAATGCTGCGGTATCTAGAGTACCTACGCTTGCATCCCAATAATTCCCCGTCCGAAATCCGTTGATCGCAGTCGCTGCCGAGACTAATGCGCCAGCAGCACCGAGCCCTCTGACGAGAATCGGAGCGTCATTCCTAACTTGAGCTGCGATTCCTATTGTCATACCCGCGAAAGTTGAAGCGAACCCGGCCAATGCATACCGATCTGAATTGCTCATTACACACTGCTTCTCGGACGGCAATTCAGGAAGAACGCCCACTAGTGGCTTCGTTTGCGGTTGAGAACTGGCCTTCCTTTCTGATGCTTCATTTGGCTTCGTTGCAGTCACCACGATGGTGTTAATTGCATCCTCTTCCGCCTCGTCTTCGGTGGGAAGGCCCTCTATCACTGTATCGAAACTACCGTCATTTATTGAATCAAATACGGACTGAATCTCAAACCAGTCATTCCACCAGTTTGTTTTCGGCTGCACCCCAATGACGGTGATTTCATCCATCCACCCGCTCGGATCCGTAGCAGTCAATGGATTGTTCGCCACATAACTGTACAGATTGAGCGTCTGCGGCGAGGCCAGGTCGCCGAGGTACACCGGATCGGCCGACAGGAACCGCCCGAGCTTCGGGTCGTATACCCGGCCGTTCATGTGCACCAGCGAGAGGTTGTCCAGGTGCTCGTGCCCGGTGAACCCACGGCGCGTGGTCGCCGTGATGGTGGTCCACTCCGCCGCCAGCAGCTGGTCCTGCCAGGCGCTGCCGCGGCGGCTGCCGAAGGCGGCAAAGCTCAGCTGGCTGAGCAGCGTGCCGTCGGCCTGCATCACCGCGGTGGCCGAGCCCAGATGATCCCCGGTGACGTAGTAGGTGGCGCTGGCCGGGCTGCCGGCGCTCTTGCGCACCTGCAGCGCCATCGTGCCCGCACCGGCCGGGATGTAGTGCTTCCACTCGGTCACCGCGCCGCGGGTCACCTTCTCCATCACCCCGCCGAGGTAAAGCGTGGTCTCCGTGGTGCTGGCGGAGTACACCGCCACCTGCTTCCAGCGGCTGCGGTTGGGCCCATAGGCAACCTGGCTGGAGACACCGTCCTGGGTGCTGAGCGTCAGCGGCAGGTCGTAGCTGCTCCAGCTGATGGTCCTGCCGACGGCAGCGCCCCCGCGGGTGGTCTGGTTGCCGTTGGCATCGTAGGCGTAGCTGTCGCTCAGGCAGTCGCAGCCGCAGTCGTGGAGCACCTCGCTCACCGCGTGCGGATGGGCCGCGTTGCTGTACTGGTAGCTGTACTGGTAGCTGTAGCTCATCCCGCCTTCCAGCCGGCTCGCGATGCTGCCGTTGGCGTTGTAGCCGAGTGCGAGGTTCTGCACCCCGGCGCGCTGGGAATAGGACAGGCGGTTCAAGGCATCGTAGAAGAACGTCTCGGTCAGCCCGCCCTGGGTGTGGTCGGTGCGGGTCTTCAGGTTGCCGCCGGCATCCCAGTTGAACGAGAGGTCCTGGCGCACCGCGCTGCCCACGCTTGCCGGGTAGGACAGCAAGCCCGGCACCCCTGCACTGTTGTGGTCGCGGTTGAACACGTGGGAGTCGCCATCGGCCGTGATCGTGGTCTGTATCAGCCAGCCGGCCGAGTCCAGATCATAGACCTCCGCATGACCTTGCGCACCGCAGGCATGCTGGATCTACCCGCTTTCGACACCCTGCTAGAATTCCCCCATGCCCATCACCACCCCCATCGCGCAGGCCCTCTGCGCCGCGCTGGAGTATGCCCCGGAGCGCGGCGAGGAGATCGCCGGCCTGCTCACGGCGCCGCCGAACCTGAGCATGGGGGATTTCGCCTTTCCCTGCTTCCAGCTGGCAAAGGCGCTGCGTGCGCCGCCGCCGAAGATCGCCGCGGACCTGGCGGCCCGCGTGAACCCCGACGCGCTGATCGCGAAGGCGGTGGCGCAGGGCCCCTATGTGAACCTGCACCTGCACCGCCCGGAGGCGGCGCGACGCGTGCTCGGCGCCGTGCTGACGGAGGCGCGGGGCGAGGTCCGCCGCAACACCGGCGGCGGCCAGGTGGTGGTGCTGGATTTCTCGGCGCCGAACATCGCCAAGCCGTTCCACTTCGGCCACCTGCGTTCCACCAACCTCGGGGCGGACCTGGCGCGGATATTTGCCTTCCTCGGCTACCGCGTGGTGCGCCGGAACTACCTCGGCGACTGGGGCACCCAGTTCGGCTTCGTCATCCATGCCTGGCAGAAGTGGGGCGATGCGCAGCTGCTGCGCGAGCGGGCCATCGATTACCTGGTGGAGCTCTACGTGCGCGCCTACCGCGAGAGCGAGAGCGACCCGGGTGTGCGCGAGCAGGCGCGGCTGCTGTTCCTGCGGCTGGAGCAGGGCGATCCGGAGATCACCGCGCTCTGGCGGCAGTTCCGCGAGCTGTCGCTGGCGGGATTCATGAAGACCTACCGGCGGCTCGGCATCGAGTTCGACAGCTACGAGGGCGAGGCCGCGGTGAACCCGCTGGTGGAGGCGACGATCGCGCGCTTCCAGCGGGCAGGTGTCGCCGAGGAATCCCAGGGCGCGCTGGTGGTGCAGGTGGGCGCGGTGATCGGCCGCGAGATCGCGCCGCTGATGCTGCGCAAGTCCGACGGCGCTTCCACCTATGCCGCCCGCGACTGCGCCGAGGCGCTGGATCGCTGGGAGCGCTACGGCTTCTCCGCCAATATCTATGTGGTCTCGCGCCAGGAAGACCATTTCGCCCAGGTGTTCGCCGCGCTGACGCGGCTCGGCGAGGCGGAGGGCTGGGACAGCCGCTGGCCGGCGACCTGCGAGAACGTCAGCTTCGGCTACGTGCGCGGCATGTCCACCCGCAAGGGCGAGGCCGTGTGGCTCGAGGCGGTGCTCGACGAGGCCCGCGACCGCGCGCGGCGCATCCGCGAGGAGAAGTCCGCCGCCAACCCGCGCGCCTTCCCGGCGCTCTCGCCGGACGAACTCGACGCCGTGAGCGAGGCCGTGGGCCAGGCGGCGCTGCTGTATTTCGACGTCTCCGCCCGGCGTCTCTCCGACGTCAGCTTCGACTGGGACAGCGTGCTGCAGTTCGAAGGCAACACCGGGCCGTACCTGCAGTATTCCCATGCGCGGATGTGCGGCATCTTCCGGCGCGCCGCGGCCATGGGCATCGGTGAACCGGCGGCGCTGCCGCCGATGCCCGCCAGCCTGGCCGACGAGGAGTGGGCGCTGGTGCTGGCGCTGCGTGGCTTCGGTGCCGCGGTCGAGCGCGCCGCGGCCGAGCGCGAACCGCACGAGGTGGCCCGCTACCTCCACGGGCTCGCCAGCGCCTACAACGCCTTCTACAACAACTGCACGGTCCTCGACGCTACCGATGCGCCGACCACCAACGCGCGCCTGGCGCTGGTGAGCGCCTGCCGCGCGGTGCTCGCCAGCGGGCTGGGCCTGCTCGGCATCAGGCCGCTGGAGACGATGTGAGCGTCCCGGGGCATCGCTGATCGTGGCCACCCGTCGCAACCGGCGCCGTGCCGGCAGCACCCGCAGCCGCACGGGCACACCGGCCTGGGTGTTGCTGCTCGCGGGGCTGGCACTGGGCGCGGCCGCGGTGGCGGCGGTGTTCGTGGTGCGCGAGCGCCTCGCCAGCGGCGCGGCCGCCCGGGCGCAGGCCGTCGAGGCCGCCGCGGAGCGCCCGCGGCCGGCACCGAAGCCGAAGGCGGGCACGGCACCGCCGGAGAAGCGCTTCGAGTTCTATGAGATGCTGCCCAACTTCGAGGTCGTGGTCCCGGAGCAGGAGCGCGACGTGCGCCGTGACACCACGCCGGCGCCGGTGGACGTACCCGGGGCCTACGTGCTGCAGGCCGGCTCCTATGGCAGCTTCGCCGAGGCCGACAAGGTGAAGGCGCGGCTGGCGCTGCTCGGCATCCGCTCGCAGATCCAGAAGATCACGGTGGACGAGCGGCCCTATCACCGCGTGCGCATCGGGCCCATCGACGACCTCGGCGAACTCAACCGCACGCGCCGCCAGCTGCGCGAGGCGAAGATCGACGTGCTGGTCATCCGGGTGGGCGAATGACGAACCGATACCTGGGCTTCATCCTGCTGGCCGGCGCCGCGCTGCTGGCGGCCTGCGCGCCCGTGGCCCGGGCGCCGGCACCGGCGCCGCAGCCGGTGCCCCCGGCGGTGCCAGCACCCCCGGCGCCCGTGCCGACGCCAGCACCCGCGCCCGGCCCTCGGGCCTGCGCCACGCTGGACATCGCCGCGGTGGGCGACATCATGCTCGGCAGCGATTTCCCCGAGGACGTCCTGCCGCCCGACGACGGCCGCGGCCTCCTCGCCGCCGTCGCCCCGGAGCTGCGCGCCGCCGACCTGACCTTCGGCAACCTCGAGGGCGTGCTGATGGACGGCGGCGAGCCGGTGAAGAAGTGCCAGGACCCGAAGGTCTGCTACCTGTTCCGCTCGCCGGCCCGCTACGCGCGCACGCTGGCCGAGGCCGGCTTCGATGTCATGAGCCTCGCCAACAACCACGCGCGGGACTTCGGCGAAGCAGGCCGCAGCGCCAGCATGGCGGCGCTGGATGCGGCCGGCATCCGCCACTCCGGGCGCATCGGCGACATCGCCAGCTGGGAACAGGGTGGCCGGCGCATCGCGCTGGTGGCCTTCTCCTTCACCAGTGGCTCCCACCCGCTCAATGACCTGGCCGGGGCGCGCGCCCTGGTCGGCGAACTGAAGGCCGGCCATGACCTGGTGATCGTCTCCTTCCACGGCGGCGCCGAGGGCGGCGATGCCACGCAGCTGCCCTTCACCACTGAACGCTTCTTCGGCGAGGACCGCGGCGACGTCGTGGTGTTCGGGCGGGCGATGGTGGATGCCGGCGCGGCGCTGGTCCTCGGCCACGGCCCGCATGTGCCGCGCGCCATCGAGGCCTGGAACGGCCACCTGATCGCCTACAGCCTCGGCAACTTCGCCACGTATTTCGGCATCAGCATCGCCGGGCCCAAGGGCTATGCGCCGATCCTGCGGGCGACGCTCGACGGCGAGGGGCGGCTGGTGTCCGGGCGCATCGTCTCGGCGATCCAGCAGCGGCCGGACGGCCTGCGGCCCGATCCCGGCCAGCAGGCCGGGCGCCTGATCCGCAGCCTGACCGAGACCGACCTGCGCGGCGGCGGCCTGCTGTTCGACGCCGATGGCGGCTTCCGCCCGGCGACGCCGCCACCGGCCTGCGCGGCGGCAGCGCCATGAGCGGCAACCAGCTCGAGCGGCACTATCCCGGCCTCGCGGCCGCGCTCCCCTGCCTGACGCTCGGCGAGTGGCCGACACCGCTCGAGGAGCTGCCCGGGCTCGCCGCCCAGCTGGGCCTGGCCGCGCTGGCCGTGAAGCGCGATGACCTCAGCTCGCCGCTGTACGGGGGCAACAAGCTGCGCAAGCTCGAGTACCTGCTGCCGGACGCGCTGGCGTCGGGCTGCGACGCCGTGGTCACCTACGGCTCGGTGGGCTCCAACCATGCGCTCGCCACCAGCGTGTTCGCCACGCGCCTGGGTCTGCTGTCCCACGCGGTGCTGGTGGACCAGCCGCCCTCGCCGGCGGTGGCGCAGAAGCTGCGCTACCTGCTGAAGACCGGCGCCGTCATCCATGCCGCCGGCAGCTTCAACCAGACGCGGCAGATCTTCGAGCGCATCAGCCACAGCCACCCCGGCGGGCCCGCGCGCGTCTGCGACATCCCCTGGGGCGGCTCCAGCTGGCGCGGCGCGGTGGGTTTCGTCGCCGGCGCCTTCGAACTGGCGCGGCAGGGCGCGGATGCCGGCACCCCGCCGCCGGACTTCCTCTATGTCTCCGGCGGCACGCTCGGCACGGTGATCGGCCTCGCGCTCGGCCTGCGCGCGGCCGGACTGCCGACCCGCGTCGTCGCGCCACGGGCGGTGCCCTCGGGGGCGGGCTCGGCCGCGCACGCCGCCGAGCAGCTGCTGGACACCAACCGCGAGATCCATGCCCGGGATGCGTCGTTCCCGCTGTTCGACGAGCCGCTGGCCAACGTCGAGCTGCGGCCCGAGTTCTACGGCACGGGCTATGCCGAGGCGACACCCGGGGCGCTGGAGGCGATCGAACTGATGCACGGGCAGGGCGTGAAGCTGGAGGCCACCTACACCGGCAAGGCCTTCGCCGGCCTGCTGGCCGACGCCCGCAGCGGCCGGCTCGCGGGCAAGCGCGTGGTGTTCTGGAATACCTACAGCTCGGCGCCGTATCCGCCCGATCTCGACGCGGTGGACCTCGCGCGGCTGCCGGCCGCGTTCCGGCACTACGTCGAGGGCGGATAGCGCGGTATCCGCGCGGACGCCGGCTCAGTCCTCGCCCAGCGTGCCGCGGAAGTCGATGCCGAGGGAGCGCAGCTTGCGGTACAGGTGCGTGCGCTCCATGCCGACGCGCTTGGCGAGCAGGCCGACCTTGCCGCCGCAGAGGGCGAGCTGCTCGGTGAGATAGGCGCGTTCGAACTGCTCGCGCGCCTCGCGCAGCGGCAGCGCCAGCAGGTCCTGCTTGACCAGCGGTTCCTGGGTACCCGGCGCCGGGCGCAGCTCGCGTTCCACCTCGGCGAGCGGCACTTCCTCGGGACCTCCCGCCACCAGCAGGCGGCGCACCAGCCCGTTGAGCTCGCGCAGGTTGCCGGGCCAGGGGTAGTTGCGCAGGCGGTTCTGCGCCGCGAAGCCGAAACGCCGGAAGGCGAGGTGCTCGCGGTCGGCGAGGTCCTCGGCCGTGTAGCGCAGCAGCTCGGGGATGTCCTCCGAATACTCGCGCAGCGGCGGCACCTCGATGCGCAGGGCGCCCAGCTGTTCCACGAGATCGGGTCGCACCGCCGCCGCGGCGGGATCGGCCAGCGTCGCGGGGCGCAGGGAGGCGACGAGGCGCGCGGCCAGCGGCAGTTGCACGGCATGGCCGATGCGCGTGTAGCGCATGGATTCCAGCACGCCGGCCAGCAGCGCCTGGGCAGCCGGACCCGTGTCCTCGAGGTTGCTGATGAACAGCGTGCCGGCGCCGGCCTGGTCGAGCAGCCCGCGCTCGGCGCCGGTGGCCGAGTCCGTGCCGAGCAGGGCCTGGGCGGCGGTCTCCGCCTGGAGGCTGGCCCCCGGCACCGCGATGAACGGCGCGTCGCGTCGGGGACTCGTCTGGTGGATGAAGCCGGCCAGTGCGCCCCGCCCGGTTCCGCTCTCGCCGACGATGAGCAGCGGCGAGGCCTGCGGCGCCAGCTGTTCGGCCTGCTGGCGCAGCTCGCGGATGCGCCGGCTGCGTTCCAGCGCGGCGAAAAGCGGTGGCAGGCGCGCGCCCCGCGGGCCGCCGCGGTCGGCCGGGCGCACGCCGCGCAGGGATTTTTCCACCGTGCGCAGCAGCTTGTTGAGCGACAGCGGCTTCTCGACGAAATCGGCGGCGCCGAGGCGCGTGGCCTCCACCGCCGTCTCCACCGTGCCATGCCCGGAGAGGATCACCACCGGGCAGCCGACGCGGTTCTCCTGCTGCCACTCGCGCAGCAGGCTGATGCCGTCGGTGTCCGGCATCCAGATGTCGAGCAGCACCAGGTCGGGCGAGCGATCCTGCACGGCCTCGCGCGCCTGCGCGGCGTTGGCGGCGGTGGCGACGTCATAGCCCTCGTCGGAGAGGATTTCCTGGATCGTGTTGCGGATGTCCGCCTCGTCATCCACCACCAGGATGTGGGGTGCGCGCATCGGGCCTACCTCCGTTCACCTGCCCGCCGCGGCCGGCTGTCCGGCTGGGCGTCACGGTCGCGCTGGCTCACCGGTAGCGTAACCCGGATGGAGGCCCCGCCGCCCGTCTGGTTCCAGGCGCTGACCGTACCGCCGTGCTCTTCCACCAGCCGTCGCACGATGGCAAGGCCGAGGCCGGTGCCGCGCGTCTTGCCGGTGACATAGGGATCGAACACCCGGCCGAGCAGGCTGGCATCGATCCCTGGCCCGTTGTCGCGCACGACGATCTCCACCATCGCGGCGGCAGCCTCGCCCAGCCGGCGGGTGCTGATGAAGATGCGGCCGCCCGCCTGGCCCTCCAGGGCCTCGGCGGCGTTGCGGATCAGGTTGTGCAGCAGCTGGCGCAGGCGCACCGCATCCGCCTCGATGCTGGCCAGGCCGGCATCGAGGTCCAGTACCAGCTCCGGCTGCTGCGGTCCGTGGTAGAGGTCGGCCAGCTCGCGCACCAGGCCATTGAGGTCCATGGCGGCAAAGCTGACCTCGGGCGCGCGCGCGTACTCGCTGAAGGCATTGACCATGTCGCGCATGGCCTCGACCTGCTGGACGATGGTGTGCGTGGCGCGATCCAGCAGCTCGGTGTCCGCCTCCGGCTGGCCGGCCAGGTAGCGGCGCCGGATGCGCTCGGCCGACAGCTGGATCGGCGTCAGCGGGTTCTTGATCTCGTGGGCGAGCCGGCGCGCCACCTCGCCCCAGGCCGCCTCGCGCTGCGCCTGCAGCGTGGCGGTGATGTCCTCGAACACGAGGACGAAGCCCGGGCTGGCCCCCTGTTCGTCGGGCAGCGGCGCGGCCGAGCACATCAGCACGCGGCGCGCGGCGTTCTCGGCGCCGATCGCCATCTGCTCCCGCCAGCCGGCGGGCGACTCGCGGCTGCGCTGCAGGCAGCCGCCGAAGAACTGGTCGAGCAGCGGATGCTTCGCGCCGATTTCCTCCAGGGTCTCGCCGACCTGCTGCGACAGCCCGGCCCCGAGGATGGCGCCGGCCGCCTCGTTGGCGATCTGCAGGCGACCGCTGCCGTCGACGGCGACCACGCCGCTGGCCAGGCGCGCCAGCACCGTCGCCAGCTGGCTGCGCGAGCGCTCGATCTCGGCGGCGCTGCGCCGGGCCTGCTCGCCGGCTGCGTCCAGTTGCGCCGTCATCTCGTTGAACGACTCGACCAGCGCGCCGATGTCGTCCCGGCTGGTCACCGGCAGGCGCATGTCCAGGCGGCCGGCAGCCACCGCGCGGGTGCCGGCCACCAGCGCGCGTACCGGTGCCACCAGGCGCCGGGAGAAGACGAAGGCGCCATAGAAGGCGGCGAACAGCGCCAGCAGCAGCGCCACCGACAGGGCCAGCGTGAAGCTCGATTCCAGCGGATCGCGCAGGAACACCAGCTCGCCGTAGCGGCTGTAGATCTTCTGCACCGACTCGGCCAGCGCGCCCAGCTGCTCGCTGACGGGGAACAGCGCCTGCAGCGTCATCACGTCGCCAGCCGCGTCGCCACCCGGGCGCAGCAGTACCGCGGCGCGCACGCGCAGGCGGTCCCCGCCGGCGGGCTCCACGGCGACATAGCGGCCGTCGCGCGGCAGCTGCAGCAGCACGTCCTCGCCCGGCAGCTCCGGCATGACGCCGGGCCTGGCATCGCTGCTGGTGGCGACGATGCGGTAGTTGCGCGCGAACACGCTCATCTCGCTGGCGCCGGCTTCGCGCCGCAGCCGCGGCAGCGCCTCCACCATCTCCCCGGGGGCCAGGCCGGCGAGTTCGCGCGCCACCTGCTGCGTGTGCTCCAGCGCAGCGCGCAGCTCGGCATCGAGCGCGCCGCGCGACAGCTCCAGGGAACGCTCCAGGCCGAGGGCAATGCGGTCATCCGCCCAGGTCTCGATGCCCCGGTGCAGGAACTGCACGGACAGCAGGAACACCACCAGCACCGGCGCCGCCGCCACGGCGGCGAAGGCGCCGAGCAGGCGCAGCTTGAGCACGGAGCCCGGCACGTTCTCGCGGCGGTCGCGGAGCAGCCGCAGCAGGTTGAAGAGGAGCAGACCGAACAACAGCAGCGCGCCAGCCGTGTTGACCAGCAGCACGGTATCGTGCCAGCGGCCGAAGCGATCGGAGTTCTGTACGGTCTGGGTGAGGAGCACGAGCCCGGCGAGGCCGATGGCGGCCAGCACAGCCGCCAGCACCCAGCCGGGTGGCCGCAGCCTTACGGGCTCATCGTCCATTCGTACCAGTCGCTCTCCAGGCTGAAGCCGCTGTCCCAGAAGGCCAGCACCTGCAGCGGCCCGGGCAGGCGCTGCTGGTCGAGCACGGCCCGCACCGAGATGACATAGGTCTGGCCGGCGACCAGCGTGCCGGGCTCCGCCACCGCCAGTCCCTGCACGCGGCCCAGCGCGTTGAGCGCGCCGAACAGGGTGCCGTGGGAGGTGTCCGCGCGGCCGTCCGGATAGGCGACGAGGTAGCGCTTCGTCAGCGGCTCGTAGCTCAGCTGCCAGTCACGGTGGACGGCGAGCACCTCGGTGTTCGGCAGCCAGCGGCGCACGCGATCGGCGCCAAGCTCCACGCGGATGGTCAGCATCACGCCATTCTCCAGCGCGGCGATCGCCTCGTCGGTCAGGCGGTATTCGATGCGGGCGCTGAGCCGCCAGGCGCCGTCGGTGAGACCCATGCTGGCGGTGCGCACGTCGAAATCCTCGGCCCGCGCGCCGGCCGCGGGCAGGGTCAGCAGCAGGGCGGTGAACAGGGCGGCGATGCATCCGGCCACGGCCTGGAACCTCGGGGACGATGACTGCATGGGGACTGTCTGGATGGCGGATGGGAGGCCCGGCGCGCTCAGCCGGTTCTGCGGGTCATTAAAGCATAGTAGAGACCATCGGTATCGGCCTCGCCCGGCAGCGCCTGCCAGCCCGCGTGGCGCGTGCACCGCAGCCAGCCGGGCAGCGTCCCGGCCGGCGGTTCGGCCGCGGCGGCCTCCGTGTGGTCCGCGAGGAAACCGGCCACCACGTCATCGTTCTCCTCGTGCAGGATCGAGCAGGTGGCGTAGAGCAGCCGGCCGCCGGGGCGGAGCAGGGGCCAGAGCGCCTCGAGCAGCTGGCGCTGGCGCCGCGCCATCGGTCCGATATCCGTCTCGCGGCGCAGGATCTTGATGTCCGGGTGCCGGCGGATGACGCCGGTGCCCGAGCAGGGCGCATCGAGGAGGATGCGGTCGAAGGGTTGGCCATCCCACCAGGCCGCGGGCGTGGTGGCATCCGCCCGGAGGGTGGTGGCCGGCAACGCCAGCCGCGCGAGGTTCTCGCGCACGCGCCCGAGGCGGGCGTCATCCGCATCGAGAGCAAGCAGATCGAGATCGCCACCAGCCTGCTCCAGCACATGGCAGGCCTTGCCGCCCGGCGCCGCACAGGCATCGAGCACGCGCATGCCCGGGCTGGCGCCGAGCAGCGGCGCGGCGAGCTGCGAGGCCGCGTCCTGCACGCTGAACTCGCCCGCCGCGAAGCCCGGGATGTCGGCCACCGGCAGGGCACGCGCGAGGCGCAACGCACCGGGCACCGGGCCAGGCGCCGCCTCGATGCCCGCTTCCCGAAGGCGCGCCAGGCCGGCCTCCGGCGCCAGCCGCGTCTGGTTCACGCGCAGCCAGAGCGGCGGCGACTGCTGTGCGGCCTCGAGGATGCGCGGCCAGTCGCCGGGCCAGTCCCGGCGCAGCCGCGCGATCAGCCAGGCCGGGTGCGAGCTGCGCGCCTGCTCGTCGGCGAGCGCCTCGGCCAGCAGCTGCGCGCGCTCGCGCTGCAGGCGCCGCAGGCTGGCGTTGACCACGCCGGCGAGCCGCGGCCGGCCGAGCAGCCGTGTCGCCGCCACCGTGGCCGACACCGCCGCATAGTCCGGCTGCCGCTCGTCGAGCAGCTGGAACAGCCCCACCGAGAGCAGCGCCTCCAGCAGCCGGTCCCTGCCCGGCAGGGGACGGTCGAGCAGCAGCGCCAGCAGGCGCCGGTGGCGGTGATGCCAGCGCAGCGCGCCATAGGCGAGCGCCCTGGCCTGGCTGCGATCGGCAGGCGCGAGCTGCTGCAGGTCGGGCGCGCCCAGCGCGGCGTCCAGCGTGGCGCCCGCGCCGAGCACCGCCGCCACGGCACGCGCCGCGCATGCCCGGCTCGCCGCACCGGGCTCCGCGCGGCCGCCGCCACGGCTCATGCGCCGAGGACCCTGCCGACGACAGCGAACCCGTTGGCGAACACGCCGGCGGCGACCCGCTGGCGGCCGGCGAGCTGCACGCTCAGCAGCCGCAGCACGCCGTCGCCCGTCTGCACGTCGATGCCGTCGGCTCCCGCCGCGAGCACCCTGCCCGGCGGGGCCGTGCGATCGCCGCCCGCCTGCGGCCGTGCCAGCCAGCAACGCAGCTGCTGGCCCTCGAGCCGCGTCTCCGCCACGGGCCAGGGGTTGAAGGCGCGGATGCGCCGGTCGAGCGCGACGGCGGGCTCCCGCCAGTCGATGATCGCCTCGGCCTTGGTGATCTTCGGCGCATGCGTCACACCGGTGGCAGGCTGCGGGACGAACCGCGCGCGGCCATCGAGGATGCCGTCGAGCTCGGCCATCAGCAGATCGGCGCCGAGCCGGGCGAGCCGGTCGTGCAGCTCGCCCGCGGTGTCGGCAGGGCCGATGTCGAGCGCCTGCATCGCGGCGACGGGGCCGGTGTCGAGCCCTTCTTCCAGCCGCATCAGCGCCACACCGGTCTGCGCATCGCCCGCCAGCACCGCGGCCTGGATCGGCGCCGCGCCACGCCAGCGCGGCAGCAGCGAGGCATGGATGTTGAGGCAGCCCCGGCGCGGGATGCCCAGCACCTCCGGCGGCAGCAGCAGGCCGTAGGCCACCACCACGATGAGGTCGGGGGCCAGACCGCGCAGCGCCTCGCGCGCGCCGGCATCGCGACGCAGGCTCGCGGGCTGCAGCACCGGCAGGCCATGCGCCAGCGCGCAGGCCTTCACCGGACCCGCCTGCAGTTTGCGTCCGCGGCCGGCCGGGCGGTCGGGCTGGGTGAGCACGGCAACGACCTGGTGCGACGAGGCCACCAGCCGCTCCAGCGCCGGCACGGCGAATTCCGGCGAGCCGGCGAAGACGATGCGGGATGGGGGCGGACTCACCGGCGGCGTGACCTGGCGGCTGCGGCCGGAGGCCGGGCCGGCCTCAGAGCGCGGGCGCGCGCTCGCCGTCGCGCCGTGCGGACTTCGCCAGCTTCTTGCGGATGCGCTGGCGCTTGAGCTCGGAGAGATAGTCGACGAAGAGCTTGCCCTCGAGGTGGTCCATCTCGTGCTGGATGCACACCGCGAGCAGCCCGTCGGCGTCGAACTCCAGCGCCTTGCCCCGGGCGTCCAGGGCCCGCACGCGGATGCGGCGGGCCCGCGACACGCTCTCGGTGACCCCGGGCACGGACAGGCAGCCTTCCTCGCCGGTGCCGATGTCCTCGCGCTCGAGGATCTCGGGGTTGATCAGCGCCATCGGCTGCTTGCGGTCCTCGGAGATGTCCAGGACCAGCACGCGCAGGTGCACGTCCACCTGCGTGGCCGCCAGGCCCACGCCGGGGGCGGCGTACATGGTCTCCAGCATGTCGGCCACCAGGCGCCGTATTTTGTCATCGACCACCGGCACCGCCGCCGCCCGGGTGCGCAGCCGCGGATCCGGATATTCCAGAATCTTCAACAGCGCCATGGGTATTCCTTCACAGTTTCGTGTCCATCACTATGAAGGTCCGATAATTTTATGATATACCGCATCCGATTCGTCCCGGGCCATCGGGGTTGGGTTCGGTGGCAACGGATTCCTGAGTTGTTGTCGCAAACGTGTGTCGCACCGCGATCCCCGCCGACCGGGCCGGGATTCTAGCACCGGAGGATTGCCTCCCCGGCGCGGCGGTCAGCATAGGGATGGAGCTTCCATGAAGATCTCTCGCCCCTCCTTGGTTCCGGCCCTCGTGGTCGCCTGCACGGCGTCGCTGGTCCTCGGCAGCGCCTGGGCCGCCGCCGGTCCCGGCATCAGCCTCATGGCGGCGGACGCTGCCGCCACCTCGCCGGCCCTCAATCCGGCCCATCCGGACAGCTACACGGTGAAGCGGGGCGACACCCTCTGGGGCATCTCGTCGATGTTCCTCAAGGACCCCTGGTACTGGCCGGAGATCTGGTACGCCAACCCGCAGGTCGAGAACCCACACCTTATCTATCCGGGTGACGTGCTGACGCTGGTCTATGTCGACGGCAAGCCGCGGGTGCAGGTGCAGCGTGCCGCCGCCAGCCAGCCGGGCGGCACCGAGAAACTCTCGCCGCAGATCCGCGAGTCACCGCTGGAGAGCGCCATCCCGGCCATCCCGCTCGAGGTGATCGGCGCCTTCCTCGGCCGCGGCTCGGTCCTGCAGAAGGACGAGATCAAGCGCTCCCCCTACGTGGTGTCCATCCGCGGCAAGCACATCATCGGCGCCGCGGGCAACGAGCTCTACGTGCGCGGCAAGGTCGAAGGCGTGGACCACGGCTACAGCGTCGTCGAGGTCGGCAAGCCGCTCGTGGACCCGGACGACGGCGACGTCGTCGGTTACGAGGGCATCTACGTCGGCGCCGGCACCATCCGTCGCGTCGGCGATCCCTCCACGCTGTTCCTGACCGACACCAGCCGCGAGGCCACCGAGGGCGACCGGCTGATCTCGCAGCAGGTGGCCTTCCCCGCCCAGTTCGTGCCGACCGTGCCGCCGCGGCCCGTCGAGGGCACCATCATCGCGGTGATGGACGGCGTGTCCCAGGTCGGCCAGTACCAGGTGATCATCATCAACCGCGGCAGCGGCAATGGCCTCGCGCCCGGCAACGTACTGCGCATCTGGCAGGTCGGCGAGAAGACGGCCGATGCCGCCAAACCCGGGCGAATCTCCGCGAATGTCCGCTTGCCGGATGAGCCGGCAGGGCTTGCAATGGTGTTCCGCACCTACGACCGCGTGAGCTACGCGCTGGTCATGCGCGCCACCAGTGAAATGCATGTGCAGGACATCGTCAGGAATCCCTAGCCACCGCGCCGCGCCCCGGGCACGGCCCGCGATCGCACCTGATCCGCACAGCCCGCCGCAAGGCGGGCTGTGCCGTTTCCGGGGCCGCTGATGCAGCGGACCTGGCTGATCCTCGCCGATGCACCGGGCCTCAGCGGCGCCGAACTGCCGGCACTGCTCGCCGCCGCCGGCGGCATCGACGGGCTGGCGCGCGCCCCGGAGGCGGCGCTGCGCGCGGCCGGCGCCAGCGACGCGCTGCTCGCACACCTGCGCGCACCGGACGAGGCACGCATCGCCGCCGCCGGCGCCTGGCTCGCCGCTGCCGCCGATCATCACCTCGTCAGCTGGGAGGATCCGCTCTATCCGGCGCTGCTGCGGCAGATCCCCGATCCGCCCGTGGCCCTGTTCGTGCGCGGCGATGCGCGCTGCCTGGCCGAGCCCCAGATCGCCATCGTCGGCAGCCGCAACGCCAGCCCCGGCGGTGCGGCGACCGCCCGCGCCTTCGCCAGCCATCTCGCGGGCTGCGGGCTCGGCATCACCAGCGGCCTGGCGCTCGGCATCGATGCGGCGGCGCATGCCGGCGCTCTTGCCCGTAGCGGGGCCCGTAGCGGGGCCGGCGGCACGACCGGCAGTGGGCATACCGTGGCGGTGCTCGGCACGGGGCCGGACCAGGTCTACCCGCGCGCGCACGCGGCGCTCGCGGAGGCGATCGCCGCGAACGGCGCGCTGTGCACCGAGTTCCTGCCCGGCATGGGCCCGATGCGCGGCAACTTCCCGCGCCGCAACCGCATCATCAGCGGCCTCGCGCTCGGCACCCTGGTGGTGGAGGCGCGCCTGCAGAGCGGCGCGCTGATCACCGCGCGGCGTGCCGCCGAGCAGGGTCGCGAGGTGTTCGCCATCCCGGGCTCCATCCACAACCCGCTCGCCAAGGGCTGCCACCGGCTGATCCGCGACGGCGCGAAACTGGTGGAGTCCGCCGAGCACATCCTCGAGGAACTCGCGCCCCTGCTCGCGGTGGATGCTACGGCCGAAGCGGCAGCGGAGGCCGGCGCAGCAGACCGCGTGCGCGACCCGGCCTACGCGCGCCTGCTCGATGCGCTCGGCTGGGACACGCTGGATGCCGACACGCTGGCCGAGCGCAGCGGATTGACGCCAGCGGAGGTTTCCTCCATGCTCCTCATCCTCGAGCTCGAAGACTCGGTGCGGCTGCTGCCCGGCGGCCGCTACCAGCGACAGGGGTAAGAGCCGGTCCCAGAGGGTCACCAGAAGTAATGAACCACAGCGTACTCGACGTGCTCATGTACCTGTTCGAGACGTTTTCCGAGCAGGAGCACGAAGAGGCCACGGACCAGGATGTCCTCCGCCAGGAGCTCCTGCGGGCCGGGTTCGGCGAGCCGGAGGTGGACCGCGCGCTGGACTGGCTCGAAGACCTCAACCGCGACCCCGACCGTCCGTTCCCCTCGGCGCCGACCGAGCGCTCCCTGCGCCTGTTCAGTTCCCTGGAGCTGTCGCGGCTCGATGCCGCCTGCCGCGGCTACCTGATTTATCTCGAGCACATCGGTATCCTGTCGCCGCTCAACCGGGAGATCGTCATCGACCGGCTCATGGCCCTCGGCGCCGGGGAGATCGATGTCGAGCAGGTCAAATGGGTTACGCTGATGGTGCTGTTCAGCCAGACCGGGCAGGAAGGGGCCTTCGCCCGCATGGAAGACCTGGTCTTCGAGGAGAACACCGGCCTGGTCAACTGAGCACGCAGCGCAGGCAGAGTTTCCCCCGACCGCGGCCCAGCCGCGGTTTGTCGTCTATGGATACCGCAAGAAATGGCTAGCAAGGTCGTCGTCGTCGAGTCACCGGCCAAGGCCAAGACCATCGGCAAGTACCTCGGCAAGGATTACGAGATCCTCGCCTCCTACGGCCATGTCCGCGACCTGGTGCCCAAGGAGGGCGCGGTGGACACCGGCAACGGCTACCGCATGCGCTACGAGATCATCGAGCGCAACACCCGGCACGTCGATGCCATCGCCCGCGCCGTGAAGAAGGCCGACGCGGTCTACCTCGCCACCGACCCGGACCGCGAGGGCGAGGCCATCTCCTGGCACCTGGCGGAGATCCTCCGCGAGCGCGGCATGCTCGACGGCCGCGAGCTGCACCGCGTGGTGTTCTACGAGATCACCGAGCGCGAGGTGCGCGAGGCCATGCAGGGCCCGCGCCAGCTCTCCGCCGACCTGGTGAACGCGCAGCAGGCGCGGCGCGCGCTCGACTACCTCGTCGGCTTCAACCTCTCGCCGCTGCTGTGGAAGAAGGTGCAGCCGAAGCTCTCCGCGGGCCGCGTGCAGAGCCCGGCGCTGCGCCTGATCTGCGAGCGCGAGGACGAGATCGAGGCCTTCCGGCCGCGCGAGTACTGGTCCATCGAGGCGGACCTGCGCGCGGCCACCGCGCCGTTCGCCGCGCGGCTCGCCGAGTTCCGCGGCGAGAAGGTCGAGCAGTTCAGCTTCGGCAACGAGGCAGCCGCCAGCGCCGCCCGCCAGGCGCTGCTCGATGCCGCCGGCGGCAGGGTCCGCGTCTCGGCCATCGAGAAGAAGCAGCGGCGGCGCAATCCGGCGCCGCCCTTCACCACCTCGACGCTGCAGCAGGAGTCCTCGCGCAAGCTCGGCTTCAACGCGCGGCGCACCATGATGATCGCCCAGCGCCTCTACGAAGGGGTGGAGACCGGCGAAGGCACCGTCGGCCTCATCAGCTACATGCGTACCGACTCGGTCAACCTCGCCAGCGTCGCCGTCGACGAGATCCGCAGCTTCATCGCCAGCCGCTACGGCAGCGACAACCTGCCGGCGCAGCCGCGCAGCTACAAGACCACGGCGAAGAACGCGCAGGAAGCCCACGAGGGCGTGCGGCCCACCAGCGTGGCGCGCACGCCGGAAAGCCTGCGCCAGTTCCTCAGCGAGGAACAGTTCCGCCTCTACGACCTCATCTGGAAGCGCACCGTCGCCTGCCAGATGGTGCCGGCTGTCTACGACATGGTCACGGTGGACCTCGCCCCTGCCCGCGACCCGGGCGTGGCGCGCCTGCGTGCCAGCGGCTCGACGCTGGTGGTGCCCGGCTTCATCGCCGTGTACCAGGAAGGCCGCGACGACGCGGCCGAGGAGGAAGGCGACCGCATCCTGCCGCCGCTGCGCGAGGGCGACGACGTCGACCTCACCGGGGTGCGCGCCGACCAGCACTTCACCGAGCCGCCGCCGCGCTACAACGACGCCACCCTGGTGAAGGCGCTGGAGGAGTACGGCATTGGCCGGCCATCGACCTACGCCTCCATCATCTCGACGCTGCAGGACCGCGGCTACATCGAGGTGGACGGCAAGCGCTTCATCCCCAAGGACATCGGCCGCATCGTCAACCGCTTCCTCACCGACCACTTCACCCGCTACGTGGACTACGGCTTCACCGCCCACCTGGAAGACGAGCTCGACGAGGTGTCGCGCGGCGAGCGCGACTGGGTGCAGGTGCTCGACGAGTTCTGGCAGCCATTCGAGGCGCTGGTGAAGGACAAGGAAACCAGCGTCACCCGCGAGATGGTGGCGCAGGCGCGCGATCTCGGCATCGATCCGGCATCGGGCAAGCCGGTGTCGGTGCGCATGGGCCGCTTCGGGCCCTTCGCGCAGATCGGCACCAAGGACGACGTGGAGAAGCCGCGCTTCGCCGGCCTGCGGCCGGGGCAGAAGATGGTATCCATCACGCTGGAAGAAGCCCTCGCGCTGTTCCAGCTGCCACGCAAGCTCGGTACCACGGCCGAGGGCGAGCCGGTGCAGGCCAGCGTCGGCCGCTTCGGGCCCTATGTGCAGTACGGCAAGAAGTACGTGTCGCTGAAGCCGCCCGACGATCCCTACACCGTGAGCCTCGAGCGCGCGCTGCAGGTCATCGAGGAAAAAAAGGTCGCCGATGCCAACCGCCTGATCCTCGATTTCCCCGAGGCCGGCATCCAGGTGCTCAATGGCCGCTACGGACCCTACATCACCGATCGGGAACGCAATGCGCGCATCCCCAAGGGCGAGGACCCGAAGAGCCTGACGCTCGAGCAGTGCCGCGAGCTGCTGGCCGCCGCCCCGCCGCGCGGCAAGCGCGGCTTCCGTGGCCGCAAGGCCGCCCCGGCGAAAGCCCCCGCCGCGGAGGACGCGAAGCCGAAGAAGACCGCGAAACCCGCCAAGCGCGCCGCCAGCAAGACCAGCAAGACCAGCAAGGCCGGCAAGCCCGCGGAAGGCAGCCCCGCGCCCCGCAAGCCCCGGGCCCGACGCGCCGCCGGCAGTCCGGGCCAGGCACCGGACAAGGCACCGGGCGACAGCTCGGGCTAGCCACCGGGGGCGCTGGTGTCACCGGGCTTCCCGCTGCGGCTCGCCGCCCGCGTGGTCCGCGCCGGCGGCGTGATCGCCTATCCCACCGAGGCGGTCTATGGCCTGGGCTGCGACCCGGCGGCCGTCGAGGCCGTGCTGCGCATCCTCGCCATCAAGGGCCGGCCGGCAGCCGCCGGATTCATCCTGGTGGCAGCCAGCTGGGCGCAACTCGAGGGCTGGATCGCCCCCACGCCGGCGGAACGCCGTCGCCTCGGCCAGCGCCTCGCGCGGCCGGTGAGCTGGGTGGTCCGCGCCGGTCCCCTGGCCTACCCGCTGCTGACCGGCGACCGGCCCAGCCTGGCCGTGCGGGTCACCCGCCACCCGGTGGCCGCAGCGCTCTGCGAGCTGTCGGGCGGGCCGCTGGTTTCCACCAGCGCCAACCGCCACGGCCGGCCTCCAGCCCGCACGGCGCTCGCCGCAAGGCGGCGGCTCGGCACCGAGGTCGACCAGGTGGTCGGCGGCGAGGTCGGGGGTGCCCATCGGCCCAGCGAGATCCGTGATGCCGCCACCGGCACGGTGCTGCGCCCCGGCTGAGCCCCGGGGCTGACGCCCCCCGCCCGGATTCTGTAATATCGGCCGTGGACCGCTAGAAAAACCGCGGCCAAGCCGTTGCGAAAAATAAGGAAATCATCGGCAACCCCGGCCCCTGGCCGCGCCTGCCCCCCATTCCATGCGACGCAGCCAGCACCTGTTTCCCGCTCCCTGGCGCCTGCTGGCGCTGCTGATCCTTGCAGCGGCCCTCGCCGGTGCGCTCACGCCGAGCCGCGCCCGGGCGGATGAGGCGGAGGCCACCCGCGTCTACATCGTGCAGCTGCGCGAGCCGCCGGCCATCGACGCGACCGACCGCAGCCGCCGCGTTGGCGAGGAGCGCTTCGATGCGCGCTCGCCGGCGGTCTCCAGCTATGGTGCCGCGCTGGTGGCCAGCCATGACCAGCTGCTGGCCGAAATCGGCGCGCCGGACGCCAAGCTCTACAGCTACAAGCTGGCCTTCAACGGCTTCGCCGCACGCCTCACCGCTGCGCAGGCGGCGAGGCTGCGCGCCCATCCCGACGTGCAGCGGGTCTCGCTGGACCGGGTCAAGTCGCTGCGCACCAATGCCAGCGCCCAGTTCCTCGGCCTGCTCGATCCGGGCAACGGCCTGCGCAACGCCCGCGGGCTCACCGGCGAGGGCGTGGTCATCGGCATCATCGACAGCGGCATCGATCCCGGCCACCCGGCTTTCGGCGACCGCGAGCAGAAGCCGAAGCCGCGCCTGTGCCGCGGCAGCTGGGCGAAGGAATCGCTGCTCGGCGCCTGGCTCTGCCAGCGCTTCAGGAAGCCCCGCTTCCGCCCGCTCTATGCCCCGCTGCCCGACTGGCATGGCCGCTGCCAGGCCGGGCCGGGATTCCCGGCGACGGCCTGCAACAACAAGCTCGTCGGCGCCCGCTTCTACGCCAATGGCTTCCGCGGCAGCTTCCCCATGGATCCGGCGGAATCGCTCTCGCCGCTCGATGCCGATGGGCATGGCACCCACATCGCCTCGGTGGCCGCCGGTGGCCGCGTCACCGCGACCCTCGGCGACACGGTGCTGGCACCCATCAGCGGCATCGCGCCGCGGGCACGCATCGCGGTGTACAAGGCCTGCTGGCTGGAACCCGGCGCCACGCGCGCCCACTGCGCCATGTCGGACCTGCAGCGCGCCATCGAGGACGCGGTGGCCGATGGCGTCGACATCATCAATTACTCGGTCGGCACCGGCGACGGCGGGCCGGGTGATTCCGATGCGCTGGCCCTGCTCGCCGCCGCCAACGCCGGCGTGCTGACCGTGGCCGCCGCCGGCAATGGCGGGCCCGCGCCGGCCAGCATCGAGTCACCGGGCAGCTCGCCCTGGGTGCTGGCCACGGCGGCCGCCACGCGCAGCGGCACCCGCTACGACGAGGTGCTGCGCTACACCGCGCCGGCCGGCGTCACCGGCGATCTCACCATGAAGGAGGCGGCCTTCACGCCGGAACTGCGCAACACCGGTGCCGTGAACGGCTCGCTGGTGCTTGCCGACGACGGACTGGGCGCGGCCGATGGCTGCACGGCGCTCGCCAATGCCGCCGACCTCGCCGGCCGCATCGCCCTCGTGCGCCGCGGCTCCTGCGAGTTCCTCTCCAAGGTCGCCAACGCCGAGGCGGCCGGCGCCATCGCCGTGGTGGTCTTCGGCGATGCGCAGGACGACGGTCAGCCCATCACCATGAAGGGCGAGCGCGGTGTCGTCGACATTCCCGCGGTGATGATCGGCCAGGCCGATGGCGAAGCCCTCGCCACCCGGCTGCTGGCCGGCGACAGCGTGCAGGTGACGCTGCAGAAGGGCCTGATCGCCAGCCGCCAGGTCGCCGGCAACATCCTCTACAAGGCATCGGCCCGCGGGCCGAATCCCGACGTGTTCGACATCCTCAAGCCGGACGTGGCGGCGCCGGGCGTGGACATCCTCGGCGCACAGACTCCCGGGGTCGCCAACGGCCTGCGCGGTGAACGCTTCCAGTACCTCTCCGGCACCTCGATGGCGGTGCCGCAGGTGGCCGGGGTCGCCGCCCTGCTGCGCCAGGCGCATCCCGAATGGAGCCCGGCGGCGCTGCGCTCGGCGCTGATGACCACCGCCAGGCAGGACCTCCTGCTGGCGGATGGCGGCAGCGCCGGTCCCTTCGACTTCGGCGCCGGCCACATCGTGCCCGACCTGGCCGTGGACCCCGGCCTGGTCTACGAGGCGGGCCGTGACGATTACGACGCCTTCGGCTGCGGCGTCGGCCTCACCGGCATCGGTGACGAGCGTTGTGATGCCCTCCGGGAAGCCGGTCTCTCGCTGGAGGCTGCCGACCTCAACCTGCCGTCGATGGCCAGCCACGCCGTGGTGCATTCACGCAGCATCCGTCGCCGCGTGACCAATGTCGGCCCGGCCGCGGTGTACCAGGCGACGGTGGAGGCGCCACCCGGCATCGCGGTGGCGGTGGCACCCGCCAGCCTGGCGCTCGCCAGCGGCGAGAGCGCCGAGTACACGCTGACCTTCACCAGCACCGGCACTGCCCGGCGCAGCGACTACTTCAGCGACGAGGCCCGGCTGCCGGATTTCCGCTTCGGTTCCCTCAGCTGGAGCGATGGCCGCCACCGGGTGCGCAGCCCGCTGGCGGTGGCGCCGGCCGCCATCGGTGTCGAGGATCCGGTCGCCGGCCACGAGGCCACGGGGCAAACCACGGTGCATGTCGACTTCGGTTACGACGGCACCTACCAGGCGCTGGTCTCGGGACTGGCGTCACCGGCCAGCACCACCGGCACCGTCATCGATGATCCGCTCGATTACTACACCTTCCAGTCCGACGACAGCGCGCTGCCCGACTTCATCCGCCGCCAGCGCATCAGCGTCCCGCCCGGCACCCGCTACCTGCGGGTGGCCCTGGTCGCCACCACGGGTGGTGACGCGGAGGATCTCGACCTCTACCTGCACTGCCCGGATGGCGCCTGCCCCGGCGGTGTCCTCGCCAGCGCCACCGATGCCGCCACCGAGGTGATCGACCTGCTCGATCCCGCGCCCGGCGAGTACCTGATCGACATCCACGGCTTCGAGGTATCGGGCCCGGAAGCGGGATACGAAACCGGCGTCTGGATGGTGAACGATGCGCCAGGGCCGGGGGGCTTCTCCGTGCTGGCCGCGCCGGCGGCGGCGGTGACCGGTGCCAGCGGCGAGGTGACGCTCGGCTGGGCCGGCCTCGATCCCGGCGAACTCTACCTGGGCCTGGTGACCCACGGCGATGGCGAGCACGCGCTCGCGCTGACGCTGGTGGAGATCGCCACGCCCTGAGGCGGGGCTCAGCGCGGACCCGTGCCGAGCGCGCGCACCGGCCGGTGGCGGAAGCAGCCAACGAGGTGGTCGTTCACCAGCCCGGTGGCCTGCAGGTGCGCATAGACGATGGTGCTGCCGACGAAGCGGAAGCCGCGCGCCCTGAGGTCGCGGCTCAGCGCGTCGGAGAGGGCGCTGGTGGCGGGCACCTCGCGCGGCGTGCGCCAGCGGTTCTGCACCGGGTGGCCGTCGACGTAGCGCCAGATGTAGTCGCTGAAGCTGCCGAACTCCTCCTGCACGGCGAGGAAGGCGCGGGCATTGCCGATGGCGGCCTCGATCTTCAGGCGATTGCGGATGATGCCGGGATCGAGCAGCAGCTTTGCCACCCGGGCGGGCGTGAAGCGCGCGACCCGGGCCGGGTCGAAGCCGGCGAAGGCGCGGCGGTATCCCTCGCGCCGGTGCAGGATGGTGGCCCAGCTGAGTCCCGCCTGGGCGCCCTCGAGCAGCAGGAATTCGAACTGGCGCGCATCGTCGCGCACCGGCACGCCCCACTCGGTGTCGTGGTAGGCGAGGTAGGCCGGGCTGACGCCTTCGGCCCAGGGGCAGCGTTCGGGGGTCTTCGCCATGTCCGCCAGTGTACGCGGCGCGGCGGTTGGACACCCCGGGTCCCGTAGGGTAAAAAACCCGCGAGCAGGCACAGGGTCATTCCATGACGGACCGCTACGGGGTCATCGGCCATCCCATCGGGCACAGCAAGTCGCCGGTGATCCACCGGCTGTTCGCGGCGCAGACCGGCGAGGATCTGTCCTACGAGGCCATCGACATCCGGCCGGAGGACCTCGATGCACGGCTGAAGGCCCTGGCGAAGGAGGGCCTGCGCGGGTTCAACGTCACCGTGCCGCACAAGGAGGCGGTGGCGCGGCTGGTGGACCAGCTCACCGACCGCGCCCATCTTGCCGGTGCCGTGAACACCGTGATCATCGCCGCCGACGGCCGGCTCGACGGCGACAACACCGATGGCGTGGGCCTGCTCACCGACCTGAAATCCAATCTCGGCCTGCAGCTCAAGGGCCGGCGCCTGCTGGTGCTCGGTGCCGGCGGCGCCACCCGTGGCATCGTGCCCGCCCTGCTCGGCAGCGGGCCGGCGGAGTTCTGCATCGCCAATCGCAACGTCGAGCGCGCGCGGGAGGTCGCCGGCCACTTCGAGCGGCTCGGCGCCATCCGCGCCTGTCGCTTCGATGAACTGCCCGCCGGGCCCTGGGACCTGGTGATCAACGCCACCGCAGCCGGCCTGCAGGGCGGCGTCCCGCCGGTGCCGGAGGCCGTGATCGGCCCGGACACCGCCTGCTACGACCTCTCCTACGCCATGACCGACACGCCCTTCGTCGGCTGGGCCCGCCGCCTCGGCGCGAAGCAGGCCTGGCAAGGCTGGGGGATGCTGGTCGAACAGGCTGCCGAGGCGTTTTTCATCTGGCGCGGCGTGCGCCCCGACACCCGGCCAGTCCGCGCGAAGCTGCCTGCGTAGGGGAAAAGGAAAAAAGGAAAAAGGTGCCTGACTTATTTTCCGTGCGGAAAAGGTGCCTGACTTATTTTCTACGAACTGCTTTCTCAAATTCCGTCGGCACCACAGAAAATAAGTCAGGCACCTTTTCCGCACGGAAAATAAGTCAGGCACCTTTTTCCCCTTTTTCCTCGAGGAGACGCGAAATGAATGCCCTCCGCGCAATCATCACCATCGCCTTGGGTACCGCCCTCGCCACCGGCTGCAGCGCGCTCTTCGATGAGCATGGCAGCGGCATGCGCACGGGGGTGTCGAGCAGCCTGGTCGATTACCTCTACCCCAAGGGGGACATTCCCCCTCCGCAGGACCAGCAGATTCCGCACCTGGTGCTGCCACTGCGTGTCGGCCTGGCCTTCGTGCCCGGCAACAGCGCCCCGGGCAACGCGCCGACCGAGGCCCTCAAGAACCAGCTACTCGAGCAGGCCCGGAAGCAGTTCCTCGACCGCAAGTACATCGCCTCGATCGAGGTGATCCCCGAAACCTACCTGCGGTCCACCACGGGCTTCGAGGGCATGCAGCAGGTGGCCCGGCTCTATGGCGCCGACGTCATGGCGCTGGTGTCCTACGACCAGGTCACCACCACCACCGACAACAAGCTGGCACTGACCTACTGGACCATCGTCGGCGCGTACGTCATCAAGGGTACCGAGAACCAGACGCAGACCTTCGTCGACACAGCCGTCTTCGACGTGGCCAGCCGCAAGTTGCTGTTCCGGGCTCCTGGCGTCGACGCCCGCGAGGAGTCCTCCACGGCCGTCGAAGCCTCGCAGGTGGTGCGCGACTCGCGAGCGGCAAGCTTCACCTCCGCCATGTCCAACATGACCACGAACCTCGCGGCGGAGCTGGACCGCTTCCAGCAGCGGCTGAAGGACGAACCGCAGCTGGCCGAGGTCGAGTGGAAGGGCGGCTCGAAGGGTGGCGGCGGCGCGCTCGGCCTGCCGGGCCTCGCCATCCTGGCCGGCGCCGGATGCTGGCGGCGCGCGCGGAAAAGGTGCCTGACTTATTTTCAGGGAAAAGGTATCGGAAAAGGTGTCCGGAAAAGGTGTCTGACTTATTTTCTGTAGTGCTGACGGAATGGAGAAAGTAATTCGTAGAAAATAAGTCAGACACCTTTTCCGGAGACACCTTTTCCGCGCTACCGACGACTGAAATCGCTCACGCGCACCGCGCCCGGCGGGATCGGCGTGTCGGGAATCCCCTTGTAGTTCTCCGGCCCGAGCCTGAGGGACGATAGATCCATGACGTGCGAGTAGAGCGCGCGGGGATCACCTGCGAGTCGCACGAACACCATCTTGCTGCTGTCGGGCGAGAACGACTTCATGCCGTCGAATCCCGGATTGTAGGTGAGCCGCAGCGGCGGATCGCCGGCGAGGTCGCCGAGGAAGAGTTCGTGGTTGTTGCCGTCGATGATGCGCGTGAACAGGTAGTGGCGCCCGTCGGCAGCAGGGCCCGGACCCCAGTACATGTTGCGGTCGAAAGTCCGCTGGACCAGTCCGCTGCCATCGGCCTTGATGGTGAAGACCGTCATCGGCACCGGGTCGAGCTTGCCATACTCGCTGGCGCGCCAGGCCTGGAAGATGATGGTCTCGTTGTCGGGCAGGTAGAAGGGCGCACCGGGCTGCCAGTCATCGGTGAAGGTGATCTGCTGCTCGCCGGTGCCATCCGCGCGCATGCGCCACAGGCTGGCCTTGCCCTCGATCTGCCGCATCCACACGATCCACTCGCCGTTGGGCGACACCGTGACCTCCGCGTCATACCACCGGTTGCGGGTGAGGCGGACGACATGCCGGCCGTAGAGATCCGAGGTGTAGAGTTCCGCACCCTGGGGGTAATTGGCCGGATCGGCCCAGTCGCCGAGCGGCATGTCCATGTGGTCCCGCGTCGAGGTCCAGATGACACGCCTCTGGTCGGGGAAGAAGAACGAGCAGGCGTCCTGGCCACGGTCGTTGATCCGCCGCAGCGTCTGGCCATCCTCGGTGAAGATGTAGGTCAGCGCGCCACCGACGCGTTTGTCGCCTGACTGCTGCGCGTCCTTGTCGCGCACCTGGGCAATCAGGTGCTGGCCATCCGGTGCGTAATAGGCCTCCGCAGCCGGCGGAATATGCGGGATGCGGAACACCGGCAGTTCCTTGCCACGGTCCGCGGCCGGGGCCGCGGGACTGGCAGCGGAGACCGCATCGGTCTGGGCCCAGGCGGCGGCCATCAGCAGCAGCCAGGCGGTGGCGGCGGATGCCGGCAGACGGATTGCATTCATGGTGCTGCACTCCCTGGTTGTCGACCTGCGCTGACGGCGATCATGGCACCGGACCCCCGGCCTGATCCAGACTCCGGCACCATGCCAGACCAGCTCGACACATCCTCCCCCATCGCCCGGCTGCTCGCCGCGCTCGCGGCGGGCGAACTGTCCGCCGAAGCCCTGGCGCGGGACATGCTCGCGCGTTGCGAACGTCACCGTGACCTCCATGCGCTGATCGCCCAGGACCCCGCGCAGCTGCTGGAGGCCGCGCGGGCCGCGGACCGGCGGCGGGCAGCGGGGGAACCGCCCGGGCCGCTGCATGGCCTGCCCATCCTGGTGAAGGACAACATCGATGTCCTGGGCTACGCGACGACGGCGGGCACGCCCGGCCTCATCGGCGTCTGCCCGAATGCGGACGCGCCGGTGGTCACCCGGCTGCGCGATGCCGGCGCCATCATCGCCGGCAAGGCCAACCTCCACGAGCTGGCGGTCGGCGGCACCAGCCACAACGAGCATTTCGGCCACGTGGTCAATCCCTGGCGCACTGGGGTCGTCGCCGGCGGCAGCAGCGGCGGCTCGGCGGTGGCCGTCGCCGCGCGGCTGGTGCCGGCGGCGCTGGGCACCGACACCAACGGTTCGGTACGCGGGCCCTGCTCGTTCAACGGCATCGCCGGGCTGCGCCCGTCCTTCGGGCGCTACCCGTATGGCGGCATCTTTCCCGCCACGCCGACCCGCGACACAGCAGGTGCCATGGCCGTCGACATCGAGGGCCTGGCGATACTCGACGCGGTGCTGGCCGGCGAGCCGGTGGCGCCGCTGCCGGCAATCGCCCCCGGGGAATTGCGCCTCGGCCAGCCGCTTGGCGACTTCGAGACGCTGGTCGATTCGCGTACCGCGGCCGTCATGGCAGCGGCACTGGATCGCCTGCGCGAGGCCGGTGCGCGGATCGTGCCGGTCGAGTTGCCCGGCCTGCACGCGCTGGCGAACCGGGTGGCCTGGCCGATCTCCGCCTACGAGGCCATCGTTGGCATGCCGGGCATTCTCGCGGGCCGCCGGCCGCTCACCCGCATCGGGGATATCGTGGCGAAGATCGCCTCACCGGTCGCCAGGCAGCGCTTCAACCCGGACCCGGCGAGGCTCGCACAGCTGGAACCGGCCTGGCGCGAGGCCATGGCGGCGCTGCGGCCGCGGCTGCAGGCGCAACTCGCCGCCTGCTTCCGCGACCAGGGGCTCGATGCCCTGGTGTTCCCGACCACGCCGTTCCCGGCGGTCGCCATCGCCGACGACAGCGCCGACATGGTGATCGACGGCCGCCATGTCGCCGGCGGCTTCGGGCACTTCATCCGCAACCTGGTGTACCAGAGCGCGGCTGGCATCCCCAGCCTCAGCGTCCCGGCGGGGCTTGCCATCGACGGTCTGCCGGTCGGCATCAACTTCGACGGCCCCCTGGACAGCGACCGGCGGCTGCTCGCCATCGGCCGCGTCTTCGAGCAGCTCCGGGGACCATTCCCGGCGCCGGGAAAAGGTGTCCGCTGAGAAAAGGGAGAAAAGGTGTCAGACATATTTTCCCCGCTGAGAAAAGGGAGAAAAGGTGTCGGTGTCAGAAAAGGTGTCAGACATATTTTTCCGGCACCGGAAAATATGTCTGACACCTTTTCTGACACCTTTTCTCAGCGGGGAAAATATGTCTGACACCTTTTCTCCCTTTTCTCAGCGCATGGTCACCAGCTCTTCGGCGAGTGTCGGGTGGATGGCGATGGTGTCGTCGAAGTCACGCTTGGTGGCGCCCATGCGGATGGCCACGGCGAAGCCCTGCAGCGCTTCGTCCACCCCGGGGCCGGCGATATGGCAGCCGACCACGCGCTCGTCGGCGCCGGCGGTCACCAGTTTCAGCCTTGCCCTGGGCTTGGCCGTGGTGAGGGCGTGGTACATGGGGACGAATTCGGCCTGGTAGACCTTGACCGCGGCCTCGCCATGCACCTGGCGGGCCTGCTCCTCGCTGAGGCCGACGGTGCCGAGCGGCGGGTGGCTGAAGACCACGGTGGGAATGTTGTGGTAGTCGAGATGCCGGCCCTCCATGCCACCGTAGACCCGGTCCGCCAGGCGTCGCCCGGCGGCGATGGCGACCGGTGTCAGCTGCTCGCGGCCGGTGACGTCACCGATGGCGAAGATGCCGGGCACGGCGGTCTCCTGGAAGCGGTCGGTGGGCACGAAGCCGCCGGCATCGGTGTCCACGCCCGCGGCGTCGAGGCCGAGCCCGCGGGTGGCCGGCAAGCGGCCCACCGCCCAGACCAGCGTCTCGAACGGCCCGTGCTCGACGCCGTCGCGGGTGCGCAGGTGCAGGCCGTCCGCGCGCCGGGTGAGTGCCTCCGGCACGCTGCGCCAGCGCAGCGACACGCCATCGGCCCGCAGCGAGCCCACCACCGATTCCTGCAGCAGGCCGTCGAAGCGGCGCAGCAGGCTGTCGTGCCGCGCGAACAGCGTCACCGCCGAGCCCAGCGCCTGGAGCATGCCGGCGAGTTCCACCGCGATGTAGCCGCTGCCGACGACGGCGGTGCGCGCCGGGCAGTGGTCGAGTTCGAAGAAACCGTCCGAGGTGATGCCCAGCTCTGCGCCCGGCAGCTCGGGCACCAGCGGATAACCACCGGTGGCGATGATGAGATGGTTTCCCTCCAGTACCTCGCCGGCGACCTCCACGGTGCGCGGGCCGGTGAGGCGGCCGCTGCCGCGGAACAGCTGCACCCGCCGGCGCTCGAGGTTCGCGGCATAGATGTCGTTGAGGCGGCGCAGGTAGGCATCGCGCTTCTCCCGCAGCTGCGCCCAGTCGTGGGGCCCGCTCGTGGCCAGGCGGAACCCGTAGTCGGCGGCGTCCTCGAGTACATGGGCGATGCTCGCCGCATTCCACATGACCTTCTTCGGCACGCAGCCGACGTTCACGCAGGTGCCGCCCAGACGCCCCGCCTCCACCAGCGCGACGCGCGCGCCGTACTCCGCCGCGCGCTGGGCCGCAGCCAGGCCGCCGCTGCCGCCACCGATCACCACCAGGTCCCAGGGTTTGCCCATTCCATGTCCTCCGGCCGCGGGGCCGATGCCAAAAGCCCGCTGCCGACACCATAATAGCGGCATGGACAATCCCCTTCTCGACACCACGGCGGGCGCGCTGCCCGCCTTCGCCGCCATCCGTCCCGAGCATGTCGAGCCGGCCCTGCAGGCCGTGCTGACCGCCAACCGTGCCGGGCTGGAGCGCATCCTCGCCGCCAGCCGTGCGGCCCCGCCCCGCTTCGAGGACGTCATTCCGCCGCTGGAGGAACTCGGCGACCGGCTGCAGCAGGTGTGGGGACCAGTCAGCCACCTGCATGCGGTGGCCAACACGCCGGCGCTGCGCGAGGCCTACAACCGCTGCCTGCCGCTGCTCGCCCGCTACCAGACCGAGATCGCGCAGAACGCCGAGCTGTACCGGCTGTTCGCCGCGGTGGCGGGCACCGTTCCCGAAGGACGCGCCGACGGCGCCCGCGCCCTGCTCGACCACGCGCTGCGCGATTTCCGCCTCTCCGGCGTCACCCTGCCCGCGGAGCAGAAGCAGCGCTTCATGGAGATCATGGAGGCGCTCGCCGCGAAGCAGGCGCTGTTCGAACAGAACCTGCTCGATGCCATGGCCGCCTGGAGCCACCACGAGACCGACGCCGCGCGGCTGGCAGGCATCCCGGCCAGCACCCTCGAGCGGGCCGCGGAAACGGCGCGCGCCGCGGGCAGGGAGGGCTGGCTGTTCCACCTGGACCAGCCCACCTATATCGCGGTACTCACCCATGCGCAGGACCGCGAGCTGCGCGCGCACTTCCACCGCGCCTGGAGCACCCGCGCCTCGGACCAGTCACCCTCGCCGCCCGCCTTCGACAACGGGCCGCTCATGGACGAGATCCTGGCGCTGCGCCACGAGGCCGCGGAGCTGGTGGGCTTCACCGATTTCGCCGAGTACTCGCTGGCCACGAAGATGGCCAGCTCGGTGCAGGAGGTGCGCAGCTTCCTCGATCGCCTGGTGGTGGCCTCGCGCTTCGCGGGCCGCGCCGAGTTCGCCGAACTCGAGGCCCATGCCGGCCACGCGCTCGCGCCCTGGGATGTGGCCTTCCATGCCGAGGAACTGCGCCGGAAGAAGTTCGCCATCTCCGACGAGGAGCTGCGGCCCTACTTCCCGCTGCCGCGCGTGCTCGATGGCCTCTTCGGCCTGGTCGGCAGGCTCTACGGCCTGCGCCTGGAAGCCGACGGCCAGGTGGCCGTCTGGCACCCGACGGCCCGCTTTTACCGCGTCCTCGACGCCGACGGTACGGTCATCGGCGGGCTGTACACGGACCTGTACGCCCGCCCGGAGAAGCGCAGCGGCGCCTGGATGGACGACTGCGTCAGCCGCAAGCATCTCGACGGCAGCCTGCAGCGGCCCGTGGCACACCTGGTCTGCAACTTCGCGCCGCCTTCAGCGCGCGCGCCGAGCCTGCTGTCGCACGACGAGGTGCTGACGCTGTTCCACGAGATGGGGCATGCGCTGCATCACCTGCTCACCCGCGTCGATTACCCGAGCATCGCCGGCATCCACGGCGTGCCCTGGGATGCGGTGGAGCTGCCCAGCCAGTTCATGGAGGGCTTCGCCTGGGAGCCCGAGATCCTCGCCATGGTGTCCGGCCACCACGAGAGCGGCCTGCCGCTGCCCGACGGGCTGGTGGAACGGCTGCGCCAGTCGCGGGTGTTCCAGGGCGCCATGCACATGCTGCGCCAGCTCGAGTTCTCGCTGTTCGACCTGCGCATCCATGCGGAGTACGCGCCCGGAGAGGGCGGGCGCGTCCTGCCGCTGCTGGCCGAGGTGCGCGATGCCGTGGCCGTGGTGCCGGCCGCGCGCTACGACCGCTTCCCGCACGGCTTCGCCCACATCTTCGGCGGCGGCTATGCCGCCGGCTACTACAGCTACAAGTGGGCGGAGGTGCTCTCCTCCGATGCCTATGCCGCCTTCGAGGAAGAAGGCGTGCTCGCCCCCGGGCCGGCCGCGCGTTTCCGCCGCGAGATCCTCGAAATCGGCGGCAGCCGCGACATCGCCGCGGCCTTCCGCGCCTTCCGCGGCCGGCCGCCGGACATCGCCGCCCTGCTGCGCCACTCGGGCATCACCGCGGCAGCGGCCGGCGAAGCGGGAACAGGCCCCGCCGCCGCCTGAAGGGCGCGGATGAAGATCGCCAGCTGGAACGTCAACTCCATCCGCCAGCGCCTGGGCCATGTGAAGGACTGGCTGGTGGCCGAGCAGCCGGACGTGCTGGCGTTGCAGGAAATCAAGGTGGTGACCGAGGGATTCCCGGCCGCCGAGTTCGAGGCGCTGGGCTACCACTGCGCGGTGGACGGACAGAAGGCCTACAACGGCGTGGCGCTGCTCTCCCGGCTGCAGCCCGTGGACGTGGTCCCTGGCCTGCCCAATTTCGAGGATGAACAGAAGCGGGTGCTGGCCGCGAGCTATGCGGACCTGCGGCTGTTCAATCTCTACGTCCCCAACGGCCAGAGCGTCGGCTCGGAGAAATTCGAGTACAAGCTGCGCTGGCTGGCGGCGCTGCACGATCACCTGAAGGAGGAGCTCGCCCGCCACGGGAAGGTCGCGGTGATGGGCGACTTCAACATCGCGCCGGAGGACCGCGACGTCCACGACCCCGAGGCCTGGCGTGGGCAGGTCCTGTGCAGCGAGCCGGAACGCGCCCGGCTGCAGGCGCTGTTCGACCTCGGGTTCGTCGATGTCTTCCGCCGCTTCGAGCAACCGCAGCAGTCCTACAGCTGGTGGGACTACCGTGCCGCGGCATTCCGCCGCAACCGCGGCCTGCGCATCGACCTGATCCTCGCCTCACCCGCGCTGGCGGCCACCAGCACCGGCAGCGGCATCGATACCGGTCCCCGGGGCCGCGAGCAACCCTCGGACCATACCCCGGTGTGGGCGAGCTTCACCTGAGCAGCCGGTGAAATCAGCGTGTTCCCGAGCCATTGCGGCGTTGTGCGGAGACGGGCAGCGGTGCCAGAATCCCGCCACAGCATGTCAGACCCGGTCTACATCGAGCAGACGGCGAGCCGGCCCTTCCGCATCCGGCCCAACGAATTTGACGTAACCGGACGGGTCTGCGTCAGCTCGGCGGCCTCGGTCCGCGACGCCGTGCACGACATTTTCCTCCAGGCCTACCCCGGGAGCGCGTTCGACATCCTCTGGGTGGCCTTCCACGATTTCGAGCGGCTGTTCCGCGGCCAGTACGAGGATTACCTCGGCTGCGACACCGTCTACCACGACATCCAGCACACGCTGGACATGACCCTGGCCATGGCGCGGCTGCTGGCGGGCCACGAGAAGACCTGCGCCGCGGCGGACCGCCTCGGCCAGGAACGCGCGGTGCTGGGCCTGATCACCGCGCTGTTCCACGACTCGGGCTACATCCGCCGGCGTTCCGACACGGGCATCCTCAATGGCGCGGAATTCACCGGCCAGCACGTGTCGCGCAGCGCCGAGTTCCTCCGCAGCTACCTGCCGCGCATCGGCCTGACGGGGCAGGCCCAGGTCGCCGCCCAGGCCGTGCACTTCACCGGCTACGAGATGAGCCTCGACGACATCGAGCTCGACGATCCCAGGGACAGCCTGGTTGGCCATCTGCTCGGCACGGCGGACCTCATGGCGCAGATGGCCGATCGCTGCTACCTCGAGAAGTGCCGCGACCGGCTCTACGCGGAGTTCGTGCTGGCGGGCGTGGCCACGCGCGCCATCCCGGCGGCGGACAGGATCCAGTACCAGTCGGGGATCGACCTGCTGCGGCAGACGCCCGGCTTCTTCCGGCTGTCGGTCCGCGAGCGGCTGGACCAGAAGTTCAACCGCGCCTACCGCTACATCGAAGCCGCCTGCGAAGGGCGCAATCCCTACTTCGAGGCCATCGAGCAGAACATGGCCCACCTCGAGCGCGTCATCGACAGCGAAGGCTGGGACCGCCTGCGGCGCCAGCCACCCTGCTTCACGGTCCTGGAGCAGCCGCTGCAGCATGTCAGCGGACTGGTCAGCCGCTACCTGGCCCGCTTCGAGATGCCTGCCGCCATCCCCGCCTGACGCATCGTCCCGGCTGGTCCATGGCCCGCAAACCCGCAGCGCCGCCCCGCATCGGCTTCGTCAGCCTCGGCTGCCCGAAGGCGCTGGTGGACTCCGAGCGCATCCTCACCCGGCTGCGCGCAGAGGGCTACGAGGTGGCGCCCAGCTACGAGGGCGCGGACCTGGTGGTGGTCAACACCTGCGGCTTCATCGACGCCGCGGTGGACGAATCGCTGGACGCCATCGGCGAGGCGCTGGACCGCAACGGCAAGGTCATCGTCACCGGCTGCCTCGGTGCGCGCCGCGAGACCATCCTCGCGCGTCACCCGACGGTGCTGGGTGTCACCGGTCCGCAGGCCTATGCCGAGGTCATGGAGACGGTGCACACGCACGCACCCAAGCCGCACGACCCCTACCTGGACCTGGTGCCGGCGCAGGGCATCCGCCTGACGCCGCGGCACTACGCCTACCTGAAGATCAGCGAAGGCTGCAATCACCGCTGCAGCTTCTGCATCATCCCCAGCCTGCGTGGCGATCTCGCCAGCCGCGGCATCGAGGAGGTCATGCAGGAGGCCGAGCGCCTGGTGAGGGCGGGCGTCCGCGAACTGCTGGTGATCTCGCAGGACACCAGCGCCTACGGGGCGGACATCCGCTACCGCACGGAGTTCTGGCAGGGCCAGCCGCTGCAGACGCGCTTCCTCGACCTGGCGCGCGCGCTCGGCAGCCTCGGCGCCTGGGTGCGCCTGCACTACGTCTATCCCTATCCGCATGTCGACGAGGTCATCCCGCTGATGGCCGAGGGCCGGGTGCTGCCCTACCTCGACATCCCCTTCCAGCACGCCAGCCCGCGCATCCTGCGGCTGATGCGCCGCCCCGCGCACGCCGAGAACACGCTGGCCCGCATCCGCCGCTGGCGCGAGGCCTGCCCGGACCTCACGCTGCGCAGCACCTTCATCACCGGCTTCCCCGGTGAAACCGAGGACGACTTCCGGATGCTGCTCGACTGGCTGGAGGAGGCCCGGCTCGATCGCGTGGGCTGCTTCACCTACTCCCCGGTGGCCGGCGCCGCGGCCAACGACCTGCCCGACCCCGTGCCGGCGGAAATCGCCGCGGAACGCCAGGCCCGCTTCATGGAAGCCGCCGCCCGCATCAGCACCGCGAAGCTCGCCGCGAAGATCGGCAAGCGGATGCGTGTGCTGGTGGACGAACTCGGGCCCGAGGGTGCCGTGGCGCGCGGCCCCGGCGATGCCCCGGAAATCGACGGCGTGGTGCGCATCGCCGCGCCGGGGCGCTGCAAGCCCGGCGATTTCCTCGAGGTGGTCGTCACCGGCTCGGATGCCTACGACCTGGAGGCCAGGCTGGCCTGAGGCGCCGGCCCGGCTTGCCGCCGGTCAACGCAGGGCCGGCACCACGTGGCGGCCGATGATCTCCAGGGCCTCCATCGGCTGGTCGTGGAGCCGCAGCGCGATGGTCGTCTGCCCGGCCCTGCCGAACTGCCGGAAGCGCTCGATCTCGCGATCCAGGTCCTCGAGCCCGCCGGTGGAGGTAAAGCCCTCGCAGAGTGCGCTGGTGATGCGCTCGGGCACGCCCCGGATGTTGCCGGAGCGGTCGAACCAGGCGGCGACGAAGTTCTCCCAGTGATCGCGCACGAACTGCACGTCCTCCGGGCCCAGGAACAGGTTGATGAGCGCCGGATCGAGCTTGCGCGCACGCCAGGCCAGCTCGCGGCGCGACTCGCGGTAGCCCTCGGCACGATCCTTCTTCAGGTGCCAGGCCCAGAAGCTGTTGATCCGGAAATCCGCCTTCGGCGCCTGGCGACGGGCCAGGCCCTCGCGGATGGCGGCGATGGCGGGCCCGAGGATCTCCAGCGGCGTGCAGCCGATGAACACGCCGTCGGCCACGCGGGCGCCGGCGCGCATCATCTGGTGCCGGTAGGCACCGAGGTAGACGCGGGGCGGCGGCGCCTGGAGCCAGCCGTAGGCACAGGGATAGGTCACCTGAAAGTGCTCGCCCCGGTAACCCGCCTGCTTCAGCCGGCCCTGGCCCGCGCCGATGACAATCTCGACCGCCTCGCGCGTGGCGCCGACGATCTTCTGCGGCTTGCTCAGCGCCATGGCGTCGAGATTGCCCTCGCCGGCGCCGATGGACACTTCCGCGCGGCCGCCTGAAAGCTCGTTCAGCGACAGCAGCGCATTGGCGATCTTCAGCGGGTGCATCTCGAAGGGTGACAACGCCAGGGCACCCAGCCGCAGCCTGCGGGTGGCCAGCGCCACCGGGGCCAGCGACACGAACGGATCCCAGTGGGCGAAGTAGTTCGAGGCCCAGAGGGTGCCCACGCCGAAGCGCTCCGCCGCCTGCGCCAGCTCGACCAGCTGCGCCGGGGTCAGTTCGGGCTCCACGATGATGTCGATGTCCACTCGCGAGGCTCCTGCCTTCAGCCGAGGTCCAGCCGTCCCCATTCGATGACCGGGCAGCGGTCCATGATGACCGTGAGCCCGGCGCGGCGGCCGCGTCCGGCCGCCTCCTCGTTGATCACGCCCAGCTGCATCCACACCACCTTCGCGCCGATGGCGATGGCCTCGTCGACGACCGGCCCTGCCGCCGCGGAATTGCGGAACACGTCCACCATGTCCACCGGCTCCGTGATCGAGGCCAGGTCCGCATGCACCGTCTCCCCGAGCAGGGTTTCGCCCGCATGGCCCGGGTTCACCGGGATGCAGCGGTAACCCTTGCCCTGCAGGAAGCGCATGACCTCGTGCGAGGCGCGGTGCGGCTTGGGCGAGGCGCCCACCACGGCAATGGTGCGCGTCTCGCGCAGCGTGGCGCGGATGACCTCGTCCGGCGTCGCGTCGGCCACCGCGCTATTTCTTCTTCCGCGCCGCGGGCCGGCGCGCCGCCTTGCGCGGCGAGCGCTCCCAGCGCTGCTTGGCGCCATAGCCGAGCTTCCACAGCCAGGTCTCGGTGTAGAGGATCTTCTCCGGCACGATCCGGCAGACCTGGCGCTCGAAGGGCTTGCGGGCATCCAGGCCGAGGTCGCTCATCCACTCATGCCAGCGGAACACCTGCATGCCGCGATCCCAGCCACGCGCATGCGGCTCGATGACCTCGGCGCGGCCGAAGATCTGCACGCCGCGGGCGCTGTGCCAGCCGTGGTAGGCACCGTGCACCGCCACCGACACCCGTGGATCGGCCTGCATGGCCTTGAGCTTCGGCGTGCCCGGATCGGGCAGCATGTAGAGGTCCAGCCCGTCGGCGTAGTACTCGATCGGGCTGGCGATCGGCTGGCCACTCCGGCCCACGGTCGCCAGCACGCACATGTTCGTCGAACCCAGCAGCTGCGCGATGCGATCCTCGAGCTGCGCGCGGGGCAGGACCTTGCGCGGCCAGGGCGGCTTGACCCAGGGGTAGGCGGTACTCATGGCGAAGCGCTCCAGTCAGGGTGCAGGAGCGCTATGGTGCCAGAGCGTTACTCCACGGTCACCGACTTGGCAAGATTGCGCGGCTGGTCCACGTCGGTGCCCCGCAGGATGGCCACGTGGTAGGCGAGCAGCTGCAGCGGCACGGTGTAGACGGCCGGGGCCTGCAGGTAGGTCACGTGCCGGGGCATCTGGATGACGGTGACGCCGTCGCTGGATTCGAAGCCGGAGTCCGGGTCGGCGAAGACGAAGAGCTCGCCGCCGCGGGCGCGCACTTCCATGAGATTGGACTTCAGCTTCTCCAGCAGGTCGTTGTTGGGCGCCACGGTGATCACCGGCATCTCGGCATCCACCAGTGCCAGCGGGCCGTGCTTGAGCTCGCCGGCGGGGTAGGCCTCGGCGTGGATGTAGGAGATCTCCTTGAGCTTGAGCGCGCCCTCCATGGCGATCGGGTGGAGGATGCCGCGGCCGAGGAACAGCGCATGGCGCTTGTCGGCGAAGCGCTCGGCGAGCTTCTTCATCTCGGGGTCGAGGACCAGGGTCTTCTCGATCAGTCCGGGGATCTCGATCAGCCGCGTCACCAGGCCGCGCTCGCGCTCGGCATCGGTGCTGCGATGCTTGGCGAGCGCGATGACCAGCATGCTCAGGGCGGCGATCTGCGTGGTGAAGGCCTTGGTGGAGGCGACGCCGATCTCAGGGCCGGCCCGGGTCAGCATCACCAGATCGGACTCGCGCACCAGCGAGCTTTCCGGCACGTTGCAGATGGCGAGCGAGGAGAGGAAGCCCTCCTGCTTCGCCAGGCGCAGCGCCGCCAGCGTGTCGGCGGTCTCGCCCGACTGCGAGATGGTCACGAACAGCGTGTTCGGCGTGACCACGGGATTGCGGTAGCGGAACTCGCTGGCGATCTCCACGTAGCAGGGAATGCGGCAGATCTGCTCGATCAGGTAGCGGGCCACCGAGCCCGCGTGGAAGCTGGTGCCGCAGGCGACGATGTGCACCGCCTGGGTGCGGCGGAAGATCGCGGTGGCGTCCGGGCCGAAGGCCGCTTCCAGCAGCTTGCCGTTGGCGACGCGCTCCTCCAGGGTCTGGGCCACCGCGCGCGGCTGCTCGTGGATCTCCTTGAGCATGTAGTGCGGGTAGGGTCCCTTTTCGGCGGCATCCGCGGAGAGCTCGCTCAGCTTCACGGGCCGGTGCACGGGCTGGCCATCGCGGTCGACGAGGCGCACGCCGTCCTTGCGGACCTCGGCGACGTCGCCCTCCTCGAGGAACATGAAGCGCCGGGTCACGGGCAGCAGCGCCGAGACGTCCGAGGCGACGAAATTTCCCTCTTCGCCGATGCCGATCACCACCGGGCAACCGCAGCGCGCCAGCACCAGAAGGTCCGGATTGGCCTGGCTCATCACCGCCAGCGCGTAGGCGCCCTGCAGCTCCGCCACGGTGGCACGGACCGCCTCGAAGAGATCGGGCTTGCCCTTCTTCAGGTGGTAGTGGATGCGATGGGCGATGCACTCGGTGTCGGTATCGGAGCTGAACACGTAGCCGAGCTTCTTCAGCTCGTCGCGCAGGTCCTCGTGGTTCTCGATGATGCCGTTGTGGACGATCGCCAGCCCGTCGTGGGAGATGTGCGGGTGCGCGTTGCGCTCGGCTGGCGCGCCGTGGGTGGCCCAGCGGGTGTGGGCGATGCCGACCGGCGCATCGAACGGATCCGAGGCAAGCGCGGCCTGCAGCTCCGCCACCTTGCCGAGCCGCCGCTGGCGGCGCAGCACGCCGTTCTTCAGGACCGCGAGGCCCGCCGAGTCATAGCCGCGGTATTCGAGCCGGCGCAGGCCCTCCATGAGGATGGGGACCACGTCGCGCCCGGCAATGGCTCCTACGATTCCGCACATGTTCTGATTATGTCTTGCTGGCTGTCCGGGAATGAAGGGGATTATCCGTGCCGGGCCCGGCGCGCGCCCGACACCAGGTCGCAGTTCGGCGAGGAAATTCCCGCCCGGCCAGCTACTTCGGCTGCTTCACCGGGCGTTTCCAGCCCGGGATCGTCAGCTGCTTGCTCCGCGCCACGGTCAGCTCACCGGGCGGGGCATCCTTGCTGATGGTGGAGCCCGCGCCGATGGTCGCCCCGGCACCGATCGTCACCGGCGCCACCAGCTCGACGCCCGAGCCGATGAAGGCCTGGTCGCCGATGACGGTGTGGTGCTTGTTGGCGCCGTCGTAGTTGCAGGTGATGGTGCCGGCGCCGACGTTCACCCGCTCGCCGATGGTGGTGTCGCCGATGTAGGTCAGGTGGTTGACCTTGCTGTGCAGGCCCACCGTGCTCTTCTTCACCTCGACGAAGTTGCCGAGCTTGACATGGCCGCGGAGCACCACGCCCGGGCGCATGCGGGCGTAGGGCCCGATCTCGCAGCCCGGGCCGATGTCCCCGGATTCGATGACGCAATGGCTGTGGACCACGGTGCCGGCGCCCAGTTTCGTGTTGCGGATGCGGCTGAAGGGCTCCACCACCACGCCGTCGCCCAGGCTGACCTCGCCTTCGAACAGCACGTCCGGGTAGATGGTGACATCACGGCCGCAGCGCAGGCTGCCGTGGACGTCGATGCGCTCCGGGTCGACCAGCGTCACGCCCGCCTGCAGCAGCTCGCCGGCGATCCGCCGGCGCAGCAGGCGGCCGGCCTCGGCGAGCTGGGCCTTGTCGTTGACACCCATGACCTCGTCGGCCGACGCCGCCGCCACGGCGGCGACGCCCATGCCGTCGCGGACGGCGAGCGCGACGATGTCGGTGAGGTAGTACTCCTTCTGGGCGTTGTCGGCCCGCAGGCGGCGCACCATGCGGGCCAGCGCGCCGGCCGGGCAGGCGAGCAGCCCGGTGTTGATCTCGCGGATGGCGCGCTGCGCCGGCGTGGCGTCCTTGTCCTCGACGATGGCGACGATGCCGCCGCGGCTGCCGCCGCTGCGGATGATGCGCCCGTATCCGGCCGGATCGTCGAATGCGGCGGTCAGCACCGCCAGCTGGCCGGTGCGCGCCTTCGCCACCAGCCGGCGCAGCGTCGCCGGCCGCACCAGCGGCACGTCGCCATAGAGGATCAGCACCACGTCCTTCGGCGGGATCCGCGGCAGCGCCTGGCGCACGGCGTGCCCGGTACCGCGTTGCTCGGCCTGGTGCACCCAGGTGAGCTCACGGCCGGCAAATGCGTCCTTGACGCGTTCGCCGCCGTGGCCGTGGACGACACGGATCTCCCGCGGCCGCAGCGCGCCGGCGGCAACCAGCACATGCTCAAGCAAAGGACGGCCGGCGAGCGGGTGGAGCACCTTGGGCAGGTCCGAGCGCATGCGCTTGCCCTGCCCGGCGGCGAGGATCACGACGGTGGTTGCCATGAGTCGATTATGCACCCAGCGTGACCGAGCTCCGGCCGGGGGGCTCGCCCAAAGCGAGTGTCGGGAAGCGACGGCGAGGCCCCCGGCCGGGGTTCAACCGCCGTCGGCGGATTCCTAGAGCTGCTTGCGCTTGCCCTTGAGCTTCTGCGTGGCGCGGTAACGGGCGGCCGCCTCGACCAGCTGCTGCTGGGCGTGGGCCAGGTCCTCGCGGCCAGTGGCGCCCTTGAGCGCCTCCTCGGCCTTGCGGCGCGCATCGTCGGCTGCCGCCTCGTCGAGCTCATGCTCGCGCAGGGCCGTGTCCGCCAGGATGGTGACCTGCGTCGGCTGCACCTCGAGGATGCCGCCGGTGACGAAGAGAAACACCTCGTCCTTGCCCTCGGCCTGTACCCGGACCTCGCCCGGGCGCAGCGTCGTCATCAGCGGCGCATGGCGCGGCGCAATGCCGACATCGCCCATCTTCGCCGGGCAGATCACCAGGTTGGCATCGCCCGAGTAGATGTGCCCCTCGGCGCTGACGATCTCGACGTGGATGGTGTTCATAGTGCGGTGCCGGTGTTCACTTATTCACTTATTGCGGCTGATCCGGCGTTTACTCACTGCATCACCGATTGCAAAAAGTGAATAAGTGAACACCGGCACCGCACGGGTTACTGCAGCGTCTTCGCCTTGGCGACGGCTTCCTCGATGGTGCCGACCATGTAGAAGGCCTGTTCGGGCAGGGCGTCGTACTCGCCACCGACGATGCCCTTGAAGGCGCGGATGGTGTCCTTCAGCGACACGTACTTGCCGTCCTGGCCGGTGAACTGCGAGGCGACGAAGAACGGCTGCGAGAGGAAGCGCTGGATCTTGCGGGCGCGCTGCACGGTGAGCTTGTCGTCCTCGGAGAGCTCGTCCATGCCGAGGATGGCGATGATGTCCTGCAGCTCCTTGTAGCGCTGGAGCACCGCCTGCACCGCGCGGGCGGTGTCGTAGTGGTCCTGGCCGATGACGTTGGGATCGAGCAGGCGGCTGGTGGAGTCGAGCGGATCCACCGCCGGGTAGATGCCGAGCTCGGCGATGTTGCGCGAGAGCACCAGCGTCGCATCGAGGTGCGCGAAGGTCGTCGCCGGCGACGGGTCGGTGAGGTCGTCCGCCGGCACGTAGATCGCCTGGAAGGAGGTGATCGAGCCGGTACGGGTGGAGGTGATGCGCTCCTGGAGCACGCCCATCTCCTCGGCCAGTGTCGGCTGGTAGCCCACCGCCGAGGGCATGCGCCCGAGCAGCGCCGAGACCTCGGTGCCGGCCAGCGTGTAGCGGTAGATGTTGTCGATGAACATCAGCACGTCGCGGCCTTCGTCGCGGAAGTTCTCGGCGATGGTCAGGCCGGTGAGCGCCACGCGCAGGCGGTTGCCCGGCGGCTCGTTCATCTGGCCATAGACCAGCGCGACCTTGTCGATGACGCCGCCGTCCTTCATCTCGTGGAAGAAGTCGTTGCCCTCGCGGGTACGCTCGCCGACGCCGGCGAACACCGAGTAGCCGGAGTGCTCCACGGCGATGTTGCGGATCAGCTCCATCAGCGTCACGGTCTTGCCCACGCCGGCGCCGCCGAACAGGCCGATCTTGCCGCCCTTGGCGATCGGCATGATCAGGTCGATGACCTTGATGCCGGTCTCGAGCAGCTCGGTGGTCTTCGCCTGGTCCTCGTAGGAGGGCGCCGCGCGGTGGATCGGCATGTGCTGGGTGGCGCCGATCGGGCCCGCCTCGTCGACGGGATTGCCGAGCACGTCCATGATGCGGCCGAGGGTCTTGGTGCCCACCGGCACGGAGATCGGCTTGCCGGTGTTCGCCACCGGCAGGCCGCGCTTGAGGCCTTCCGAGGCGCCCATGGCGATGGTGCGCACCACGCCGTCGCCGAGCTGCTGCTGCACTTCCAGCGTGAGGTTCGCCTCGTCGATCTTCAGTGCGTCATAGACCTTGGGGATGGCATCACGCGGGAATTCCACGTCCACCACCGCACCGATGACCTGTACAACCTTGCCGTTGCTCATGCTCTCTCTCCGGGTCGCATTCCTGTGGTGCCAGGCACCTAAACTGCCGCGGCGCCGCCGACGATCTCGGCGATCTCGCGGGTGATGCCCGCCTGGCGGGCCTTGTTGTAGTCGAGCTGCAGCCTCTCGATGAGCTTGCCCGCATTGTCGGTGGCGGCCTTCATGGCCACCATCTTCGCGGCCATCTCGCAGGCCACGTTCTCCACCGCCGCGCGGTAGACCTGTGTCTCGATGTAGCGCGTCAGCACGTCATCGAGCAGTTCCGCGGCGCCGGGCTCATAGAGGTAGTCCCAGTTCTGCGGCAGCGATTCGGTGCAGGGCGCCTCGGCGGGCAGCAGCGTGCGCACGTCGGGCTTCTGGCTCATGGTGTTGACGAAGCTGTTGTGCACGAGGAAGAGCCGGTCGATGCGGCCCTCCCGGTAGGCGTCGAGCATGACCGTCATGGCACCGACCAGCGCGGAGATGTACGGATTCTCGCCGAGATGGGTGGTGGCGGCGACGACGTTGACCTTCAGGCGGCGGAAGAACTGCACGCCCTTGGCACCGATCAGGCAGAGATCGACCTCCACGCCCTTGTCCTGCCACTGGCGCAGTTCCGGCAGCAGGCGGCGGAAGGTGTTGACGTTGAGGCCGCCGCAGAGGCCGCGGTCGGTGGTGACGACGATATAGCCGACGCGCTTCACTTCCCGCGAGACCAGATAGGGATGGCGGTACTCGGGGTGGGCCTTGAAGAGGTTGGCGATGACGTCGCGGATCTTGTCGGCATAGGGACGCGCAGCGGCCATGCGCGCCTGGGTGCGGCGCAGCTTGGAGGCCGCCACCTTCTCCATGGCCTTGGTGATCTTCTGCGTGCTCTTCACGCTCTTGATCTTGGTGCGGATTTCTTTTGCGCCTGCCATTTGTCCGGTCTCGTCGGTGCTTTCACGGCCGCCCTTGCGGCGGTACCCCCCGAAGTCGCTCCCCGATACTCGCTTTGTTCGGGGGGTACCGCCTCCGGGCGGCCTGCGACTGCGCGGCGTTCAAGCAGCTATCAATAAGCCCCGCTCTTCTTGAAGTCCTCGCAGACCTTCTTCAGCCCCGCGGCGATGTCGTCGTTGTAGTCGCCGGTGGCGTTGATCTTGTCGATCAGCGCGCCGTGCTTCTCCTTCGCGAAGGCATGCAGCGCGGTCTCGTAGGCCACCACGGACTTGGCCGGGACCGCATCGATGTAGCCCTCGTTCACCGCGTACAGCGACAACGCCATGAGGCCGACCGACAGCGGCGAGTATTGCTTCTGCTTCATCAGCTCGGTGACCCGCTGGCCGCGCTCGAGCTGCCTGCGGGTGGCCTCGTCGAGGTCGGAGGCGAACTGCGCGAAGGCGGCCAGTTCGCGGTACTGGGCGAGAGCAAGGCGCACGCCGCCGCCGAGCTTCTTGATGATCTTGGTCTGCGCCGAGCCGCCCACGCGCGACACCGAGAGGCCGGCGTTGATGGCGGGGCGGATGCCGGCGTTGAACAGGTCGGTCTCGAGGTAGATCTGCCCGTCGGTGATGGAAATCACGTTGGTGGGCACGAAGGCCGAGACGTCGCCGGCCTGGGTCTCGATGATCGGCAGCGCGGTGAGCGAACCGGTCTTGCCCTTGACCTTGCCGCCGGTGGCCTTCTCGACGTAGTCGGCGTTGACCCGTGCGGCGCGCTCCAGCAGGCGCGAGTGCAGGTAGAAGACGTCGCCCGGGTAGGCTTCGCGGCCCGGCGGCCGGCGCAGCAGCAGCGACACCTGCCGGTAGGCCCAGGCCTGCTTGGTCAGGTCGTCGTAGATGATGAGCGCATCCTCGCCCTTGTCGCGGAAGTACTCGCCCATGGTGCAGCCCGAGTAGGGCGCGATGTACCACATGGCCGGGGAGAGCGAGGCGGAGGCAGCCACCACGATGGTGTGCTCCATCGCGCCGTGCTCCTCGAGCTTGCGCACCACGTTGGCGATCGACGAGGCCTTCTGGCCGATGGCCACGTAGATGCACTTAACGCCGGTGCCCTTCTGGTTGATGATGGCGTCGATGGCCACCGCCGTCTTGCCGGTCTGGCGGTCGCCGATGATCAGCTCGCGCTGGCCGCGGCCCACCGGCACCATGGCATCGATCGCCTTCAGCCCGGTCTGCACCGGCTGGTTCACCGACTGGCGGGTGATGACGCCCGGCGCCACCTTCTCGATCGGCGACGTGCCGGCGGCCTTGATGGGGCCCTTGCCGTCGATGGGATTGCCGAGCGAATCGACGACGCGCCCGAGCAGGCCCTCGCCCACCGGCACCTCGAGGATGCGCCCGGTGGTCTTCACCGTGTCGCCCTCGGAGATGTGCTTGTAGTCGCCGAGCACCACCGCGCCCACCGAGTCCTGCTCGAGGTTGAGGGCGAGGCCGAAGGTGTTCTTCGGGAACTCGAGCATCTCGCCGTACTTGGCGTCGGCCAGGCCGTGGATGCGGCAGATGCCGTCGGTCACCGCGATGACGCTGCCGACATCGCGCGCCTCGGCGGCGCTCTCGAAGTTCTGGATGCGCTGCTTCAGCAGCTCGCTGATTTCTGAGGCCTTGAGTGCCATCGTTTCGTTCCTCTGCCGTCTGTCGTTTGCCGTCGGCTAAACGCGAAGGGCGGTTGCCAGTTTGTCCAGGCCGGTGCGCACCGTGCCGTCGATGACGCGGTCACCGACCTGCAGCCGGGCGCCGCCGATGAGTCCCGCATCGACTTGCACCGCGAGGCGGATGCTGCGGTTGAAGCGCTTGTTCAGGGTGTCCTCGATTCGGGCGCGCTGCTCGTCGCTCACCGGGGTGGCCGAGGTGAGCGTGACGTCGAGGCTCTTCTCGGCTTCGGTCTTCAGGACCGCGAACCGCGCCGCGATGTCGGGCAGCAGGCCAAGCCGCCGGTTCTCCACCAGCAGCCGCAGGAAGTTCTCGCCCCGGGAACCCGCGCCCGCGAGCAGCGTGCCGCCGGGCTGCCCGCGGCAGACCTCGGCCAGGCTGCCAACGAGGCGCGGCAGGTCGACCGCCGGCGTGCGGATCAGCCGGCTGACCGCCGGCTCCAGCACCAGCCGTGCCGCGAGTTCCAGGAAGTCCTGCCAGGCCTGCAGCTGGTTCTCGGCCCGGGCCAGCTCGAAGGCGGCCTGGGCATAGGGCCGGGCGACGGTGCTGTCTTGCTCCGCCATGGTGCGTCCTCAGATCTGCGCGGCCAGCTTGGTGAGCAGGTCCTGGTGTGTGCGCGGATCGATCTCCCGCGCCAGGATCTTCTCCGCGCCGGCCACGGCGATGGCGGCCACCTGGCCACGCAGCTCGTCGCGGGCGCGGTTGACCTGCTGGTCCACTTCCGCCTTGCCCGACTGGATGATGCGCTCGCGCTCCTGGTCGGCTGCCGTGCGCGCCTCCTCGACGATGCCGTTGGCGCGGCTCTGCGCCTGGTCGAGGATGCCGCGCGCCTGGGCGCGGGCCTCGTCGATCATCGCCTGGATCCGCTGCTGCGCTTCCTCGAGCGCCCTGGTGCCCTTGTCGGCGGCTGCCAGGCCGTCGGCGATCTTCTGCTGGCGTTCCTCGATCATCGCCAGCAGCAGCGGCCAGACATATTTCATGCAGAACCAGACAAAGACCGCCATGGCGATCGCCTGACCGATGAGGGTGAGATTGATGTCCACCGCTATGCTCCTGACTTGGCCTGCCTGTGACCCTGTACCGCGATCAGCCGCCCGCGGCGGTCTGCAGCTGGCCGATGAAGGGGTTGGCGAAGGCGAAGAACAGCGCGATACCCACGCCGATCATGGCCACGGCGTCGAGCAGCGCCACCACCAGGAACATCTTGGTCTGCAGCATGTTGGCCAGCTCCGGCTGGCGTGCGCAGCCCTCGAGGAAGCGCCCGCCGAGCAGGCCCATGCCGATGCCGACACCGAGCGCGCCCAGACCGATCAGGATGGCCACGGCGATCGCGGTGAATCCAATTACAGTTTCCATCGTTTTCTCCTACCTCGAAATGCGCAAGTTGCGGACTAGGGATCTAGTGGTGCTCGCAGGCCTGGCTCATGTAGACGATCGTCAGCATCATGAAGATGTAGGCCTGCAAGGTGATGATCAGGATGTGGAACACCGCCCAGGGGAAGTGTAGCGGCAGCTGGAACACGCCCAGCAGCGCGATGAGGATGAACATCAGCTCGCCGGCGTACATGTTGCCGAACAGCCGCAGCGACAGCGACAGCGGCTTGGCCAGCAACCCCACGGTCTCCAGCACGAAATTGAAGGCGATCACCACTGGCCAGAACACCACCGGCACACCCAGGTCCTTCGGGTTCAGCGGGTGCATGGTCAGCTCGGCGAGGAAGCCGCCGGCGCCCTTCATGCGGAAGCTGTAGAAGATCATGAGGGCGAACACCGACAGCGACATGCCGAAGGTGACGTTGACGTCGGCCGTGGGCACCACGCGCAGGTAGTCGGCGACGCCGGGGGCCTCGGCCGCCGCCGGCAGGAAGTCCACCGGGATCAGGTCCATGAGGTTCATCATGAAGACCCAGCTGACGATGGTCAGCGCCAGCGGCGCGATGAGCTTGCTCTTGCCGTTGAAGGTGCTGCGCACGCTGTCGTCGACGAAATCGACGATGAGCTCGACCAGCGCCTGCGTCCTGCCCGGGCGGTCGCGGCTGGCGTTGACGGCGATGCGGCGGAACAGGTAGCCGAGGAACAGCGCGAGCAGCAGCGAGAACACCATGGAATCGACGTTCACGGCCCAGAAGTTGCCGTGGCACTCGTTCCAGACCCAGTGGCCATCGGCGCGGCACACCTGCAGATGGGTCAGGTGATGCTGGATGTACCCGCCCGCGGTGTTGTGTGCTGCTTCAGACATGCCCGGCTTCCGTCTTGTCCTGGTTCTTCCTGCGTTCCGTGCTGCCGCCCGGGGCGACCCCGGTCTGGCCCGCGAACCACGGATAGCCCGTGCCGAGGGCGATCCAGTACGCCAGGAACGTCACCGCATACGCTGCCATCAGTGGCAGGAACTGCGGTCTCATGATGCGGATCGCCGCCACGAACAAGGCTGCCGTGATGACGATCTTCATGAACTCACCCACATACACCGCCCGCATGAACCGGCCCGGATCCTCGGCGGCACTCACGCTGAACATGCGCAAGGCCTGATACAGCGCCGGCACCGTGCCGATGCAGCCGCCGGCCAGTGCCGACCGGGCGCTCGCCGTGCCACCCAGCCAGCCGGCCGCCGCCGTCACCAGCAGGGTCAGCACGGCCTGGCCCGCAGCCAGCAGCCACGCGGTCCGCCGCAGCAGGCGACGTGCCTCCGGGTCACTCATGCCGTTGCCCCGATCCAGCGCGCTCTGCGCGGGCAACAAAAAGGCCACCTCGCGCCCCTTCCGGGCGGTGCGGTGGCCGCGCGCGGCGCCTCAGGCACCGCAAAGCCGCAAAATTCTAAGGATTGGCACCGCAGGATTCAAGCCGGAAACATGCCGGCCGGAGCCGCAGGCGCTACTGGATGTGCGCGATGATGCCGTCGAGCTCGTCGAGGCTGCTGTAGCTGACCACCAGCTTGCCCCGTCCCTTGCTGCCATGCTGGATCTGCACCCGGGCACCGAGGCGGTCGGTCAGCTCGTGCTCCAGGCGCTGGACATCGGGGTCCACCGCCCGGGGCTGGCCGCCGCCCGCGGCACCGCCGCCAGCCTGCACCCGGCGCACCAGCGCCTCGGTCTCTCGCACCGAGAGACCCTTTTTCGCCACCAGATTGGCCACCTCGGCCTGCATGCGCGGGTCCGTCAGGCCAAGAAGCGCGCGGGCATGGCCCATCTCCAGCGCCGCGGAGCGCAACAGGGTCCGGGCCTGCTCGCCCAGCTCCAGCAGCCGCAGCAGGTTGCTGACTGCCGCCCGGGACCGGCCGATGGCGTCGGCTGCCTCCTGGTGGGTGAGCTGGAACTCGCCGATCAGCCGCTGCACGGCCTGGGCTTCCTCGAGGGGGTTGAGGTCCTCCCGCTGGATGTTCTCGATCAGCGCCTGGGCAATGACGGCCGAATCCGGAATCTGCCGCACCACGGCCGGCACGGTCGCCAGGCCCGCCATCTGCGCGGCGCGCCAGCGGCGTTCGCCGGCGATGATCTCGTAGCGGACCTCGCCCGCGGCGCTGGGCGCCGGCAGCGGGCGGACGACGATCGGCTGCACCAGGCCCTGGGCCTTGATGGAACGGGCGAGGTCCTCGAGCGCACCGGCGTCCATGTCCTGGCGCGGCTGGTACTCGCCCCGCTGCAGCAGCTCGACGGGGATCTGCCGCAGGCCCTCCCGCGGCTCGGTCTGCACCGGCCGTACCGGCGGACTGGCGTCACCGAGCAGGGCGTCGAGGCCGCGTCCGAGTCCTGTTCTTCTGGCGCTCATGGTGGTGTGGGGGGTGACCGACGGATGCGGGGCATTCTAGCTTGAGTGCGGGCGGGTCATGCGGGCGGCGACCACGCCTTCGGCAGCAGGCCTTGCGCCTCGTGGCCTCGCATGTGCTGGGGGGCTTTGGCGCGCCGTGGCCGCCCTTGCGGCGGGGGCCTCCGAAGTCGCTCCCCGATACCCGCTTGGTTCGGAGGCCCCCGCCTCCGGGCGGTGCGGCGCAGCTGCTCGCCGCGAGCGCTGGCAGTCCGGCGCAGCGGGCTGCCGCAGGGGTGGGCGCTCGACCCGTCCGGCGGCTAGGGTTCGGTGGCGGTGTCGCGGCGGATGACTTCCTCGGCCAGCTGCAGGTAGGCCTGGGCGCCGCGTGAGGTCTTGTCGTGGTGGATGGCGGAGAGGCCGAAGCTCGGCGCCTCGGCGAGGCGCACGTTGCGCGGGATGATGGCGTCGTAGACCTTGTCCCTGAAGTGCTTGAGCAGCTGGTTGGAGACTTCGGCGGCGAGGCGGTTGCGCGGATCGTACATGGTGCGCAGCAGGCCCTCGATGCGCAGCTGCGGGTTCACGGTGTTGCGCACCTGCTTGATGGTCTCCAGCAGCGAGGACAGGCCCTCGAGCGCGTAGTACTCGCACTGGATGGGGATCAGCACGCCGTCGGCCGCCGTCAGGGCGTTGAGCGTGAGCATGTTGATCGACGGCGGGCAGTCGATCAGCACATGGTCGTAGAGGCCGCGCACCGGTTCCAGCGCCTTCTTCAGGCGCAGCTCGCGGCCGATTTCCTGCAGCAGGCGCACCTCGGCGGCGGTGAGGTCGGCATTGGCCGGCAGCAGGTCGAACTGGCCGTCCTGCACCGGCACGATGCTGTCCTGGGCAGCGGAATCGCCGAGCAGCACGTCGCAGCTGGTGCTGGCGAGCGTCGCCTTGTCGACACCGCAGCCGGTGGTGGCATTGCCCTGGGGATCGAGGTCGACCAGCAGCACGCGCTTCTCCGCGCCGGCGAGCGCCGCCGCCAGGTTCACCGCCGTGGTGGTCTTGCCCACGCCGCCCTTCTGGTTGGTGATCGCGACGATGCGGCCCACGGCAGCCTCAGCGCTCCAGCACGATGATGTGGCGCTCGGCGTCGAGGCCCGGCACCTGCACACGGTCGACGATCGTTGCGCGCCAGGGAGCCGGCACGCCGGCCAGTTCGTCCACCGGCTTGCGCCCCTTCATGGCCACCAGTCGCCCGCCGGGGGCGACCAGCCGGCCGCAGGTGGCGACGAAATCCGCGAGGCTCGCCAGGGCACGACAGACCACGGTGTCGAAGCGGCCGATGTCGGTGTGATCCTCCAGCCGCCGCTGCGCCAGGCTGACGTTGGCGAGGCCGAGTTCGCTCACCACCTGGTGCAGGAAGCGCATCTTCTTGCCCACCGAATCCACCAGCGTGAAGTGGCGCGCGGGCTCCAGCAGCGCGAGCGGGATGCCGGGCAGGCCTGCGCCGGTGCCGGCATCGAGGATGGCCCTGCCCTGGAGGTACGGCCGGGCGGTCACGGAGTCGAGGATGTGCCGCAGGGCCATGTCGTCCAGTCCGGTGATGCGCGTGAGGTTATAGACGCGGTTCCACTGCTGGATCAGCTCCAGGTAGCGGATCAGCGCCCCCGTCAGGCTCTTGTCGGCCGGCACGCCGAGCTGCGCCAGGCCCTCGGTCAGGCGCTGTTCGACATCCATGGGCGTGGCCTCGGGGGCCGGCGGCCGAAGTGTGCGCAGAGTATAGCCAAAATGGTCCACCCGGCCGGGTGGTCAGGGACCGAAGCGGCAGCCGGCCCTCAGCCGAGGCGCACGAGGGTGCGGCCGGTGATGCGTCCTTCGATGTAGGCGTCGAAGCAGGCCGGCAGTTCCTCGATCCCCACCTCGCGGCTGGCGATGCGCCCGAGCTGCGCGGGCTTGAGGTCGGCGCCGAGGCGCTGCCAGACGACGCTGCGCAGCTCGCGGGGCGCATCGGCGGAGCTGATGCCGAGCAGGCTGACGCCACGCAGGATGAAGGGCATCACCGTGGTCTGCAGTTCCGGGCCCGCCGCCAGGCCGATGCTGGCGATGTTGCCGAGCGGGACGACGCTGCGTGTCAGCCAGGCGAGCACGCTGCCGCCGAGGTTGTCCACCGCGCCGCCCCACACCGCCTTCTCGAGCGGTCGCGTGCCGAGGACCTTGCCCTCCAGGGCCTGCACGTCGCTGGCGCCCAGGCTGCGCAGGTAATCCTCGGCCCCGGGCTTGTGGGTCAGCGCGGTGACGCGATAGCCGCGGCGGCTGAAGATGTCGATGGCGACGCTGCCGACACCGCCGGTGGCGCCGGTCACGGCGAGGGGTCCGAGCCCCGGGTGCTGGCCGTTCTGCTCCATGCGGTGCAGGGCGTAGGCGGCGGTGAAGCCGGCGGTGCCGATGGCCATCGCCTCGCGCAGGTCGAGCCCGGGCGGCAGGGGGGTGAGGACATCGCCGGGCAGCCGCGCGATCTCGCTGAAGCCGCCGTCGTGGATCTCGCTGAGGCCGCAGCCGCAGGAGACCACGGCATCGCCGGGCCGGAAGCGCGGGTCGGAGGAGCTTTCCACGGTGCCGGCGAGGTCGACACCGGCCACCAGCGGGTAGCGGCGCAGGATGCGGCCCTTGCCGGTGGCGGCCAGGGCGTCCTTGTAGTTGATGCTGGACCAGGCGGTGCGGATGACGACCTCGCCCGCGGACAGGTCATCGAGGCGCAGACGCTCGAGGCGCGCGACGATGCGCTCGCCCTCGAGGTGAACCCGCAGTGCCCGGAAGTCCTTCATTGCGCTCTCCCGGAGACGACTCCGGGGCGCGAGCGCCCCGGAATCCGTGATCGGCCGGCGCGGCCCCTGGGGCCGCCGCACCCGCCTACTTGTCGTAGTGGACCGTGAACAGGCCGGACTGCGCCGCGAAGTAGGCGGCGAGGTCCTTGACGTCGGCATCCTTCAGAGTGCCGACCTGGCCCTGCATGATGGGGTCCTGGCGCGCCTTCTCGCGGTACTTGGTGATGGCCTGCACCAGATAGTCCTCGTGCTGCCCGGCGAGGTTCGGCCAGGTGGGCGAGGCGCTGATGCCGGTCTCGCCGTGGCAGGCGGCGCACACCGTCGCCTTCTCCTTGCCGCGGGTGGCGGCAGGGGAGCCGCTGGCGGCGGCGCCCGCCTTCGCATCGCCCTCGCTGCCGAGGAAGGCGGCGATGTCCTGCATGTCCTGGTCGGACAGCGTGGCGGCCTGCGCCTGCATCGTCGTATGCGGCCGGGTCTTGGCCTTGTATTCCTGCAGCGCGATCACCAGGTAATCGGGCTTCTGGCCACCGAGCTTGGGAACGCGGTAGGAGGGGTAGGCATTGCGGTAGCCGGGAATGCCGTGGCAGCCCATGCAGGTCGAGGCCAGCTCGGCACCGCGGGCAGGATCCCCGGCAGCCTGGGCGCCCATGGAGAACCCGACGAAGGCGGAAACGGCGGCGATCAGGACGAGACGTCGACTCATGCACAGGACCTCGGGTGGGGAAGCAGGCAGGCCGTAGGCCGCCTCGCAGCGCCGGTATGTTAGTGTGAGTTCCCCGTGAATTCTAGAGAGATTGCCATGCCCCGCAGCATTGCCACCCTCCTCTTTCTCTCGGTCCTGGCGGGCGCCACGCCCGTGCTGGCGCAGCCCGGCGGCACGCCGATGCAACTGCCGCGGACCATTTCCGTGCCGGGCAGCGGCTCGGTCACCGGCACGCCCGACAAGGCGCAGGTCCGGCTCACCGTGCAGAAGACCAACCCCTCGATGGAGAAGGCGCGCGCCGAGGCGGTGGTGGTGGTCCAGCGCTTCCTCGCGCTCACGAAGAAGCTCGGCATCCCCGAGGCCAAGGTGCGCACCACCAGTGCCATGGTGAATCCGGAGTACCGCTGGGACCAGCCGACCTCGCGGCAGGTGCTGGTGGGCTACTCGGTGCAGCGCGAGTTCGAGGTCGAGGTGAACGATCTCGACAAGCTGGGTGCCCTGGTGGAGGGCGCGGTGGATGCGGGCGTCAATCACGTCGCGCCGCCGGTGCTCGACAGCACGAAGCGGCGCGAGCTGAACCGGCAGGCCCTCGCTGCCGCTGCCCGCGACGCCGAGGCCAATGCGCGGGCCATCGCCGACACCCTGGGCGTGAAGCTGGGCAGCCTGCGTGAACTCACCGCCGGCGGTGCCGAGCCACCCCGCCCGCCGATGCCGATGGCCATGATGAAGGCGACCATGGCCGAGGCCGCCGATGCCGGCGGCGCGGCGACCTATACCCCGGGCAGCCTGACCTTCGACGCGACGGTGAACGCCAGCTTCGACATCGTCAGCCCGTAATTGGCACTGTCAATTGAGTGGCATTAGCAACTGACTGATTTGGCGATTATTTCCTGAATGTCCTCGACACGATGGCAGGCCACCTCGGCGGCCCCGTGGCGCAGCAGGGCCGGCGCCTGCGCGGCACAGGTTTCCACCGCATGGGGGCAGCGCGTACGGAACACGCAGCCGCTCGGCGGCGACAGCGGTGAGGGCACCTCGCCGCTGAGGCCGGCCCGCTGCCGCGAACGCTCCAGCCGCGGATCCGGCAGCGGCGCGGCGGCCAGCAGGGCCCGCGTGTACGGGTGACGCGGGCGATCGAAAAGCTCCCCGGCCGGGCCCGTCTCCATGACCCGGCCGAGGTACATGACCATCACCCGCTGGCTCACCTGGCGGATCACCGCCAGGTCGTGGCCGATGAAGATCAGCGACAGGTCCAGCAGCCGGCGCAGCTCCAGCAGCAGGCGCAGGATCTGCGCGCGCACCGAGACGTCCAGGGCGCTCACCGCCTCGTCGCAGACGATCAGCCTCGGCCGGGTGATCAGCGCCCGGGCGATGGCCACCCGCTGGCACTGGCCGCCGGAGAACTGGTGCGGGTAGCGGTTCATGTGCGAGGGATCGAGGCCGACCCGGCTCAGCATCTCGGCGACCTGGTTGGTGCATTGCGCCGCATCGAGGCCGGGCTCGAAGGTCTCCAGCGGCTCGGCGACGATGTCGCGCACCGTCATGCGCGGATCCAGCGAGGCGAGCGGATCCTGGAACACCACCTGCAGGTCCCGGCGCATCGCATCGAGTTCGGCCCGCGCCAGGCTGCCGAGGTCCCGACCGAGGAAACTCACGCTGCCGGCGCTGACCGGCACCAGCTGCAGCACCGCCCGCCCCAGCGTGGACTTGCCACAGCCTGACTCCCCGACCACACCGAGCACCTCGCCCGGCGCGAGCTCGAAGCTCACCTCGCCGACCGCCTGCAGGAAGCGGCGCCCGCCCCAGAACCGACCTGCCGCTACCGGATACCCGACCCGCAGCCCGCGGGCCTGCAGCAGCGGCGCGGCCCCGGGATGACGCGACGGCGCGGGCGGCGGGCCGGCACGATCCAGCCGTGGCACCGCCGCCAGCAGGGCGCGCGTGTAGCGCTCCCGAGGGGCGTAGAAGATCTCCTCGGGGCTGCCCGCCTCGCGGCACTCGCCCTGCTGCATCACCAGCAGGCGGTCCGCGAGCCCGGCCACCACCGCGAGGTCGTGGGTGATGAGGATGATGGCGGTGCCGAAGCGCCCGCGCAGCTCCCGCATGAGATCCAGGATCTGCGCCTGCACGGTGACATCGAGCGCGGTGGTCGGCTCATCGGCGATCAGCAGCGCCGGACGGCAGAGCAGCGCGGTGGCGATCATCACCCGCTGGCGCATGCCGCCGGAGAGTTCGTGCGGGTGCTGGCGCAGACGCCGGCCGGCGTCCTGGATGCCGACCGACTCGAGCATGCCGGCGCATTCCCGCGCGGCATCGCGGCCGCGCAGGCCCCGGTGTGCGTGCAGCACCAGCGCCATCTGTGCGCCGATGGACAGGTAGGGATTCAGCGAGGTCATCGGGTCCTGGAAGATCATGGCGATGCGCGAGCCGCGTACCCGGTTGAGCCCCGCCTCGTCGAGCGCCAGCAGGTCCTGGCCCTCGAACAGCGCCCGCCCGCTGGCCCGGCCGTTCGCCGCCAGCAGGCCGAGCAGCGCCAGCATCGCCTGGCTCTTGCCGGAGCCGGATTCGCCGACGACGCCCAGCACCTCGCCGGCGGCCACCGTGAAGTCGAGCGAGCGCACCGCCTGCACCGGGCCGGCGTGCGTGTCGAAGCGCACCCCGAGGCCGGCGACGTCGAGCAGCGGGGCGCTCAAGAGCGGCTCCGGTCGCGCGGATCCAGCGCATCGCGCAGCCCGTCGCCGAGGAAGTTGAAGCAGAACAGCGTCAGCGCGAGGAACAGCGAGGGGAAGACGATCATCCACCAGGCCGTCTCCAGTTCCTGCGCGCCCTCGTTGACCAGGGCGCCCCAGGACGTCATCGGCTCCTGCACGCCGAGCCCCAGGAAGCTCAGCACGGATTCCACGAGGATGACGTGCGGGATGGTGAGCGTGACATAGACCACCACCACGCCCAGCAGGTTAGGCACGATGTGGCGGCGGATGATGCGCCCGGTGGGCACGCCGCCGGCGCGCGCCGCCTCGACGAACTCGCGGTTGCGCAGCGACAGCGTCTGCCCGCGGACGATGCGCGCCATGTCGAGCCAGTTGATGGCGCCGATGGCGACGAAGATCAGCACGATGTTGCGGCCGAACAGCACCATCAGCAGGATCACCAGGAACATGAAGGGCAGCGCGTAGAGGACATCCACCACCCGCATCATCAGCTGGTCGAGGCGGCCGCCGACGTAGCCGGCCACGGCGCCGTAGAGCACGCCGATGGCCAGGCTCACCGCGGTGGAGACCAGCGCCACCAGCAGCGAAATGCGTCCGCCCCACAGGGTGCGCACCAGCAGGTCGCGGCCCAGCGAATCGGTGCCGAACAGGTGCCCGCTCGCCAGCGAGGGACCCATGGCGATGTGGTCCCAGTCGGTCTGCTCGTAGCTGTAGGGCAGGAAGAACGGCGCGACGACCACCACCCCGGCCATCGCCACCAGCAGCCAGAGCGCGGCGATCGCCGCGCGGTTGCCGCGCAGCGTCGCCCAGGCATCCGACCACAGGCTGCGCGCCTCGGTGCTGTCGGCTTCCACGCTCATGACAGGTGGCGGATGCGCGGGTCGAGCAGCCCGTACACCAGGTCGACGAGGAAGTTGCCCAGCAGGATCAGCGCGCCGTAGAACACCACCACGCCCATCACCAGCGTGTAGTCGCGGTTGAGTGCCCCGGTGACGAAGAAGCGGCCGATCCCCGGCAGCCCGAAGATCTGCTCGATGACCACCGAGCCGGTGATGACGGCCGCCGTCGCCGGGCCCAGGTAGGACACCACCGGCAGCAGCGCCGGCCGCAGCGCGTGCCGCAGCAGGATGCGGCCCGAGGACAGCCCCTGCGCCCGCGCGGTGCGGATGTAGGGGCTCGACAGCACCTCGATCATGCTGGCGCGGGTCAGCCGCGCGAGGTAGGCGACCTGCGGCAGCGCCAGGGTGATCACGGGCAGCACGAGGTGGCGCCAGGCGCCCCCGCCATAGCCGCCGGCCGGCAGCCAGCCCAGGCCCACCGCCACCACCAGCACCAGCAGCGGCGCCATGACGAAATTCGGGATGGAGATGCCGGTCATCGCCGCCGCCATCACCAGGTGATCGCCCGCCGAATTCTGGCGCAGCGCCGCCCAGGCGCCGGCGGAGACGCCCGCCAGCAGCGCCAGCAGCATCGCCAGCGAGCCGATGCGCAGCGACACCGGGAAGCCCGCGCGGATCAGCTCGGTGACGCTGAAGTCGCGGTACTGCAGGGAGGGGCCGAAGTCGCCGCGGGCGAGGTTGCCGAGGTAGCGGGCGAACTGCCGGGGCAGCGGCTCGTCGAGATGGTAGGCCTGGCGCAGGTTGGCCTCGATCTCCGGTGGCAGGTCGCGCTCGCTGTCGAAGGGGCCGCCGGGTGCGGCACGGATCAGGAAGAACGCGGCGGCGATCAGCACCAGCAGGGTCGGCACGCCCGTCAGCAGGCGCTGGATCGTGAACCTCAGCATGGGCGCATGGTGCCTCGGCGGCGTGCGGACGGGAAGCGCGGTCGCGCGGCCGTGCTCAGTGACTCAGGATGTAGAGGTCCTTGCTGTGGTGATGGTCCATGAGGTTCGCCCGGTAGCCGCCGACCCAGGGCTTCACCAGGCGCTTGGACGCATAGAAGTACAGCGGGATCAGCGGCTGGTCCGCGAGCAGCTGCCGCTCGGCCGCCTCCAGCAGCGCACGCCGGCGCGCCGGGTCCGCGGTCGCGGCGGCCTGGTCGAGCAGCGCATCGTAGGCCGGGCTGGCGTAGCCCGGGTCGTTCTGCCCGTTCTTCGAATGCAGGAGCTGGGAAAAGGTATAGGCGTCGTTGTAGTCGCCGATCCAGCCGGAGCGGAACACCTGGGTGATGACGCGCTGCTTGCGGTTCTCGAGGAACACCTTCCATTCCTGGTTGAGCAGTTTCGTGCGCACGCCCAGCGTCTGCTTCCACATGGCCGCCAGCGCGCCGGCGATGCGCTTGTGGTTCTGGTCCGTGTTGTAGAGCACCTCGACTTCCAGCGGGTGCTGCTGCGAATAGCCGGCCTCGCGGTACAGGCGGCGCGCCTCGGCATTGCGCTGCTCCTGGGTCCAGTCCGCCCAGGCCGGGCGCTGGCCGGTGTAGTGGGCGACCGGCGGCACGAAGCCGTAAGCGGGCTGCTCGCCGGTGCCCATCACGCGCCGGGTGAGGATGTCGCGGTCCACGGCCATGGACAGCGCGAGACGCAGCGGCAGGTTGTCCTTGAAGGGGGGGCGGGTGTTGTTGAAGCCGAAGTAATAGGTGCCGAGGTACGGGGCGATGTGCAGCTCGCCCGGCAGGTTGGCCCGCAGCCAGCGGATCTGGCGGAAGGGCACGCCCTCGGTGAGGTCGAGCTCGTCGGCGCGGTAGCGGTTGACCTCGGCGTCATCGTTCTCGATGGGGTAGTACCAGACCTCGTCGATGCCGGTGCGGGCGTCATCGCGGTACTGCGGATTGCGCACCAGGCGGATGTGCGACTGGATCACCCACTCCTCCAGCCGGTAGGCGCCGTTGCTGACCAGCGTGCCCGGGCGCGCGAACTTCGTCCCGTACCGCTCCACCGAGGCGCGGTGCACCGGATAGGCGCTGCTGTGGGTGAGCAGGCCGAGGAAGTAGGGCGTCGGCCCCGAGAGGCGGATCTCCAGCGTGGCGTCGTCGAGCGCCCTCACACCCAGCGCCGTGGGCGGCAGGCGTCCGTTGACCACGGCCTCGGCGTTGAGGATCGGGAACAGGATGCTCGAGTAGCTGTTGAGCGTCGCCGGGTCGCAGCTGCGGCGCAGGCTGTACTCGAAGTCGCGGGCGGTCAGCGGGTCGCCGTTGCTCCAGCGCGCGCCGGGCTGCATGTGGAAGACATGGGTCAGGCCATCGGCGCTGCTCTCCCAGCTGCGCGCCGCTCCGGGCACCAGCTCCCCGTCCTCGGTCTCCAGCACCAGTCCTTCGAAGAGGTCGCGCTCGATGTTGGCGGCCGCGACGCTCTCGGTGCGATGGGGATCGAGGCTCTCCGGCTCCGCGCCATTGCCCTTGCGCAGCACCTGCCGCGGCGCCCGCTCCTGGCCGCTGGCGCCGCCGATGGCGCCGTGGCTGGCGGATGGCACGGCCGCGTCGCCACCACAGGCGGCCAGCAGGCCGCAGAGCAGCGCAGGCAGCAGGGCAGCGCGCGCCGCGCGTGCCGGGTGCCGCTCAGGCACGGCGTGCCCGTTTCTTCTTCAGGTGCACCAGCAGCAGCGAGATGGCTGCCGGCGTCACACCCGAGAGGCGCGCCGCCTGGGCCACCGTGGCCGGGCGGGCCGCGCTCAGTGCCTGGCGGGTTTCGTTGGAGAGACCGCGGACGGCGGCGTAGTCGAGGTCGCCGGGCAGCACGGCATCGGCATGGCGCCGGTCGCGCTCGATCTCCAGCTGCTGGCGCTGCACGTAGCCGTCGTAGCGCGCCTGCACCTCGACCTGCGCCACCACCTGCTCGGCCTGCTCCGGCGTCTCCCCGGCCGGTGCCGGCCGTGCGCCCACCGCGGGCAGGGCGGTCAGCAGCGCATGGCTCGCGCCCGGACGACGCAGCAGCTCGAAGGCGCGCTGCGCGCTGCGCAGGGATCCGCCGAGGGCGGCGGCCGTCGCCTCATCCACGGCCTCGGGATGCACGACGAGTCCCCCGAGGCGCGCGGTCTCCGCCGCCACGGCATCGCGCGTGCTGCAGAACTGCCGCCAGCGCACATCGTCGACCAGCCCCAGTTCGCGGCCGATCGGCGTCAGCCGCAGGTCGGCGTTGTCCTCGCGCAGCAGCAGCCGGTACTCGGCGCGGCTGGTGAACATGCGGTAGGGCTCGACCGTGCCGCGGGTGATGAGGTCATCCACCAGCACGCCGATGTAGGCCTGCTCACGGCCGGGCGTCCAGGGCTCGCGCCCGAGCGCCGCGCGGGCGGCGTTGAGGCCGGCCAGCAGGCCCTGCGCGGCGGCCTCCTCGTAGCCGGTGGTGCCGTTGATCTGGCCGGCGAAGTACAGCCCGCCGAGCGCCCGCGTCTCCAGCGTCGGCTTCAGGTCGCGCGGGTCGAAGAAGTCGTATTCGATGGCGTAGCCCGGCCGCGTGAGACGCGCGCCCTCGAAGCCCGGGATGCTGTGCACCAGCGCCTCCTGCACGTCGAAGGGCAGGCTGGTGGAAATGCCGTTGGGGTAGAGCTCCGTGCTGTCGAGCCCCTCGGGCTCGACGAAGATCTGGTGCGAGCTGCGCCCGGCAAAGCGCACCACCTTGTCCTCGATGGAGGGACAGTAGCGCGGCCCGGTGCCCTCGATGGCACCGGTGAACAGCGGCGAGCGGTCGAGTGCGCCGCGGATGATGGCGTGCGTCGCCTCGGTGGTGCGCGTGATGTGGCAGGGCACCTGGCGCGGATGCTCCGCCCGCCGCCCGAGGAAGGAGAAGACCGGCACCGGCTCGTCGCCCGGCTGCGGCTGCATCACGCTGAAATCGACGCTGCGGGCATCAATGCGCGGCGGCGTGCCGGTCTTCAGCCGGCCCACGCGGAAGGGCAGTTCGCGCAGGCGGTCGGCCAGCTCGATGGAGGGCGGATCCCCGGCGCGGCCGCCGGCGTGCTGCTCGAGGCCGACGTGGATGCGGCCGCGCAGGAAAGTGCCGGCCGTGAGCACCACGGCATCGGCGTGGAAACACTGGCCGAGCTGCGTGCGCACGCCGGCCACCCGCCCGCCCTCCAGCAGCAGGTCGGCCACGCTCGCCTGGAACAGCGCGAGGCCCGGCTGGGCGTCGAGCAGCGCACGCACCGCCGCCTTGTAGAGCGCCCGATCGGCCTGGGCCCGCGTCGCCCGCACCGCCGGTCCCTTGCTGGCGTTGAGGATGCGGAAGTGGATGCCGGCGCGATCCGCGGCCCGGGCCATCAGCCCGCCCAGCGCGTCGATCTCGCGCACCAGGTGGCCCTTGCCGATGCCGCCGATGGCGGGATTGCAGCTCATCTGGCCGATGGTCTCGAGGTTCTGCGTCAGCAGCAGCGTGCGGGCGCCGAGGCGCGCGGCGGCCGCGGCCGCCTCGCTGCCGGCGTGGCCACCGCCGACCACGATCACATCGAAGCGCGATTGCTGCTGCATGGCTCGGGCACCCTTGCCGCGGGCAGGCTCCCGGCAGCCGCGGCGGCGCGCATTGTAGCGCGGCCATCCGCCCTCGCCGGCGTTGACCATAAGCGGCGCCATCCGGCGTGCTGCGACGCCCGTCACAGTCCGGCCGGGCCGCGATCTGCGACGCTAGTCTCACTTGCCGCGCCCGCGATCGTCGCCGGCGCCCACAACAAGAACAAGAACAGGCAGCCATGGCAGACGGCGAACCCGCACCGGACCTTTCCATCGACGACCAGCCCGCGCAACGGGCTTCCTGGCAGGCCTCGCTGCCGGCCGCCGGCTTCTACCTGGCCTGGGCGGGGCTGGCCTTCCTCAGCCACCTCGCCGGGCGCACCACCCTGGACCCGGCCGCCGCGGCCCTGCTGGCCGGCGCGGTGCTGGTGACCAACGCGCTGCTGGCGCTGCTGAGCCTGCCGGCGGTGCGCGAGGACAGCGATTCGGCCATCGCCACGGCCCAGGCCGGCCTCGCCATCGCCTGGACCACCGTGTATGCGGTGCTCGCCGAGGGCCCCGGCGAACTGGTCCCGGGCATGTACCTGACCGCGGTGCTGGTGGCCTTCACCCGCACCGATTCCGTCCGCCTGCGCCAGCTCTGCCTGGCCGCGGGAGGCGGCTATGCGCTCTCCATGGTGATTCGCCTGCTCGCCAACGGCGCCGGCGAGGGTCTCTGGGGCGAGGTGCTGCAGTGTGCGGGTGTCATTGGCATGCTGGTGCTGCTGGGCCGCCGCGCCCGCCAGACCGAGAGCGACCATGAAGGCCTGCGCGACGAAGTCGGGCGCCTGCAGCAGGAGGTCGAGCGCATGGCCCGCAGCGCCGAGCGCGACCACCTGACCAAGACCTTCAACCGCCAGTACATCATGGATGCCCTGCTGCGCGAGAAGGCCCGTGCCGACCGCACCGGGCGCCCCTTCAGCGTCTGCATCTTCGACCTGGACCGCTTCAAGTCGCTCAACGACTCGCACGGCCACCTGGTCGGCGACCGGGTGCTGGCCATCTTCGCCAACCGCGCACGCCGCGCGCTGCGCGCCATGGACGCCATCAACCCGACGCGCTTCCGCCGTGCGCTCGGCCGCCTCGGCGGCGAGGAATTCCTCGCCATCCTGCCCGGCACCGAGATCGACGGCGCGCTGCGTTGCGCGGAGCGCGTGCGCGAGGCCGTGGCGCGCCACCCGGTGGACCGGGAGCTGGAGATCACCGTCTCCGCGGGCGTGGCCGAATACCGCCGCGGCGAAACCGTGCCCGAGCTCCTCACCCGGGCCGACCAGGCCATGTATGCCGCCAAGCGCAGCGGCCGCAACCGCGTGCGCGTCAGCGCGGCGCGCAATCCGCCGCCGCGGAAGGCGATGGAATCCGCCAAACCGAGCCTGCGCGTCGTACGCTAGTCCCGGCCGGCAGCCGCCGGCGGCCCGGGGCTGCGCATGTCCAGCAAGGTTTTCTGCATCGGTTTCAACAAGACCGGCACCTCCTCCATGCACCAGCTGTTCCTCGAGCTGGGGCTGCGCTCCTTCCACGGCTACTACAGCCACATACCGGTCACCGATCCGCTCTACGCCGCCTTCCAGTGCTTCAGCGACGGCAACGAGCACGATTTCGCCCTGCTCGACCGCAGCTTCCCGGGCAGCCGCTTCATCCTCACCACGCGCCGGCTCGACGACTGGCTCGCCAGCCGCATACGCCACGTCGAACATCGCCGCAGCATCGGCGCCACCGGACCGATGCGGGAGGAGTACGAAGCCGGGCCCCGACAGGCGCTGCGGCGCTGGATCGCCTGCCGGCAGGACTATCACCAGCGGGTACGCCGGCACTTCGCCGGGCGCGACACCGACCTGCTGGTCATCGACATCTGCGGTGGCGCAGCGGACGAGAACCTGGCCCGCATCCTGGCGTTCCTCGGTTACGCGCCGCGCCCCGGCCTGGTGCTGCCCCACGAAAATCCCCGCGAGGGCCGCGGCGCGCTGCCCTCCGGCCCGGTACGCAGCCGGGCCGAAGTCCGGGCCGAAGTGGAGCAGGCCCTGCGCGACTGCGGCCTGACAGCGGAGGCCGGGGCCAGCGTCTTTCCCTGACAGGCTGCACGGGCTTGCTCCCATTCACGACTGCCTGTATGTTAGAAAGCGCTTAATTAGATATTGCTTAAGGACCAACCGGATGCCGCAGACCGGATCCATGCCGGGCCTGGACCAGCAGGCCATGCGCCGGCACGCCGGCAGCGCCGCCAGACTGGTGCGGGCGCTGTCCAGCGAGCATCGGCTCCTGGTCCTGTGCGCGCTGTCGGCCAGCGAGCTGTCGGTCAGCCAGATCAACCAGCTGGTGCAACTGTCCCCCTCGGCGCTCTCGCAACATCTGGCGGTGCTGCGGCGGGAAAAGCTGGTGCAGACCCGCCGCGAAGCGCAGACGATCTACTACCGCGTCACCCCCGGCATCGCGCTCGAGGTGGTGCGGCTGCTGCACGACCACTACTGCGGTGCCCGGACGGGCAGAAGGGCAAAAGGCGGGTCGACACGGACCGCGGCCTGACAGCGAAGCCCATGATCACCCCGACAAGGAGAATCATCACCATGACCATCGACCGTGCAGTACTGGCTTTTGCGGGAGCGGTGATACTCATCAGCCTGGGCCTGGGCCTGGAGGTGCACCCCTACTGGTTCTGGCTCACGGCCTTCGTCGGCGCCAACCTGCTGCAGTCGGCGTTCACCGGGTTCTGCCCTCTGGCGATCATCCTGCGCAAGGCCGGGTTGAAGCCCGGCCCGGCATTCTGACGATGCCGCTGCGCCTGCCGGGCCGGCTGCCGGCGCTGGCGGCCGTCCTTGCGCTGGCCGGCTGCGGTGGCCAGCCGCCGCCCGTGCCAGCGGCTGCCTCCGTCGCAAGCCTCGCCTCGGTAGTCATCCAGCCGGTCGCCGTTCCCCTCGAGCGGCGGATCGACGGCCGGGTGGAGGCCGTGGAGCAGGCCACCCTCTCGGCGCAGACCGCGGGCCGCGTCGAGGCCATTCTCTTCGACGTCAATGACGCCGTGCCGGCCGGCGCGGTCATCCTCCGGCTGCGGGGCACCGAGCAGCGCGCCGGGCTCGAAGCGGCGCAGGCTGCGCGCAGCGAAGCCGCCGCCCGCGAGGCCGAGGCGCAGGCGCGCTTCGCCCGCATCAGCGACATGTACGCGCGCCAGGTGGCGGCCAAGGCCCAGTACGAGCAGGCGCAGGCCGAACGCGACGCCGCCGTGGCGCGGCTGGCCGCCGCGCAGGCCGCCCTCGACGGCGCCCGCGAAGGCCTGGCCTACACCGAGGTGCGTGCGCCCTATGCCGGCATCCTCAGCGAACGGCTGGTGCGGGTCGGCGAGGCCGTCGCCCCCGGAACACCGCTGATACGCACCTATGCCGCCGGCCGGCTGCGGGTGGTCTGCGACCTGCCGCAGGCACTCGCCGGCCCGCTGCGTGCGGCCGGCAAGGCCGCGGTGTACGTCGACGGGCGGCGCATCGAGGCCACTGCCGTGACCGTCTTCCCCGAAGTCGACACCGCCACGAACACGGTGCGCGCACGGCTCGATCTCCCCGCCGGCATCCGGGATGTCTACCCCGGCCTGTTCGTCAGGGTGGGCATCGTGACCGGCGAGGAACCACGGCTGCGGGTGCCCGCCACCGCCATCCTCACCCGCAGCGAGGTCACCGCGGTGTACGTCGTCGATGCGGACGGCCGGATCAGCCTGCGCCAGGTGCGCACCGGCGCCGCCAGCGACGGGCAAGTGGAAATCCTCGCCGGGCTCGCCGGCGGCGAGCGCCTCGCGCTCGACCCGCAGGCGGCACTCCGGGCCATCGAAGCCGGGGGCGGCGGGGTCCGCACGCGGTGATGGGCGCGGACCCCGGCATCAGCGGCCGCATCGCGCGGTTCTTCCTGCACTCGGAACTCACCCCGCTCCTGGCGCTCACCGCGCTGCTCCTCGGCGTGTTCGCGGTGCTGGTGACGCCCCGCGAGGAGGAGCCGCAGATCAACGTCACCTTCGCCAACATCATCATCGGCTTTCCCGGCGCCAGCGCCGCCCAGGTGGAAAACCTGGTGGCCTCGCCCATGGAGAAGGTGCTGGGCGAGATCGCCGGGGTGAAGCACATTTACTCGGTATCGCGGCCCGGCGTGGCCGTGCTCTCGGTGCAGTTCAGGGTCGGCGAGGAGCGCACCGCTGCCATCGTGCGCCTGTACAACGCGGTCTATTCCAACCAGGACTGGCAGCCGCCCGGCGCCGGGGTGCTGCCCCCGCTGATCAAGCCCAAGGGCATCGACGACGTGCCGGTGCTGACTCTGACGCTGTGGACCCGCGACCCCGCGCGCGGCGGCTTCGAGCTCGGCCAGGTGGCCCGCTCGATCGAGGCCGAGATCAAGCGCGTGCCCGGCACCCGCGATGTCTACGCCATCGGCAGCCCGGACAGCGTGGTGCGGGTCGACCTCGATCCGCAGAAGCTCGCGAAGGTCGGGCTGTCGGTGGATGAACTCGCCGCCGCGCTCGAGGCCGCGGGCCGGGCCGAGCAGGCGGGTGTCGTCGTCGGTGGCGACCGGCTCACCCCGGTGCAGGCCGGCAGCTTCCTCGCCGGCAGCGCCGAGGTCGCCTCGCTGGTGGTGGCGCTGCGCAACGGCCGGCCGGTGTACCTGCAGGATGTCGCCACGGTGAGCCGCGGCGCCGACCCGCCGCAGAGCTTTGCCTGGCACGGCACCGGGGCGGCCACCCCCGCCGGTGCGGGGCAGGTGCGCCACGCGCCGGCGGTGACCCTGGCGATCGCCAAGAAGCCCGGCGAGAACGCCATCGATGTCACCCGCGCGGTGCTGGCGCGGGTGCAGATGCTGCGCGACACCTGGATTCCCGCGGGCGTGGAGATCACCGAGACCCGCAACTACGGCGTGACCGCCAACGACAAGGCGCAGAAGCTGATCCAGAAGCTGCTGTTCGCCACGCTCTCGGTGGTGGTGCTGGTGCTGGTCACCATGGGCCGGCGCGAGGCGCTGGTGGTGGGCGCCGCGGTGATCGTCACGCTGGCGGCCACGCTGTTCGCCTCCTGGGCCTGGGGCTTCACCATCAACCGGGTGTCGCTGTTCGCGCTGATCTTCTCCATCGGCATCCTCGTCGACGACGCCATCGTCATCGTCGAGAACATCCACCGCCGCCAGCATCTCGATGGCGGCAGCTTCCTCGCCATGATCCCCGCCGCGGTGGACGAGGTCGGCGGGCCGACCATCCTCGCCACCTTCACCGTCATCGCCGCCCTGCTGCCCATGGCCTTCGTCAGCGGGCTCATGGGCCCGTACATGAGTCCGATTCCCATCAACGCCAGCATGGGCATGCTGATCTCGCTCGCGGTGGCGCTGGTGTTCACGCCCTGGCTGTCGGGTCACCTGCTGGCCACCGCCCGCCCCGGGGCCGCCCCCGCGCCCGCAAACGCAAACAGCCGGCTGCACCGCGGGTTCGAGCGGATCATGCTGCCCTTCCTCCACGGCGAGCGGGCCCGCGCCCGGCGCCACCGGCTCTATGCAGGCCTGGGGCTGGCGATCGTGTTTGCCCTGGGCCTCGCGGGGCTGCAGTGGGTGGTCCTCAAGATGCTGCCCTTCGACAACAAGTCGGAATTCCAGGTGATCGTGGACATGCCCGAGGGCACGCCGGTGGAAGGCACCGCAAGGGTGCTGGACGAGCTCTCGCGGGTGATCGAAACCGTGCCCGAGGTGCGCGACTACCAGGCCTATGCGGGCACGGCCGCGCCGATCAACTTCAACGGCCTGGTCCGCCAGTACTACCTGCGCGCCAGCCCCGAGCTCGGCGATCTCCAGGTCAACCTCCTCGACAAGCACGAGCGCCACCGCGCCAGCCACGAGATCGCGCTGGCCGTGCGCCCGGCGCTCGCCGCCATCGGCCGCCGGCACGGCGCCTCGGTGCAGGTGGTGGAAGTCCCGCCCGGCCCGCCGGTGCAGGCGCCCATCGTCGCCGAGGTCTACGGGCCCTTCTACGCCGCCCAGCGGGCCGCGGCCCGCGAACTGCGCACGCTGTTCGAGCAGACGGCCGACATCGTCGACGTGGACGATTCCACCGAAGCAGCCGCCGAACGCCTCGTGGTGTCCATCGACCGCGAGAAGGCGGCGCTGCTCGGTGTGGCGCAGGCCGCGGTGGCCAGCGCACTCGCCACCGGGCTGCGCGACCTCGATGCGGTGTACGTGCACGAGGGCAGCGAACGGCGGCCGATTCCGGTGCGCATCGGCCTCGGCAGGGCCGACAAGGCCGGCCTCGATCCGGTGCTCGAACTCGGTGTGCGCGCCACGACCGGCGCACTCGTGCCGCTCTCGGCGGTCACCCGCGTGGAACGCCTGCCCTGGGATGGCGCGATCCACCACAAGGACCTGCTGCCGGTGGTCTTCGTCACCGGCGACATGGCCGGCAGGCTCGACAGCCCGCTCTACGGCATGTTCGACCTCGTCGGCCAGCTGGACCGCGGCCTGCCCTCGGGGCTGAAGCCCGATCAGCTCTTCATCCGTACCCCCGAAGACCCCAACCGGCTGGCCATCAAGTGGGATGGCGAGTGGCAGATCACCTACGAGACCTTCCGTGACATGGGTATCGCCTACTCGGTGGGCCTGGTGCTGATCTACCTGCTGATCGTCGCCCACTTCCGTTCGTATTTCATGCCGCTGATCATCATGGCGCCCATCCCGCTGACCATCATCGGCGTCATGCCCGGCCATGCGCTGCTCGGCGCGCAGTTCACCGCCACCTCGATGATCGGCATGATCGCGCTGGCCGGCATCATCGTGCGCAACTCCATCCTGCTGGTGGACTTCATCGACGACGAGCTGGCGCGGGGCGAGCCGCTGGAGCGGGCGGTGGTCGATGCCGCGGTCATCCGCGCCCGGCCGATCCTGCTCACCGCGCTCGCGGCCATCAGCGGCGCCCTGTTCATCCTCGACGATCCCATCTTCAACGGGCTGGCGGTGTCGCTGATCTTCGGCATCCTCGTCTCCACGCTGCTGACGCTGGTGGTGATCCCGGTGCTGTATTTCGCCTGGCGCAGCCGGCGGCCGGCCAGCGCCGCAAGGGAGGCCCCATGACGGTTCATCCGGCGAGTCTGTGGCGACTGGCCGCACCCCTGGTGTTGCTGGCCCTGCGCACCGCGGGCGCGGAAACGCTGGCTGAAGCCTGGCAGCTGGCTGCGGAAAACGATGCCGGACTCGCTGCCCTGCACAGCCGGGCGGAAGCCGGGCAGGCAGAGGAGGCCGCCGCCCGCGCCGAGCGCCTGCCGAAGCTCAGCATCGACGGCAGCTGGCAGCGCTTCGGCGATGCCCCGGCGTTCCGCTTTCCCTTCGGCAGCAGCACCTTCACCTCGCCCGAGCTGGTGAGCCACGACAACTTCCTCATGGGCCGGGCGCGCCTGGAGCTGCCGCTCTACACGGGTGGGCGCATCACGGCGGGCATCGAATCCGCCCGGCAGGTGGCCCTCGGGGCCGGCTTCGGCACACAGGCTTACGCGCAGGACCTGCGCCTGCGGGTGGCCACCGCGTACATCGACGTGCTGCGGGCCAGACGTGCGCTGCGGGCGGCGGAGTCCGCGGTGGCAAGCCTCGAAGCCCACGCCGGCGAGGTGGCGGTGATGCTCGAGCGCGGGGCGGTGCCACGCAACGACTGGCTGGCGGCCCGCGTGACGCTGGCTGATGCCGGGCAGGCGCGGCTGCGTGCCGACAGCCGGCAGCAGCTGGCCCTGGCAGCCTACAACCGGTTGCTCGGACAGCCGCTGGACCGGCAGGCCCCGCTCGAGGACATCGCCGAAGCCGCGCCGGTCGCGGGCCCGGTGGACGAGCTGGTCGAACGCGCCCTGGCACACCGGCCAGAACTCGCCGGCTCCGCCGCGCAGGCGCAGGCGCTCGCCGAGCAGGCCCGCGGCGAGAGCGCCAGTCACCTGCCCCAGTTCGGCCTCATCGCCGACTACCAGCACCTCGAGAACCAGGTGCTCGACAGCGAGGACTTCGGCCTGCTCGGCCTCGGCTTCTCCTGGACGCTCTGGGACGGCGGGCGCATCCGCGAGCGGGCCAGCGCGCTGCGCAGCGCCAGCCGCGCCGCGGCCCGCGAGCACAACGATCTCCAGTCACGCATCGCACTCGAGGTGCGGGAAGCCTGGCTCGCGCTGCGCGAGGCGCAGGCCCGCGTGCCGCTGACCCGCGAGGCCGTGGACCAGGCCGAGGAGAACCTGCGGGTCGGGCGCGAGCAGTACGGCGTGGGCCTGGCCACCAGCACCGTCGTGCTCGATGCCGAAGCCCTGCGCCTGCAGGCGGTGGCCAACCACGACAACGCCCTGCTCGACGTCGTGCTCGGCGAGCTGCGCCAGCGCCGGGCGATCGGGGAACTCTGAGGGAGCGGCGCCCCGCTGGCCCGGCCACCGCCGGTCCAGCCGAGGCGACAACCCGCGGGGCCGGGGCGACGCTCAGTATTTTTTCTTCTTCCGGCCGGCGGCCGGGCCCGTCGTCACCGGCCTGATGGCCAGCAGGCGCCCGCGGATCTTCACCTCGGCGATGCGCTCGAGGGTTTCCGGCGCCAGGCCCGCGGGCAGGCGCACGAAGGTCTCCTCGCGCTGGATGTCCACGCCGTTGATGTCCGAGCCGTGGATGCCGCCGACGTTGGCGATGGCACCGACGATATTGCCCACCTGGATGCCATGGCTGCGGCCGACGGCGAGCCGGTACAGCTGCTGTTCCTCGTGGCGCGGGCCGCGCGGCCGGCGGGTTTCCTCGTCCGCCTGCGCACGGCGCGGCCTTGAACCGGCGGATGCCGGTTCGCCGGCCGGCTCCGCGGCAGGCTTCGCCAGCAGCAGCGGTGTCCGGCCCTGGGCGAGGCTCGCCAGCGCGGCGGCCAGGTCCGCGGCATCCGCGCCGCTCTCCCGCGCCAGCTCGTCGATGATGCCGCGGTAGGGCGTGGCATCCCCGCGGCCGAGCGCATCGAGGATGCGGGCCTTGAACTTCGCCACGCGCTTCGCGTTGACATCGCCCAGCGTCGGCAGGCGCAGGGGCTCGAGGGGCTGGCGCGTGTGCTGCTCGATCAGCCGCAGCATGTTGCGCTCGCGCGGCGCGACGAACAGGATCGCCTCGCCGCTGCGCCCCGCACGCCCGGTGCGCCCGATGCGGTGGACATAGGACTCCACGTCGTAGGGCAGGTCGAAGTTGACGACATGGCCGATGCGCTCCACATCGATGCCGCGGGCAGCCACATCCGTCGCCACGAGGATGTCGATCTTCCCGGCCTTGAGCTGGGCGATGGTGCGCTCGCGCTGGGCCTGCACCATGTCGCCGTTCAGTGCCGCCGCGGCAAAACCGCGGGCCTCCAGCTTCTCCGCCAGCTCGGTGGTGGCGAGCTTGGTGCGCGCGAACACCAGCATGGCATCGAAGGGCTCGACCTCGAGGATGCGGGTCAGCGCATCGAGCTTGTGCAGCCCGTCCACCAGCCAGTAGCGCTGGCGGGTCTTCGCGGCCGTGCCCGGCTTCGCGCGGATGGTGATTTCCCGCGGCTCGCGCAGGTGCTTCCTGGCGATCCGCCGGATCGGCGCCGGCATGGTCGCCGAGAACAGCACCACCTGGCGCTCCGGCGGCGCCTGGCCGAGGATCTCCTCGATGGCATCGACGAAGCCCATCTGCAGCATCTCGTCGGCCTCGTCGAGGATCACCGTGCGCACCGCCGCCAGCTGCAGCGTGCCGCGCCCGAGGTGGTCGATCAGCCGCCCGGGCGTGCCGACGACGACGGACGCACCACGACGCAGCGCTGCAAGCTGCGGCTCGTAGCTCTGGCCGCCGTAGACCGGCACGACGTGGAAGCCCCTGAGGTGGGCGGCGTACTTCTGGAACGCCTCCGCCACCTGGATGGCGAGCTCGCGGGTCGGCACGACCACCAGCACCTGCACCTCGCGTCGGGCCGGCTCGAGCCGCGAGAGCGCGGGCAGCGCGAAGGCCGCCGTCTTGCCCGTGCCCGTCTGCGCCTGGCCGACGATGTCCACACCGGCGAGCAGCAGCGGGATGGTGGCGGCCTGGATCGGCGAAGGGGACTCGTAGCCCACCTCCGCCAGCGCCTTGAGCAGCGGCGGGGCGAGGCCGAGATCGGCGAAGGACGGGACGGGCTCGGTGGCGGATGAGGTCATGGTGGACATTCTGACGGACTCGGCGGGGCTCGCATGCTATATGAGCCCGGGACGGGCCGTGGCGCGAGCGCCCGCCCCGGGCGGCGGGCCGGCGCCCGCCTGCCTGTCAACCCGGGCAGCGCCGGCTCGTTGATTCCGTTGTCGATGTCCGGCAGGAACCCGTATGCTCAACCCGCCCACCGCTGATCGCCTGAACCGCTGCCGCCCCATCCTCCCCGGACTGCTGCTGCTCGCCCTGGCGGGCTGCGGTGGCGGCGGCGGCTCCCCGGCCCTCGGTCCACCCGCCGCCGACGACGATGGCCCGCCCACGCCCAACAGCGTCGCCGCCGTCACCCAGACCGCCGGGACCAACGCGCGCTGCACCGCCATCCAGCCCTTCTACTGGGAGATCGGCAACGGCGACGCGGCGCTGGCGGGCGGCAGCTCGACGCAGGCCGGCGGCACGCCGGTCACCGCGGTCACCCGCTGGCCGATCGCCTCGGCATCGAAATGGATCTACGGCATGTACGTGGTGCAGAGGCGCGGCGGCGCCGCGAACCTCAGCCCCGACGACATCCGCTTCCTGAATTTCACCAGCGGCTACACCTACATGGATACCTCCACGAGCAGCCCCACCTGCACGCCACCGGCGAGCGGCGCCAACAGCATCGAGCATTGCCTGACGCTGCCGTCCTCGACGCCCGGGAAAACCTTCTCCAGCTACGATCCGTCCACCGACGGCCTCTTCGACTACAACTCCGGCCACGAGGAAAACCACGCCGGCTTCTTCCAGCCGGAGATCAACGACCTCGACACCGCCGACCTCGGCCCCGCCATCGTCGCCGGCCTCGGCGTGCCCGGCGTCAGCCTGCAGTACACCCAGCCGCTGCTCGCCGGCGGCATCGCCGCCCGCGCCAGCGACTATGCGCTGCTGCTGCGTGCCGTCCTGCGAGGTGATCTCGGCATGCGCGAGGCGCTCGGCAGCCATCCGGTCTGCGCCTGGGTGCTCGGCACCGGCTGCAACGCCGTGCACAGCCCCGCCGTCACCGTGCAGTGGCACTACTCCATCGCCCACTGGGTGGAGGACGACCCCCAGGACGGCGATGGCGCCTTCAGCAGCCCCGGCGCCTTCGGCTTCTACCCCTGGATCGACGCCGACAGGAAGTACTACGGCGTCATCTCCCGCTTCGCCCTGGCCAACGGCGAGATCCAGCAGGGCCTCGCCTCGGCGGGCTGCGGGCAGGAGCTGCGCGCGGCGTGGGAGACGGGGGTGGCGCGGTAGGCGCCCAGCGTCGGCATATGGGTTGTGACGCTGGGGGTAGAGTCCGATGCAGAAGGTTGAGGGTTGACGTAGGTCTCTGATAGCGCATCAGTCTACGCGAGACGACTCGCGGAAATGGGGCACCTATGGGGGCACCGGTGCAGAACTCACCCACGCCTGCCAGATGCCATCTTTTCGCCGCGCGCTAGCGTTGTGGCCCAATGTGGCCCCAATGCTAAGCCGATGGCTATCCTGCACTACCGCCAATTCAGTACCCCGTGTCGACTTCCGCCTTGGAGTCGACGTTCGCGCCTTGCGGGGTATTGCCGGGTTTTGCCTGCAATCCCGGTCTCTCGCTCAGTCCCCCGCGCCGCGTAGTCTTTGCCTCACGCTGACAATCAGCCGAGGCACCACGTCGAATGCATCACAGCAGCTCGAACACGGATCAACCCGAGGGATTCATCGGCGCGCAGATCCTGCGACTGCCGCAGGTCTGCAGAGTGACGGGCCTCGGCCGCTCGATGATCTATCAACTCGAAGCCGAGCGCCGGTTCCCGTGCCGGGTGCGGATCGGTGCCCGCGCCGTCGGGTGGGTTGAGTCGGAGGTGCAGAGCTGGGTGGCGGGACGCATCCAGCATCACCGCGCCGCACCGGGTCCCTGCATGTCGCATAGGTCCCCGCTACCATCGAGCGAGCACGCGACGCTCACCGGTCAGGTGCCGCCGTTCCCAGGACCTCGATGAGTTCGGCGATCACCTGCACCGCGCCCTCTTCGCTGTCTTGCAGCTCGATTGGCGCAAACGCGGGATTGTTCGGCTTCAGTACAATCCGGGTGTGCCGCCAGGTATCGCCGTCGGCGGTCTTTTCGCTCTCATATCGCTTCACGGTGTAGCTGTGGCCGGTTTCCGGGTCCACGGCGCTGCGTAGCTGCACGAGTACGGTACGGCCCTGGCGCGAGCCTGCGACCGGGGCGGCGAACAGGCAGTACGAGCCGTCGGGTATCGCAGGCTCCATCGACTGCCCAACCACCTGCGCGACGAACATTCCACTGCGCAGCGGCCGGTCGGTGCCCGGCTCGACCCATTGCCAGTCGGTATCGACGACGTGCTGGGGGTTACCGAAGGCCCCGGCGGCGACCTTCAGCGGCACGAGCGGCACGCACCGGACATAGCGCTCGCGCGGGGCGCCTTCGACCAGCCGCAACTTCGGTCTGGCGGTCGCCGGCTCGTCCACCCGAAGACGCCGATAGGCCTCTTCCGCCATCCAGGTAGTGACGACCTTCTGGAACGGTGCGTCGTTCATGAACCGGACGAAGATGTCCTCGTTCTGGTCCATTCGGTCGACGAAGAGCTTCTCCAGGACGTTCTTGAAGAGCAGCTCGAACTTGTCGCCGGGATTCACGGCGGCGGCGCGGCGCAGTCCGTCATCCGCCATCGCCGCCTCGACGATCTGGTCGAAGAAGAGCTGGTCGGCCTGGTTGAAGTCCGTACCGAAACGGTCGTTGACGACATCGATGAGCTGGGACAGCGGCACGGGCTGCTCGCGAAGCGCTCCGCTGCCAACTTCCGTCGGTCCGTCGAGCTTCCGAGCTTCCCCGTCCTTGAGGGCGATGGAGCCCTCGCTGATCTTCTGCAGCCGGTAGTACTCCAGCTTCACTTCGTCGTCGAACTGGTAGCCCTCGCCGCTCGAACGGCGCGGGAGCTTGGTCGAGAGGTGCCGCAGGAAGACGTACAGGCGTTCCAGGTCGGAATCCTGATACGGGATCACCTGGCTCAGGAAGCCGTACAGGTTCAGGAACGCCTGCAGCTTGCCGCGCCACAGCTCCGCCTCATCCGCGTCGTCGTCCATCCGGGCCTTGAACCGCGACACGGCCGGATCGAGTGCCGCGTTCATCGTCTGATGATCCAGCGGGCTCTGCTTCTGTCTTGGCTTGAAGTACACCTCGCTGAATCGCGCTACCTCTTCGGCGAGGTAGATGCCCGCGACGTCGAGTTCGCTCTTGATCGCATACAGCCGGGCCGGTTCAACGGCGTCGCCGATTTCGGCGCCTTCGTAGTACGTCTTGAACGCCTGGCGGATCTCCTCGCGATCATTCACGAAGTCCAGGACAAACGTATCGTCCTTCAGCGGATGGATGCGATTCAGGCGCGACAGGGTCTGGACTGCCTGGATTCCCGCCAGCCGCTTGTCCACGTACATCGTGTGCAGCAGCGGTTGGTCGAAGCCGGTCTGGTACTTCTCGGCGACGAGCAGCACCTGGAATTCCGCCGTCGCGAACCGTTCGGGGAGTTCCTTCGCTCGCAGGCCGTCGTTCATGCCCTCTTCGGTGTAGGCGACGCCGGGCAGCTTCTCGTCCTGCACCTGACCCGAGAACGCGACCAGCGACTTGATGGCGTAGCCCTTGGCCTTGATGTACTTGTCGAAGCTCTGCTTGTAGCGGACCGCTTCGAGACGCGATCCGGTGATCACCATCGCCTTGGCCCGGCCACCGATCTTGTGCCGGGTGACGGCGTGGAAGTGCTCCACCATCACCTCGGTCTTCTGAGCGATGTTGTGCGGGTGCAGCTTCATGAACCGGGCCAGCGCGCGTGCCGCCTTCTTGCGCTCGACGTTGGGGTCCTCATCGCAGGCCTTCAGCAGCCGGAAATACGTCGCATACGTCGTGTAGTTGCGCAGCACATCGAGGATGAATCCTTCCTCGATGGCCTGCCGCATCGTGTAGCGGTGGGACGGCTGCCCGTTCCGCCCAAAGACGGCTAGCGTCTTGTGCTTCGGGGTGGCCGTGAAGGCGAAGAAACTCAGGTTCGCCTGCCGGCCGCGCTGGGCCATGCTGCGATAGAGTTCTTCCATGTCCTCGGCACCGTCTTCCGCAGCTTGCCGCCGGGCTTCTTCGTGCAGGTCCTCCCCGCCGAGCACGCCCTTCAGTTCGGTGGCGGTCTCGCCACCCTGCGAGCTGTGCGCCTCGTCGATGACCACGGCGCAGCGCCGGGTCTGCAGTCGTCCGCTGCCCGCATCGCCCCGCTCCTCGGCCATCTTGAGTAGCTGACGCGACACGAACGGAAACTTCTGCAGCGTCGTGATGATGATCGGCACTGCGCTCGTAAGCGCTTCGGCGAGCTGGCGAGAGCTCTCGTCGATCTTCTGCACCACGCCCTGCTTGTGCTCGAACTGGTAGATGTTGTCCTGCAGCTGCTGGTCCAGCACCACGCGATCAGTGATGACGATGACACTGTCGAAGACGCGGCTGTTACTGTCGTCGTGCAATGACGCCAGCCGGTGCGTCAGCCAGGCGATCGTGTTGCTCTTGCCGCTGCCCGCCGAATGCTCGACCAGATAGTTGTGGCCGGGGCCTTCGGTCTTCGCCGCCGCGACCAGCGACCGCACGGCCTGGAGCTGGTGGTAGCGCGGGAACACCAACTGCTCCGTCTTCACCTTGCGGCCTTGCTCGTCGCGCTTCTCATCGATCTGCAGGTGCAGAAAGCGGGCAAGCAAGTCGAGCAGGCTGTCCCGCGCGAGGACTTCCTCCCAGAGATACGCCGTGCGGTAGCTGCGCCCTTGCGGGTCCGGCGGATTCCCGGCGCCGCCACCATCGCCCTTGTTGAAAGGCAGGAAGTGCGTGGCGCTGCCTGCAAGGCGGGTCGTCATCAGCACGGCGTCGGTATCGACCGCAAAGTGCACGAGGGTGCGCTTCTTGAACTCGAAAATCGGGTCGCGCGGATCGCGATCCTGCTTGTACTGGCGGCGTGCGTGCTCGACGGTCTGGCCCGTCATGGCATTCTTCAGTTCGAGCGTCGCCACGGGAATGCCATTGACACTCAGCGTCACGTCCAGTGACTTCTCGGATCGCGTCGAGAAATGCAGCTGCCGTGTCAGGCCAAGGCGGTTCCGCGAGTAGCGCTCTTCCAGCTCCGGGTTCAGCTCATGCGCAGCCTTGAAGTACGCGACGAACAGCGTTCGACCGTAGCATTTGAAGCCATGGCGCAGGGTGGCCAGCGAGCCGTTGGCATCCATCCACTTGCAGAGGTCGCCGAGGATCTGCTCGCCGGTCTTCACGCCGTGCAGCGTCTCCAGCTTCGCCCATTCTTTCGGCTGGGTCTCCCGGATAAAGTCCAGCACCGCGGAGGGAAAAATGGCGCGTTCCCTGTCGAAACCTTCGCCTGGAACAGCTACGTAGCCGTGATTGAGTAGGTAGTGCTCGATTACCGTCTCGAAGGCACCTTCGGAATGGCGCGATACGGTCATTCGTGCTCGTCCTTCTTGCGTCGGGACGTGCGCTTTGATTCGAGCCGCTTCACCTCGGCTTCGAAGTCGCTCTCGAACTCGCGGTCCTGTCGCACGCGAAACTGATCGAACTGCTCCTCTGCGAGGCGCTTGGCTATCTCCGCAGAGACCTTTCCCGCATTGGCGAGCACCTCGTACTCATTGAACTGCAGGAATGCGTCGAGGCGCTCTGTCCAGTCGGCCATCCTCATTGGAATCTGGCGGGCGGCCTGGTTCTCCGCGTAGTCCAGGTACATCGAGACAATGCGTTCAAGCTCCTTGATCTCCGTCTCGATCAGGTAGTTCTTGGCGACACCGACGTCCGTCTTGAGAATCTTGCCCTTCGGGGCGTTCTTCCAGGTGGTGAGGCCCATCGACGGCTTCGAAGCATCCGCCCTGTCGGCGATGATTTCTGCAGCCGTCTTGCCAGTCACAGCCCAGTGCAATTTGTTCTGCACGGTCTTGAAAAAGGTCTTGGTCGTCTCGGCCTGCGCGTCGTAGTCGATGCTGCACTGCTCGTAGATGTCCGTGATCTTCAGGTAGAAGCGACGCTCGCTGGCCCGGATCTCGCGGATCCGTTCGAGCAGCTCGTCGAAGTAGTCTTTGCCGAAGCGCTTGTTCAGCTTCAGCCGCTCATCGTCGAGCACGAAGCCCTTGACGATAAACTCCCGCAACGTCTGCGTGGCCCAAATTCGAAACTGGGTCGCCTGCGCGCTATTTACCCGGTAGCCGACTGAGATAATGGCGTCGAGGTTGTAGAACGCAATGTCGCGGGCGACTTCGCGGGAGCCCTCAATTCGAACCATCCGGATTTTCCGGAGAGTTGCCCCTTCCGAAAGCTCGGCGCTGTCATAGATGTTGCGCAGATGTTCGTTGACAGTACGGACGTCTACCCCGAATAGCTCGGCCATCCGTCGCTGGTCGAGCCAGAAGGTCTCTGTTTCGTAAAGTACTTCGACGCGCACGGAGTCGTTTGCGGTGCGGTAGAGAATTAGCTCACCGTTGAGCATGCCGTTGGTCTCCGTTGTCATCGCTGGCGCTCCTCCGCCGAGCGTACGAGCTTCCATTCGCGCAATGAGGAGTCGATCTCGCAGGCGTGCGTCATGGCCAGTCCGGTGGCAGAGGGCGCCATCTCTTGTTAGGCACGCCGTTGTGGAAAGCGACGAGCTGCGCCAGCGGAATGTCGACGTGGACAACGTCGTCCACATCCCGTTCGATCAGCCGGCATAGGTCTCGCTCCCACCGCTCTGTGCGAGGCGCCCACGCTCGGCAATCCGAGTAGTGTCCGTTGTTTGCAATGGCAATGATGGAATGGAGTTGGAACCCGACAGACTGAATCAGGTGGTCGTACGAGGACGTGTCGGTGTTCCAAGCCGGGCAAAGCACCACGTTAATGCGCCCAAGTAGATCCGCCACGCGCCGCGCCTCGAGTAGCTCGCTACATATCAACACCGATAGTGAACCCAGTGCCGATTTCACGACCGTTCGCGGCAAGCTGGTGGACGGTATGGGTGAGAACGAGACGGGTGGTTTCAATTTTGCGAGCTGAATTGCCTCCTCTCGCGCCGGCAAGCGTTTCGTCCAGGGCCATGTTGCTGCCGACGAGAACGGCCCAGGTAGCACTGCGACTACCTGATTGTGCACATGGGGTTGCTTCGGGTCGTGTAGGTATTCAAGCCCGGCGATCAAGCCGAACTTGCCAAGTCGAACAACGTGGTTCGATACGGCCCGAAGCCACCGGCGTGGCAACGAAAGTTCGGGAAGCACCAAGACTGCTGGGACGTGGCCGCGCGCAACGCGGGTCGCCTTGTCGAGCACAATCGCGATCCCCTGAAGCCGGTCCCGCGTCAGCATCGGGGCGTTGTAGGGCGGGCTTGCAATTCGAGTTGCCGCAGCGGCCCACGCCCGATCAGAGATCTGGAGATTGCCGAGGATGATGCGTGGATCTGGTGGAGAGGAGGTACCCACGTCCGGCTCCGCTGCCGGAAATGAATCGATGAACACGGTGCTTCGATCAATCACTTGGCCCACAGGGTCGCGGTACTCTGTCCCACGAACTGCGTTGACGACTTCGAGCAAGTGTGTGAACACGTCGGGCGCAAAGCCGTCCTTCTCGACGCGATACAGCCATCGACGCGCGATGTCGAAGTACGACGGAGGGCGCGTGCAGAGGAAGAGTCGGGCGGCAGGCATGAGCCACGGGCGATCGCCTAGCTCTTCGCAACGCTCAAGAAACTGGTCTATCACCGCTAGGCGGGCCGAAAGCTCGAGATCAACCCTTAACTCCTTGCGCAGCCAGCTCCGATCTATCTCAACCGAATGAAAATCAAGCTGAGCGTCGTCTTCGCGATCCCGCGAGCGCAGATCAGCAGCGGCGAGCTGTTCAGCTCGCCGCCGCAGTACTGTTGCTCCAACTCTTCTTGTCCTTACTACAAGGCCCTTGGGAATGCGGCTCTCAATCTGGGCGGCATTCATGCCTATCGGCAAGGATGAACTAATGGCCTCTAGCCGGCGTTCATGCAGATAGTTCCGTAGCCAGGTCCAGGGCGCGATCCTTCCGGGTGGGAGTTCACACCCTCGATAGTAGAGTGTCGTGGTAGCAGCGCGAAGTGAATCTACCGTGCCCCATATGCGGTCCATGCGCTCCCGCAGTTCCGTCGCGGACTTCCAATCCCCGGTGCTGATCGCCAGCTTGAGCAGCCGCAGCGAGACATCAAAGTCAGAAACCCAGTTGTCCTCAGAGTCGAGTACCCGACCGACGCGCTCAAGGCATCCCCGAACGATCTCCTGAGCTTCTTCGTGGCCAATGAGGCTAGATACTCGTTCGAGCGAGTGCAAACTCGTCGACAGCGCGAAGCGCTCAAGTCTGGCGCGGTCCGCATCTCGCAGTACTCGAAGAGGTGATCCCTCGGCTTGGCCCGCCCGTATGAGGTGCGTGACACCGTCTCCCACTAACGTCGCAGAGTCGATAAAGGCTCGCCGTTCACTTACGGCCTTGCCGAAATCCGAAGAAACCGCTTCTACGAAGTCGAGGCCGGGCGCCCCAGCAAGGTGGTGGACTCGGACCTTTGCATTCTGCAATTGGAGCTCAGAGCCATCACGTCCCAGCAAGTGGACGTCCAACCGCAAGACGTCATCGTCACCATCAAGTAGCGGGAGGAATCGCTTTATCGTTTTCAGGCGGGTGCTATCGGTATCGAACTCACCACCCTTTGCGACGATCACTAAGTCGTCGACGTATCTCCGATAGCAAAGGACGCCGGATTGCGCCGTGACAAATCGATCCAGCGGCGCCAAAGATAGGTTTGCGACCACCCGGCTAGTCAATGCGCCGATCGGTATACCAACTGCAATCGGTGTGGCTGCGCGACGCCCTGCCTCGACTCGAAATCTTCCGTACGCAGCTAGCAACGATGCGGTCGCGCGCCTGTATTCCCTTATGTCACTGTCTTGAGCGCCAAGGCCCAGCAATCCCGCGAGGAGCTGGTCTCCGAGCATGAACGAGGGTTCTACGGTGTCGTAAAAGCTCGCGAGGTCGCCATTAATGATCAGCGCCTCCTCCCCGCGACCCAGAGCGCTTTTCGCAGCTTCTAGAGGCTCCGCTCGAAATTTCTGATATCGGGTAGGCCAGTACTCGAATAGCCAGCGTCTGTGCGGCACGACCTCACCATTTCGAAGGTCAAGTCTGTAGCCAACTACCTCCTGATCCAACAGCAACGCATCAAGAAGCCCGCCAAACCGCCAGAGGTACAGGACCTCGGCAACGGCAAACTCCGGGTGGGGTGTCAGCCTGATTTGGACGTCGATGGCGCGGCGTCCATCTTTTCGGCGCGACGGGCCGATGCGAACAACGCCTTCACCCGCTTGGTCGGCTACGCGAAGTCGCTTGGGAACGAGCCACGTTTCACCGACGGGTAGTTTGTCGAACCACGCGCTCTTCTCCAGCTTGCTCTGCAGCGCTTTTAGGTTTTTCGGCAAATCCTGTTCATAGGCCGCGAGCTCAAGGAGTCCCACCCCACGCCTTTCGAAGTAGAGAGCGGTCTTTGCCTGCCGGAAGGCTAGGTACAACTCAGCAATCGTGGGCGGGCGGGACAACGTCACCACCGGCAAGCGCTCCTCGCTTCCGTTTGCATTCGCAAGGGTCCCCTACAAGCTTCCGACTTGCCGCCTTCGGCCTCGAACCAGTAGTCGCGGTGCGTACGACCACCCTCGGTCTGGTAGCTGTTTGGCCCGCCACCTGAAGGGAACTGCGGGGTCACGAGGCGCCGTTCCCTGGAAGGACGAGCTGCACTGCCAGACTCCTAAGCATCGTGAAGGTGTCCCTTGAGGGCACCTTGAACTGCGCACACACGTCCGGCAGCAGCACCCGGCTCCGCGAATCGGGTCTTGGCTGCTCGTTGGTCACAACGGTCGTGCCGTGAACCATCGAGTAGGCCACGAGCCAGCCATCAGCCTCGGTCGCGAACTTCGCCTTGGCGCGATCTAGGTACTGGGTGCTGCGCTGAACCCACAGCACGATTTCAGCGTAAGCGTCGAGCACAGCCTTTGACTGTGCGGTGTGGAAGAAGCCGGCCGGGACCTTTCCCTTGACCCATTGCACGAGGTCTTCCTTGGGCTGACCCGCGAGCAGTTCAGCCTTGATACGGTCGATACTGTGCGCGCGGTCCTCGCCGTGCGCCCGAATGATCGCGTCCCAGAAGCCGGGACAGATGTCGAAGGCGTAGTAGGCGTTCTTCGCTGCGATGAAGACGTCGGAATCGAGGACGAAGACCGCTGGCTTCTTCATGGCAGCGGGACGCCAAGACGGCGTCCGTACTCCTGGAAAGCGCCACCGCGCAGCCCGGTCAGGTCGTACGCCTCCTTGAAGCTCAGGCGGCCTTCCAGCGCTGCGCGCATCACGGAGAGCGCGAAGGTCGCGCCTAGACGGGTGTTCTGCGTGTTGTAGAAGTCGCCGCCCCCCGAAGCCTTCGTTCTCTCGCGCTCCCGCTGCGTGTATTCGGTGTAGAACCTAAAGAATGCATCGCGCCCAATGAGGCGAAGATCCATGGCACGGCGACCGGCAACGATGGGGCTGACCTTGAACTGTCGCGCGAGTCGCTCGAACACATCGCGTTCCTGCTTCACCGCCGGCCACGCGCGCTTGAGCTCGGCAGCGGGCACGAGAAATTCGGCGGCTGCGCGGTCGCAGAACTTCTCGACACGCTGATTGCCGGGGAAGATGCCCTCGAAGCCAGAGATCCCCTCGCCCTCGCGACCTAACCAGACGTGCGCCAGTTCGTGCGCCAAGGTGAACATCTGCGCCGACTTTGCATCCGCTCCGTTCACGAAGATCAGTGGGGCATAGGGATCGGTGAGCGCAAACCCGCGGAACTCATTGACGTCAAGCTTGCGGGAAGTATTGTTGCCGACCACTCCATTGATGACGGCGATGACGCCGAGCGCCTCGACGCGGCGTCGCAGTTCGCCCACTGCCTCCGTCCAAGTTCGGACTTCCGACGCCCAACCGTCGTCGAGACCGATGAACCGCCGCATTTCCCGTCCAGCCGCTTCCGGCTCGTCGGCAAGGCGAGCACCGCCTACGAAGTCCAGCGGTTCGCCGTCACCCTCTCGTCGCTCTTCGCGCAGCCAGTCCTGCCGACGCTGCATCGCGTAGATGGTGTCGAGAAGGTCGGCGCTTGGCCGTGAATAGCCCGAGCGAACCGTGCGGAAGTCCTGAATAGGTAGCCGCTCGACCGGAGGCTCCGGCAGGAAGAAGTAGCCGATTGGCGTGTGTGTCGCCTTGGCGAACGTCTCCAGTTGCTTGAGCGTCGGCTGCTTCTCACCGCGCTCCCAGTCTTCGAGCTGCGGGAACCGTACGCCCAGTTCGAACTCGTCGATTCGCGAGCGTTCGCAGGCCCACCGAAGAAGCTGCCGGCTGACCTGCACGCGGGTCACGCCGCCGCCCTCACGTCGAGCTGGCCCGTCACCGCGGCGGCAATGAGCGCAGAGCGGCGCTCCTTGAGGAGGCCAATAGTTCGCTCCGTCGCTACCAGCACGGCGTCGAGCTTTTCAGACTCGCGAGCGATGTGCTTCGCGATAGCTTGTTGCTCTGCTTTTGGCGGCACCGGCAGGTACACCTCGAAGAAGCCTTCAGGGTAGAGGCGGAGACGGGAGGACCAGACCCCCTTCGAGTAGCGCGTCACCTCCTGGGCGAACACCGGGAGGCGAGCGAGCGCATCGACATAGGAAGGGGTGAGGCGTGGGCCGGGCTTGTAGATGTTGTAGGCAGGGCTGACGATGCCCTTCACAGGAGCGATGCCCATCGCACCCATCCATGCCCACAGCGTGTTGATAACTAGGTCCCCCGGCTCGCAGAGCTTGTAGCCCTCGTTCGTTTCGGCCTCGAACATGTTGACGTCCTTCTCGGACCGAGGCGTGACGCCCGTGAGGTGCGAGACGGTGAGCATCTCCTCTTCGCCGGTCGTAGAGCGCACGTCGCGCTCGCGGAAGAGCCAGCGTGCGCGCTCGATCTCCCAATGCGCTGGGATCTCTCCCAACCACGGGACACCGGAGTCGTGCAGCGTCACCTTCGGGTCGAGTCCGCGCGTGACGGCCGTGGCGATGATGGCCTTGCGCCTCTCGGCTAGCAGATCGAGCACGCGCTGCTTGGCGGCGGCCAGTGCATCAATCTCGCCGACCTCCGCGTCGAGGAAGTCGACGATTGCGCGCTGTGCGGCCCGCGGTGGCACCGGGACCGGAACAGTCCCGATGAAGTCCCATTCAGCGCGTGGCATCTTCGACCCGTAGGTGGACGAATCTACCGCGTCGACGAACGAAGGTTGGAGTAGTACATAGAGCAGGTAGCGAGGCTCGACACGCTCTGCGCGCATGACGAGCGCTTCCGTAGTGCATCGGCCTCCAAAGTCCGCAACCCATGCCTTTGCCAGATACGGCCGCAGCTTTCCAAACAGGATGTCGCCGGACTGAAAGCTGTTTGTCTGTGACTGACCAACGCTATCGTCGACCGGGTCCTCAGAAGGCGGTACCGTATCCGGTGTCGCCTTCAGTCGCCCAGTCCACGATTCAATGTTCTCTAGTCCCACATAGGGACCTTCTACGACGTCGGCGCGAATGCGTTGAAGCTCAACGACGTGCTTCAATCTCCGCGTTTCGAACGTACGCTTGGCGGTCACGCGGTCACCTCGCGCAACAACCGGAGGATTTCTTCCTCAGCTTTCTTTAAGTCCGCGTCGATTTCGGCGAGCGGCCTCGGCGGCGTGAACGCGTAGAAGTGTCGATTGAAGTTGATCTCGTAGCCGACCCTGTCCTTGCTTCGGTCTATCCATGCGTCAGGGACGTGCGGCTCAACTTCTCGCTTGAAGTACGCCTCCACATCTTCCTTGAGCGGCACGTTCTCGAAGTCTCGCAGGTCCGCATCCACCTCGAAGCCGGAACCGCGGCCGCCCGTCGGGACGGGCTTGGCCTTCGCATCTCGCTGCGTGAAGACCGATCGGAACAGCTTCTGCTCAGTGGCCTTCCAGCGACTGCCGCGCTTCTTCAGCAGCGCCTCGATCTCGTCCCAAGCCGCCGGCCAGTCCAGCCGAGGCTCACGACCGAGCGACTTGTCGATGGCCTGCACGTCATCGAGCAGATGCGGACAGGCGTCGAGGAAGCGAGCCTTGTCCTCCGTTGTCATCTCGTAGCGCAGGCGCAGCGGTCGCTCTACGGTCACGCGGGTGTAGCCGAAATCGGCGTTGTCGAAGATCTTCGAGCGCTCGCCCTCCTCGAACTTGCCGTAGAGGCGCACCAGCTCATCGATCTGGGCAACGGTCATGTGTCGCCGCTTGTCGCCGAGGCTGCGCTTGCTGTCCTCACTGCCTCCAGGCGTCCAGACATCGCGCGCGTCCAGCAGCTGCACCTTGCCCTTGCGTCTCTTTTCCTTGCGGTTGGTCACCACCCATACGTACGTGCCGATGCCGGTGTTGTAGAACATGGCCTCCGGCAGGGCGACGATGGCTTCGAGCCAATCGTTCTCCAGCAGCCACTTGCGGATCTCGCTCTCGCCCGAGCCCGCGCCGCCGGTGAACATTGGCGAGCCGGAGAACACGATCGCGAGCCGGGAGCCTTCCTTGCGCTCCTTCGGGTTCACGTCCTCGCGCTTGCTCCACATGTGCTGCAGGAACAGCAGGGCGCCATCGTTCACGCGCGGCAGGCCGGCGCCGAAGCGGCCGTCGAAACCGCGCTTGTCGCGTTCCTTGACGATGACCGCCTGCTGCTTCTTCCAGTCGACGCCGAAGGGCGGGTTACTCAGGAAGTAGTCGAAGGTCTCGGTCGGGAACTGGTCCTCGGTGAAGATATCGCCGTAGCGGATGTTGTCGCCGCCGCCGTTGTGGCTCACTTCCTTCATGAGCATGTCGGACGCCGCCGTGGCGAAGGCGGGCTTGTTGTAGTCCTGTCCGTAGGCGTAGAGCCTGGCTTCGGTGTTGTGCTCGCGCAGGTAGCGCTGCGCCTCGGCCAGCATGCCGCCGGTGCCGCAGGCCGGGTCGAGGAGCTTACGCACAGTGCCCGCTGTGGCCAGCAGCCTGTCGTCGTGGATGAAGAGCAGGTTGACCATCAGCCGCACGACTTCACGCGGCGTGAAGTGATCGCCGGCCGTCGTGTTGTCGAGCTCGTTGAAGCGGCGGATGAGGTTCTCGAAGATGAGCCCCATCTGTTCGTTGGGCACGTTCGACGGGTGCAGGTCCACGTCGGCGATCTTCGAGACGACGAGGTAGAGGATGTTCGCCTCGTGCATCTTCTCGATTTCGGATTCGAACTCGAAGTAGTCGAAGATGCGCTGGACGTTGGCCGAGAAGCCCTTGATGTAGCTGACCAGGTGTTTGTTGATGTTGTCCGGGTCGCCTTTGAGCTTCGCGAAGTCGAGCGGCGAATGATTGTGGAAGCGCTGGCCTGCGACCTTGTTGAGCTTGGTGTCGAGCGCGTCGCCAGAGAGCTTGCCGCCCCTGGCCCGTTCGTATTCGGCGACCACCTTGGCCTTCGTCGGCTCCAGCACACAGTCGAAGCGACGCAGCACCGTCAGCGGCAGCATCACGCGCTTGTACTGCGGAGGCAGGTAGGGGCCGCGCAGCAGGTCGGCGATCTGCCAGATCAGGTTCGCGAACTGGTTGTGGTCAGCGGCCATGCGCGCCTCCACCGTCCTTTGCTTGGCGCGACTGCGCCGCCAGCCAGCGATCGAACTCGGTGCGCGTGATGCGCCACTGGCCGCGGATCTTGAAAGCCGGGATCTCACCCGCCTGGGCCATCGTGTAGACGGTCTTCTCGGCGAGCTTCAGGAGCGCGGCGGCTTCCTTGATGGTCAGGACCTCATCGGCCATGGGCGGTTCGCTGTGCTGGACTTGGGAGGCTGAAGGTATCAGATTCCAAACGATTCCAGCGCAGTGTGGGCCAAGCCATAGACTGTAGATTTAGCTTTGCGTCATAACCTAAAATAAGACCGGTGCTTGTTTTAGGTTCGGCGACCCCGATGCATCGACCCCAACCCGGCCACTACCAGACGGTGACGACCACAGACGAAGCCTTCCGGGCCTTCGTCCCGGCGCCGTTGCCGCCGGAACCGCCGCTGGTCTGGTCGGCAGCGCTGCGCCATCGGTTCGACGCGGCGTTGGTGGCTCTGGGCCGGCTCGACTCGGTCACCGCGCTGCTGCCGAATGCAGCGCTGCTGCTCTACAGCTTCGTGCGCAAGGAGGCGGTGCTGTCGTCGCAGATCGAGGGTACCCAGTCCTCGCTCGCGGACCTGCTGCTCTACGAGATCGACGAGGTGCCGGGCGTGCCAGTCGAGGATGCGCGCGAGGTGAGCCGCTGCGTCGCCGCGCTGGAGCAGGGCCTCGAAGGGCTGCGCGGCGGCCTGCCGGTGTGTACGCGGCTGGTGTGCGACATGCATCGGGTGCTGCTCTCGCATCCCGGCGGGAAGGCCAAGGCGCCGGGCGAGCTGCGTCGCAGCCAGGTGTGGATCGGCGGCACGCGGCCCCGCAACGCGGTGTTCGTTCCGCCGCCGGCCGACGAGGTGCCGAAATGCCTCGCGCCGCTGGAGCGGTTCCTCAACGACGAACCGGAGCCGGTGCCGCCGCTGCTGAAGGCGGCGCTGGCGCACGTGCAGTTCGAGACCATCCACCCGTTTCTGGATGGCAACGGTCGCATCGGTCGGTTGCTGATCGTGCTGCAGCTCGTGGCCGACGGCGTGCTGCGCGAGCCTATGCTCTATCCCAGCCTGTACTTCAAGAAGCACCGCGCGCTTTACTACGAGCTGCTGAACGAAGTGCGGCTGCGCGGCGATTGGGAACGCTGGCTGGATTTCTTCGCCGAAGGCATCGAGGCCAGCGCGACGCAGGCGGTGGCGACGGCGAACACCTTGCTGGCGCTGGTGAATGCGGACCGCGACCGCATCGCCCGTCTCGGGCGCGCGGCGCCCTCCGCGCTCGCCGTGCATCAGGCGCTGCAGCGGCAGCCGATCGCGACGGCAACATCGCTGGTGAAGGCCACCGGACTCACGGCGGCGACGGTCAACAAGTCGCTGGCGCATCTGGAGCGCATCGCGGTCGTGGGTGAACTCACGAGCCGGCAGCGGGGACGGGTGTTCAGCTACCGCGAATACGTGAAGGAATTGGCGGCGGAGATGGAGACGCCGTGAACGAGCAGCAGCGGCTCGCGGCGCTGCAGGCTGAGAACGCGCGTCTCACTGCGCTGCTCGATGCCCACGGGATTCAATGGCGGCCATCGGCTGCGGCACCATTGGCCGTCCGTGAACCGGAATCCAGCACGCTCTCCCCGGAACAGAAGGTGGCGTTGTTCCGGAAACTGTTTCGTGGCCGCGTGGACGTGTACCCCGTCCGATGGGAGAGCAAGTCGTCGGGCAAGGCCGGCTACGCTCCCGCCTGCGGCAATGAGTGGCGCCCCGGCGTCTGCGAGAAGCCGCGCATCAGGTGCGGTGACTGCGCCCACCGACTGCTGCTTCCGGTTTCCGATGACGTGATATTCGGTCACCTCGCCGGCAAGCACACGATCGGCATCTACCCGCTGCTCTCCGACGATACCTGCCACTTCATCGCCGTCGACTTCGACGAATCAGATTGGCGTGATGACGCGAAGGCCTTCGCCCAATCGTGCGAAGGGCTGGGTGTGCCAGTTGCGCTCGAGATCTCGCGTTCCGGCAAAGGCGCGCACGCCTGGATCTTCTTCTCGATGTCGGTGCCGGCCCGGGACGCGCGCCGGCTGGCAACCGCGATCATCACGCATACCTGCGCACGTACCCGACAGTTGCGGTTGGCCTCGTACGACCGGTTGTTTCCGAACCAGGACACGATGCCAAAGGGCGGCTTCGGCAATCTGATTGCCTTGCCGCTGCAGAAGACTCCTCGCGAAAGCGGGCTCAGCGTATTCGTGGACGCCGCACTACAGCCGCACGTGGACCAATGGGCTTTTCTTGCTTCAGTACGGCGCATGGCGCTGCTCGATATCGAGCCCACGATCCTGCGCGCGACCGGTGGCGTCCATCCGCTGGATGTCACCTTCATCGATGACGAGGATCTGGCAACGCCGTGGAAGCGGGCGCCGGACCACGGCATCAGGCTTTCGGGAGACATGCCGAAGGCATTGACCCTGACGCTCGCGAACCTGATCTATTTCGACAAGGCGGAGGTCCCACAATCACTCGCGAATCGATTGATCCGGCTTGCGGCCTTCCAGAACCCCGAGTTCTACCGCGCTCAGGCGATGCGAATGTCGGTGTGGGACAAGCCGCGCGTGATCGGCTGCGCCGAGAACTTCCCCAGGCACATTGCGTTGCCAAGGGGCTGCCTGGATGCAGTCGTGGAACTGCTGCGCGTGAATGGCATTCGGTGCGAGATTCGCGACGAGCGGCTTTCCGGTGACGCGATCGATGTCGAGTTCGTCGGCTCGCTGAGGCGCGACCAGGAAACGGCTGTTGCTGCCATGCTCATTCATGAAACGGGCGTGCTTTGTGCGCCTACCGCCTTCGGCAAGACGGTCCTGGCGGCTGCCGTGATCGCGCAGCGACGCGTGAACACGCTGGTTCTCGTCCATCGCACCGAACTGCTGAAGCAGTGGCAGGAGCGCCTGCAGTCGTTCCTAGGCGTCGGCAAGGACGTCGTCGGCTTCATCGGCGGAGGAAAGTCCAAGCCCACCGGCAAGATCGATATCGCCGTGATGCAGTCGCTGTCGAGAAAGGGTGAAGTGAGCGCGCTGGTGGAGCGCTACGGGCAGGTGATCGTTGATGAATGCCATCATGTGGGGGCCGTCTCTTTCGATGCCATTCTCAAGCGTGCGAAGGCGAAGTTCGTGTTGGGCCTGACGGCCACGCCGATTCGGAGGGACGGCCAGCAGCCGATCATCTTCATGCAGTGCGGGCCGATCCGCTACAAGGCGGACCCTTCAGCCGATGCGCCCCACGATCTTGCCGTTATCCCCCACCTCCGCGAAGGACGTATCGATGTGCCGGCAGACGCCGGTATCCAGGATGTGTTCCGCCAGCTGGCGGGCGATGCGTCGCGAACTCGTGCGATCGCGCGGGAAGTCGCCACCGCCTATCAGCTCGGCCGGAAGGTGTTGGTGCTGACCGAGCGCACCGAACACGTCACGGCGATCGCCGGTGCGTTGAGTGATCGGGTAACCGTGCGGTTCGTGCTGCATGGACGGCTGTCGAAAAAGCAGAGGGTCGCAGTGATCGAGTGCCTGGCCGCGTTGCCAGAAAACGCGCCGCGCGTCTTGGTGGCCACCGGCAAGTTGATCGGCGAAGGTTTCGACCACCCGGCGCTCGACACGATGGTGTTGGCGATGCCGGTTTCATGGCGAGGCACGCTGCAGCAATACGCCGGCCGACTGCACCGACAACACGCTGCAAAGAGCGACGTGCGAATCATTGACTTCGTCGATGCCGGCCACCCCGCGCTGCTGCGAATGTGGGACAAGCGCCAGCGCGGGTATCGGGCGATGGGCTACCGAGTCGCGGCAGCCGACAAGCTCGTCGACGGCGAACACACCGAGGCATTGGAGCTTGGCGGAATAGGATAGAAGGCGGCGCCGCAGACCAACGGTTCACGCCGCCTGAAACGCCTTCCCGAACCGCCCGATGACGACCTTCCGCCCCTCCTCGATCTGGGCATCTACTAGGTCCGCCCACCACTGGAGCATCTCCCGGCGCTGGTTCAGGTATTCGGCTTTGTTGTAGACGCCGCGGACGCCCTTCTGCTCGTGGGCAAGCGCCTTTTCTATCCAGTCGGAGTTGAAGCCGGCCTCGTGAAGCTGCGTCGAGGCAGTGCGGCGGAAATCGTGGATGACGAAATCACGGATGCCGAGGTCCAGCGAACGGATGGCCTGATTCAGGGTGCTGTGGGCGATCGGCTCCTTTAGGGTATTCCGGCTTGGCAGCACCCATTGGGACTTGCTGGAGAGGCCCTTCAATTCCTCGAACATCGCGATCGCCTGCTTCGACAGCGGCACCAGGTGCGGCTTGTCCTTCTTCATGCGCTCGGCCGGAATCAGCCACTCCGCCTTGTCGAAGTCGATTTCTTCCCAACGCGCACCGATCAGTTCGCCCTTGCGGACCATACACAGGACCAACAGGTGCAGGGCCAGCTTGTGCTGGCGGCGAATGGACGATTGGTAGATACCGCGCAGTAGCTGGCCGATTTCCGTCTGTGTCAGTGCCACGTCGCGACTACGGGCCGTCGCGATGAAGCGCGCCTCGATGGCGGCGGCCGGGTTGAAGCGGGTCTTGCCGCGCGCGATGGCGTAGGCGAACAGCCGCTTGATGACGTTGCGGGTCTGCAGCGCCATCTGGTCGGCGCCGCGAGCCTTCACGGCGTCCGTGATCGCGAGGATGTCCTGGATTGTGACGTCGGCCACGGGCTTCTCGCCGATGGCGGGCAGCACGTCCTTGTCGAGCACGCGCCGGATGTTGCGCGGCTCGCTATTGGTGCGGCTGACGATGTCGGCGTACCAGAGGTCGGCGAACGCGGCGACGGAATCGGTGGCGCGCGCGGCGCGCGCATCCTTCTCGGCCTGCTTGGCCGAGGCTGGTGACCGGCCGTGGGCGATCATCGCCCGGCACTGCTCGCGCCACAGGCGGGCCTGAGCGATGGTGTGCGCGGGATACTCGCCCAGCGTCACGCGCTCCTTGCGCGAGTCGCGCCCGCCGAGCCGGTACTGCATGCGCCAGACTTTCTTGCCGGTAGGCTGCACCTCGACGTACAGCCCGCCGCCATCGGCGGACTGATAGGGCCGCTCGCGGGGCTGCAATCGCTGCAGTTTGGTGTCGGTGAGCGCCATGCGTGCCCCCATGGAAAATCGGGCGGTGCCCCACGGGGTTCTGCACACCCTCCGCATGGGGGCACCTATGGGGGCACACTAGCAAGGCTGCCCCCGGAGGGCAATCGACGGCAGTGGACGAAATGACCGAGAAATCCCGCATGAAATGCGATGCCGCTGGACGACTGCGGATGTCTCCGGACGCTTCGCTATTTTCCGATGCAGAACGCCCCGAAGATCCGCCCCAGCAGATCCTCGCTGCTGAACTCGCCGGTGATCTCGCCAAGCGCGTTCTGTACCTCGCGCAATTCCTCCGCCATGAGTTCCCCGGCCTGCTGCTCGCGCAGTTGCCGGCAGGCGGCCTCGAAGTGCTCGCGGGCCTGGCGGAGGCTCTCGAGGTGGCGGCGCCGGGCGGTGAAGCTGCCCTCCCCCGCGGGCTGGTAGCCGGCGACTTCGCGCAGCCGCCGGCGCAGCTCGGGCAGGCCGGCGCCGGTGAGGGCGCTCACCCGCAGCGCGCCGGGTTCGCCGGGCACGGAGCCCGCGGGCTCGCCGGTCAGGTCGATCTTGTTGCGCACCAGGGTGCGCGGGAGGCCTGCGGGCAACTCGGCGAGGAGCCCAGCGAGCGTCGCCTCGTCATCGGCGGCGGCGTCGATCACCACCAGCGCATGGTCGGCGCGGGCAAGCTCGGCCTGTGCGCGGCTGACACCCTCGGCTTCGACGAGGTCCTGCGCCTCGCGCAGGCCGGCGGTGTCGATGATGTGGATGGGCAGGCCGTCGATGTCGAGCTGCTCGCGGATGACGTCGCGGGTGGTGCCAGCCACGGGGGTGACGATGGCGGCGGCGTAGCCGGCGAGCGCGTTGAGCAGGCTCGATTTGCCGGCGTTGGGCCGCCCGGCGATGACCACGCGCAGCCCCTCGCGCAGCAGGCAGCCCTGGCGGGTGGCTTCCTCGAGGCGGCGGAAGGAGGCGGCCACGCCCGCCACCCTCGCGGCGAGCTCCTCGGCGCCGAGGAAGTCGATGTCCTCGTCGGGGAAATCGATCGCCGCTTCCACCCAGGTGCGCAGCGCGGTGACCTCCTCGGTGAGCGCGAGCACCGCGGCGGAGAAATCCCCGCGCAGCGAGCGCTGGGCGGCGCGGGCGGCGGCCTGCGAGTCGGCGTCGATGAGATCGGCGATGGCCTCGGCCTGGGTGAGGTCGAGCTTGTCGTTGAGGAAGGCGCGCTCGGTGAACTCCCCGGGGCGGGCGGGACGCGCGCCGAGCGCCATCACCCGCTCCACCAGCAACTCGGCGAGCACGTGGCCACCGTGGGCGTGCAGCTCGAGCACGTCCTCGCCCGTGAAGGAATGCGGCGCGGGGAAGTACAGCGCCAGGCCGAGATCGAGCGCCTCGCCGCCGGCATCACGGAAGCCGGCCAGGGTGGCGTGGCGGGGCTGCGGCAGCGCACCGAGCAGCTGCTGCGCCAGCTGCGGCACGGCCGGGCCCGAGACGCGGATCACCGCGATGCCGCCACGGCCGGGCGGCGTGGCGCGGGCGACGATGGTGTCGGTCGGGCTCATGCGGGCGCGCCGGATGCGGCGCGGGCTCCGGGGACAGGCGGGCCGCGGCTCAGTCGCCGGCGATGACCTTGTTGATGCGCCACTGCTGCAGGATCGACAGCAAGGAGTTGGTCAGCCAGTACAGCACCAGGCCCGCCGGGAAGAAGGCGAACATGCCGGCGAACATCACCGGCATCCACTTCATGACCTTGGCCTGCACGGGATCCGGCGGCGCGGGGTTGAGCTGTCCCTGCAGGTACATGGCCCCGGCCATCAGCAGCGGCAGGATGAAGTACGGGTCGCGGGTGGAGAGGTCGGTGATCCAGAGCATGAAGGGCGCCTGGCGCATTTCCACGCTCTCCAGCAGCACCCAGTAGTAGGCGATGAAGAACGGGATCTGGATCAGCATCGGCAGGCAGCCGGCGGCGGGATTGACCTTCTCCCGCTTGTAGAGATCCATGAGGGCTTCGCTGAGTTTCTGCCGGTCGTCCTTGTAGCGCTCCTGGATGGCCTGCATGCGCGGCTGCATCTGCCGCATGCGCGCCATGGAACGGCCGCTGGTCTCGGTGAGCTTGTAGAAGGCGAGCTTGATCAGCAGCGTCGCCAGGATGATCGACCAGCCCCAGTTGCCCACCACCTTGTGGATCTGCTCCAGCAGCCAGAACAGCGGTTGCGCCAGGAGCGTCAGTCGCCCGTAGTCCACCGTCAGCTTCAGGCCATCGGCGACCTGCGCCAGCTGTGCCTGCAGCTTCGGGCCGACGAACAGCTGCGCGTGGAGTTCCGCCTCGCCACCCGGGGCCACCACGGTCGCCGGGCCGACGGCGCTGAGGGTGTAGACGTTGTTGGCGACCCGGCCCTCATAGGCGTATTGCTGGTCCGCCGGCGGCACGGCAGCCGCGAGGAAATGGTGCTGGATGGCCGCGATCCAGCCCCTGGCGAGCTGCTGGTGGAACGGCTCCGCTGCCATCTCTGCGACATCGAGCTTGGTGTACTTCTTGCCGTCGTAGGCCACCGGGCCGGTGAACGAATAGGAGTCGACGTTGAAGTACGAGCGCTCCGGCGGATTATTCAGCCGCTGGATCTCCAGGTAGCTCGCCACGCTGTAGGGCTCGGTGCCGAGGTTGTGCACCGCATACTCCAGGCCGATGGCATAGCTGCCGCGCCGGAAGCGGTAGGTCTTCGCCACGCTGGCCCTGCCCGGCGCCTCCCAGGTCAGGGTTACCGCGAGCTCGTCGCTGCCGTCGGCCAGCCGGTACTCCGACTGGTCGGCATGCATCAGCGCGAGATGGTCGGCTTCCGGCTGCCCTGCCGCGGAGCGCAGGCCGGTGTGGAAGGCAAACAGGTTGTCGGGCGCCGGATTCAGCAGCTGCACCGGCACGTCCGGCTGGTCCTTGTGCACGGGGTAGACCGGCAGGCGAACGCTGCGGATGTCACCACCGAGGGTGTCGATGGTGAGGTCCAGCACGTCGGTGCGCACGTGGATGAGCTCGCCGGTCTGCGCGACTGGCGCTGCGGTGGGCGCCGCGGCCGCGCCGGCGGCGGTGGCCGGTGCCCCTGCGACGGCGGGCAGCGCCGGAGTCGCCGGTTGCGGTGTGGCGGTCGCCGCCGGCGTGGCCGGCGCCTTGGGTGCGTAGTCGAGCTGCCAGGCCTGGTAGCAGCTCCAGATCAGCAGCACCACGCCCACCCAGAGGGCGAGGCGCATGTTCTCCATCACGGAATCACTCATGGCTCAGGACTGCGGCAGCATATCGCGCTGCAGGCGGCGCCAGTGGCCCGCGAGGCTCGAGCGGATATCGGCGTTGGTGGCGGTGGCCGCCGTCTCCCGGACGAGCACCACGATGTCGAGACCGAGATCCCGGATCCCGCCCTGGCGAAAACTCTCGCGGACCTGGCGGCGGACCCGGTTGCGCGCCACCGCGGTACGCAGGCGTTTTGCGGACGTTGTCATGCCCAGGCGGGAATGCTCGAAACCGGAGGGGCGGTACAACACCGTGAACAGTCGATCGGCTGAACGCCGTCCTTGCTTGAAAACCGCCTCGAAATCCGCCGCGCGGGTCAGCCGGAGGCGGATCGGAAAACCCTGCGGCCGATGCCCTGTCTGCGCGTCTGCCGCCGGCCCGGGCAATCAGGGAATCAGGCGGACACGGCCCTTGGCACGCCGCCGCTTGAGCACCAGACGGCCGCCGCGCGTGGCCATGCGGGCCCGAAAGCCATGAGTGCGGCTGCGTTTCAGCTTGCTGGGTTGGTATGTGCGCTTCATGGCGGGTAAAAGCCTTCTGGAAACAAAGCGATGGGCCGTTCTTTAGAGCGCGAAAGGTTACGCAGCTGTCCCGGTGCTGTCAATCCTGAAATGCCTTGTGGATAACCCCGGATCACGGCGATAGACTTCCCGTCCCCCGCATTCCCGCACCACAACGAACGACACACCAGGGGCCAAGGCGTGGCGACATCCCTCTGGAACGGCTGCCTCCGGCAACTGCAGGCGGACCTTTCCGAAACGGAATTCAATACCTGGATCCGGCCGCTGCAGGCGGTCGAGGACGGCGGCACGCTGCGTTTGCTGGCGCCGAACCGCTTCGTCATCGATTGGGTCACCAACCGCTGTCTCGCGCGCATTCAGGAAGTGGTTGGCCGCGATGCGGTTTCAGGAACAGCCGCGGTGATTCTGCAGGTCGGCAGCCGCGGCCTGGCGCCGGAGGCCAGCGTCACGGCACCGGCTGCGGTGCCGGCAGCTCTGAAGCCCGCACCGCTGGGTGGCAAGCTCAACCCCACCTACACCTTCCAGCGCTTCGTCGAGGGCAAGAGCAACCAGCTGGCACGCGCCGCGGCCATGCAGGTGGCGCGCAACCCCGGGAGTGCCTACAACCCGCTGTTCATCTACGGGGGTGTCGGCCTTGGCAAGACACACCTGATGCAGAGCATCGGCAATGCCATCGTCGCCGAGCGACCTTCGGCGAACGTGGCCTATGTCCACTCCGAGCAGTTCGTGCAGGACATGGTGTCGGCGCTGCGGCATAACACCATCAGCGAGTTCAAGAAGACCTACCGCTCGCTCGACGCCCTGCTGATCGACGACATCCAGTTCTTTGCCGGTAAGGACCACTCCCAGGAAGAATTCTTCCATACATTCAATGCCTTGCTGGAAGGCCAGCGGCAGATGGTGCTGACCTGCGACCGCTATCCGAAGGAAGTCTCCGGGCTGGAGGAGCGGCTGAAGTCACGCTTCGGCTGGGGCCTGACGGTGGCCATCGAGCCGCCGGAGATGGAAACCAGCGCGGCCATCCTCATTACCAAGGCCGCGGCGCAGGACGTCGAGCTGCCGGAGGAAGTGGCCTTCTTCATGGCGCAGAGGATCCGCTCCAACGTCCGCGAGCTCGAAGGAGCGCTGCGTCGGGTGATCGCCAACTCCAGTTTCACGGGGCGGCCGATCGACCTGGATTTCGCCCGCGAGGCACTGCGCGACCTGCTGGCCCTGCAGGAGCGGCTGGTGACCATCGAGAACATCCAGAAGACGGTGGCCGAGTATTTCAAGATGCGCGTGGCCGACGTGCTGTCCCAGCGACGCAGCCGCTCCGTTGCGCGGCCACGGCAGATTGCCATGAGTCTGGCGAAGGAACTGACCCGCCACAGCCTGCCGGAGATCGGTGACGCTTTCGGTGGCCGTGACCACACCACCGTGCTGCATGCCTGCCGGCGGATCCAGGAGCTGCGCGAGTCCGACACGAAGGTACGAGAGGACTACCAGAACCTGCTGCGTACCCTGACCAATTGAAACTGCCTGAATCCTGTCGATGAGACGGGCTGAAGCTGTGGACCAGTGGTGGATGGTTTTTTGCGGCGATTCGACCAACAGCTTACGCACAGCGCGCCAGCAGAATTCGCGGCTGCTTATACAGGCCGTGGTTCGTTGCAAGCGGGTGTACCGGCGCGGAATTCAGGATTTCCGCACACGCCGGTCGGGCATAATTGAAGTAATCGATAGATTCAGATATTCAGGAATTCAATCTTAATCGGGGTCCCCCATGAAGTTGTCGATCTCGCGGGATGCGCTCCTCAAGCCATTGCAATCCATCATCGGTGTCGTTGAACGCAAACAGACGATGCCGATCCTGGCCAACGTGCTGCTGGTGGCCAAGGACGACAGGCTGACGGCTACCGCCACGGATCTCGAGGTCGAACTGGTCGCGGTGGCGATGGCCGAGCGGATCGATGTGCCCGGAGAGATCACCGTTCCCGGCCGCAAGCTGCTGGATATCGCCAGGGCGCTGCCGGAGGGCGTGAAGGTCGGCCTGCAGCTCGATGGCGATCGACTGGTCATCAAGGCCGGCAGAACGCGATTCGTGTTGTCGACGTTGCCGGCAGCGGAATTCCCCCTGGTCGATGGCATCGAAGCCAGCAATCGCCTGAAGCTGCCCCAGAAGGAGGTCGCGCGCCTGATCGACAAGACGCAGTTCTCCATGGCACAGCAGGACGTGCGCTACTACCTGAATGGCCTGATGCTGGAGTGCTCGAAGAAGAGGCTGCGCGCCGTAGCCACCGATGGCCATCGCCTGGCACTTTGTGATATTAATCTTGAAAATCAAGATGTTACAGCTGGTCAGGTCATCGTTCCTCGCAAGGGCGTGATCGAGTTGCACAAGCTTCTTGGCGACGGGGAGATGGTCGATCTGACCATCGGCAGCAATCACATCCGTGCCAATCTCGAGGGCATCCGCTTCACCTCCAAGCTGATAGATGGACGTTTCCCGGACTACGAGCGGGTCATCCCGAGCAGCGGCGCCGCCACGCTGACGGCTGAGCGTGAGATTCTGCGGGGAGCCCTGCAGCGTGCGGCGATCCTGTCGAATGAAAAGTATCGGGGCGTGCGCCTCGAGCTGGGCAAGGACCTGCTCAAGGTGCAGGCCAACAATCCGGACCAGGAAGAGGCGCAGGACGAGATCGAGGTGCAATATTCCGGGGCCGCCATCGAAATCGGCTTCAACGTGACCTACCTCCTCGATGCGCTTGCGGTGGTCGACGGGGATACGGTGGAGATCGATTTCCTCGACGCAAACAGCAGTTGCCTCATCCGTGGTGGCAAGGGCAGTCACGCGAAGTACGTCGTGATGCCGATGCGGCTGTAAGCGGGCGGCGCCGGCGACTCCCCTGCCCTTGCTGGCTGACATCCGGGTCCGGGACTTTCGCTGTATCGGCGACGCGGACCTGAGCTTCGACCCGGACCTGAATGTTCTTGCCGGTGCCAACGGTGCCGGCAAGACTTCCTTCCTCGAAGCCATCTATTTCCTGGGCCGTGGCCGTTCGTTCCGTGCGGCCGACAACCGCGTGCTGGTCCGCTCCGGGCAATCGGCCGCCGAGATCGGCGGCCACCTCGATTCGCAGCCGGCAGGCACCTTCCTGGGCGTTCGCATTGCCGCCGGCGGACTCGATATCCACGTCGGCGGGCAGGCCGGCTGCGGGCCCGCAGACCTTGCCTCTCACTTCGCCGTGCAGGCAATCGATGCCGACATCAGTAGTCTTGGCCAGGGCCCGCCGGAAGCCCGGCGCCGCCTCCTCGACTGGGGCGTGTTCCACGTGAAACATGACTTTCTCCGTTCCTGGAGATCGTTCCGGAGAGCGCTGGCGCAGCGGAATGCGGCGCTTCGTGATCAGGCCGCGGATGCCGTGCTGGCCGCCTGGGAAGTGGAGCTCGCCACGTCGGGTGAGGCCGTCGATGCCTCGCGCCAGGCCTACCTCGCTGAATTGACGCCCCGTTTCCAGGACATTGGGGAACGTCTGCTTGGCGCCGCGGTTTCCCTGGACTACAGCCCGGGATGGACTGATGGCCTGCCGCTGGCGGAGGCCCTGGCTGGCAGCCGTGCAGCCGACCGACTGGCCGGGTACACCCGAGTCGGCCCCCAGAGGGCAGACCTGCGCTTCGAGATCGATGCCGAGCGTTCCCGCTGGCGGGCATCCAAGGGGCAGCAGAAGCTCCTGGGTGCCTCCCTGGTCCTGGCCCAGGCGGATCTGGCAGCCGGCAGCGGCAATGCGAAATCGGCTTTGGTCGTGGATGAACCTGCAGCCGACCTTGACGGAGAGCGGCTCGCTGCGCTGATACGGGCACTCGAGGCTGCACCGGCTCAGGTTTTCCTGGCCTGCATCAACCCCCGGGAACTGCCGCTGTCGCGGCCTGGAAAGTTGTTCCACGTGGAACACGGTAACGCTAAAGCTTTGTTATAATTCACGAAATTCTATACAGCGAGCACCGTTGATGACCGGAAGCGACAAGTACGATTCAAGCACAATCAAGGTCTTACGTGGGCTTGATGCAGTGCGAAAGCGGCCGGGCATGTACATCGGCGACACCGATGACGGTACCGGCCTGCATCACATGGTGTTCGAGGTCGTCGACAATTCGATCGATGAAGCGCTTGCGGGCTTCTGCACCGAAGTCACCATCGCCATTCACCAGGACGGCTCGCTGACTGTAGGTGATGACGGCCGCGGGATCCCGGTGGACATCCATCCGGAAGAGGGCGTGTCAGCGGCCGAGGTGATCCTCACCGTCCTGCACTCCGGCGGCAAGTTCGACCAGAACTCGTACAAAGTGTCCGGCGGCTTGCATGGCGTGGGTGTTTCGGTGGTCAATGCCCTGTCGGAAACGCTGGACCTCACCATTTTCCGTGGTGGCCAGATTCACGAGCAGCGCTACCGGATGGGCGATCCCGAAGCGCCCCTCAGGGTAACCGGTACCACGCGGAAGACCGGAACGGTCATCCGCTTCAAGCCCAGCGGCCAGATCTTCAGCAATGTCGAGTTCCACTACGACATCCTGGCCAAGCGACTGCGCGAGCTCTCGTTCCTGAACCCCGGTATCCGCATCCAGCTCAGCGACGAGCGCGACGGCCGCCAGGAAACCTTCCAGTTCGAGGGCGGCATTCGTGCCTTCGTCGAGCACCTGAATCGGAACAAGACCCCGATTCAGCCGACAGTTATCTTCATCTCCCGCGAACAGGACGGCATCCTCGTCGAAGCTGCAATGCAGTGGAACGATGGCTATCAGGAAAACATGTTCTGTTTCACCAACAACATCCCGCAGAAGGATGGCGGCACGCACCTGGTGGGTTTCCGCAGCGCCCTCACCCGTACCCTGAACGGCTATATCGAGCGGGAGCTCAACGGCAAGCGGGACAAGCTGCCGACCACCGGTGACGACGCCCGCGAGGGCCTCACGGCGGTCCTGTCCGTCAAGCTGCCCGACCCGAAGTTCTCTTCCCAGACCAAGGACAAGCTGGTGTCCTCCGAGGTCAAGGGCATCGTGGAATCCGTCGTGGCGGAGCGGCTGGAAGCCTTCCTGCTGGAGCATCCGCCCGAAGCGAAGATCATCGTTGCGAAAATCGTCGAAGCAGCACGGGCCCGCGAGGCGGCCCGCAAGGCGCGCGAGCTCACACGCCGCAAGGGCGCCCTGGATATCGCCGGCCTGCCGGGCAAGCTCGCCGACTGCCAGGAAAAGGATCCGTCCCTCTCGGAGATCTTCCTCGTCGAGGGCGATTCAGCGGGCGGCTCGGCCAAGCAGGGCCGCGACCGGCGCACCCAGGCCGTGCTGCCGCTCAAGGGCAAGATCCTCAACGTGGAGAAGGCGCGCTTCGACCGCATGCTCGCCAGCGACGAGATCGGCACCCTGATCACCGCGCTGGGCTGTGGCATCGGCCGCGAGGACTTCGACGTAGAAAAGCTGCGCTATCACCGGATCATCATCATGACGGACGCCGACGTCGACGGCTCCCATATCCGCACGTTGCTGCTGACCTTCTTCTACCGGCAGATGCCCGAGCTGATCGCTCGCGGCCACGTCTACATTGCCCAGCCTCCGCTCTACAAGGTCAAGCGCGGCAAGCAGGAGCAGTACGTCAAGGACGACGCCGAGCTCAATGCCTATCTGGTCAATGTGGCACTGGAAGGCGCAGCACTTCATGTCAGCGCCAATGCGCCGCCCATCCAGGGTACCGCGCTGGCAGCACTGGCGGAGAAATTCGTCCGGGTGATGGCGGTTACCGAGCGCCTTGGCCGTCGCTACGACCGGCACGTCCTCGAGCAGATGATCTACGCGCCCGCTGTCGACCGCGAGCATGCCACCGATGCAGCCTGGATGACCGGCTGGATCGGCGATCTCGAGCAGGCGCTGCGTGCGTCACTGAATGGCGACGGCGCCAGTTACCGGCTGTCCGCGATCGAAACCGATGGCGGTCTTGCCGGCATCCGCATCCAGCGCGAGCGGCACAGCCTCGCGGAAATCCACGAGATCTCCATCCGCTTTTTCGAGTCACCCGAGTACGCGCAGCTCGTGGACCTCGGCCAGAGCCTGGTGGGGCTCATCGGCGAAGGCGCGTACGTCAGCCGCGGGCAGGATCGCCAGCCGGTGACGGGCTTCCACCAGGCCATGGACTGGCTGCTGGGCGAGGCGCGCCGGGGCCAGACCATCCAGCGCTACAAGGGCCTGGGCGAAATGAATCCCGAGCAGCTCTGGGAAACGACGGTCAATCCGCAGACGCGACGCCTCATGCAGGTGCGCATCGAAGACGCGGTCTCGGCTGATGAGATCTTCACCACGCTGATGGGTGACCAGGTCGAACCGCGACGCGACTTCATCGAGCGCAACGCCCTGACCGTCTCCAACCTGGACGTCTGAACCGCCCGGTCAGCCGCGCGGGGGGCGCAGGTCCGCAACCTGCGCTTCGATCCAGCGCTGCACGTCGTCATTGAACTCGCGGGGATCCCGGCCGGCGGGATCCATCGGCGCGCCGATGCGGAAGATCACTGTCCCCGGCCGCTTGCGCAAGCCGCGCCGTGGCCAGAAGTCGCCGGCGTTGTGCGCCACGGGCACCACCACGCAACCCGCCTGCTGCGCCAGCAAGGTGCCGCTGATGCCGTAGCGGCGCGTCTCGCCCGGCGGCATGCGTGTCCCTTCCGGGAAGACCATTACCCAACGGCCCCGTGCCAGCTGCTGCCGGCCCTGCTCGACGACCTGGTTCACCGCACCGCTGCGGGCCTTGCGGTTGATGGCAATCGGGTCGAGCGCGGCGAGTGCCCAGCCGAAGAACGGCGCCCACATCAGCTCGCGCTTCAGTACCCAGCACTGCGCCGGGAACAGCAGCATCTGCGCGATGGTCTCGTAGGCCGATGAGTGCTTCATCAGCGCCACTCCAGGCACTGACGGCACGTTCTCCATGCCTTCGATGCGGTAGTCGAGCCTGCAGATCAGGCGGCAGAGGCGGGTCGTCAGGCGGGCCCAGGCGACCGCCACCCGGTACGAAGCCGCCACCCCTGCCGGTCGCACCAGAATCGCGGCCAGCGCGTAGGGTGGAATGGTCAGGAACATGAGGGATGTGAAGACCAGCGAAGCGATCACGGCAGCTCTCTGCACAGCACACCGGCCGCTGCCGCAAGATCGTCGTAGACCTCCAGCTTCGCACCCCTGGCCAGGAGTCGCGCCTCCGTTTCCATGCCATTGCCGGTACGCACGAGGATGGCTCGGGCACCCACGGCCAGTGCGGCGAGCAGGTCGCGCTCGGAATCACCGATGACAGGGTGACCTGCCAGCGGGCAATGGAACGCGGCCTCGATCTGCCGCATCAGCCCAGGCCGCGGCTTGCGGCAGTCGCAATCGGCATCCGGGGCATGCGGGCAGATGAAAATCCCGGCAAGCCGGCCACCCGCCGCCTCGATGCAGCCGGTCATCCTGCGATGGATCGCCACCAGGGTTTCCGCGGTGAACAAGCCCCGGCCGACACCGGACTGGTTGCTGGCGACCACCACGGCAAAGCCGCTGCGCGTCAGGCGCGCGATGGCATCCATGGCGCCCGGCAGCGGTATCCATTCCGCCGGCGATCGGATGAAATCGGGCGATTCGCGGTTGATCACGCCATCACGGTCCAGCACCACCAGCCTGCAAGCCTTAGCGGTCATGGGCCGGCGCGGACCTTCAGGCAACGTTGAGACAGGACAGATCAGCCACGTCCAGGAACAGCTGACGCAGATCCTGCAGCAGCGCCAGCCGGTTCTGGCGCAGGGCCGCATCCTCGCTCATCACCATGACGGCGGAGAAGAAGGCGTCCAGCGGATCGCGCAGCCCTGCCAGGCGCTGCAGCACCTCGCCGTAACGGCGGTCCACGAGGCCCGCCTGGTGCACCGGCAACAGCGCTTCGAGGGCGGCATGCAGCTGCCGCTCCTCGGTGGTTTCGAACAAGGCGGGATCCACCAACGCGGGATCGACGCCCGTGGCCGTCCTGAGGATGTTGGCGATACGCTTGTTGGCGATGGCGAGCCCGGGCGCCTCGTCCATCTCCATGAAGGAGCGCACGGCGAGCAGCCTCGCGTGGAAGTCCAGCGGCGATGCGGGAGCACGCAGCCGCACGGCCTCGAACATCTCCGCCGTCACCTGGCCGGCACGGATCCCCGGTGCCTGTCCTTCGAGGTACCAGGCGCGCAAGCGTTCGATGATGAAATCGTAGAGGTCCTGGCCAATGCTCCGGGGGTCGGCGGCTTTCGCCGGCTGCAAGGCCAGCGCGCTGGCGATGAATTCCGGCAACGGCAGCTCGATGCCGCCCTCGATCAGGGTCCGGACCAGGCCAAGCGCTGCACGCCGCAGGCCGAAGGGATCCTTGTTGCCGCTCGGCCGCTTGCCGAGGGCGAAGGCGCCGGCGAGTGTGTCGAGCCGCTCGGCGAGGGCCAGGCAGCGGCCGGGACCGGTGGTGGCCAGCCGGTCACCGGCATGTCGTGGCAGGTACTGCTCTTCGATGGCCATCGCGACGGCATCGGGCTCGCCATTGCGCAGGGCGTAGTAGTAGCCCATCCGGCCCTGCAGTTCGGGGAATTCCTTCACCATGTCCGTGAGCAGATCGGCCTTGGCGAGAAATGCCGCCCGCTCCACCGCATCCGGTGCGGCGCCAAGGCGGCCGGCAATCTGCACGCCGAGAGCCGCCATGCGGGACGATTTGTCCTTCAGGCTGCCGAGGCCACGCTGGAAGACGATGTCGGCGAGGGCGGGCGCGCGCTCGGCAAGAGGCTTGCGCAGGTCCTGCGTCCAGAAGAACGACGCGTCGGCCAGGCGGGGTTTCACCACGCGTTCGTTGCCGAGTTGTACCTGGGCAGGATCGCTGCTGCGCAGGTTGCTGATGGTGATGAAGTTCGGGAGCAGCCTGCCATCGGCGCCCCGCATCGGGAAGTAGCGCTGGTGACCCTGCAGGGTGGCCATCAACACCTCTTCGGGGAGGTCCAGGTAAGCCGGATCGAAGCGGCCCGTGACGGCGACCGGCCATTCGACAAGCGAGGTGACTTCATCGAGGACCGCGTCCTCCGTCACGGCCTCGCCGCCGAGCTGCCGGCCAGCCGACATGGCGAGTTCACGCACCATGCCGCGCCGTTCGATGAAGTCGGCGATGACGCAACCGGCACCGCGCAAGGCGGATGGGTAATCCGCCGGGCTGCGCAGCTCGATGGCACCGGTCGACATGAAGCGATGGCCACGGGTGTGCCTGCCCGCCTGCAGGCCGAGGATCTCCGCCGGTACCACGGCCTCGCCGAGCAGCATCACCAGCCAGTGGACCGGCCGGACGAACTCGACCTCACGGTTGCCCCAGCGCATGCGGCGCGGCACCGGCAAGCCAGCCAGCGCCTCGGCGACGAGTCCTGGCAGGATGTCGGCAGCAGCCTTGCCGGCAGATTCGCCGCGGAAAACCAGCCAGGATCCGGCTGGTGTTTCCAGCTTTTCCAGCGCATCGACCTCCACGGCGCAGGTTTGCGCGAAGGCCAGGGCGGCGCGGGTGGGCTGGCCTGCGGCATCGAAGGCCACTTTCAGCGGCGGTCCGCGCTTCTCGACCCGTTGCGCCGCCTGTTCCACCGCAAGGTCGGGGACCAGCACGGCGAGGCGACGTGGTGTCGCGAACGAACGGGCCTCGGCGCCGCCCAGGTTTGCGGCGTTCAGCCGGCTGACGACACCGTCGCGGAAAGCGAGTTCGAGGTCGCGCAGTGCCTTGGGCGGCAGCTCTTCGGTGCCAATCTCGACGAGGAAGTCGGCGTGCGCCGGCATCGGGGACAACTCCGGTCGGAAACGGGATCAGGCAGCCGGCCGGGCCGCATTACCCATCGGGAAACCGAGCGACGCCCGGCTGTCGTAGTAGGCCTGTGCAACCAGTCGCGCCAGTTCACGAACACGCAGGATGTAGCGCTGACGCTCACTCACGGAGATGGCCTGGCGGGCGTCGAGCAGGTTGAAACTGTGGGAAGCTTCGAGCACCTGCTCGTAGGCCGGCAGGGTGAGCTGGTTGCCGATCAACGCCTTGCATTGGCGCTCGGCGTCATCGAAGCGTGCAAAAAGCACCCCGGTGTCTGCACACTCGAAATTGTAGCGGGACATTTCCACCTCGTTCTGGTGGAACACATCGCCGTAGCTGACGCGCCCGAACGGACCATCGGTCCAGGTCAGGTCGTAGACACTCTCGGCGTCCTGCAGGTACATGGCAATCCGTTCGAGGCCGTAGGTGATCTCGCCGCTGACCGGACGGCAGTCGAGGCCGCCGACCTGCTGGAAGTACGTGAACTGCGTGACTTCCATGCCATTCAGCCACACCTCCCAACCCAGTCCCCAGGCGCCGAGTGTCGGTGATTCCCAGTTGTCCTCGACGAAACGGATATCGTGCACCAGCGGATCGATGCCCAGCGAGCGCAGCGAATCCAGGTACAGGTCCTGGATGTTGTCGGGCGACGGCTTGAGGATCACCTGGAACTGGTAGTAGTGCTGCAGCCGGTTCGGGTTCTCGCCATAGCGACCGTCGGTTGGCCGGCGGCTGGGCTGCACGTACGCCGCACTCCAGGGCTCGGGCCCGATGGCGCGCAGGAAGGTGGCCGAGTGGAAGGTGCCCGCGCCCATCGGCATGTCGTAAGGCTGCAGGAGAACGCAGCCCTGGCCGGCCCAATAATGCTGCAGTGCCAAAATGAGGTCCTGGAAGGTCGCTGGCGGGCGGCTGGCGGTCACGCGTGAAACCCATGAAAAATCAGGCGCGGAAGTATAACGTTCTTTGTCCCGGCCTCTGCCCGGCCGCCGAAATGGTCACGGTTGGCCCGCATGCGCTACATTGGTGCAGTCAAGTGCCAGTGCGCACCATGATGGTGCATGCTGGATGAGCAGAAGATACAAATTTCACGTCTAATCAATCTCTTATAGTCGCACCGTTTCTGGCACGCCGCATGCATTGACGCTGCGGCCGATTACCGCTGGTCATCGAACCCCGAATATCTGGACATCTGGAGGATGTGCAATGACGCCCGCTGACGTACTGAATCTCATCAAGGAAAAGGAAGCCAAATTCGTCGACCTGCGGTTCACCGACACCCGCGGCAAGGAACAGCACGTGACCATTCCGGCCAGGCTGGCCGATGAGTCGCTGTTCGAGGACGGCAAGATGTTCGACGGCTCATCGATCGCCGGCTGGAAGGGCATCAACGAGTCGGACATGGTACTGATGCCTGATCCCGGCACGGCCCGCCTCGACGTCTTCAGCGAGGATGCGACCATCAACATCAGCTGCGATGTGCTCGAACCCTCGACGATGCAGGGCTACTCGCGCTGTCCGCGCACGCTGGCCCAGCGCGCCGAGGCCTACCTCAAGTCCACCGGCATTGCCGACCAGGCGTTCTTCGGGCCGGAGAACGAGTTCTTCATCTTCGACGACGTCCGCTATGGCTCGACCATCAACAGCGGCTTCTACTCGGTCGATTCCGCCGAGGCGTCGTGGAATTCCAATCGTGCCGAGAAGGATGGCGGCAACATCGGCCATCGTCCGGGCGTGAAGGGCGGCTACTTTCCCGTGCCGCCGGTTGACTCGCTGCACGACATCCGTTCCGCCATGTGTCTGGCGCTGGAGCAGATGGGAATCAGCGTGGAGGTCCACCACCATGAGGTGGCGACCGCCGGGCAGTGCGAGATCGGCGTGCAGTTCGGGCACCTCGTGCAGAAGGGTGACGAAGTGCAGGTCCTGAAGTACGTCCTGCAGAACGTCGCGCACAGCTACGGCAAGACCGTGACGTTCATGCCGAAACCGCTGGTTGGCGACAATGGCAGCGGCATGCATGTCCACCAGTCCCTCGCCAAGGGCGGCAAGAACCTGTTCACGGGCGACCGCTATGGCGGCCTGTCGGAGCTGGCCCTCTATTACATAGGCGGCATCCTCAAGCACGCCCGGGCCCTCAACGCCTTCACGAACCCCAGCACCAACAGCTACAAGCGCCTGGTGCCGCATTTCGAGGCGCCGGTGATGCTGGCCTATTCCGCGCGCAACCGTTCCGCCTCGATCCGCATCCCCATCTCCAGCCCGAAGGGCCGGCGCATCGAAGTGCGCTTTCCTGACAGCACGGCCAATCCGTACCTGGCCTTCTCGGCGATGATGATGGCGGGTCTCGACGGCATCAAGAACAAGATCAATCCGGGCGAGGCCATGGACAAGGACCTCTACGACCTGCCGCCGGAGGAGGAGAAGAAGATCCCGCAGGTGGCTTTCTCCCTCGAGCAGGCCCTCAATGAACTCGACAAGGACCGTGGCTTCCTCATGGCCGGCGACGTGTTCTCCGCCGACATGATCGATGCCTACATCGACCTGAAGATGCAGGACGTCACCAAGGTGCGCATGACCACGCATCCGGTTGAGTTCGAGTTGTACTACAGCCTGTAGGTGTCATGGCGCCGCGCCGCGGGTCTTGACTTAAGGCCCGCGGCGCGCTGGCCCCGCCAGGCACCGGGAGGGTATGCTTGGGGCATGCGAATCGTGCTCTTGCTCGCGCTCCTGCTGGCCCTGCCTGCCGGTGCAACCGATGTCTACCGGTGGGTCGATTCATCGGGCCAGGCCCACTACTCGGACCAGTGGCAGCCCGGCGCGGAAAAGCTGCGCATCACGGATGCACCGGGCTTCTCGACGCCGAAGGCGGGCACGGGCAGCAGCAGCGGGACCGGCGCCACTGGCAAGCAGGCAGCGGCGCCGGCTGCGGCGGCCACCAAGCCACGGTATGAATTGCTGGAGATCGTCAGCCCGGCACAGCAGGAGGTACTTTGGAACATCGCAGGCCAGGTCCGCGTATCGATGCGGGTGAGCCCCGAGCTTCAGCCGGGCAATCACCTGCGCCTGTACCTGGACGGCGTGGCCCAGGATCTTCCGGAGGGGAGTACGGAGACGCAGCTCCAGGACGTGTACCGCGGAGTGCACACGCTGAAAGCCGAGGTGATCGGCAAGAACGAGGCAGTGCTTGGGGAGAGCGAGCCGACGACATTCGTCGTTCGCCAGACTTCCATCGCGACTCCCTGACCAGGATTGCTGACACGGCAGCCACCAGCAGCCTGCCTGCTTCGCTCATCCTCGACGGCCTCACCACGGCGGTGGCCGTGGTGACCGCGGATGGCCATGTCTGCCAGCTCAATGCGGCCGCCGAATCGCTGCTCGGCGTCAGCGCGAACCAGGCCCGCGAACGCCACTTGCCGTCGCTGCAACCGGAGCTGGCGCCGCTCGCCCCGCTGATCGGTCGCGCGGCAGCCACCGGCCAGAGTTACGGCCATGAATTCGCGCTGCATCCTGTCTACCGGCAGGGCGAGGCCATGCAGGTCACGGCACGCGCCACGCCGCTGCGGACCGATCACGGCCTCGTCATCGTCATCGAGCTCATCGATGCCACACAATGGCGGCATATCGACCGCGAGAAGGCACTGATCAGCCAGCACGACGCCAGCCGGCGTGTCATCCACCAGCTTGCCCACGAGATCCGCAACCCGCTTGGCGGCCTGCGCGGCGCCGCACAGCTCCTGGAGCGCGAGTTGCCCACCCCGGAACTGCGCGAGTACACGCGGGTCATCATCGGTGAGGCAGATCGCCTTGCTGCGCTGACCGACAGTCTGCTCGGTCCGGCGCGTCGCCTGCGGCGCGAGCCCGTGAATATCCACGAGGTCCTCGAGCGGGTCCGGACCCTCGTGGCCAGCGAGGTGCCGCCTGGTGTGAAACTGCTGCGCGACTACGATCCCAGCCTGCCGCCCATACCGGTCGACCGCGACCAGATGGTGCAGGCGATGCTCAACATCGTGCGCAATGCCGCCCAGGCGGTCGGCCAGTCCGGGCGCATCACCATTCGCAGCCGTGCGCTGACCAACTGGGTGATCGGCGACCAGCGGCACAAGCTGGTGGCGAACATCGAGATCGAGGACGATGGGCCTGGAGTCGACCCGGAACTGGGGGACTCGATCTTCTATCCGCTGGTCTCCGGCCGCAGCGACGGCACCGGCCTTGGCCTGCCGCTGGCGCAGGAGATCCTCAGCCGCCACGGCGGCCTCATCGAATACCGCTCGCAGCCGGGCGAGACGGTGTTCATGCTGCGCCTGCCAGTGGAGTCCATGGAAGCGCAGCCAGCCTCCGGGAGTGGCAGCACATGAGCGGCGCACCGCTCGATGTCTGGGTCGTCGACGATGACGATGCGGTGCGCTGGGTGCTGGACAAGGCGCTGAAGGCGGCGGGTATCAGCACCCGGAGCTTCGAGCGGGCCGAGGAATTCTTTGCGGCCCTCGGTGAGGCGCGGCCGGACGTGGTCGTCACGGACGTGCGCATGCCGGGTGTGGACGGCATGGACCTGATGCGCCGCCTGGACGCGAGCGGGCTCTCGCTGCCGGTGATCGTCATTACCGCCCACACGGACCTGGACAGCGCGGTGGCGGCCTACCGGGGCGGCGCCTTCGAGTACCTGCCCAAGCCGTTCGACGTGGACGAAGCCGTGAGCCTCGTCTGGCGCGCGGCACGCTCGGTCAACCATGCCGCGTTGACCGAGTCGGCCGAAGGCCCCGTCATGCCCCAGATGATCGGCAAGGCCCCGGCCATGCAGGAGGTATTCCGGACCATCGGCCGCCTGTCACGCTCCAGCATGAACGTGCTCATCACCGGCGAGTCGGGCACCGGCAAGGAACTGGTGGCGCGGGCGCTGCACCAGCACAGCCCGCGCTCGGCCAGGCCCTTCGTGGCGCTGAATACGACGGCGATCGCTTCGGAGCTGCTGGAGTCCGAGCTGTTCGGCCACGAGCGTGGTGCCTTCACCGGCGCCGACGCGCGTCGCATCGGCCGCTTCGAGCAGGCCCACACCGGCACGCTGTTCCTCGACGAGATCGGCGACATGTCCCCCGCGCTGCAGACACGGCTGCTCCGCGTTCTGGCGGAGGGGGAGTTCTATCGTGTCGGTGGGCAACAGCCATTGCGCGTTGACGTGCGCGTCATCGCCGCCACCAATCAGGACCTGAACGTGGCGGTGCGCGAAGGCCGCTTTCGCGAGGACCTGTTTCATCGGCTCAACGTGATCCACATTGCCACGCCGCCATTGCGCGAGCGCCGTGATGACATTCCGCTGCTGGTCGGGCATTACCTGCGCGAAGCAGCCCGCGAACTCGGAACCGAGCCGAAGGCCATGGCGGCCGATGCGCTGGCGCTGCTCCAGGGCTTCGACTGGCCGGGAAACGTGCGCCAGCTGGTCAATGCCTGCCGGCGCCTGACCGTGACCGCACCGGGTCCGGAAATCCAGGTGGCTGATGTGCCCGCAGACCTCGGCGGCAGCAGCCAGCGGCCCTCCGGCACGCCGGAGTGGTCAGCGAGCCTGATGCGCTGGGCCGAGCGGCAGCTCGACAGCGGCGCTGCGGGGCCCCTTCTGGAAAGTGCGCTGCCGGAGTTCGAGAAGGCCCTGATCCGTACCGCCCTGGCTCGCGCCCATGGGCACCGGCAGGAAGCGGCGCGGCTGCTCGGCTGGGGTCGCAACACGCTGGCACGCAAGATCCAGGAGCTGCAGCTCGATTCATAGCCGCACGTGCGGCGCTGCATGTCTGGCCAGGCGGTCTGTCGCCATCTTGCAATTGCCAGCCGTCCAGCCATCATGGCAGGCCCCTCACGCAGGCAGAGGAATCCATGAGCCGCCGGAGCACCACCACAGGCCGGAGCAGGAGCCGCCCGTCACCGGTCAAGGGACGCAATACGCCCAAATTGGGTCGCGCGCGGGTACGGACACCGGACAGCGAGAAGCGTGCACCGCTCGGCGCAGCCTCGTCCAGGACCACGAAGTTGGCGGGGCGCCAGGAGGCACCCGCCGGAATACCCGCCCATATTCGTGTGACAGGCGCCGCCGCCGATCAGGCGGACAAGGACTACCTGCGACGCAAGCTTGGCCGCAAGCTCGGCAAGTTCTCACGCGCCATCCAGCGGGTGAGCGTACGGATCGGGGACATCAACGGCCCGCGTGGGGGAATCGACCAGCGCTGCGTGATCAAGGTGACCCTGGCTGATTTTCCGAGCGTCATCATCGAATCCGACAGCGACTCGCTGCAGGCGGCGATGGACGATGCACTGGCGCGGGTGGAACGTGCCGTCAAGCAGACGGTGCAGCGGCGCCGCTCGAAGCCGCTCAGGTCACGACGGCCAGTGGGCTAGCAGACGTTGCCGGCAGCGGGAGCGGTCGCGTCGAGGCTGCCAACCAGTTGCGCCAGCCCTGACATCTGCATTCGCGTGAGGTACTCGGCCAGGCCGGCATTGATCTTCCGGCAGACCAGCGGATCGTAGAACAGCGCGGTTCCCACGCCGATGGCCGTCGCCCCGGCGATGATGAACTCCAGCGCATCCCTCGCGGTGACGATACCGCCCTGGCCGATGATCGGTATGCCGTGCTTGCGGGCCTGCTGGTATACCTGCCAGGTCTTCAATACCGCGATGGGGCGGATCGCCGGCCCCGAGAGGCCGCCCTGGATGTTGCCCAGCACCGGCCGCCGGGTCTCGACATCCACTGCCATGCCCATGAGGGTGTTGATCACGGCGAGCGCGTCGGCGCCGGCCTCGATGCAGCGGCGGGCGTTCTCCTGGATATCCGTCTGGTTTGGCGAGAGCTTGGCGATCAATGGCTTCTTCGTCGCTTTCCGGCAGGCTGCCACCACCTGTGCCGAGGCATCCGGATAGTTGCCGAAGGAGGCACCGCCCTCCTTGACGTTCGGGCAGGAGATATTGATCTCGATCGCATCGATGGGCGAGTCGTCGAAGCGTCGGCAGACGGCTACGTACTCCTCGATGGTGGAGCCGCAGGCGTTGGCGATGAAGCGGGTTTCGCTCCGGTCCAGCGTCGGCAGGATACGGCTCACCACGGCGTCCACGCCCGGGTTCTGCAAGCCGATGGAATTGAGCATCCCGGAAGGCGTCTCCCAGACCCGGTGCGGGGCGTTGCCCAGGCGCGGGTTCAGCGTTGTGCCCTTGAGGACGATGGCGCCGACATCGCGGTTCGAGAATCCCGCGATGCGCGTGTACTCTTCGCCGAAGCCCACGCAGCCTGACAGCAGCACGATGGGCGATGCGAGCGTCATGCCGCAGAAGCCGGTTGCGAGCCGCGGATCGGCGACGGTATTGCCTGGTGCAGTCAATGTTCGACCTTGTGCTTTTTCAGCCGGAAATCCCGCCAAATACCGGCAACATCATACGCCTGTGTGCCAACACGGGGACGCGCCTGCACCTGGTCGAGCCACTGGGATTCACGCTGGAGGATCGCTATCTGCGTCGTGCTGGCCTCGATTATCACGATATGGCCAGCGTGACCGTGCACCCCGATCTGGCCAGCTGCTTGGCTGGCCTCGCGGGGCAGCGGCTGTTCGCGGTGTCGACGCGCGGGCGGATGTCCCATGCCGCGGTGGTCTTCGCGCCGGGTGATGTGTTCCTGCTGGGACCCGAGACCGCGGGCCTGCCCGGCGAGATCCTCTCGACAGTGCCGCGCGAGCGGGTGCTGCGGATACCGATGAAGCCGGGCAGCCGCAGCCTGAACCTGTCGAATGCGGCAGCCGTCGTGGTGTACGAGGCCTGGCGCCAGCTCGGCTTTCCGGGCGGTGGCTGAAGCGCTGGCCCTCAGGCCGCCGATTCGGGCTTCAGCGCACGGCTCATCAGGGCCGCCACGGCCTCGCCAGGCGCGACACCCTCGTAGAGGATGCGGTAGACCTGTTCGCAGATGGGCATGTCCACGCCGCGGTGGCGGGCAACCTCGCGGACGGCCCGGGCGGCGATGATGCCCTCGCAGACGAAGCCGATTTCCGCTGCTGCGCCGCTGCTGCTCCTGCCGGCGGCAATCAGCAGGCCGGCACGGCGATTGCGCGACTGGTCGTCGGTGCAGGTCAGCACCAGGTCGCCCATGCCGGATAGCCCCATGAAGGTTTCGGCCCGCGCCCCCAGCGCCACGCCGAGGCGGGTCATCTCGGCCAGGCCGCGATTGATCAATGCCATGCGGGCGTTGGCTCCGAACCCGAGGCCGTCGGAAATGCCCGCGCCGATTGCGAGGACATTCTTCACCGCGCCGCCGACCTCGACGCCAGTCATGTCGCTGGAGGTGTAGGCACGAAAGCGCTGGTCCGAGATGCGCAAGGCAAGATCGTCGGCGAATGCCGGATCCGAGGCAGCCACCGTCAGCGCAGTGGGCAGGCCGGCTGCCACTTCGCGCGCGAACGTCGGCCCCGACAGCACGGCCAGCGGCCGGTCCGGGCCCAGCAGCTCGCGTGCCACCTCGTGAGGCAGCTTGCCGCTGGCCTGCTCGAAGCCCTTGCTCGCCCAGGCGACGCGGCTGGTCGGCGCGAGGCACGGGGCGATGGCTGCGACGAGGGTACGGAACGCCTGGCTCGGCACGCAGACCAGCAAGTCCCGATGCCGGCGCACCGCGCGTTCGAGGTCGGGCTCGACCGTCAGGTTGTCGGGCAACCTTGCCGTAGGCAGGTAACGCCGGTTGACGCGCCCGGCAGCCATCTCCCGCAGGGCCGGCGCATCGCGTCCCCAGAGGCTGGTGGCGCCGTTGACCTTCGCCAGTTGTACTGCCAGGGCGGTGCCCCAGGAGCCGGCGCCCAGCACGGCGATGGAGTCGGGTGGTGGTGCCTGGCTCACGGAGCTGCGCCGTGCGTGCGGGTGCTTCAGGCCGATGCGACGCCGGTGCGCTGTGCCTCGGCGTAGTGTGCTTCGAAGTTGATCGGTCGCAGCTGCAGGCGGGGAAAGCCGCCGCGGCTCACCAGCGAGGCAATCAGCTCCCGTGCATAGGGATAGAGCGCCTCCGGCGCACGGGTCCGCAAGAGGGCCATGGTTTCCTCCGACGGGTATCCGCGGATCTCGAACAACCCTCCCTGCTTCACTTCGATGATGAACAGGGACTTGTCGCCTGCCGTGGCATGCACGGTGACGTCCAGGGAGACCTCGAACAGGTCCTTCTCGCGCAGCCGATGACCGCTCTCGACACTGAACGTCAGTTCGGGCTGCTCGTGCCCGAACAGCACGCCGGGGACATGCGGGGATTCGAAGGAGAGATCCCGCAGGAAGACCAGGCGCAGTTCGAAGACCGGGCCGGGCGGACGGGTGTCCGCGGCACCGTTGCCGGAGGTGTTCTCAGCGCTCATGGCAGATCCACTTGCCGATCATCGGCTGATGCCCAGCAGCGGGTCGAGCCCGCCCTGCTGGTCCAGTGCGGAGAGGTCATCGAAACCGCCGACATGGCGGCTGCCGATGAAGACCTGCGGTACGGTCCGCCGGCCGCTGCGCGCGATCATCTCCTCCCGACGGCCATCGTCGCCGGCGATGTCGATCTCCCGGTACGACACGCCCTTGCCCTTGAGCAGGGCCTTGGCGGCCGCGCAGTAGGGACAGGTCGGCTTGGTGTAGATCACGACTTCCGCTGCGTGGTTCACGGGGCTTCCTCAGCTGCGCGGCCGCCCGCTCACCACGGGCAGGTTGTCCCGACGCCAGGCAGTCAGGCCGCCGTCCAGCGCCCAGGTGCTCTCGAATCCTGCCTTGCGCAGGCCGCCGACGAGCCGGACGCTCTGAGCGCCGCTGTCGCAGACGAGGATGACTGGCCGCTTCTTCTTCAGGCGGGATTCCGCGCCGGCCACGAGGTCGCCCGCAGCAAGGTTGATGGCATCGACGATATGCCCACCGGCGAAACTGTCCTTCTCGCGCACATCCACCACGGTGGCGCCCTGGTTGATCAGCATCACCGCCCGTGACGGCGGCACCGCGAGGCCGGCCCGACCGCGCAGCCGGATCTCGTTTGCGATCGCAGCGACGAGCGCCATGAGCGTACCCCCGACGAGAAGCGGGTGGCGCAGGCAGAACTCGATGAATCGGGCCATGTACTCGCGGTGCCTCGTGCAGTGGCGGCGGATTATACCCGCTCGCCGCGCGCTGCTGCCCGGCCGCGGCAGCCCTGTGACAGAATCCGCCATTCACCGGTCACTCCTCCATTCCGCGGCCTCATGACAGCATCCGCCACGCGACCGCCCCGCCAGGCTGCGGGCCTTGCCCCGGCCCTCGTCGTCCTGGCCGCCATGGCACTGCTCGCCGGCGTCGCCGGCGCAGCCGGTACGTCAGCCAGGAAGGCGGAAACCGCACGGGAACTCGATGCCATCCAGGAGCGCATCCGCAATCTGGAGACGGAGATCTCCCGGGCAGCGGCCGGGAAGCCCACGGCAGGCAAGGCGCTGAAGGACGCCGAGCTCGTGGAAGCGGACGCGCGCAGCGCCCTGCAGGGGATTCGCCGCAAGCTGGCCGAGGGGCGGGAGCGGGAGCGCGGGATCCGCGCAGACATGGCTGATGCCGAGGCGGATCTCGCCCGGCATCGCGCGGCGCTGGGCTCGCAACTGCGGCTGGCCTACGCCACCGGACGCGAAGAATGGTTGCGGGTGGCGCTCACGCAGCAGGACCCGGTCGCGCTGTCACGTCGCGTCGTCTATTACGGCTACATCACCCGCCAGCGCGGCAAGCTGCTGCAGGACGTGGAGCAGGAGCTGGCACGGCTGGCCGCCGCTGCCGCCGAACTCGACGCCCAGCTCGCCGAACTGGCGGATCTCGGTGATCGCCAGTCGGCCCGCGTGCGCGAGCTGGCGGCTGCGCGGCAGGTGCGCGCGAAGTCGCTGCAGACGCTGGAGCGCAGCCTGGATAGCCGGCAAGCGAAGCTCGGCCGCCTGCGCGAGGAGGCCAGGGGACTTGCTGCCCTCATGGCACGGCTGGAGCGTGAAAGCCGTGCCAGCACCGCACGACGCACCGCACCTGCACCGGCCCCGGGACCGGCAGTGCAGGTCAAGGACCTGCCGTTGCGGGGACGCGCCATATCGCGCTACGGCCAGCCGCGCGCCGATGGCATGCTACGCTGGGACGGCATGATGCTCGAGGCACCAGCCGGTGCCGAGGTCCGGGCGGTACGCGGCGGCCGCGTTGCCTATGCCGACTGGCTGCCTGGCATGGGGTTGCTGCTGGTGGTGGACCACGGCAAGGGCTACATGAGTCTCTATGGCCACAACCAGGACCTGCTGAAGTCCGTCGGCGACACGGTCGCGCAGGGCGAGGTGATCTCCCGTGTCGGTGACAGTGGCGGGGAGAACCGCTCCGGGCTCTATTTCGAGGTACGCCGCAACGGCAAGCCCATCGATCCGAAGGACTGGGTGCGCTAGCAGGCTGGCGCGGGTGCGCCGCCACTGGCCATGCGCAGCGATGCCCTGTGATATCGTGGCGCGCATGCCACCCGTCCCGGATAGCGCCCGCTGATGTCCGGCAGGACCCGTGGCTTCCTGCTCTTCGGCCTCGGACTCCTCGCCGGCGTCGCGGTCGCCACCGGCGGCAGCGTGCTCGCCGGGCGCGATACGCAGGGCGGCGTGCTGCCCTGGGACGACGTGCGTCTGCTGACCGAGGTCCTCGAGCGCGTCAAGCTCGACTACGTGGAACCGGTCGACGACCACCGGCTGCTGGAAAGCGCCGTGCGTGGCATGGTCACGAGTCTCGACCCCTACTCGCAGTTCCTCGATGCCGACGAGTACGAGGACTTGCGCATCAGCACCACCGGCAACTATTCGGGTGTGGGGCTCGAGGTGAACATGCGCGACGGCAAGGTGCTGGTGGTATCGCCCATCGAAGGCACGCCCGCGGACCAGGCCGGCATCCGCAGCGGTGACGTCATCCTCAGCATCGATGGCCTGGTGGTGAGCAACGACAACATCACCGATGCCATCAACCGGCTGCGCGGGCCGGCAGGCACGAAGGTGAGCCTGACCGTGTCACGGAGCGGGGAGGCCCAGCTGCTGGCCTTCGAGCTGGTGCGGGGCAATGTCGAACTGCACAGCGTCCGCTCGCGGATGCTGGAGCCGGGCTTCGCCTATGTGCGTATCAGCCAGTTCAGCGGCACCACCGGCGCCGATCTGCGCAAGGCCCTGGCGGAACTCACCGGCAGGCGACGCGGCAGCGCATTCCGCGGCCTGGTGCTGGACCTGCGCAACAATCCGGGTGGGGTGCTGGATGCAGCCGTGGAGGTGAGCGATGACTTCCTCGACAGCGGCGTGATCGTCACCGCCAGCGGCCGCGCCAGCGACGCCAGCTTCCGCCACGAGGCCCATGCCGGCGACCTGCTGGCCGGCGTGCCTCTCGTGGTGCTGGTCAATGGTGGTTCGGCCTCCGCTTCGGAGATCGTCGCCGGCGCGCTCCGCGACAACCATCGTGCCACGATCATGGGGGTGCGTACCTTCGGCAAGGGCTCGGTGCAGACGGTGATGCCACTGTCCGGAGGCCGGGCGCTGAAGCTGACCACCTCGCACTATTTCACGCCCTCCGGAGAATCCATCAACGGGCACGGCATCACGCCCGATGTGGTGCTGGAGGGCGCGGGCGCTCCGGCCCAGCCGCCGCAGGCCGATCCGGCGATCGACCAGGCGCTGGCCTATCTCAGGAGTGGCAGGACAAACGCTGCCGATCTGCCAAGCGGGTCGCGGACAGGGCCGCAGGGTACTGGCACCATCCACGACCGGTAAGGCTTTCCTGCCCTCGGGGCAGGGTGGCGGCAGCAGTCCGCCACCGGGAATCACGGACCATGGCAGATTCAACCCCGGGGTCCGACGACGGGACAGGCGGCGTCGGGCTCGCCCGCATCCTGCACGACGGCACCGGAATCGAGATCCTGCTGCTGGTGCTGGTGCTGCTTCATTTCGCCATCCCGGCGGGCGGCATGACCCATCCCGGCCTGTACCTGGGCGCCTGCCTGGCCTACGGTGTGCTGCTCGCGGCAGTGCACCGGTTCCCGGCAGACCGGTCGCGGGACCAGCGATTGCTGGCAATCGTTGCCATGGTGGCGCTGATCACCGCCGTGCTCGCACTGTCCGGTGACGGTCGCGAGAGGCTGGCAGGCCTCTATCTGCTGCCGGTCATCGGTGCGGCACTCACGCTCGGCCGGGGCATGACCATCGCTATCGTTGGCCTGGTCCTGGCAGCAAGGCTGGTGCTGGACTGGCTTGGCATGGGCCGTGAGGCGCCCGGCCTCGCCTCCTCGCTGGCATTGGTCGCCGGGGAGTTGCCGATGCTGCTGGTGGCCCTGGTGACGGCTGCATTGGCTGGGCGCATGGCCGATGCCCGCGAGAAGCTGCAGGTGATGGCCGATCACGACCCGCTGACGGGCCTGCTGACGCTCTCGGCGTTCTCGCAACTCGTCGAGACGGAGCGCGAACGGGCCATCCAGCGCGGCAGCGGCTTTGCCGTGCTGCTGGTGGACATCGACGGCCTGAAGCTGATCAACGCCCGCCATGGCCACGATGCCGGCGATCGCGTGCTCGCCGCGGTGGCCGCAGCCCTTCGGCGCAGCACCCGCTCGGTGGATCTCGTGGCCCGCTATGGTGGCGACGAGTTCCTGCTGTTCGTTTCCGGGGCCGGGCCAGCGGTGGCGAAGGCGGTCGCCAACCGCATCCGCCACAACATCGGCACCACGACCGTGGAAATCGGTGGTGTGCTCCAGCGCGTGACGGTCGGCATCGGCGCCGGCGTGTTTCCGGGTGATGGCCGCAGCCTGCTCGATCTCGGCAATGCGGCCGGGCGCGCCATGGCGAAGGACAAGGACAGACGACGTCCGCCCGCACTCGGCACCGCCACGCCCCCGGCTGCCGCCGCACGCGGCTAGTTCAGCCCGTCATCCGGTCTGCAGTGCGGCGCGGATCCTCTGCGCATGCTCTTCCAGCAGCTTGCCATCGGCCATGCTGCGGCCGTGGCTGCGAAGCGGCTGGCCGGCATAGCGTGGTATGACATGCAGGTGGAAATGGAACACCGTCTGGCCGGCTGCTGCGCCGTTGTACTGCACCAGCATGACGCCATCGGCATTGAAGGCCTGCTTCACCGCGCGCGCCAGCTTCTGGCCGGACTGGATGACGGCGGCAGCCATGGCGGGGTCGAGATCGAAAATGTTCTCTGCCGGGCTCCTGGGCACCACCAGCACATGGCCGTCCGATTGCGGCATGACATCCATGAACGCCAGCGTGCGTTCGTCTTCATGCACCCGGAAGGCGGGGATCTCGTTCCTGAGGATCTTCGCGAAGATGTTGCTGGGATCGTAGGCCATGGACCGCTAGCATAGGTTTGGCCGGCGGGCCGGACAAGCGCCGGAGAGGGCAAGGCCATGAGCGAGCAGCGCACGCGTCCCGATGCCAACCAGTGCTTCGTCTGCGGGCCCGACAACCCGCTGGGCCTGCGCCTGCCCTTCCGCATGGACGGGGAAGCCTGCCGCAGCGAGTTCAGCCCCGGTCCCTTCCACTGCGGCTACGACCGGCTGGTGCATGGCGGCATCATCTACAGCGCGCTGGATGACGTCATGGCCAACTGGCTGTTCCTCCAGGGCATCCGCGGGCACACGGCACGCTGCGAGGTGCGCTATCGCGAGCCGGTCGAACTCGGTGACCGCCTGCTGCTGGAGGGGCGACTGCTCCGGCGCAAGGGGCGGCTGGCCGTGCTCTCGGGCAAGGCAATTCGTGCCGCGGACAACACGCTGGTCGCCGAAGCCGAGGGCACGTTCATGATCGTGGATGGGGGCTGAGCGGCCGGCGGCTCACTGCATCGCCGGTGGCGGTGCCTCGAAGATGCCGATGTCGTAGATGCCGGTGCCGGCACGCAGCGGCTTGACCGTCTTCTGGTACTCGTCGCCCTTCACGAAAGCCTTGAGCTGCTCCATGGTCGGGAACTCGAGGATCACCACCGACTTGCCGTCCAGGCCGGTGCCTTCCAGCAGTTCCACGGTCTTGCCGCGCACGACGTAACGGCCGCCGTGGCTCTTCGCCAGCGCCGCGGACTTCTGCGCGTATTCCTTGAGCTGCGGGGTCATGTTCGTGAACTGGACGACCGAGATGATGTAGGCAGGCATGGCTTCTCTCCGCTGTGGCGCCGGGTGCAAGGGCCGCCATTGTAGGTTCTTCAGGGACTGGAGCGCAGCCCGGCGCGGTAGAGAAGCGCAGCAGCCAGCGCGACCATGGCCAGCCCGGCCAGCGCGCCCGGTTGCCAGGCGTCCGGCACGGCCAGCAGCCCGGTGCTGCCGGTGACGACGATCGGGATGGCGAGCAGGATGCCCACCAGCGCCTCGCCGGTGATGAGGCCTGCGGCGAACAGGGTGCCGGCGCCCGCGCCGCTGTCGGCACGGCCCAGCCGCCGTTGCACCAGCCAGGCGATGAGGCCGCCGACGAAGATCGGCGTATCCACCTCCAGCGGCAGGTAGATGCCGACCGCGACTGCCAGCACCGGCGCGCGGAACGACGCGCCACGGCGCCGCAGCCACTCGTCGAGCAGGATGATGGCAACGCCGATGGCGGCACCCGCGGCGACCATGCCCCAGGGCAGGCCACCACGGAACACGCCCTGCGCCACCGAGGCCATCAGCGTCGCCTGCGGCGCCACCAGTGGCTTCGGGTGCGCAGCGCTCGGTTCGCCGATGCCATAGGCCTGCAGCAGCAGGTTGAGGATCGGCGCCATCACGAACACCGACACCAGCACGCCCGCGGCCAGCGCCAGCTGCTGCTTCCACGGCGTCGCACCGACGAGCTGCCCGGTCTTGAGGTCCTGCAGCAGGTCGCCGCCGAGGGAGGCCGCGCAGCACACCACGGCGCCGATCATGATGGCCGCGGCCGGGCCATTGCCGCTGTCCGGGCCGAGGAGCAGCAGGAGCAGCAGCGACGCCAGCAGCATGGTGGCCATGGTGACGCCGGAGATCGGGTTGTTGGACGAACCCACCAGGCCGGCCATGTAGGCGGCCACCGAGGAGAAGAGGAAACCGGCGACCAGCATGGTGACCGCCATGGCCGCCGCTACCCCGTAGTGCCCGACGATCTGGCCGTAGAGCAGGAAGATCGGCAGCACGCAGGCGGCAATGCCGGCCAGTACCCAGGGCATGGGCAGGTCGCGGTCGCGTGGATCCGGTGCCTGCTCGCGCGAGCGGCGGAACTGCACCAGGCCGCTCCTCACGCCGGAAAACAGCGAGTGGCGGATGGCGACCAGCGCCCAGAGGCCGCCGACCAGCATGGCACCGACGCCGAGGTAGCGGATCTTCCTGGTCCAGATGAGGTAGGCGAGGTCCGCCGGCGGCAGCGCCGCCGTGCCGGAGAATGCCGGGTCGCCAGGCAGGAACCAGGCGGCGTACACCGGGATCGCCAGGTTCCAGGAGATCATGCTGCCGGCAAACACCAGCGCGGCGATGTTCAGGCCGACGATGTAGCCGATGCCGAGCAGTGCCGGCGACAGGTTGGTGCCGAAGTAGGCGATGCCCCGCCCGACATGTCCGGCGATCTGGGCGGTACCCGGCCAGAGTTGCAGGCCGGTTTCGCAGAACTTGATGAACGCTCCCAGCAGGCCAGCCCCCACCAGCGCCCGCAGCCCCTGCCCCGCCCGTTCGCCCACCCGCAGCACCTCGGCGACTGCCGTGCCCTCCGGGAACTTCAGGTCCTGTTCGACGATGAGCGCGCGGCGCAGCGGGATGGTGAGCAGCACCCCGAGCATGCCGCCGATACCGGCAATGGCGGTGACCCAGAGGTAGGGAAAGTGATCCCAGACGCCGAGAAGCACCAGTGCCGGCAGCGTGAAGATCGCCGCCGCCGCCAGTGCCTCGCCGGCCGAGCCCTGGGTCATCACCAGCGTGTTCTCGCCGATCCCGGCGTGGCCAAGCAGGCGCAGCACACCCATCGAAATCACCGCCGAGGGAATGCAGGCGGATACCGTCATGCCGGCAAACAGGCCGAGGTAGGCGTTGGCGGCGCCAAGCAGCACCGCGAGGATGCCGCCGAGGACCAGCGCGCGGACGGTCAGCTCGCGTTGCGCTTGCATGCGGTGTCCTGGCTAGCCGGCATCGCCCATCAGCCGGCGGATGGGTCGTGTGAACACGAGGAAGAGCATTCCGGCACCGGCCGTCATCAGCACGATCTGCAGGTAGAGGCCGGGCATGTCGGCCAGGACGTCATCCTTGAACTGCCCGGCGAACAGTCCCGCGAGGATATTGCCCACCGAAGCCGCGAGGAACCAGATGCCCATCATCTGCCCGACGAAGCGCCGCGGCGCGAGCCGCGTGGTCGCCGACAGGCCCACCGGGCTCAGCGCCAGCTCGCCGAGCGTGTGGAACAGGTAGGTGAAGATCAGCCAGGCCGGCAGCGCCTGCTGGCCGGCCGCCACCAGTGTCGCCGCGCCCAGCATCACGCCGAAGCCGGCCGCGAGCAGCAGCAGGCCGAGGCCGAACTTGGCTGGAGTCGACGGGTTCAGGCCGCGGCGTGCCAGGCCGACCCAGAGGGCCGCGAACACCGGCGCGAAGCTGATGACGAAGACCGGGTTCAGTGACTGGAACCACCCGGCCGGAATCTCGAAGCCGCCGATCATGCGGTCGGTGTAGCGCTCGGCGAACAGGTTGAGGGAAGACCCCGCCTGCTCGAATCCGGACCAGAACGTCGCTGCGCCGAGGAACAGCACGATGATGACCGCTACCCGCTGCTTCTCCTGCCGGTCCAGCCGGCCGAAAAGGAACAGCCAGGTGAAATAGGCGGCGGCGAGGATGCCAATGGCCCAGGCGCTGCCGCGCGCGAGCTCTGCCGGCGTCAGCGGCAGCGTGCCGGTGCCGATCAGCACGGCAAGCACGACGACCAGACCAGTGGCCAGCGCCACGCGGCGCCAGCCCGAGCGGATCAGCGCCGCCTGCACCGGGTCCGTGGCATCCAGCGTCGGATGCAGGCCGACGCTGCCGAGGCGCGACCGGGTGGCCCGGAAAAAGGCCAGACCGATTACCATGCCGACGCCGGCAGCGGCAAAGCCGTAATGCCAGCCGAAGCGCTCACTCTCGCCCAGCGTGCTGCAGATGAGCGGCCCGATGCCGGCCCCCAGATTGATCCCCATGTAGAACAGCGTGAATCCCGCGTCGCGCCGCGGATCGCCGCTGGCGTAGAGCTCGCCCACGACGGCGCTGATATTGGGCTTCAGCAGCCCGGTGCCGGCGATGATGAACAGCAGCCCGGCGAAGAATGTCGGCGTCGCCGGCAGCGCCAGGGTGAAATGCCCGACGGCGATGATGATGCCGCCGATCCACACGGCGCGTTGCGCGCCGAGCAGCCGATCGGCGATCCAGCCGCCCGGCAGGGCCACGATGTAGACCGCCGCGGTGTAGAGCCCGTAGATGGCGGTGGCGGCCTGGTCGTCCAGGCCCATGCCGCTGCCGGCGTCCACCAGGAACAGCACCAGCAGCGCCCGCATGCCGTAGTAGCTGAAGCGCTCCCAGAGTTCCGTGAAGAACAGCGTCCTCAGGCCGGCCGGGTGCCCCGACGGCAACGGCGCCCGGGCGCCGGTCATGCAGCGCTCTTGTCCGTGGAGGCCGCCGCGCCGGAGGGGTACATGAGCCGGGCCATCAGCAGGCCGCCTTCGAAGAGGCCGTACATGGGCAGGGCAAGCATGAACTGCGAGATGACGTCAGGCGGGGTCAGCACGGCGCCGACGACGAAGGAGCCGAGGAAGATGTACGGGCGCTGCCTGCCCAGGGTCTCCGCCCTGACCAGCCCGGTGGCGATGAGCAGCACGGTGGCCACGGGAACCTCGAAGGCAATGCCGAAGGAGAAGCAGGTCAGCAGCGTGAAATCGAGGTAGCTGTTGATGTCCGTCATCATGGTGACGCCCTCGGGCGTCGTCGCCGCGAAGTAGTGGAACACCGTCGGGAATACCAGGAAGTAGGCAAAGGCCACGCCGGTGTAGAACAGGACCACGCTGGACACCAGCAGCGGCACGGCGAAGCGCTTCTCGCGCCGATAGAGCCCTGGCGCCACGAAGGCCCAGACCTGGTAGAGCACCACCGGCATGGCGAGGAACAGCGCCACGAAGAAGGTCGTCTTGATGGGCGTGAGGAACGGCGCCGTGACCTGGGTGGCGATCATCTTCGCACCCTCCGGGAGCTGCTTCATCAGGGGCTGGGCCACCAGCGTGAAAATGCGGCTCGCGAAGGGCAGCAGGCCGATGCAGATCACGGCCACGGCCAGCACTGCCCGCAGCAGCCGCCTGCGCAGCTCGATGAGATGGGACATGAGCGTCCCCTCCTCGAGCACCTCGTCATCAGGAATGTCGCGCCTGTCTCCCGCCATGCCTGCGCGCCAGGGTCAGGGCCGGGCGTCGCCGGGGGGCGCGTGGCTGTCCGGGCCGGCCTGCGTCGCCTCCTCGGCCTGGGCGGATGCCGCCTGCCGTGGAGGAACGTCCTGGGCGGCTTCGCCGTGCGGCTTCAGGTCATCGACGCCGGGACGGCTGTAGTCCGGGGGTGCTGCCGGCGATGGCGGGTCCATGTAGTGGCGCGGATCCACCGCGTTCATTTCTTCCTGGAACTGGCTGCTGAGCATGCGGGCCATGCGGCGTGCCTTGCCGGCCCACTGGCCGACCTGGGCCGCGACTTTCGGCAGACGCTCGGGGCCCAGCACGATCAGCGCCAGCACGAAGATGACCACGAGTTCGGAGAAGCCAACGTCGAACATGCAGGATCAGCCCGTACCGTGCCTGGACCGGGGTGCCCGGGCCGGAATCATGGCGGCATCAGGTCCCGGAAGGGGTCAGCCGGACTTCTTGCCGGCGGTTTCGTTCTGGCGGTTCTCGGTGAAGTCCGCGTCAGCCTGCTTGTTGATCTGCTTGGGTGGCTCGTCCTGGTCGGCCTCCGACATGGCCTTGCGGAAACCCTTCACCGCGCTGCCGAGATCGGTGCCGATGGAGCTCAGGCGCTTGGTACCGAATATGAGCACGGCGATCGCCAGGACGATCAACCAGTGCCAGATGCTCAGAGATCCCATGTCCACGCTCCAGGGGGCACGCCGTGCCCTCGCCAACAGGGCTCAATCATACGGCAAAACATGGCTGCGACCCTGATACCTGCGGCTCGTTCTGGCTGCTGCGCGGCTGCTGGCGGCGCTGTCACGCGTCAGCCCTGGGCGGTGCCCGCAGCATGAAGGTCACCGGGCCCTGGTTGACGAGGCTGACCGCCATGTCGGCACCGAAGCGCCCGGTGGCTACGCGGGGCCCGCGTGCAGCAACCTCTCCCACCAGCATTTCGAAGAGGGTCCGACCGACGTTCGGTTCCGCGGCGGCGGAGAAGCCCGGCCGGTTGCCGCGATCGGTGTCGGCAGCCAGCGTGAACTGCGGCACCAGCAGCAGGGCCCCGCCTGCAGCGCGCACATCGAGGTTCATCTTCCCGGAGGCATCGGCGAACACGCGGTAGGCCACCAGGCGCTCGGCCAGCCGACGAACCTGTTCCGGTCCATCGCCACGCTCGACGGCTACCAGCACCAGCAGGCCGGGCCCGATCGCCCCGACCTCCTCGCCAGCTACCCGGACGCTGGCCTCCGACACCCGCTGCAACAAGCCGATCATGGGCTGCGGAGAATAAGGGGCCGCCCGGGAAAAAGGCAGGGGCTGGCATCGGCAAGCCAGCCGGGCGAGCAAAGATCTGTCAAACAGCATCCCACGAGACGGCCAGCAAGCCGGATTTCAGATACTCATATGAGCAGTATTGCTGCCAGCAAGAGCAGGAACGTATCGTTCATTTCAGCACTTGGATTGAGTGGGCCATACATAATTATGGAAGTGGTGAGATAACTAATAAGTGGGTCCTAGAAGCTATTTATGGCCAAAATAATTCACAATTAGTAGCATATAAATCGCCACTATCTATTCACTCATTATTCCTTTCAAGCGAATTTATCATTGAACCTGGGCAATTCCCGGTCGTTCTGCGGCAAACCGCTCCCGCAAGATGCCGTTGCCACCCGGTACGCCAGCGGTACTCGCGCTGGCAGAATGGCGCCGATGTTGTCGGCGTCGCGCTGGAGACCTGCACATTGCGGTGACGCCCGCTGGCTGGCCGTGCTTTGCGCCGGCCTGCTGGCCCTGGCCGGCTGCCGCGGTCCGACCGGGCAGGAAGCAGCCAGGGCGTCCCCCGAGCCCGACGCTGGCATCAAGACCTTTCGCCACTCGCTCGACCAGGCCCCCTCGTCCCTCGACCCGGTGCAGGCTGCCAATGTCTACGCGAACCATGTGGTGCTGAATGCCTACGACACGCTGTTCGCGTACAAGTACCTCGCGCGGCCCTATCAGCTGAAGCCCAACCTGGCGGACGGCTGGCCGGAGATATCCCCGGACCTGCTGCGCTACCGGATCCGTATCAAGCGGGGCGTGTTCTTCCAGGACGATGCCGCTTTCCCCGCTGGCAAGGGGCGGGAACTGGTCGCCGAGGACTTCGTCTACTCGCTCAAGCGCCAGTTCGACCCGAAGAACCGGCCGCAGGGGGCGTGGTTCTGGCAGGGACGCATCGTCGGGCTCGATGACTGGAAGGCAGCTGGCTCCGACTACGATCGCGAGGTTCCCGGCCTGCGAGCGGTGGACCGTTACACCGTGGAGGTTCGCCTGGTCCGTCCCTATCCGCAGCTGCTGGATACCTTCGCCCAGGGATTCTCGGCAGTCGTGCCACGCGAGGCCGCCGAGCACTACGGGCGCGAGCTGGGAACCCACCCGGTCGGCTCAGGGCCCTTCAGGGTGGTTTCCTATGACAGTTCGCGCGTGGTATTCGAACGCAACCGCCGCTTCCGCCAGGAGCCGGTGGACCTGCAGGCCGAGGGCTACGATCCGGCCACGCAGCGCTACACCGGCGTCGAGCGCATCCAGGGCCGTTCCCCGCCGTTCGTCGACCGCCTGATCATCGACTTTGCCGACGATGACGCCTCGCGCTGGAACTCGTTCATCAAGGGCAACGAGATCCAGGTGACCGGATTGCCGGCGGAAAAGGTGGACGAGGTCCTCGAGTCGCGCGACCCGGTGCGCCTGAAGCCGGAGTTCGCCCGGAAGTACCAGGTGGCCTCCGGCCTCGAGGCCGGCTTCGTCTTCCAGGCGTTCAACTTCGATTTTCCCGAGTTCGGCTACAACCCCGATCCGGTGCGCGAGCGCCGCAACAAGGCCCTGCGCTGCGCCATCATCAAGGCATTCGACTGGGAAGCGCGCAACCGCAGCTGGTACTTCGGCCTGGCGACCATATTCCCGGGCATCATCGTGCCGGTGGTGCCGGAGTTCGACCCTCAGCTGTCGCGGTCCAGCGTAACCCGCGATGTGGCGGGCGCCCGGCGCCTGTTGCAGGAGAATGGCTGGACGGCGGAGACGTTGCCGGTGCTGGTGTACGGGCAGAGTGCCGGGGTCAAGCAGCGGATGTTCTTCGAGCAGTTCCGTGCCGAGCTCATGGACATCGGCTGGCCGCAGGAGAAGGTGGTGCTCAAGCAGTACGCGACCTTCGGCGACCTGGGCCGCGCCTGGAAGGAAAGCCGGCTGCCCATCGTCAGCAAGGGCTGGGGCCTCGATTACCCCGATGCCGAGAATACCCTGCAGCTCTTCTACGGCCCCAACGGCTCGCCGGGCTCCAATGACGCCAACTACCGCAATCCCGCCTACGACCGGCTCTACGAGCAGGCCGCGGTGATGCTGTCTTCGCCGGAACGCACGGCGCTCTACCGCCGCATGAACCAGATGGTCATCGATGACTGCGCGGCCATCACCGGTCTGTCCCGCAAGCGCATCTACCTCTGGCACAAGAATGTCGTGGCGCTGCCGGATCGCGAGATCGTCGGCGGCTTTTTCCTGAGGTATGTCGACGTGCTGCCGGAGGGCGAGAGCGCGCGGCCGCCTGACCTGGAGCCGGCGGGCTGATGGGCATACTGCAGTACGCGCTGCGCCGGCTGCTGGCGGGCCTGCCGCTGCTGCTCGGGGTGACGCTGCTCAGCTTCACCCTGATGGTCTACTTCGGACCCGACAAGACCTTCGACCTGCTGGGCAAGAATCCCACGGCGCAGGAGATCGCCGAGCTCCGCCACCAGCTGGGCTACGACCGGCCGTTCGTCGTGCGTTACGGCGACTACCTGCGGGAACTGGCCACCGTGGACTTCGGCAATTCCGATTCCACGGGCGAGAAGGTGTCGAGCCTGCTGGCGCGGACCATTCCGGTCTCGCTGGCCCTGGAACTGCCGGGGTTCATCCTCGGCAACCTGCTGGGTATCGCCCTGGCACTGCTGGCCGCCTACCACCGCGGCCGCTGGCCCGACAAGCTGATCATGGGCCTGGCCGTCATCGGCATGAGCATCAGCTTCCTCGTCGTGATTTTCGCCTTCCAGATCTGGTTTTGCACCAGCTACGGCCTGGATCTGTTCCCGGTCCGCGGCTGGGGCGCTGCCGACCTGGCCGATTACCTGCGCCACGTCACGGTGCCCACCCTGGCCACGGTATTCGTGGCGCTGGGCTACAACACGCGCTTCTACCGGGCGGTGATCGTCGAGGAGATGGGCCGTGACCATGTGCGCACCGCGCGGGCCTTCGGCGCGGCGCCGGTGCGGCTGTTCTGGTGCGACATCCTCAAGAACTGCGCCATCCCGATCATCACCCGCATCATGTTCACCATCCCCGCCATCGTCATCGGCGGGGCGTTGCTCCTCGAGACGAGTTTCGGCATCCCGGGAGTCGGCAAGGCGGCCTACGAGGCCATCATCAGCGGCGACCAGCCGGTACTGAAGGCCGTGGTGGGGCTGACCGCCGCGCTGTTCGTCATCACGCTGCTGGTGGCGGACATTCTCTACAGGGCAGTGGACCCGCGGGTGTCCCTGGAATGACCGCGGCAAACTCCAGCCTGCCGGCAGCCGGGCCGCCGCGCGCGTCACTCTGGCGAAGCGCCCTGTACAAGCTGCGGCGCGACCGGGCGGGCCTCTTTGGCCTGGCGGTGGTGCTGGTGTACCTCCTTGCCGCCGTCGGTGCCTGGTCTGGCTGGTGGGCCAGCGACTGGGCGCTGATCACCGGTACCAAGTGGGGGCCGGTATCGGCGCAGCACTGGTTCGGCACCAACATCATCGGCCAGGACATCTTCCAGCGTGCCATCTACAGCACCGGGACCGCCTTCCAGGTGGGCCTCGTGGTTGCGCTGCTGGCCGTCACCCTGGGAGCATTGCTGGGCGCGGCCGGCGGCTTCTTCGCCGCCACCTGGATCGACGAGGTCGTGCTCTGGCTCATGGGCGTGCTGGATGCCATGCCCTTCTACCTCATGGTGGCGGCAATAGCCTTCGCCATGGCCGACAATCCCTATGCCATGCACGTCGCCATGGTCTCGACGTTCTGGACCACCACCGGCCGGCTGGTGCGCGGCGAGGTCATCAAGCTGCGCGAGCTGGAGTTCGTCGAGGCGGCGCGCGCCATCGGCGTGCCGCCAGCGACCATCATTTTCCGGCACATCCTGCCGAACACCTTCCACATCCTGCTGGTGCAGCTGACGTTGTGCTTCGTCGATGCCATCAAGGCGGAGGTGGTGCTCAGTTTTCTCGGGCTGGGGGTCAAGGACGGCATGAGCTGGGGCCTGATGATCAGCGAGAGCACGCTCGAGTTCCTCGCCGGGCATTTCAACAACCTCATCGTCGCCTCGGCGCTGCTGTTCGGCCTGGTGTTCGCCTTCAACATGCTGGCCGATTCGCTCCAGGACGCCCTGGACCCGAAGCAGGTGGCCTGAGCCGATGAATCCGCCGTCCCCGCTGCTGTCAGTGCGCGACCTCACCGTGGAGTTCGACACCATGGCCGGCCGGGTACGGGCCGTGGATGGCGTGGGATTCGACGTCTTCCCGGAGGAGAGCCTCGCGCTCGTGGGCGAGAGCGGCTGCGGCAAGACCGTCACCGGGCTGTCGATCCTGCGGATGGTGCCGCAGCCACCCGGCCGCATTGCCGCTGGCAGCATTTGCTTCGATGGCCAGGAGCTGCTGGCCCTGCCCGAGCGCGGCATGCGCGCGGTGCGCGGGCGTGACATTGCCATGATCTTCCAGGAACCGATGACGGCGCTGAACCCGGTGTTCACCGTCGGTGCGCAGCTCACCGGCGTGATCCGCCGTCATCAGCGGCTGTCGAGCCGCGAGGCCCGCGCGGCGGCGCTGGCGTTGCTCGAGCAGGTCGGCATCCCGGAGCCGGGCCGTCGCATCGACGAGTATCCCCACCAGCTTTCTGGCGGCCAGCGCCAGCGTGTCGGCATTGCCCGGGCGCTGGCGCTGAACCCGGCGCTGATCGTCGCCGACGAGCCGGTCTCGGCCCTCGACGTCTCGGTGCAGAGCCAGGTGCTGAACCTGGTGGCGCGCCTGCAGCGCGAGCATGGCATCGCCTTCCTGTTCATCAGCCATGACCTCGCCGTGATCCAGCACGTCAGCGACGAGGTGGCGGTCATGTACCTCGGCCGCATCGTCGAGACCGGGCCGGCCACCGGCCTGTACCGCGAGCCGCAGCATCCCTATACGCAGGCCTTGCTGTCCGCCGTGCCGGTGCCCGATCCCACCCGCCGGCGCCAGCGCATCGTGCTGGCCGGTGAGGTTCCATCGCCGGCGAATCCCCCATCGGGATGCGCCTTCCACCCGCGCTGCCCGCGTGTCCGCGAGCGCTGTCGCCACGAGCGGCCGGAACTCGCTCCCGCGGCTGGTGCGCCCACCGCCGTGCATGTTGCCTGCCATTTCCCGGGACCGGCGGGAAACTGAGCCGGGGAGGTGACCCTGCACTGCCGCTGCAGAGGCGCAGGGATCGGTAAACTGCCCCGATCATGGCGGCATATGAACTGCGGGTGTCGACCCGCCGGCGCACGCTGGCGCTCGAGGTGCACCGCGATCTGCGGGTGATCGTCCGCGCGCCCGCACGGCTGGACCGCGGCATCATCGACGCCTGGGTCGCCGGGCGAAGCCAGTGGATCGCCCGCCAGGTCGAGCGCTTCCGGCGACTGGACCAGGAGCGGCCAGCCCCGCCCCGGTACGTTACGGGCGAGACGCTGCCATTCCTCGGCAGGGACTTCCGGCTCGAGGTGGCTGCCGCCCCGCGCCCGGCCGTCTGGCTGGCTGGCGATACCCTGCAAGTCGCGACACGCGGCGGCATGGGCGGCGAAGCCGCGAGGCGCGTCCTCGAGCGCTGGTACCGGGAGCGGGCCACAGGGATTTTCGCCGCGATCCTCGAGCGGAACTTCGCGTGGTTCGCCGCCCGTGGCCACGTCCGGCCCGAGGTGCTCGTCCGCCGCATGACCCGCCGCTGGGGCAGCCTGTCCGGACCCGTTCCCGGGTCGGAGCGTCGGGACCCGCGAAGCGTCGCGCCGCGGCGCATGACCCTGAACCTCGCGCTGGTCCGCGCGCCCCGGGAGTGCATCGAGTACGTGGTGGTCCACGAGCTCTGCCATCTCGAGCAGCGTGGCCACGGCCGCCCCTTTCATCTGCTCATGGACCAGCGGCTCCCGGACTGGCGCGAACGCAGGCGGAGGCTGGAGTCGGCCGTTCTCCCGGGCTGAGTGTCGGGCAGCGTCGGCGGCGGTCGGCTCGCAGTGTCCCGGCGGTGTGAGCGCCGCTTGCCCGAATCCATCCAGTGAACATGCAGGCGATGGGTACGGCGCAGACCAGTATTCGATCCAATAGATTATCGAGGCAGTTTTATTGCATTTGTCAGATCTGCTCCGGCCGGCCACAATGCCCTGGCGATGGCGGCAGGACCGCCATGACCCAGGCAAACCATCCGCATCACGGCCTCCGGCCGCGACCATGACCAGGAGCAAGACGATGGGCAAGAAACTGACCACCAACGCCGGTTGCCCGGTAAGCGACAACCAGAACGTGCTGACTGCCGGTCGGCGCGGTCCGCAGCTGCTGCAGGACGTGTGGTTCCTCGAGAAGCTGGCGCATTTCGACAGGGAGGTGATCCCGGAGCGGCGCATGCATGCCAAGGGCTCGGGTGCCTACGGCACGTTCACCGTGACCCATGACATCACCCGGTTCACGAAGGCGAAGATCTTTTCCCGGGTCGGCAAGAAAACCGAGCTGTTCGCGCGCTTCACCACCGTGGCGGGCGAGAGGGGCGCGGCGGATGCCGAGCGCGACATCCGCGGCTTCGCCGTGAAGTTCTACACCGAGGAGGGCAACTGGGACCTCGTCGGCAACAACACGCCGGTGTTCTTCCTGCGGGACCCGCTGAAGTTCCCTGATCTGAACCATGCGGTAAAGCGTGATCCGCGCACCAACCTGCGCAGCGCGAAGAACAACTGGGACTTCTGGACCTCGCTCCCCGAGGCCCTGCACCAGGTCACCATCGTCATGAGCGACCGGGGCATCCCGGCCACCTATCGCCACATGCATGGCTTCGGCAGCCACACCTTCAGCTTCATCAACGCGAAGAACGAGCGCCACTGGGTCAAGTTCCACCTCACGAGCCAGCAGGGCATCCGCAACCTCACCGACGCCGAGGCGGAAGCCCTGGTCGGCAAGGACCGGGAGAGCCACCAGCGCGATCTCTACGAGAGCCTCGAGAAGGGCGATTTCCCGAAGTGGACGCTGAAGGTGCAGGTCATGCCCGAGGCCGATGCGGCGAAGGTCGCCTACAACCCCTTCGACCTGACCAAGGTCTGGCCACACAAGGACTACCCGCTGATCGAGGTCGGCGTCATGGAGCTGAACCGCAACCCGGAGAACTTCTTCGCGGAAGTCGAGCAGTCCGCGTTCAACCCCGCGAACATCGTGCCCGGCATCGGCTTCTCACCGGACAGGATGCTGCAGGGGCGGCTGTTTTCCTACGGGGATGCGCAGCGCTACCGGCTCGGCGTGAATCATCACCTGATCCCGGTCAATGCCCCGCGCTGCCCGGTGCACAGCTACCACCGCGACGGCGCCATGCGGGTGGACGGCAACCACGGCGGTACGCCGGGCTACGAGCCGAACAGCTACGGGGAGTGGCAGGAGCAGCCGGACTTCCGTGAGCCACCGCTGTCGCTGGATGGTGCGGCGGACCACTGGAACCATCGCGAGGATGCCGACTACTACTCGCAGCCCGGTGCCCTGTTTCGCCTCATGACCGCTGCCCAGAAGCAGGCGCTGTTCGACAACACCGCCCGCTCCATCGGCGAGGCGCCACGGGAGATCCAGCTCCGGCACATCCGCCACTGCCTGCAGGCCGACCGTGCCTATGGCGAGGGCGTGGCCAGGGCACTGGGTATCTCGCCGAACGAGCTAAAGTAGGAGAGTTCCGGCGGGCTTCGCGAGGACCACCATGACAAGGCTGCACCAGTTCTTCCTCGGTATCTCGATCACCGCGCTGGCGGCCTGCGGTGGTGGCGAAGTGCCGGCACCGGGCAACTCAGCGGCGTCGCCGGCTTCGACGGCGACGCCGCCAGCCGCTCCGGCCAGTGCGGATGGCATCACCGCGCGTGCGTTCCTGGAGCAGGCGCTTGCCGAGGCACGGGCCTGGCAGCCCGATGCGGAGCTGGTGGGTGTCTCCACCAGCCTTGCCGACGGGCCGCGCAACACCTTCTGGTTCTACGACGTGCAATCGCCCGGCCAGGGCCGGTGCACGCGCATCCGGGCGCTGGAGAACGGCGATGTCGAGAACGTGGGCACCGGTGGTGCCTGCGTGCTGATGAAGCCGGTATCGGCGGGTTTCGTGGACAGTCCCGCGGCCTGGCAGGCGGCCCGGGCCGCCGGTTTTGCCGGCGGAGATTCAGTGCAGCTCAGCCTGCGCTACCAGCGCGATGCGGCACTGCCCGAGCCGCAGCCATGCTGGGTCCTGTGGTCCGATGCCGATGGCGGGGGGCAGGCAGGGCTGATCCGCGGCTGGTGCGTGGACCCGGCAAGCGGCCAGTTCGTGGTGCGCCTGTCGGGGCAGGGACGTCCCGATCCGCTGCAGTGAAGCGTCAGGGTGATCGCGTGGCCCGGACTGATGGTCCATGGCTATGATGCGAGAGTCACATCCCTGAAGGGCAAGCCACCATGATGACGCCAACACGCCCCAGTCCGGTTCGGGCGCTCTGCCTCGCCTCGGGCCTCGTCCTGTCGGTCCTCGCGCTGTCGGTACGGGCCGACGACCATTCGGCGCACCAGCAGCACGGCGACGCCCATGCCATGAGCGCCGAAGACCTGGCAACCCTGCGCAGCAAGGTGCCGCTCTACCGCACGTTCACGGACCAGCAGATCAACGAGAGCATGGGCCGCATGCGTGACGTCGAGGATTACCTGAGCCCGCCCGGCCTGCGAGGTGAAGTGGGCGTGCTCGCCCTCGGCCACGGCTACGGCGACCAGGGTGATGCGCAGTTCGAGGCCGGTTTCGCCGACGTCGCGAAGACCATGCCGACGGCGGCCGCCCTCGGCATGGCCATGATGGGTTCGGTACACATGCAGCGCGCGGTGGATGCGCTCGAGGCCGCGGGGGCGAAGACCATCGTCGTGGTGCCGACCGAGATCGGCCAGCGCACCGACCTGACGCGGCAATGGCTCTACATCCTCGGCCTCGAGGAGCACTCGGCCTATCTCGACGTGCCCCGCCTGAAGACGAAGGCGCGGCTGGTCATGGCGGCCGGGCCGACTGCCAGCAGCGTGGTCAGCGACATCCTCGCCGCGAACCTGCGCACCATCAGCCGCGATCCCGCCCATGAAGTGGCCGTGATCATCGCCCACGGGCCGGCAGACGAGCAGGAGAACGCGGCGGAGCTGGCCGACCTTGAGCAGCACGCCGCCACGGTCCGCAAGGCGCTGGGCCTGGCCGGTGCCTGGGCCGCCACCCTGCAGGACGATGCGCCCGCGGCCATGCGCGAGGCCAACGTCAAGCGCGTGCGCGACCACATCGCCGCGGAAACCGCCGCCGGCCGGCGCGTGCTGGTGACGCCGCTGCTCATCACCGGCCGCGGCTATGTGTCGAAGAAGATCCACAAGGATCTCGAGGGGCTCAAGATCGAGATGGTGGATGTCGGCCTGACCGAGAGCCCGCTGTTCGCGAAGTGGGTGGCTACGACGGTGGAAGCGGCCCTGGCCGGGAAGGGGAACTGACCAGCCACTCGACGACCGCCGTCCCGGCCAGCATCGACCCTGCGAACAGCGCGGCCGGCTGGGCCGTGCCTGCCCCGTACGGCGCCCCCAGGGCCTCGGGAGCATGGCAGGCAGATGACTGACAATATATATAAATGATTGATGAATATTCGGAAACAATACCTGTCTATTTAAATGTCCATTACTGTTGATATACCGGTTGCCGCTTCAGGATGAACTCCCGGTCGCGATGCTGCCCGACCGGAAACAGGTACTCGCCGACCGGCTGGAAACCGTAGCGGGCGTACAGCCGCTGGGCACCGAAGTTTTCCGACCAGACACCGATATACAGCGGCTCGTGGCCTGCGGCTTCCAGCCACGCCAGAGCGGTTTCGAGGAGCCGCGTCCCCAGGCCGCGGCGCTGGTATCCGGCGCGCAGGTAGAGCTGGCGCAGTTCCCCGGCCAGCGGCTCGCGGCCGGCGGCTGGCAGCTTGCAGGGTCCGGCGACCGCGTAGCCGGCCGCACAGCCCGCGGCGCCGACGGCGATCCAGGTGGCGAGCGCGGGATCCGCCAGCGTCCGCTGCCAGGCTTCGGGCGCATGCGCCGTGCCGAGGAAAGCAGCCAGGTCTTCCGGCCGGTAAAGGTGCCCGAAGGTTTCTACGAAGCAGGCGCGCCCAGCCTGCGCCAGCAGATCGCGGTCGGCAGGGGTCGCTCGACGCAGCTCGATGAACGCGGACTCGTTCGTCATGTCGGGCAATTCCAGGCAGGGGGCGGCTGTCTGCCGCAGGGCTGCTTAATTGTCATATCAACATGACGTTTGTATGATCCGGCGACTGCTGCCCGCCAACAGCCGCCGAGGTCACCAGCCACCATGACGGACTCCACCCGCTCCGCGCGCCTCGGTCCCATAGAACTCGTGCCCGGCATCACGCGTGGCAATGTGCTGGTCAAGCTCTGGGCCGCCTTCGTCGGCATCGGTGCGCTCTCCGGCATCTCCATACTGCAGAGCTACATCCTCAACGTACACATGCATGTGCCGCGTGCCGAGCAGGGCACCCTGTCCGGTGATCTCGCCTTCTGGACCGAGATCATCGGCCTGCTGCTGTTCGTGCCCTTCGGCGTTGCCGCCGACCGCCTCGGGCGCCGCGCGGTGCTGACCTTCGGCTTCGTGATGGTCGGGATCGGCTGGGGCCTGTACCCCTTCGCCGAGAACCCCGGCGAGCTGCTCGCGTTCCGCATGGTCTATGCCATCGGTGCGCCGGCGGTGGCCGGGGCGCTGGCGACGCTGGTCAACGACTACCCGGTGGATGGGTCTCGCGGCATGTTGATCGGCATCACCAGCGTCTGCAATACGCTGGGCACCATATTCGCCAGCAAGTTCGTGGGCAGCATTCCGGATTTTCTCCACCAGCGCGGTATCGATGCGATCACGGGTGGCAAGGTCATGTTCCTCACCGGCTCGGTCGTGTGCCTGCTGACCGCGGTGCTGGCCGCGCGCGGGCTGGCACCCGGGCTGCCTGCGGGACGCCAGCGGCGGCCGCCGGTCGGCGAGCTGGTGCGCTCGGTGCTCGGCGCCATGCGCAACCCGCGCATTTCGCTGGCCTATGCCGGTGCGCTGGTGGCCCGTTCGGACGTGGTGATCAAGGGCTTGTTCCTCGGCCTCTGGGCCATCCAGGCGGGGCGGCACGAGGGACTCTCCCCCGCCCGCGCCATGGCGCAGTTCGGGACGATGATCGTGATCATGTATGGCGTGTCGCTGGTGTCGGCGCCGGTCTTCGGCTGGGTCATCGACCGGGTGAACCGCGTGACGGCGCTGATCATCGCGCTGGCCACTGCATCGGTCGGCTACCTGTCCATGCCGCTCCTCACCTCGCCGCTGCACCTGGAGATGGCGCCGTTGCTGGTGCTGCTGACGCTCGGCACCAGCTTCATGGTGAAGGCCACGCTGTCGCTCCTGGGCCAGGAGGCACCGGTGGCCGAGCGGGGCAGCATCATCGCCGGCAGCAGCTTCTGCGGTGCGCTGGGGATTCTGGTGTTCACCGCGGTGGGCGGGCGTGTCTTCGACAGCTGGGGGCCCTGGGCACCGTTCGTGCTGGCCGGGGCCTACCAGGCCGTGCTTCTGGTGGTTGCCATTGCCGTGCGCTGGTTTGCCCCGGGTCCCGCATCACCCCATGCGCGCCGGCTGATGGCAGCGAAGGCGCGCGCCTAGCGCCCCGGGCCCAGCGTCAGCCAGCCGGCCTGAAGCCAGTCGCGGAGCAGGGTGAGGCAGGCCGCTGGCGCGGCGGCGAGCTGTCGTCCGTCGAGGCGCCGGCGATCGGCCAGTTGCCTCAGGCTGGCCGGTACGCCACCCGGCGCAGCTGGAACGAACTCCCCATTGATGCCGACTCCCGTGCGACCGGTCAGCAGGCGGCTGCGCGGGTCGAGCAGGACGCCGCGGCGCCGGGCGGCGCGCGCGAAGGCAGCCGGCGCCGGTATCCGCGGTGGCCGTCGGAAGACGATGTGGTCCTTGGGTTCGGAGAGGTACTCGAGCAGGAAGCGCTCGGTGTCCGCGCGCCGCGGGCGGTGGCGTGACAGGGCGGCGTGCACGCGCGCGACCATGGCGGGTGGCAGCGCACCCGGGCGTGTCGTGGGCCGCAGTCCGGGATCGGCATAGCGGCCGGGGAGCTCGTTGCGGCTGGCGAAATCCGCGAACCAGGGATCGAGCAGCTCCTGAAAAGTGGGCGTGCGATAGCCCACCGACAGCGTGATGCTCTCGCCCACGGCAATGCCGTCGTGGGCGACTCCCGGCGGCAGGTAGAGCAGGTCACCCGGCCCGAGCAGCCATTCCTGCTCGGGCTGGAAATGTGCCAGCAGCCGCAGCGGGCGTCCCGGCTGCAGGCGGGGATCGCGCGCCCTGCCGATGCGCCAGCGGCGAAAGCCCGCGGCCTGCACCAGGAAGACATCGTAGTTGTCCACGTGAGGCCCGACCCCGCCGCCATCGCTGGCGTAGCTCGCCATCAGGTCGTCCAGCCTGGCGTCGGGGACGAAGCGAAAGCGCGCGAGGAACCGGTGCGCCGCCTGGTCGAGCCCGTCGAGGCCCTGCACCAGCAACGTCCAGTGCTTCTGGCGCAACGGTGGCAGGGCGCGTCGCGGGATCGGCCCGTGGCGCAGTGTCCAGTCCTGTCCACGGCGCACGATGAGGCGTGACTCGACCTCGTCGCGAGCCGCGAGGGCGAACAGCTGCCTGCGGTCCACCGCTGGGGGTGTCAGGGCATTGCGGACCAGCAGCGGCCGGCGCTGCCAATGTTCACGCATGAAGCGGCTGACGCTCATGGCGCCGAGATGGGTGAGCGTGCGATCCATGCGGCGATTATAGGGAAGCAGGTAGCATGGACAGCCGCGGCAGGGCATGACGGGACAGGTGGATGCGCGACCAGCAGCAGGACGACGGGCAACAGCCGGCAACCGGGCCGGGCAGGGGCATCCTCCATGCACCCTGGGAGCGGGCCTTCGAGCGGGTCCTGAGTCCTTTCGAGGAGTTCATCCGCAGCCAGACGAGCGGCGGTCTCCTGCTGTTCGCCGCCACGGTGGCAGCCCTGGTCCTCGCCAACAGCAGCCTGGCCGAGGCGTACTGGCAGCTGGTGCGGCTGCCGGTCAGCATCGGCATCGGCAGCTGGCGCCTGGAGATGTCCCTGCACCACTGGATCAACGATGGCCTGATGGCGTTCTTCTTCTTCGTCGTCGGCCTGGAGCTCAAGCGCGAGCTGCTGGTGGGCGAGCTGGCGGAGCCACGCCAGGCCGCCCTGCCAGTGGCGGCCGCACTGGGTGGCATGGTGGTGCCGGCGCTGGTCTTCCTCGGCTTCAACGCCGGTGGCGATGCCGTGCACGGTTGGGGGATACCCATGGCCACCGACATCGCCTTCGCCGCCGGGGCGCTGGTGATGCTGGCCGGGCGGGTGCCCAGGGGACTGATCATGTTCCTGGTGGCCCTGGCGATCGTCGATGACCTGGGCGCGGTGGCGGTGATCGCCCTGTTCTACACGGGCGAGCTGGTCCTCCCGTGGCTGGCCGGCGCCGTGGCCGTGGTCGCCGCTCTGGTGGTGCTGAACCTGGCGGGAGTGCGTCGCGTGCTGCCGTATTTCCTGCTGGCCGTGGCCCTGTGGTTCACCATGCTGCAGTCAGGCGTGCATGCGACGCTGGCGGGCGTGATCGGTGCCTTCACCGTGCCGGCGCGGCCCAGGTACGACGCGGCGTGGTTCAGCGCCCAGCTGCGCCGCTTGACCGAGCGCTTCGACGCCAGCCGCGCGCCTGGCGCGGGCATCCTGGCCAACGAGGAGATGCACGCGGCGGTGCAGGCCCTGGAGAACGGGGCGGTGGCCGTCCAGGCGCCGCTGCAGCGGCTGGAACACGCCTGGCATCTGCCCGTGGCGTTCGGCGTGATCCCGCTGTTTGCGCTGTTCAATGCCGGCATTCGCCTGGACCCCGGTACCCTGGGCGAAATCTTCCGCCAGCCGGTGGCCCTCGGCGTCACCGTCGGCCTGGTGCTCGGCAAGTTCGTCGGCGTGACCGGCGCGAGCTGGCTGGCGCTGCGCCTGGGCCTGGCGCAGCTGCCGGCGCAGACGCGCATGGCGCAGATCGCTGCCGTCGGCCTGCTGGCCGGCATCGGCTTCACCATGTCGATCTTCATCGCCGAGCTGGCCTACATGGAGCAACCGGCATACCTGCTGCTGGCGAAGACCGGCATCATCGCTGCCTCGCTCATCGCCGGCCTGGGTGGCATGAGCTGGTTGTGGCTGCTGGGATCAGCCACCCGCGCCGGGCAGCGCTGAGGGCACCAGGCCCAGCCGGGCGAGGGCCTGCCCGGCCAGCGCCAGGTTGGAGGTGACCACGGGCACGCCGACCGACGCGCGGATCGCCGCCAGCGCCGGCAGGGTCGCCATGCCGGTACCGGACATCAGCAACGCATCCGCGCGCAGGTCACCGGCCGCGCGGGCCGCGGCCAGTGCGTCGGCGCTGGTGAGCTCGTAGATGCTGCGGGTGTCGCCGGGCCGCGCGATGGCGACGGGGTGGCAGCTGCTGACCTCGAACCCACGGCTGCGCCACCAGTCCGCCGCGGCGTCGATGAGCCACCGGGGATAGGGCGCGAGCAGCGCAATGCGCGTGGCACGCAGCTGGTGCAACCGCTCCTCCAGGGCTTCCGTTGCGGTCAGCACCGGGTAGCCGAAGCGCTGCGCGGCATGGTCCACTCGTTCGCGCTCGCGGGCATGGCCCAGCAGGTACGAAGAGCCGGTGCAGGCGAAGCAGAACAGGTCCAGCGCCAGGCCGCCGTAGGCCGCCAGGTAATCGTCCAGGTGCTCGAGGTACTCCACCAGGCGCTCGCGGGCATCGGCCCGGCTGCTCACCAGGCGCGTGGTGAGGAACTCCACCCGGGCCGGCAGCAACTGGCGGAACTCGGCCTCCACGGTAGGGTTGGCCTGCGGCGTGCCGACACCGATGCGGCCGGCCGTGCCGTAGTCGCGCCTGCTGGCATCCGCTTGCATCAACGTGGCCTCACTGGATGGTGGCTGCCCGGCGCAGGCCGGCGATCATGGAGGATGCCAGCAGGTGCGCGCGGGCCGCATCGCGATCCGCGGCAATGGCCTGCAGGCGCGCGAGTTCCGCGCGACGCCAGGCGGGATCGGCATTGCGCATGCGATGGCGGTTGCGGTCTGCCTGGCGGAGGATCTCGTCGGCCGCCACCGGGCGGCGCTGGCGATCATAGAGTGCCAGCAGGTCCTCGCTGCCGCCTTCGAATACGCCGGCGAGCTTTTCGGCGAGGCTGAAGGCATCGTGGATGCCGCAGTTCATGCCCATGCCCCCGGAAGGGCTGTTGACGTGTGCGGCATCGCCCGCCAGCAGCACGCGGCCGGAATGGTAGGTCGGCACGATGCGCTGGTGCACGCGGTAGGGGCGATGCTCCAGCACCTCGTAACGGCCCGTCTGCGGCACGATCCGTTGCAGCTTCGCCTCGATGCGCGCCGGGTCGTCCATGCGCCAGGGTTCGGCCTGCGGGTCCTCGTCCGGATCCGGGTAGAGGCTGACTCGCCAGCAGTCCGGCAGGCGCAGCAGCGCGTAGTTGCTGTCGCCGATCCAGACATAGTTGACCCGGGAAAGTCCGGGCAGGTGGTTCTCGAACGGAAAGGTGGTGGTGGCGAGCACCGTGGTTTCCGGGTAGGTCAGCCCCTCGAAGGGCAGCGCCAGCAGGCGCCGCAGCGTGCTGCCGGCACCGTCGGCGGCGACCACGTAGCGGGCCCGCAGAGCATCGCGGCCACCCGGGTGGGTGACGGAAAGGCTCACCGCATCGTCCAGCCGGACCATGCCCTTGACCTCGGCACCAAAGCTGACGCGGATGCGGGGTTCGGCGCGCACGGCGTCCAGCGCCAGGCGGCAGAATGCCGCCTGCTCGAACTGCACCCGGTAGGGGTGGCGCGTGTCGCCGGCGAGTACGCCGAGGTCGAAGACCGCGCGTTCGTGGGTCTCGTGCTGGCGTATCTGCCAGGTCGGAGCCCGCAGGCCACCCTGCAGGATGGCGCCGGTGAGCCCGAGGTCCTCGAGCATCTCCAGTGTCGGCGGGTGGAATGTCGAGGCGCGCAGGTCGGCGGGCAGCTGGCGCTCGCGCTCCAGCAACACCGTGCTGATGCCGCGGCGGGCGAGGCAGAGCGCGGTGCACAGGCCGACCGGGCCCGCGCCCACCACCACCACCGGAACTGCCGCCTGCGCGCTCATGGTGGCGTGAGGCTAGCGCAGCAGCAGTTCCGGCAGCCAGAGGGCGATGGCCGGAAAGGCGAGCAGCAGCAGCGCCAGCAGCAGGTTGCAGCCGAGGTACGGCAGGGCGGCACGCACGACATCGCCGAAGCGGGTGCCGGGCGGCGAGACGCCGAGCATGACGAACAGCAGCAGGCCGAATGGCGGCGTCGTCAGGCTCATCTCCAGGGCCAGCAGCACCAGCAGGCCGAACCAGACCGGGTCGATGCCGAGCGCCTTCACCAGCGGGAAGAAGATCGGGATCGTCAGCAGCATGATCGAGATCTGGTCGAGGAAGCAGCCGAGAACCAGCACCGCCGTGAACATCAGGGCGAGCTTCAGCAGGGCGCCGCCTTCGAGCGCCAGTGCCCAGTCCACGGCCACGCGGCTGAGTCCCGAGAAGGCCATGAGCTGGCTGAACACCGAGGCGGCGATGATCAGCACGAACACCATGCCGGTGACGATCACGGTATCCCGCAGCGCCGCGTTGATGGCGCCGATGCCCAGGCAGCCCTGTGCCGCGGCGATGAGCACCACTGCCAGCACGCCGAAGGCAGCCGCCTCGGACGGGGTGGCGATGCCGATGACGATGAGCCCCACCACGGCGAACAGCACCAGACCGAGGGGCAACACGTTGGTGACCAGCAGTCGCAGCCGGCGGCCAGCCGGTACGGCTGCAACCTCGTAGACCGGGGCCAGGCCGGGGTTGACCCGCAGCTGCAGCCAGATGCTGGCGCAGTACAGGGCGGCCAGCATCATCCCGGGCAGCAGGCCGGCGATCAGCAGCGCGCCGATGTTGATGCCGGCAAGGCTGCCCAGCAGCACCGCCAGCGACGAGGGCGGGATCAGCATGGCCAGGCCGCCTGTGCCCACCACCGGGCCGATGGCCATGCGCGGCGCGTAGCCGCGGCGAATCATCTCCGGGACCATCAGCGAGCCGAGCATCGCGGTGTTGGCGAGGGTCGAGCCGGTGAGGGTGGAGAACGCCGTGCTGCCCGCGACCGTCAGGTAGCAGAGCCGACCGGGGATGCGCCCGAAGAAGGTATCCAGCGCATCGAAGACCCGCACCGCCAGGCCACTGTGGAACAGCAGGCTGCCCATCATCACGAACAGCGGCACCGCCACCAGCGTGAACGAGGTGATCAGGCTGACCGAGTTGTCCACCGCCTGCAGCAGGCCGGCAAAGCCGTGCATGAGCAGCCAGGCGCCGAGCAGGTTGGCGCCGAGGAAGGCGAACAGTACCGGCACGCCCAGCGCCATCAGCACCAGCACCGTGGCGAAGACCAGGGCTCCGGACTCGACCGGGCTCACAGGCTGCCCTGCCCGGAAGCCGGGCGTGCCAGGTTTTCGCCGCGCCAGAGCAGGCGCAGGAGCTCCGTGGCCGTGAGCAGGAAGCCGGCCGCCAGCGGCGCGAACAGCCAGGCCCGTGGTACGTCCAGCGAGCGGACGTCGATCTCGCCCCGGCGTGTGGCTTCCACGGCCAGCATCGTCGCCAGCAGCGCCACCAGCAGCGAGAGCGCCGTGGAGAAGACCAGGATGCAGCGGTCGACCCAGCGGCGCAGCCGCGGCGGGAAGCGCTCGTGGAGCAGCTCGATGACGATATGGCCGCGCTCGCGCACCAGTGCCGGCGCCACCGCCATGGTGGTGTAGAGCAGGGCGTACTCGGTCAGGGCCACCGTGGATCGCGGCGGATGCAGGCCGAGGTTGCGCGCGATGACATCCCAGGCGATGAGCAGGCAGACCGCAGCCATGATGAGCCCGGCCGCCCGGACCAGGCCGTCCACCAGCGCGTCGTAGGCGCGAACGATGCGGTTCACCGCGCTGGCATTGCCGGGCTCTCCGGCCAGAACAGCGGCCGCAGGCGTGCGGCCGAGGCGGGTGCGCGCGCCGCCAGCCGCTGCCAGACGGTCTCGAAGGCCAGGTCGCTGAAGGCCGCCACCCGCTCCGGTGCGACGCTTACGCTCTTCAGGCCATCGGCTGCAAGCTGCCGCTGCTCGCCGGCCTGCAACGCGAGGAAGCGTTCGCGGTTGCCGTGCTCGTAGCGGATGGCTTCGGCCTCCAGCAGCGCGCGGGCCGCCGGCGCCAGGCGGTTCCAGGTGTCGAGGTTCACCTGCAGGCAGACCGAGAGCTGCAGCACCGGTGGATCGATGCGGTAGTGGATGAACTGCCCGACGCCCAGGTCCGGCAGGCCGATGGTGGTGAAGGCGATGCCATCCACCATGCCGCGTTCCAGGGCCGTGTAGATCTCGCTCACCGGGATCTGCACGGCGCGGGCGCCCAGCGCGTCGAGCATCTCGCGGTTGGATGGCGAGGTGCGGATGGCAAGGCCGGTGAGGTCCGGCAGGCCGTCGGCACGAAAGCGCGGCACCGTGCGCAGGTAGAACTGCGCGCCCATGCCGGCCTGCACCCAGCCGACCAGGTGGGCATTGATGCGCTCGCGCCAGTAAGGCTGCAGGGCGTCGAGCGCGCCACTGGCCCGGGCGCGGTCCGGGTCCAGGGTGGAGGCGAACAGGGCGTCGCCTTCGGGCAGCACGCCGCGGTAGTAGGTCATGCCGCCGAAGGCCATGTCGATGACGCCGCGGCGCAGGGCATACAGGAGCTGCTGCTCGGGCACGGCCTCGGGCCCGCCGAGGAAGCGGATCTGCACCAGGCCTTGCCCGGCGCGGTTCACGGCCTCGACGTAGCGGAGGAAGTCGGCGGTGAAGTTCTGCCGCTGGCTCCAGGCACTGGCCAGCGTGAGTGTGACTTCACCGGCCCGGGTGCCCAGGCTCCACAGGCCGAGGGTCAGCAGCAGGATGGCGGCGCGGGCGATGGCCATGGCGGGCGATGATAACCCGCGGCGCAACGGCAGCGCGCCCGCGCTGCCGGGCGCGCTGCCGCCGTGGTGCCTACTGCTTCGGGTTGATCTCGAGCAGCTCCACCTCGAAGTTGAGGGTGGAACCGGGCGGGATGGGACCGCCGGTGTTGCGGTCGCCATAGGCCAGCGTCGCCGGGCACACCAGCTGCGCCTTTTCGCCGACCTGCATGCGTTGCACGCCCTCGGTCCAGCAGGGGATGACCTGGTTCAGCGTGAACTCCGCGGGCTGGCCGCGCTGCAGGGAGCTGTCGAAGACCGTGCCGTCGGGAAGCGTGCCCTGGTAGTGCACCTTGACCTTGTCGGTTGCCTGCGGGTGCGCGCCACCCTTGCCCGGGGTGATGGTGCGGAATACCAGGCCCGAGTCGGTCTTCACGGCGCCCTGCTGGGAGGCGGCGCTGGCGAGGAACTCTTCGCCCGTCTTCCTGGCATCGGCCGCACCGGCGGCGATGCGTGCCTGCGCGAGTTCGCGGAACTTCGTCTCGTACTCCTCGATCTTCACTGCCGGCTCCTTGCCCGAGACAGTGTCGCCGAAGGCATTGCGGAACACTTCCAGTTCCTCGGCGGACAGGCGCAGCTGCTTGTTCTGCTCTGCCATCTGCTGGCCGATGGCGGCGCCATAGGCGTAGATCGCCTTCTGGTCTTCCGTCATGGCGGACGCCTTCGGTGCCTCCGGCGGCTTCTGCTGGCAGGCTGCGGTGAGCGACACCAGGCCGAGGAGGAGGAAACTGGCTGACTTGAGGTGCTTCATGGATTTGGCCCCGTGGAAAAAAGGCCCGGAGCGGCTGCGCCACTCCGGGCCGAACCCAACGGGCCACGCGCGCGGCGTGGCCCGGCATTCGTCATGTGAAAGGCTGCCTGGCCTAGTTGACCATGCCCTTGAGCGCCTTCAGCGGCAGCGCGCGGACCTTCTTCGAGGCGGGCTTCGCCTTGAAGACCATCTTCTCGCCGGTGAAGGGATTCGTGCCCTCGCGTTCCTTGGTCGCGGGCTTCTTGATGACCTTGAGCTTGAGCAGGCCCGGCATGGTGAACAGGCCGTTGCTGCGCAGGCTCTTCTTGATCACGCCGTTGAGCGAGTCGAACACCGAGGACACCTGCTTGCGGGAGAGCTTCGTGTCCTTCGCGATCGCGTTGAGGATATCCGACTTGGTCGGTGCGCCACCCTTTTTCGCCATTTTTTCAATACTCCGTGAGAGTGTAGAGATGTAGTCCCGGGAGCGAAGTATAAACGCGCTCGTGCAACATCCAAGAGAATATTTTCGCCGGGCAAGGGCGTTTGAGCCTGCATTTACAGCCTTTTCGTGAAAGCTGACCATTGGCATGTACGCGCCTGAAAGGCCACGGCTTCTGTCTCGTGCATCCTGCGGTATGATCCGGCCATGTTCTCGCTCTTGATCCTGGTCATGGCGGCAGCAGGCTTCCTGGCCTGCCTTTGGGCCTTCGGCGAGTGGCGGCGGAGTCGCTCGGTCATCCTGCTGTTCAACGTCCTGGTGCTGGCGGCGGCAGTGCTCCATGCGCTGATCGCCGGTACCGGCCGCTGGGCCGGCCCGGGCGCGGACCTGCGGGGCCTCTACGTCCTGCCCCTGCTGGTGGCGACGGTGGCCCTGCCGGCGGCGCTCTTCACCTTCGCCACCATCAGCCGTGGCAGCGGCTTCGCCTGGGCCCGGATCGACTGGGGGCACGGCGGGGTCTGCCTGCTGGCGGTGGCCCTGCTGATCTACAGCCTGCCGGGGATCTTCGTCATCCCGACGCTGGCTCCGGCATGCTGGCAGGACGTGGTCTGGTACCTGCCGTCGGTGCCCCCGCCGCTGTTCTGCCCGGATGCGGCCCCCGAACTCCTGCTGCCGCCACGCCTGCCGGTGGTGCCTGCCATCGTGCTCGCCGCCTACCTGGGCCTCGGTGCCGGTCTGTGGTACCGGCAGGACTGGCCCTGGCTGCTCGCCGGCATGGGTGTCGGCACGGCGCTCCTGCTCCTGCCGCTGACCTGGGGTCCGCTGCCGCGTTTCGCCGGCGAATTGCTCTGCGCCGCGGCCATGGCGCTGGCCGCGGTCCGCTACGTGCGCAGCCAGCCACCCCCGGCCGCGCCGGCCGGCGACGGGCCCGCCGGCTAGCCGCGCGGCTGCGGGCATCATCGCCGCTGCCATGGCCGACTGGCGCGTCTACATGCTCGAGTGTGCCGACGGCAGCCTTTACACCGGCATTGCCCGGGACGTTGCCGCCCGCCTCGCCGCGCACAACAGCGGGCGCGGCGCGCGCTACACGCGCAGCCGGTTGCCGGTGCGACTGGTGCATGTGGAGGCGGCGGCGGACCGCGGTGCCGCGCTCCGGCGCGAGTACGCCATCAAGCAGCTGGCCACCACCGACAAACACGCCCTCCTCGGGCGCCCGATGAAAGGGGAACCGTGATGCCGTCCGTCCTGCAAGCCATCCTCGCCTTCCTGGTCGCCAGCCTGCTGCCCGCCCTGGTGTCGGCCGCCGACAAGCCCGACGAGGGGCCGTACACCGTGATCCAGGCCGGCGAGCTGCTGGCGGTACCGGGCACGCCCGCGAAGCGCAACCAGACTCTGGTGATCCGCGGCCGCAAGCTGCTTGCCGTGCGCGATGGGCTCCTCGGGGCCGAGGCCGTCGGCAATGCCGGCGATGCGGCCGTGGAGGTGATCGACTTGCGGGACCGCTTCGTCATGCCGGGCCTGATGGATGCCCACGCGCACCTGATGTGGTCTGGCGGTGATCATCCGCCGAAGAAGGCCGACAAGATGACGGAGGCGGACCTGACCCTCTGGACCCTGCGCAACGCCCGCGTGACGCTGATGTCGGGCTTCACCACCGTGCGCGAGCAGGCATCCGGGCCGCATCCGGTATTCGCGGTACGCGACTGGATCAACGCCGGCAAGTTCCTCGGGCCGCGCATCCTGGCGGCCGGCAATCCCGTCACCGCCCCGGGTGGTCATGGCGACATGACGAAGGAGGACCTCAGCCCGCTGGACATCGATGCCTCCAGCCTGTGCAGCGGCGTGGAGAGCTGCCGCCATGCGGTGCGCATGCAGCACAAGCTCGGCTCCAACGTCATCAAGATGATGGCGACCGGCGGGTTCGCCGACAACACCGGTATCGACCAGCGCTTCTTCTTCGACGAGATGCAGGCCATCGTCGAGACGGCGCACCAGCTCGGCATGATCGTCGGCACCCATGCCTACGCCACCCAGGCCGTGGCCGACGCGGTGCGTGCCGGCGTGGATTCCGTGGAGCATGGCTTCGGTGCCGATGACGCCACGCTGAAGCTCATGAAGCAGAAGGGCATCTACCTGGTGCCGACGCTCTCGGTGGCGCAGTCCGGGCCGATCCGGGAGTACCGCGAGCAGGGCCACGCCTTCGAGCGCGCGCTGAAGTTCGGCACGCCCATCGCTTTCGGCACCGATGACGGCGGCATACCGCACCGCCTCGCCGCGAAGGAGTTCGGCTACATGGTCAGGGCCGGCATGACCCCGGCCGCGGCGCTGCAGGCCGCCACCGTGAACACGGCACGCCTGTTCCGCATCGACCAGGAAGCCGGCACGCTGGAAGCCGGAAAGCTGGCCGACATCGTCGCCGTGAAGGGCAGTCCGCTGGATGACGTCGCCGTGCTCGAGAAGATCGACTTCGTCATGAAGGCCGGCCGGGTCGCCAAGCGGGACGGCAAGGCGCTCGATATCGTCGTCGAGTGAGGCGGCCCGCCACGCGGCTGGCACTGGCGCTCGGCCTGGCGCTGCTGGCCGCGTCCCCGGGCGCCATCGGTGCCGCGGCGGCAGGGTCCGCTTCCCGTATCGAGCGCCGCGTGCTGTATTACGAGATCACCGGCAGTACGGCCGCCGGGCTGCGTGCCGCGCTCGACCAGGCCGGCCCGGTCGATGATGCCGGCCGGCGCTGGGATGGCTACACCGCCTGGCACCTGCGCTGGCAGCCGCTGACCAGGATGAGCGACGGTGCCTGCGTGCTGGAGCACGTCGAGGCACTGCTGTGGATCGACGTGACGCTGCCCCGCTGGCAACCACCGGCGGACGCGGATCCCGGCCTGGAGCGCCAGTGGCGCCGCTACCTCGGCGCGCTGCAGGCCCACGAGGCGGGGCACGAGAAGATCGTGCGCGACGCCGCGGCGGCCTTGCGCAAGGCCATCGAACGCCTGCGCGAGGCCCCGGATTGCGACAGCTTCCGGCGCGCGGCCGATGCCGCGGCGGACCGCGTGCTCGCCCGCTTCCGCGCCAGGGAGCAGGAGTACGACCGCCGCAGCCGCCACGGTGCCCGCCAGGGCGCGCACTTTCCCTGATCTTTCCGCCGGGTGCGGCATGTGGTCGCAGCGGGCGGCCGGTGACGGCCACGCGTCGTAGTATCCCGCTGCATCACGGATCTGCGACAGCGAGGTGCCTCATGCTTTCACGCATCCTGGTTTTGCTGGCCGGCGCCCTTTTCGCCGCACCGACGGTTCTTGCCGAAGACGCGGCGCCCGCCCCCGCCCATGTGCCCACGGTGCTGGTGACCGGAGCCAATCGCGGCATTGGCCTGGAACTCGTCCGCCAGTATGCGGCACGGGGCGCGCGCGTCATCGCCACGGCCCGTGACCCCGCCCATGCCGACGAGCTGAAGGCGCTCGCCGCGTCCAATCCGCGGGTCAGCGTCGAGCAGCTGGACGTCACGGACCTGGCGCAGATCCGCGCGCTGGCGGCGAAGCTTGCGCAGACTCCCATCGACATCCTGATCAACAACGCCGGCGTCAACGGCGGCATGCAGAACCAGATGTTCGGCAAGATGGACTACGCGGTCTTCGAGGACGTGCTGCGCGTCAACACGATCGCGCCGCTGGCGATCAGCGAGGCCTTCATGCCCAGCATCCTCGCGGGCCACGACAAGCGCATCGTCGCCATCTCCAGCAGCGAGGGCTCGGTCGGCCTGGTGAGCGGCCCGCGCCTGTACTTCATGCGCGCCAGCAAGGCAGCGCTGAACATGGAGATGCGTACCCTGGCGTTCCAGCTCAAGCCGAAGGGTGTCAGTGTCGCCATCCTCAATCCGGGCATGGTCGATACCGACTTCATGAAGGGTCTGCCGAAGAACATGCTGCGACCGGTGGGGGATGCCGCGCGCGACCTCATCCGCAACATCGACGGCATGACCATCGACAACACCGGGTCGTTCATCAACTACGACGGGGCGGTGCTGCCCTGGTGAGCTGAGGCGTCTTGCGGCAGGGCCGGCCTACTGCTGGCCCCTGTCGAGCCGTCGCAGGAACACCGTCATCTCCTTCTCCGCCTGCCGGTCGCCCTTGCGGGCTGCCGCGGCGAGCCCCTGTTCCCAGGCCTGCCTTGCCTGTGCGGCATCACCCTGTGCCGCATGGGCCTTGCCGAGCAGTTTCCAGGCGGCGGAGTAGCCGGGATCCTGGGCAACGGCCCGCTGCAGGTGCGACACGGCTGTCCCGGGGTCGCCGGCATTGAGGTACTCGCTGCCGAGGGAAAAGCGCAGCAGGGCGTTGTCCTGGCCCCTGGCCAGCAGCGCCTCCAGGGCGGCTGCGCGGCCCATGGCGGTCAGCGCCGCCAGAAGGCCGGGGAGATCAGCACGAAGAGCGTGAAGATCTCCAGCCTGCCGAGCAGCATCGCCAGCACGCACACCCACTTGTCCGCATCATGCATGGTGGCGAAATTCGCCGCGATGGCCCCGAGCCCCGGGCCGACGTTGTTGAGGCAGGTGGCGATGGCGGAGAAGGCAGTGACCTGGTCGACGCCGGTGGCGAGCAGCACCAGCATCATGGCGCCGAACAGCACCACGTAGATGGCGAAGAAGCCCCACACGGCATCCACCACCCGCTGCGGCACCACGGTTTCGCCGAGCCTGACGGGGATCTCGGCAGCCGGATGCACCAGCCGCACCACCTCGCGCGCGCCCTGGCGGTAGAGGAGCAGCCAGCGGATGACCTTCATGCCGCCGGCCGTCGAGCCGCCGCAGCCGCCGATGAACATCGACAGCACCAGCAGCACCGGCAGGGCCCCGGGCCAGGCGGTGATGTCGCCCGTGCCGAAGCCGGTACTGGTCATGAACGAAACCACATGGAAGACGCCCTGCAACCCGGCTTCCTGCAGGCTGACGTAGTGTCCGCTGAGGAACAGGTAGGCGACGACGAACACGGAGATCGCCGCAAGGATCACCAGGTAGGCCCTGAACTCCGGATCGCGGCCGTAGTTGCGCAGGCTGCGTGATTGCCAGACCAGGAAGTGCAGCGCGAAATTGGCGCCGGCCAGCACCATGAACACCACGGCGATGATGTCGATCAGCGGGCTGCCGAAGTAGCCGAGGCTGGCGTCGTGCGTGGAGAAGCCGCCGGTCGCCATGGTGGCGAAGCTGTGGCAGACCGCGTCGAAGAACGACATGCCGGCGGCCCAGTACGCCAGCGTGCAGGCAATGGTCAGCCCCAGGTACACGTACCAGAGCGCCTTGGCGGTCTCGGTGATGCGCGGCGTGAGCTTGGTGTCCTTGATCGCGCCCGGGGTCTCGGCGCGATAGAGCTGGAAACCGCCGACTCCCAGCATCGGCAGCACGGCCACGGCGAGCACCACCACGCCCATGCCGCCCAGCCAGTGCAGCTGCGCACGGTAGTAGAGGATCGCCGGCGGCAGCCGGTCGAGACCGGTCAGCACGGTGGCGCCGGTGGTGGTGACGCCCGAGACCGCCTCGAACACCGCGTCGGTGAGCGACATGGACGGCTGGTCGGCAAACAGCAGCGGGGCACCGCCGAACAGGCCGAGCAGCGTCCAGAAGCCGGCCACCACGAGGAAGCCGTCACGCGAGCGCAGCTCGCGGCTTTCCCGGCGCACCGGGGCCCAGACCAGCAGGCCGGTCAGCAGCGTCACCAGGAAGCCGGAGACGAAGGCCGCGGCGGAGCCGTCGCGGTACCAGGCGGAGATGAACACCGGCGGCAGCATGGTGGTGCTGAAGAGCATCAGCAGCAGCCCGAGGATCTGCTGGATGTTTCTGAGCCGCATGGTGCGAATCGCGTCAGCGGAAGCGGCCGGGCAGCTGGAACAGCCGCGCAACCTGATCCACCTGGCGCCGGTCGGTGAGGAACATGATGATGTGGTCGTCGGTGCGGATCAGCGTGTCATGGTGTGCTTCCATGACCTTGTCCTCGCGGACGATGACGTTCATGGTCGTGCCGGGCGGCAGCGCCACCTGTTCGACGGTGCGGCCCACCACCCGCGAGATCTCCGCATTGCCGTGGGCCACGGCCTCGATCGCCTCCGCGCGACCCCGGCGCAGCGAGTGCACCTTCACCATGTCGCCCTTGCGGGCCAGGGCCAGCAGCGAGCCGATGGTGATCTGCTGCGGCGAAATCGCCACGTCGACCCGGCCGGTCTCCACCATCCCGGCGTAGGCGGGGCGGTTGACCAGCGCCATGACCTTCCTGCAACCGAGCTGCTTGGCCAGCATGGCGGAGAGGATGTTGGCTTCATCGGCGTTGGTCACGGCGACGAAGACGTCGGCCGTGTCGATGTTCTCCTCCAGCAGCAGCTCCTCGTCGGCGGCATCGCCGTGCAGGACGATGGCCTTGGCCAGGCGCTCGGAGATGCGCTGCGCCCGCTCGCGGTCGCGCTCGATGACCTTGACGTTGTTGGTCTGCTCCAGGGCCGAGGCGAGCCGCAGGCCGATGTTGCCGCCACCGGCGATCACCACCCGGCGCACCGGCGGCTCGAGCTTGCGCATCTCGGCCATGACGGTGCGGATGTCGTTGCGCCCGGCGATGAAGAACACCTCGTCGTTCTCGCGGATCAGCGTCTCGCCATCGGTGGGCACGCTCTGGCCGGCGCGGTAGACCGCGGCAATGCGCACCTCCACGTTGGGTATGTGGGCCTTCAGATTGCGGATGCGCTGGTTCACCAGCAGCCCGTCGCGGCGCGCACGCACGCCGACCAGGCGCACGCGGCCGTCGGCGAAGTCCAGCACCTGGAAGGAACCCGGATAATGGATCAGCTGCTGGATGTGCTGGGTGACCAGCTGCTCGGGGCTGATGCGCATGTCGATCGGGATCGCCTCGGGGCTGAACAGGTTCGGCGTGGCGATGTATTCCGCGGAGCGCACGCGCGCGATCTTGGTGCCGATGTGGAACAGCGTGTGGGCGACGCTGCAGGCGACCATGTTCACCTCGTCGCTGCTGGTCAGGGCGATGATCATGTCGGCGTCGGCGGCGCCAGCGCGCTCGAGGGTGGCCGGATAGGCCGCGTGGCCGACGACGGTGCGCACGTCGAGACGGTCCTGCAGGTCGCGCAGCACCGTGGCGTTGTGATCGACGATGGTGACCTCGTTGGCTTCCTGCCGGGCGAGCTGGAACGCAGCCGTCGAGCCCACCTGCCCGGCGCCAAGGATGATGATCTTCATGGGGTGCCGGTGTTGCGGTTTCGGAAGACTGTCATGCGATGAGGTGCCGTTGCCCGAGATCCGATCCGGTCCGGCGCCGGCCGTCCGGCCAGGTTCTTTGCCGAAACCGCAACACCGGCACCACGACGCAAGCTTACATCAGCTCGAGGTTGGCATAGGACATGACGAGCCACTTGGCGCCGCCGTTCTCGAAGTTGACCTGGACCCGGGCATGGGCTCCGGATCCCTCGCAGTTGAGCACGATTCCCTCGCCGAACCGGCCATGGCGCACCCGCTGGCCGAGCCGGACGGGCTGCTCGGGATCGTGGACCAGCCCGCCGGATTCCATGGGCCGGCGATAGACCGGTCGCGAGACGCGGATGCGTGGCCGCACCTCTTCGAGGAGTTCGGCCGGAATCTCGCCGATGAACCGCGAGGGCTGGCCGATGCTGTCCACGCCGTGCAGGCGCCGCTGCTCGGCGTAGGTGAGGTAGAGCTCGCTCATGGCGCGGGTGGTGCCGACGTAGCAAAGGCGCCGCTCTTCCTCCAGGCCCTGCGGATCCTCGAGCGTGCGCCGGTGCGGGAACAGGCCGTCCTCCATGCCGGCGATGAACACCAGCGGAAACTCCAGCCCCTTGGCGGAGTGCAGGGTCATGAGCTGCACGCAATCGTCCCAGTCCCCGCCCTCGGCCTCGCCAGCCTCCAGCGCGGCATGGGCGAGGAAGGCATCCAGCGGCGCCATGTCGGCAGCGCCAGCCTCGCTGTCGCCGGCGTCCACGGCATCGAAGCTGCGCGCGGCGCTGACCAGCTCCTCGAGGTTCTCGAGGCGCGCCTCGGCCCGGTCGCGCACCTCCTTGCGGAAGTGCTCCACCAGGCCACTGCGCTGCACCACGTGGTCCACCTGCTCGTGCAGCGGCAGGCCGGCGGTATCGCGGGCCATGGCGTCCACGAGCGCGAGGAACTCGTGCACGGCCTTCGCGGCGCGTGCCGGCAGGGCGCCACCGGCGGCGGTCTGTGCCGAGCGCCACATGGGCATGGCGTTGGCACGGGCGTAGCCGCGGATCTCGTCCACGGTGCGCGTGCCGATGCCGCGCGCGGGCAGGTTGACTACCCGTTCGAATGACGGATCGTCGTCGCGGTTGGCGAGCAGGCGCAGGTAGGCCAGCGCATCCTTGATCTCGGCGCGCTCGAAGAACCGCAGGCCGCCGTATACCCGGTAGGGCATGCCGGCGTGCATCAGCGCCTCCTCGAAGGCGCGGGACTGGGCGTTGGAGCGATAGAGGACGGCCACCTCCGAGCGCCGGTGGCCGCGGGCGACCCAGTCGCGGATGCGCTCGATGATGAACTGCGCTTCCTCGCGCTCGTTGAAGGCGCCGAAGAGGCGGATGGGCGTGCCCTCGCCGCTCTCGGTCCAGAGCTGCTTGCCGATGCGCCCGCTGTTGTGGGCGATCAGGGCATTGGCGGCCCTGAGGATGGTGCCGGTGGAGCGGTAGTTCTGCTCCAGCTTGACCACGCGCGCCCCGGGGAAATCCTGGCGGAAGCGCGCCAGGTGCTCGGTGCGCGCGCCACGCCAGCGGTAGATGGACTGGTCATCGTCGCCGACGGCGAAGGGCAGGCCCGTGTCGCCGGCCAGCAGCCGGAGCCAGGCGTACTGGATGGCATTGGTGTCCTGGAACTCGTCCACCAGCACGTGCCGGAAGCGGCGCCGGTAGGTGGCGAGCAGATCGGGGTTGCGGGCCCAGAGCTCCTGGGCGCGCAGCAGCAGCTCCGCGAAGTCGACGAGGCCCGAGCGCTCGCAGGTCTCCTGGTAGAGACGGTACAGGTGGATGAGCTGGCGGCGCGTGACGTCGCCTTCGTCGCGCAGGTCGTCGGGCCGCCGGCCCTCGTCCTTCTGGTTGTTGATGAACCACTGGACCTCGCGCGGCACCCAGGTGCTCTCGTCCAGTTCCAGGCCCTTGAGCAGGCGGCGGATCAGCCGCTGCTGGTCCTCGGCATCGAGGATCTGGAAGCCCTGGACCAGGTTCGCCTCGCGCCAGTGCCGCCGCAGCAGGCGGTGGGCCAGGCCGTGGAAGGTACCGACCCAGAGCTGGTCCACCGGGATGCCGAGCAGCGTCTCGATGCGGCTGCGCATCTCGGCGGCCGCCTTGTTGGTGAAGGTCACCGCGAGGATGCCGTAGGGCGAGACGTTCTCGACCTGGATCAGCCAGGCGATGCGGTGCACCAGGACGCGGGTCTTGCCGCTGCCGGCACCGGCCACCACCAGCACGGGGCCCGGCGGCGCGGTGACGGCGTCGCGCTGCGCGTCATTGAGCGGCGCAAGAATGCGGGTGACATCCATCCCGCCATTCTAGCGAGTAATCGGCGGGCCATTGCCGGCCCGCCCGATCAGTCGCGCATGCTGCTGAACACGTACTCGCTGTCCTTGCGGGGCTGGTGACAGCCAAAGCAGGCGGTGGCGGCGTCCTTGCCGACCGCCCGGTCGCCGGACGCGCCGCCACGGAAGCCCTCGAAGCCCCAGCCCCCGGTGGCGGCATACCGGCGGGCGTCGCGGACCATGACACCGACGATCTTGCGCGGTCCCTCGCTGATGGCCGAGTCGGCCGGGCGGGCCTCGAGCAGGTCGAAGACGATGACCGCGCCGTCGGCAAAGTGGCCGCTGCGGTAGCCCTGCACGGCCTTCGGGTTGGCGTACAGGTGGTGGATGCCGCCGAAGGCCTGGTACAGCGGGTGCCCCGGCTCGATCACCATGCTTTTCACATGGCGCCAGTCGCGATAGCCTTCCGGATAGGGAACGGTGCTGTCATCGGCGGTGGCTGGCTGTTGCACCGCGAGCGCGAGCAGCAGTGCGATGATGGTCCTGGTCATGCTGGTCTCCCTGGTCTGCCGGCGTTGCGGCGAAGTCTCCAGGCCAACGCTAGCGCAGGCGCCTTGTCGCCGAAAGCGGGCACCTCGCGGTGGGGTGGGAACCAAATGGTATGGATCGATGAGCTCGCCTGAACCTGTCTCGCGCATGGTCGAGGACATCGTCGGCTGCAAGTGGTCCCTGGCCGTCATCGACCTCGTGCGCCGCGGCGTGTGCAGGCCGGGTGCCATGGAACACGCCATCGAGGGCCTGAGCGCGAAGGTGCTGAACGAGCGCCTGCGCAAGCTGCAGCGCTACGGCATCCTGGAGAAGGCCAGCTATGCCGAGATCCCGCCCCGGGTGGAGTACTCGCTGACGCCCTTCGGCATGAAGTTCACAGGCTTGCTGGACCAGATCCGGCAGCTGGATGCGGAGTTGCGGTCCGTGCCTGCGGTGCCTGCGGCCCGCGAGCGAGCACCGAGTCGAGGGCCTCGGCAAAGGCGGCAATGACCGGGCCGTTGTAGCGACCCACCGGCACGCCGTTGTAGATCAGGTGCGTGCCATCCACGATGTACTCGCGCGTGTAGGGAACCGTCCAGTCGGGGTAATCGACCTGCTGGTAGCGGTCGTAGCCCGGGATGTGCTCGAAGTTGAACATGGCGTGGGAGAACAGCGTGTCGGTGTTCTCCGCGAAGAATTCGATCGGCACGTTGATGACGTAGTCGTAGCGCTCGCGGATGCCGTCGAGGAAGGCCTTGTTGGTCGACAGGTAGCGGCCCTTCGGGTTGTTGACCGGATCCGCGAAATGGTCCTGGGCCTGGACGATCGCGGTGCGCGCGAAGCCGTAGCTCTCCAGCAGCGCCCTGAGGTCGGCGAGCGTGGTGTCACGATAGGCCGGCGCGAGTTCGATCCAGGCCTCGTTGGGTGTCAGGTCCCAGGCCATGCCGTGGATCGACATGACCACCTTGACCGCAGCCGTACGCGGCAGGGTGTCGAGGCGGTCGCGCAACATGGCCACCCAGGCCTGGCGGAGCACCGCGAAGTCGCCGATCTGCGGCTGGATGATCACCTTGACGGGCTTGCCGGCGTGGGCTTCCTGCCACTCGTGGATGTAGTGCATGGCGTGGCGGATGCTGCCGTTGAACTCCTCGTGATGCGAGTAAATGGCGGCCGGTGCCGCGAGGATGACGGTGTCCACGCCGGTATCGAGCAGCGAGTACATGGCTGGCCGGGCCAGGCTGAAGTTGTCGGCCGTGACCCAGCGCCAGGGAACCGGGCCGTACTTCGCCTGGACCTGCGCCATGGCGCCCTCGACGATGGCGCGCATGCCGGCTTCGTGCGGCATCTTGTGGCCCTTGATGCCGATGCCGTAGTAGTAGGTGAGCGCCTTGGTCGCGAGCTTGGCCGCCACCGTGGGCATGCCGCCCGGGTGGCCCGGCAGCAGGAAGTAGCCGTGGTCGAGGTGCACGCTGGCGCGCGGCGGGACCCACTCGACCTCGCCGCTGCGGTACTTGTCGACATAGGCGACGCCGTCGCTGTCGGTGTCGCTGCCGTTGGCATCCACCAGCCGGGCGGGCGTGAAGGCCTCGAACTCGTAGGGGCGCTGCGGGTCGAGCAGCAGCACGCCGCGGTCGGCATCGAACTGCAGGCGGAACGGCCAGGGCACGTACTGCATGGCCTTCAGCGCCAGCAGGCGGAAGTCCTCCTGGCGGTAGTCCTCCGGCATCACCAGGCTCGAGATGAAGATCCCGACCTTCCCTGCCGGCACCGGGTCCTGGTGCTTGTAGTACTCGAAGTAATTGGGCGCCACCAGCTGCGCCGGCGTGCGGTTCTCGTAGCGATAGGCACCATAGCCGGCCACGGCCAGCACGACGATGCCGATGAACAGCCCCAGGACGACTCGCTTCAGGATCTTCACGGCTGGACTACCCCCTGGAAATGCCATCGACGATAGCGTCCGGGCTTCCCCTGCGCCAGCCCCGGCCTCAACCCGCCTCGTGGCCGCGCAGCACCTCCAGGAAGGCCGCCCCGTAGCGTTCGAGCTTCACCTGGCCGACACCGGTGATGCGCAACAGCGCCTCCGGGTCCCGCGGCCTGGCCTGGCTCATCTCCACCAGCGTCACGTCACCGAACACCACGTAGGGCGGCACGCCCTGGCTGGCGGCCAGCTCGCGACGCAGGCTGCGCAGGGCTTCGAACAGCGGCCGGTCCGCCGCGGCCAGTTCCACGGCATGGCCTGTGGTGGCGCCGCTGCGCGCCGCCGCCTTTGCCTTGCGTGCCGGGCGGGCCAGCTGCAGTGTCGTCTCGCCCCGCAGCAGCGGGCGGGCGGCCTCGGTCAGCCTGAGCACCGAGTAATTGGCGATGTCCTGCACCAGGTAGCCGCGATGGATGAGCTGGCGGAGAATGGACATCCACTCCGCTTCGCCGAGGTCCTGGCCGATTCCCCAGGTCGACAGGCGCTGGTGGCCGAGCTGGCGGATGCGCTCGGTGTCGGCGCCGCGCAGCACGTCCACCACGTGCTTCATGCCGAAGCGCTGGCCGACGCGATAGATGCAGGACAGCGCCTTGCGGGCCGCTTCGGTGGCGTCCATGTGCTCTGGCGGGTCCAGGCAGACATCGCAATTGCCGCAAGGCTCGGCAAGCGATTCGCCGAAATAGCCGAGGAGTACCTGGCGGCGGCAGGTCAGGCTCTCGGCGAAGGCCACCATGGCCTGCAGCTTGTGCGATTCGATGCGGCGCTGCGCGGGGTTGGCGGTCTCCTCCAGCAGCTGGCGCGCGATCACCACGTCCTGGGTGCCGAACAGCAGCAGGGCTTCGGCCGGCAGGCCGTCGCGACCCGCGCGGCCGGTCTCCTGGTAGTAGCCCTCGATGTGGCGGGGCATGTCGTGATGCACGACGAAGCGCACGTTGGGCTTGTCGATGCCCATGCCGAAGGCCACGGTGGCGACGACGACCTGCAGCTCGTCACGCAGGAACTGCTCCTGCACCGCATTGCGCTCCGCGGCGGGCAGGCCCGCATGATAGGCCGCGGCCCGCAGCCCGCGGCCGGCGAGCGCCGCCGCGATGTCCTCGACCCGCTTGCGGGACAGCGCGTAGACGATGCCGGACTCGCGGCCCTGGGTGGCGAGGAAGCGCAGCAGCTGCTCCAGCGGCCGGTGCTTCTCGCGCACGGTGTAGCGGATGTTCGGGCGGTCGAAGCTGGTGACATGCACGCTGGCGTTGTCGAGTTTCAGCACCCGCATGATGTCCTGCCGGGTCTGCGGGTCCGCCGTGGCGGTGAGCGCGATCAGCGGCACGCCGGGCAGGCGTTCGCGCAGCCCGCCGAGCGCGGCATATTCGGGCCGGAAGTCATGCCCCCACTGGGAGACGCAATGCGCCTCGTCGACGGCGATGAGCGCCACCTCGATGCCCGCCAGGCGATCGAGGAACTCCGGGCTCATCAGGCGCTCCGGCGCCACGTACAGCAGGTCGAGTTCGCCGGCATGCAGCCGTGCCAGCACGCGGCGTGCGGTGCCGGCATCCAGCGAGGAGTTGTAGCAGGCTGCGCGCACGCCGGTGGCGGCCAGGCCGTCGACCTGGTCCTTCATCAGCGAGATCAGTGGCGAGACCACGATGCCGACTCCCGGACGGTGCAGCGCCGCGAGCTGGTAGCACAGCGACTTGCCGCCACCGGTGGGCATCAGCACGAAGGCATCCCGGCCGGCGATGAGGTCCTCGACGGCCTCGCGCTGGTGGGGCCGGAACCCGCGCAGGCCGAAGACCCTGCGCAGGCTGTCGTCGAGGGGATCGGGGCGCGGGGCAGTGGCGTTCACGGCGGGCCCGCTCCCGTGGCTGTCACGGCCCGCAGTGTCAGCCCATCCTCAGCCGGGCGCCACCGGGGAAAGACGCGGCGTGGTTGAGATTGATGACGGCGAGCAGCAGCAGCGCCGCGCCGCCGTTGTGCGCCGTCGCCACCCACAGCGGCAGGCCGAACCACACGGTGCTGAGCCCGAGGACGACCTGCAGGGTGACGGCGCCGAGCACCAGCCAGCCGGCGAGCACCACGGGCGGCGGATGCTGCCGGCTGCGGGTGGCGCGGCTGCCGACGACGATCATGACGATCAGCGTCAGCAGCGCGCCCAGCCGATGGGCGAAATGGATGGCCACCCGTGCCTCGGGTTCGAGCACGCCGCCTTCGTAGTTGATGCCGAGCCCGCGCCACAGCACGAAGGCCTCGCTCCAGTCGGCCTGGCCGGGCCACCACTGGCCGAGGCAGCCGGGCAGGTCGGGGCAGGCGAGCGCGGCGTAGTTGGAGCTGGTCCAGCCGCCGAGCGCGATCTGCAGCACCAGCACCACCAGCGCGACGACGCCGGGCAGGAAGGCACGGCGGGTCACGCGGGGCGCGGACACCGCCCGCTGGCGCCGCGCCTCCAGGATGAGCCAGAAGGTGAGCCCGAGCGTGGCGAGACCACCGAGCAAATGCGCGACGACGATCAGCGGCTTGACCAGCAGGGTCACGGTCCACATGCCGAGCAGGCCCTGGAAGATGACCAGCGCCAGCAGCACCACCGGCAGGCCGACCGGTTGGCGGGAGTCGCGCCGGTTGGCCAGCGCCAGGCCGGCGATGCCGACGATGCTCAGGCCGAGCGTCGTCGCCACGTAGCGATGGATCATCTCGTGCCAGGCCTTGTGGGTCTCCAGCGGCTTGTCCGGGAAGGCCTGCGCCGCCGCCGCGTGCTCGTGCTCCTCGTTCGGCACGGTGAGCTGGCCGTAGCAGCCCGGCCAGTCCGGGCAGCCCAGGCCCGCATCGGTGAGCCGGACCCAGGCGCCAAGGACCACCACGGTGAGGGCGAGTGCGGCAGCGAGGTAGAGCAGGCGTTGGTAGGTGGCGTACATGGCGTGTCCCTGGATCAGCCGATGGTGGATATCTTCAGCAGGCGCTGCAGGTCGGTGTGGATGGCCTTCATGGTGGTGCCGGCAGGGTAGCGCATCACGAGGTTGCCGAGCGGGTCGCTGAGGAAGAGGTCGCCGGCGTGGATGTCGCCGATGATGCCGACCAGCTCCTGCACCTCGATGGGCGCCTCGACGATGCCGAGGCCCGGGTGCTCGGCGCCGAGGAAATCCCGGGCTGCCGTGCCCGAGGTCACCAGGTACAGGCGCTGCACCCGGTCCATGTCCCGGCCCAGCGCGCGGCGGACCTGCCGGATCTCGACCAGTGTCTGCTGGCAGCTGTCGTCGCACTGGCCCGGGCCGGCGTAGATGAGGGTCCACTTGCCATACAGCTGCGCGGTGCCGGCAGGGTCGCCGAGCAGCGTCATGCCGACGTCCGGCATGGGCCGCGGTGGCAGGAAGAGTTCGCCGTGCTGCGTGGTGCCGCCGGGCCGCAACTCGAATCCGGTGAAATACAGCGCCATCGCCACCGCCATCGGCCCGAGGAACACCACGGCGAGCAGCAGCAGGGTGCGGCGGCCCCGGTTGGCCGTTGGCGGGCTGGCGGTGCTGTCGGTCATGGCGGGGGGGCGGAGCGCCTGCGCAGGTTCAGGGCCGCATAGATTACGACGAGCGCCACCGCCAGCGCGAACCATTGCACCGCGTAGCCCAGGTGCTGCTGCGGTGCCATCAGCGCCGGCCGCCAGTCGCGCAGGTAGCCGTCGGCTTCATCCGCGGCGAGCAGCACCTGGAAATCCCTCACCGGGTAGCCGGCGGCCGCGCCGATCTCCGCCGTCGTCGGGAAAAGCAGGCGGCGAGGCCAGGGGTCCTGCGGTGATGGCGCCGGAGCGGCACCCGCGCTGAGCGCCGGGCGCGGCAGCATGTCCAGATAGCCGCTGATGCGCCGCTGCCCGGTACCGACCGCGACCCCGGGCAGCTGGCCGCGGTCCGCGCCCTCGGGCACCCAGCCGCGGTTGACCAGCACGGCCGGCCCGTCGCCGAGCAGTGGTGTCAGGACCTCGTAGCCGGCCTGGCCGCCGTGGCTGCGGGCATCGAGCAGCACCTGGTGGGCGGCATCGTACCGCCCCTGCAGGATCACCCGCCGGTAGCGCAGCGCACCGAGGGGACCGGCGCCTGGCGGCGGCAGCGCCACGGTGGCGGCGTTGCTGCCGGAATCGAAGGCCTCAAACAGCGCGCGCTTCTGCGCACCGCGGTCGAGTTGCCAGAAACCGAGGCCGACGAACAGTCCGCCGAGCAGCAGCGTGCCCAGGGTCGCCCACCAGGGCGGTCGGAACCTTGCTCTTGGACCCCTCACGGTTTAGCGTGCCCTGGGCGCCGTCATGCCGGCGGCTTGCGGTGGCGCAGATGAAACTGGTGGTCATTGTCCTTCTTCTGGGCATCCTCGCGAGCCTGGGCTCGGGGCTTTTCTTCCTGATGAAGGACCGTGACGGCTCGCGCCGCGTGCTGAACGCGCTGACCATCCGCATCGCGCTGTCGGTGGCGCTCTTCCTGTTCCTCTTCGTCGCCTGGTACGCGGGCTGGATCGAGCCGCACGGCGTCACCAGCCGCTGATCCGGGCGCCTGGCGGCCCCGGCCAGCGGGCCGGCCGCTGCGCTACAGCCAGTAGACGAAGATGAACAGGCCCAGCCAGACCACGTCGACGAAGTGCCAGTACCAGGCCACGCCCTCGAAGGCGAAGTGGCGGTCCGGGGTGAAGTGGCCGCGCAGGCAGCGCAGCCAGATCACCGTCAGCATGATCGCGCCGATGGTGACGTGCAGGCCGTGGAACCCGGTCAGCATGAAGAACGTCGTGCCGTAGATGCCGCTCTTCAGGGTCAGGTTCAGCTCGGTGAAGGCGTGGTTGTACTCGTAGGCCTGGAACCCGAGGAAGATGAAGCCGAGGATGAAGGTGCAGGCCAGCCAGAAGGCCACCTGTCCGCGATGGTTCGCCTTCAGCGCGTGGTGGGCGATGGTCAGCGTCACGCCGCTGGTGAGCAGGATCGCCGTGTTCAGCGCCGGGATTCCCCATGCCCCCATGGTCTGGAAATGGCCGCCGATCTGGCCGGGGCCGTTGGACGGCCACTCGTTCTCGAAGCCGCGCCACAGGAACAGGTTGGTCCAGGGGTCGGAACCTTCGCCGCCCAGCCAGGGCAGCGACAGCTGCCGGGCATAGAACAGGGCGCCGAACAGCACGGCGAAGAACATGACTTCGGAAAAGATGAACCAGCCCATGCCCATGCGGAAGGAGCGGTCGACCTGCAGGTTGTAGAGCCCGCCCTCGCTCTCGCCGATGACCTGGCCGAACCAGCGGAACATCATGAAGACCAGCATCAGGAAGCCGGCCACCATGAGCCACTCGCCACCGCTGGTGCCGTTCAGCAGCACCGAGAAGCCGATGAGCAGGGTGAACAGCGCGACCGACCCGATGATGGGCCAGTGGGTGCCATGGGGAACGTAGTACTTCTGGGCGGTGGCGTGAGCCATTGCGATCCTTCCTTCAGCTGCGGGACGCGGCCGTGGCGGTGGCGGCCTGGGGTTTCACGTAGAGCGTATACGAGAGGGTGATGCGGTCGACGTACTCCGGCAGTGCCGGATCGAGGTAGAACTGCACGCGCAGGTCGCGCTGCTCGGCGGGCGCGAACTCCTGGGCCTGGAAGCAGAAGCATTCCGTCTTCCTGAAGTACTTCGCGCCCTCGCCCGGGGCGATGCTCGGCACCGCCTGGCCGACCAGGTGGCGGTCGGTCAGGTTGCGGGCCAGGAAGGCCACGTCATAGAGCTTGCCCGGCTCGACCTCGATCGACGTGGTTTCCGGACGGAACTCCCAGGGGGCGTACTCGTTGACCGTGGCGACGAACTCCACCGCCACGCGCCGGTGCGCGTCCACCGTCGTCGGCGCGGCAGCCGCCACGTCGGAGGGACGACCGCCGATGCCGGTGATGTCGCAGATCAGGTAGTAGAACGGCACCAGCAGGAAGCCGAAGCCGAACATCGCCACGGCCATCAGGCCCAGCCTGAAGGTCAGGCGGCGGTGGCTGCGCTTTTCCGGCTCCGCGATCATGCCTGCATCAGCCCGCCAGGTGGCGCGAGGCCTCGATCAGGAAATAGCTCGCGTAGACCGCCAGCGCCAGCAGCGCCAGCAGCCAGGCGTTGCGCCGCACGCGTCGTCGCAGCTGATCCTGCTCGCCGCTGGTCACTTGACCTCCGGTGCCTCCTGGAAGGTGTGGTACGGGGCCGGCGAGGGCACCGTCCACTCGAGGCCGCGGGCCTCGTCCCAGACCTGGGATGTGGCCTTGGCACCGCCGCGCACACACTTGATGACCACCCAGACGAACAGCAGCTGGCTGAAGCCGAAGCCGAAGGCGCCGATGCTCGACCACATGTTCCAGTCGGCGAACTGCGTGGCGTAGTCCGGGATGCGGCGGGGCATGCCCGCCAGGCCAAGGAAGTGCTGCGGGAAGAACAGCAGGTTGACGAAGATGGTCGACAGCCAGAAGTGCAGCTTGCCGAGCTTCTCGTCGTACATGTGGCCGGTCCACTTCGGCAGCCAGTAGTACGCGCCGCCGAGCGCGGCGAACAGCGCGCCCGGCACCAGCACATAGTGGAAGTGGGCGACGATGAAGTAGGTGTCGTGGTACTGGAAGTCCACCGGCACCAGCGCCATCATCAGCCCGGAAAAGCCGCCGATGCTGAACATGAAGAGGAAGCCGACCGCGAACAGCATCGGGGTCTCGAAGGAGATCGAGCCCTTCCACATGGTCGCCGTCCAGTTGAAGATCTTCACGCCGGTCGGTATCGAGATCAGCATCGTCGACAGCATGAAGAACATCTCGCCCGCCAGCGGCATGCCCACCGTGAACATGTGGTGGGCCCAGACGATGTAGGAGAGGAAGCCGATCGCCGCCGTCGCGTACACCATCGAGTCATAGCCGAACAGCGGCTTGCGCGAGAACGTCGGGATGATCTGCGAGATGATGCCGAAGGCCGGGAGGATGATGATGTACACCTCCGGGTGGCCGAAGAACCAGAAGATGTGCTGGAACAGCACCGGGTCGCCGCCACCGGCGGCCTGGAAGAAGCTGGTGCCGAAGAACTGGTCGGTGAGCAGCATGGTGACGCCGCCGGCCAGCACCGGCATGGCGCCGATCAGCAGGTAGGCGGTGATCAGCCAGGTCCAGGCGAACAGCGGCATCTTCATCAGCGTCATGCCCGGGGCGCGCATGTTCATGACCGTGACGATGATGTTGATCGACGCCATGATCGAGGAGATGCCGAGCAGGTGCACCGAGAAGATCAGGAAGGGGAAGGCATCGCCCGTCTGCAGCACCAGCGGCGGGTACATCGTCCAGCCCGAAGCCGGGCCGCCGCCCGGCATGAGCAGCGTCGACAGCAGCATGACGGCCGCGAAGGGCAGCAGCCAGAACGACCAGTTGTTCAGCCGCGGCAGCGCCATGTCCGGGGCGCCGATCATCATCGGGATCATCCAGTTGGCGAAGCCGGCGAAGGCCGGCATGATCATGCCGAACAGCATGATCAGCGCGTGCACCGTGGTCATCTGGTTGAAGAAGTCCGGATGGACGAACTGCAGGCCGGGCTGGAACAGTTCGGCGCGGATCACCAGCGCCATGGCGCCGCCCACGAACAGCATCACCAGCGCGAACACCAGGTACAGCGTGCCGATGTCCTTGTGATTGGTGGTGGTGATCCAGCGCATCAGGCCCTTCGGCGGCCCGTGGTCATGGTCGTCGTGGCCGTGGCTGTGGTCGTGCTTGTGCTCGGCGTGTTGCGTGGCGCTCATTGCTTGCTGCTCCCTTGCTGCATGCCTGGCGCGGCGGGCCGCGCTGGCTGCACTTGATGACTGGTGTTGGCTGGCGGGTCCCGGATGCCCGGCTCAGGTGCCGCTGGCGGCGGTTGCCGCGGCGGCCCCTGCGGTGGCCACCTGGGTGCCGGCCTTCTGCTCCGCCAGCCAGGCCGCGAACTTCTCCTTCGGCAGCACCTCGACCACGATGGGCATGAAGCCATGGTCCTTGCCGCAGAGCTCGGCGCACTGGCCACGGTAGGTGCCGGGCTCGTCCACCTTGAACCAGCCCTCGTTGATGTAGCCCGGGATGGCGTCGCGCTTCACGCCGAAGGGCTGCATCCACCAGGCATGGTTGACGTCATTGGAAGTGAGCAGGTAGCGGATCTTCACGCCGGCCGGAATCACCAGCGGCCGGTCGACCTCCAGCAGGTAGTGCTCGACCGAGTACGGGTCGATGCCGGAATTGCGCTGGCGCGCGACGTTGCTGGTCTGGGCGAGGCTGCTGTAGAAGCTCACGTCCTGGTCGACGTACTCGTAGTTCCACTTCCACTGGAAGCCGGTGATCTTGATGGTCATCTCCGAGCCGCGCGTGTCCTCGATGAACACCAGCTCGCGTGCCGCGGGCACCGCCAGGAACACCAGCACCAGCACCGGCAGTGCCGTCCAGATGATCTCGGCCGTGGTGCTGTGGTCCCAGGTGGCCGCCCTGGCGCCCCTGGATTTGCGGAAGGCGAACATCGCGTAAATCATGACGGCGAACACCGCGGCGCCGATCACCACGCAGACCCACAGCACCAGCATGTGCAGGTCATAGGTGCGGCGGCTGATCTCGGTGACGCCGGGTGGCAGGTTGAGCTGCCAGGCGGCGTGGGCGGCGGGCAGGGCCAGCAGGCCGCAGACGGCGGCCAGGATTCGGGCGCTGAGGGATCGCGGTGACGACATCGGGTGTTCCTACAAACTGGTCAACCAGGACATTGCAAAACCTTCATTCGCCGGCGCCGCCGGCTTGCGGTGCGCGGATCAGTTCCGCCAGCCGCTGCCGCAGGCTCTCGCGTTCCGGCTCCGTGAGGAACGCGCCGACCTCCACCATCCGGCCCATGGAGCCCAGCAGCAGCCGGCTGGGCCAGCTGGCATGGGCCGCCGGCCTGAGCTGCACGCGGGTCCAGGCCCGGATGAAGCGGACCTCGACCTGGTGGGGCCCGTTGCTGCGGGCGACCACCACGTCACGCTCGTCGATGCTGATCCGCTCGCGGATACGGCCGCGGCGCAGGCTCAGCACCAGCGCCGTGCCCAGTCCGAGCAGTTCGAGACCGGCGAACGGCAACACCGGCCACAGGCCCGCTGCCGTACACGCGCCGGCGGTCGCCAGGGCCAGGGCCGAGGCCGAGCAAAAAAAGAGGGTGGCGGTGCGGGGCGTGAGGGAGCAGTTAGGACTGAGCTCGAGCAGGTGCACTGACGGTCCTTCCGGCTTCTTGTCGCGCCCCCCTGAAACCGGAACCCCGCCCGGCAGTCCGGGCTATGGTAAGGGATGCCCGGAAAGCGCGCAATTCAGGCTTTCCGAGGCCTGCTTCGTGTTCTCAGGGTGGCCGCCGGCGCAATCGCTCCAGGGAAATCTCGACCTCGCCCCGCTCTCCCCGTGTCGCGCCGCGATCGCCGGTCCACGCCTGGCCATAGAGGACTTCCAGCGTGGTGTGCAGGTTGCCGTCATGGCTGCGCCCGGCTTCGAGGGCCTGCAGCATGGCGCGCCAGCGGCCCGGAGCGGTGAGGCTGCGCCGGCGGCGGGGCCCGAGGTCGCTGGCGCCGACGCCACGCAGGTCGGCCACCAGGCGTCCCGTGTCCCGGTAGGTCACCGTCAGGTTCTCGGCGTCCACCACCGGCTCGGCGAAGCCTGCGCGGATCAGCGCATCGCCCAGGTTGTGCATGTCGGTGAATGACAGCGTGTGCGGCTGCTGGTCCACCCGACCCCAGGCGCTGCGCAGCTCCCGCAGCGTCTGCGGCCCGAGGGTCGTCAGCAGCAACAGCCCGGGCACCCGCAGCACGCGGCGCACCTCGGCCAGGACCGCATCGGGATCCTCGCACCAGTGCAGCAGCATGCCGGCGACCACCAGGTCGACGGACCGGCTGGCGAATGGCAGGGCCGCGGCATCCGCGCAGATCCGGTCCCAGGGCTGCGCGGCGGCGCCGGGCATGGCCGGTACCAGGTCGATTGCGAGCAGATGGGCCTGCGGGTAGCGGGCGGCCAGTGCCGCGGTGGCTTCGGGTGGGCCCGCGCCCAGGTCGAGGATGGTCGCAGGCTGCAGGCTGACGAGGTCCAGCCGCTCGAGCAGCCGGGCGCGGATCTCCGCATGCATGAAATCGGCGGCCGCATAACCCGCCGCGACCTTGCGGAAGGCCCGGGCGACGGCCTTGCGGTCGGGGCCGGTCGCCTGCCCGCCCATGCCGCGCCGCCGGGCCTAGTGGCTGCCGGCGGCCAGCGGCTCGGGTCGCAGCCCCAGGCGATCCAGCAGCAACCGGTCGCGGTCGGCAGCCGGGTTCGGGGTGGTCAGCAGACGCTCGCCGAAGAAGAGCGAATTGGCGCCGGCGAAGAAACAGAGCGCCTGCATCTCGTCGCTCATGTCGGTGCGCCCGGCCGAGAGGCGCACATGGGAAGCCGGCATGAGGATGCGCGCCAGTGCGATGACCCGCACGAAATCCAGCGGGTCCACCGCCGCGGTGCCGGCGAGCGGCGTGCCCTCGACCTGCACCAGCTGGTTGATGGGCACGCTGTCCGGATGTGCCGGGAGCGTCGCCAGGGTATGCAGCAGTTCCACCCGGTCGCGCAGCGCCTCGCCCAGGCCGATGATGCCGCCGCAGCAGACCTTGAGGCCCGCGGTGCGCACGTGCTGCAGGGTTTCCAGGCGGTCCCGGTAGCTGCGGGTGCTGATGACCTGCGGGTAATGGCGCTCGGAGGTGTCCAGGTTGTGGTTGTAGTAGTCGAGCCCGGCCTCCTTCAGCTGGCGGGCCTGGGACTCGCTGAGCATGCCGAGGGTGGCGCAGGTCTCCAGGCCCAGTGCACTGACCTCGCGGATCAGCCCGGCAAACTGCTCCACCTGCTTCGGCCTGGGCGAGCGCCAGGCCGCGCCCATGCAGAAGCGGGTGGCGCCGCCGGCCCGGGCGGCCCGCGCGCGCTCGAGGACTTCCGTGCTGTCCATCATGTGCCCGGCATCGACGCCGGTGTCGTAGTGCACGCTCTGCGGGCAGTAGGCGCAGTCCTCGGGGCAGCCGCCGGTCTTCACGCTGACCAGGGTGCTGATCTGCACCGCGTTCGGATCGAAATGCTGGCGATGGACGCTGTGGGCGCGGAACAGCAGATCGTTGAAGGGCAGGCTGGCCAGGGCCCAGACCTCGTCCAGGGTCCAGTCGTTGCGGATGGCGGGCGAGTCGGACACGGGCGGGACCTTGTATCTCGTTGAAATGGGGCCGATGGGAGCTGGCGCCGCCGGCCTCCCATGACGAGGCTGGCAGTATCGAAACCGCCTCCCCGGCTGTCAACCTGCGCCCATGAGCAAAGTCGACGAGTGGCTCGCCTGGCTGGTGCCGCGCCGCTGCGTTCTCTGCAACGCACCGAGCGGTGCTGGCCTGGTCTGTGCGGCTTGCGGGGCCGACCTGCCCTGGCTGCCGGCCCCGGTCGCTCCCTCGGCGCTGTTCGCGCCTCTTTCTTATGAGTATCCGGTGGACCGGCTGGTCCTGGGCGCCAAGTTCCAGCGCCAGCTGTCCCATGCCCGCGCGCTGGGCGAACTGCTGGCCGGAGCACTGGAAGCCCGCGCCGGCAGCGCCTGCCCGGGTTCGGCCGCCCGGCCCGAGGTGCTGCTGCCGGTGCCCCTGCACCCACGCCGGCTCGCCGAGCGCGGCTACAACCAGGCGCTGGAGCTGGCCCGGCCCGTGGCGGAGCGGCTGGGCCTGGAGCTCGCGCCGCGGCTGGCCCGGCGGCAGCGCGCCACGGCCGGGCAGACGGGGCTGAGTCGCCCCGCACGCCGGCGCAACGTCCGCGATGCCTTCGTGGCCGGCGACTGCAGCGGGCTGCGGGTCGCCGTGGTGGATGACGTGGTCACCACGGGCAGCACGGTCGCGGCCCTGGTGCGCGCCCTGCGGGTTGCGGGTGCGGCCGGGGTCGAGGTGTGGGCCGCGGCGCGGACGCTGTGACCGGCGTCAGGCCGGCCGGAAGGTGAAATCCAGGACGATGCCGGCGAACACCGCCGCACCGACCCAGTGGCTGTGCAGGAAGGCAAGGAAGCAGCGGGCCGGATCGCGGTCGGCGATCAGGCGGCGCTCGTGCAGCATCAGGGCCGAGGCCACCAGCAGTGAGCCGAAATACCAGGGCCCCATCGCCGCCAGCTGCCCGGCCAGCGCCAGCGCCAGCACCAGCACGATCATCAGCAGGCTCACGATGAACACATCGGCACTGCCGAAGAGGATGGCGGTGGACTTCACCCCCACCTTCAGGTCGTCGGCACGATCCGCCATGGCGTACATGGTGTCGTAGATCAGGGCCCAGACCACCACCGACAGCCACAGCAGCCAGGCGAGTCGCGGCACGGCGCCCGTCTGCGCGGCGAAGGTCATGGGGATGCTCCAGCCGAAGGCGGCGCCGAGCACCAGCTGGGGCGCGGCGACGATGCGCTTCATGAAGGGATAGGCCACCGTCAGCAGGCCGCCGGCCACCGCCAGCAGCTGCGCGAGGCGGTTGAGCTGGAGGGCCAGGGCGATCGCCACCAGCGACAGGGCGACGAACAGCCCCAGGGCCTCCTGGGGCGTGACGCGCCCGGCGGCCAGCGGGCGGTCACGGGTGCGCTCGACGTGCGGGTCGAGGTCGCGGTCGGCCCAGTCGTTGATGACGCAGCCTGCCGAGCGCATGACCACCACGCCGAGCACCATGATGCTGAAGACCATCGGCTGCGGTCGTCCATCGCCGGAGATCCACAAGGCCCAGAGCGTCGGCCACAGCAGCAGCCAGATACCCACCGGGCGGTCGAGGCGCATCAGCCGCGCATACTCACGCAACGCCATGGATCCGGTGCCCGCTCCCCGACCTGCAGCTGGTTTCATACGGCTCCGTAGCGATCGGCCTCGCCGATCCAGCGGTGGATGAGGGGTTCTGCCAGCTCCGGGTTGCGGGCGAGCACGTCCTGGCCCAGGCGCTGCACCCAGGGTGCGAGGTCGGCGTCGCGCAGCAGGTCGGCCACGCGCAGCTGCGTCAGGCCGGTCTGCCTCGTGCCGAGGACTTCGCCGGGTCCGCGCAGTTCCAGGTCTTTCTGTGCCACCACGAAGCCATCGTTGGTTTCGCGCATCACCTGCAGGCGCTCGCGCGCCATCCCCTGGAGCGGGGGCTGGTAGAGCAGCACGCAGTGGCTGGCGGCGGCGCCACGCCCGACGCGGCCGCGCAGCTGGTGCAGCTGGGCGAGGCCCATGCGCTCGGCATTCTCGATGATCATCAGCGTGGCCTCCGGCACGTCCACACCGACTTCGATGACCGTGGTGGCCACCAGCACCTGCAGCGTTCCGGCGGCGAACTCGCGCATCACGGCGTCCTTGTCCTCCGGCTTCATGCGGCCATGGACCAGGCCCACGGCCAGTCCGGGCAGCGCTGCCGCCAGCATCTCATGGGTGGATTCGGCAGCCTGGTAGTCGAGTTCCGCGGAATCCTCGATCAGCGGGCAGACCCAGTAGGCGCGGTGGCCGGCGCTGGCGGCCTCGCGCACGCGGGCGACCACCTCGGCGCGGCGCCGGTCGGGCAGCGCGATGGTCTGCACCGGCTGGCGGCCCGGCGGCAGCTCGCGGATCACCGAGCTGTCCAGGTCCGCGTACAGCGTCATGGCCAGGGTGCGCGGGATCGGCGTGGCAGTCATCACCAGCTGGTGCGGGCGCTGGCTGCCGGCGGCGCCCTTCTGCATCAGCGCGAGGCGCTGGTGGACACCGAAGCGATGCTGCTCATCGACGATCATCAGCGCCAGGCTGCGGTAGGTCACGCCCTCCTGGAACAGGGCGTGGGTACCGATCACCACCTGGCCGCGACCGCTGCCGATGGCCTCGAGGGCGTGCTGCCGCTCGCGACGGCCGAGGCTGCCGCTCAGCCAGACGGGTTCGATGCCGAGCGGTGCCAGCCAGCGCGTGAAACTGCGCCGGTGCTGCTCGGTCAGGAGTTCCGTGGGCGCCATGACCGCGACCTGGTGGCCGTTCTCGACGGCGCGCAGCGCCGCCGCGGCCGCCACCACGGTCTTGCCGCAGCCGACATCGCCCTGCACCAGGCGCAGCATCGGCTGCGGCTGCATGAGGTCGGCATCGATCGCCGCGAGCGCCTCGCGCTGGCCTGTGGTGAGCTCGAAACCGAGACCGGCGAGGAAGCGCTCGCGCAGGCCATCGCGCGCCGGCAGCGGCAGGGCCGCGTCCTGGCGGGCGCGCTCGCGCAGGCGTCTCAGGCTGAGGTGATGCGCCAGCATTTCCTCCAGCGCCAGCCGGCGCTGCGCCGGGTGGCGGCCGGCCGCGAGCCGCGCCAGGTCCACCCCCGGCGGCGGGCGGTGCAGCGTATGCAGTGCTTCGTGCAGGCCGGGCATGGCATTGCCGTCCGGCAGTCGCCCTTCCAGCCAGTCCGGCAGCAGTGGCAGGTACCGCTCCAGCGCCTGTGTTGCCAGGGCACGCAGGCGGAATTGCTGCAGGCCTTCGGTCGAGGGATAGACCGGTGTCAGTGCCTGTTCGAGGGTGAGCTGCTCGTCGGCGCCGAGGAACTGGTACTCCGGGTGCACCATCTCCAGGCCGCCCGGCCCGCTGCGCGCTTCACCGAAGCAGAGCACGCGGCGACCGCGGGCCAGCTGCTCCTGCTGTGCCTTGCTGAAGTAGAAGAAGCGCAGCGTGATCATGCCGGTGCCGTCGCCGATGCGGCAGAGCAGGCTGCGCCGGCGGCGGAACACGATCTCCGCCAGCGCCACCTCGCCGGCGACCACCACCCGGCTGCCTGGCACGACGGCGCCGATGGGGGTCAGCCGCGTACGGTCTTCGTAACGCTGCGGCAGCAGGAACAGCAGGTCAGCCGGCTGCCTGACGCCGAGCCGTGCGAGCTTCTCCGCCAGCGCCGGGCCGACGCCGTGCAGGTCGGTCAGCTCCCGGGGAATCGCGGCCGGCATCGCCACGGCGGCCGTTCAGCCGGCGAGGATGGCGTCGGCCTCCACTGCCGCGCCCTTCGGCAGGGCCGATACGCCAATGGCGGCACGGGCGGGAAAGGGCTGCGGGAAGTACCCGGCCATGATCTCGTTCACCGCGGCGAAGTGGCCGAGGTCGGTGAGGTACACGGTGACCTTCACGGCCTGCTCGAGTCCGAGCCCGGCTGCCGCGGCCACCGCCGCCAGGTTGCGGAACACCTGGTGGATCTGCTCGCGGATGTCGCCGGCCACCAGCTGGCCGGTGGCCGGATCCAGCGGGATCTGGCCGGAGATGTAGACCATGCCGCCGGCGCGGATCGCCTGGGAATAGGTGCCGATGGCGGCGGGCGCCTGCGCCGTGCTGATGACCTGCTTCGACATGGAGAACCTCGATGCGGCTGCCGGAACCCGGAAACGGCGCCCATGATCGGTCATTCGGCCGCCGGGCACTAGGGTCAGGCGCAGCTGCGGGTGACCTTCTTCACCGCCGCCATGTGGCGGATGCTGCGGATGACCTGGGCGAGCTGCTTGCGGTCGCGCACCAGGATGGAGAACACCAGTGCCGCGGTATCCTCGAGCCGGTCGTCCACCGAGACCTGCTCGATATTCGAACCGGCGTCGCCGATGCGCGAGGCGACTTCGGCCAGCACCCCGGGCTTGTTGTCGACTTCCACGCGGATCTCGCTGGAGAATTCGCGCTCGATGCCGGTCTCCCAGGTGACCGGGATCCACTTGTGCGGCTGCTTGCGGTACTCGCTGAGGTTGCCGCAGGTGTTGCGGTGGATGACCACGCCGCGCCCGGCGCTGAGGTAGCCCATGATCGCGTCGCCGGGCAGCGGATGGCAGCAGCGCGCGTAGCTCACCACCAGGCCCTCGGTGCCGGCGATGGTGATGGGCGAGGCCTTGCCCGCGGCACCCGTGGGCTCGCCCGCCGGCGGCGCCTCGGTCTCGGCACCCTCCTGCAGCAGCACCTTGGCGACCACCGGCGCGAGGCGCTCGCCGAGGCCGATCTGCTCGAACAGTTCGTTGGCGCTGGCGAGGCCGAGCTCGTCGAGCAGCTTCTGCATCTGCTCGCGGCTGACCTTGCGCAGCGCGGAGCGGAAGTCGCGCAGCGACTGGTCGAGCAGGCGCCGGCCGAGCTCGCGTGCCTCGCTCTGCTGCAGGTTCCTGAGGAACTGGCGGATGGCGGCCCGCGCCTTGGCGGAGACCACGAAGTTCACCCAGGCCGGATTGGGGCGCGCCGTCTTCGCGGTGATGATCTCCACCGTCTCGCCGTTGTTGAGCGTGGTACGCAGCGGCACCAGGCGTCGGTCGATCTTCGCGGCCACGCATCGGTCGCCGACGCCGGTGTGCACGGCGTAGGCGAAGTCCACGCAGGTGGCACCGCGGGGCAGGCGCAGGATGTCACCCTTGGGCGTGAACACGTAGACCTTGTCGGGGTAGAGGTCCACCTTGACGTGTTCGAGGAATTCCTCGGAATCCGCCGCCTGCTGCATTTCGCTGATGCTGGCGAGCCATTCGCGGGCGCGGGCCTGCGGCGGCAGGGCCTCGGGTTCGTTGCCGGGTTCCTTGTACTGCCAGTGCGCGGCGATGCCGCTCTCGGCGATGCGGTCCATCTGCTCGGTGCGGATCTGCACCTCGATGGGGATGCCGTTGGGCCCGAGCAGCACGGTATGCAGCGACTGGTAGCCGTTGACCCGCGGGATGGCGATGTAGTCCTTGAACTTCCCGGGCATCGGCTTGTAGAGCTGGTGCACGATGCCCAGACCGCGGTAGCAGCTGTCGACGTCGGGCATGATGAGCCGGAAGGCGAAGACGTCGGCGATTTCCGAGAGCGACTGCTTCTTGCGCAGCATCTTGCGGTAGATGCTGTACAGGTGTTTCTTGCGGCCCAGCACCTTGCCGGGGATGCCGGCATCCTTCAGCGCCTTCTCCAGCCGGTCCTCGATCTTCCTCACGAACTGGCGCTGGTTGCCCTCGGCCTTGCGCACCGCGCGGTCCAGCACCCGGTAGCGGAAGGGGTAGGCATGGCGGAAGCCGAGGTCCTCGAGCTCGGTCTTCACGCTGTTGATGCCGAGCCGGTTGGCGATGGGGGCGTAGACCTCGAGCGTCTCGCGGGCGATGCGGCCCTGCTTCTCCGGCGGCATGGCCTCCAGCGTCTGCATGTTGTGCAGCCGGTCCGCGAGCTTCACGAGGATGACGCGGATGTCCTCCACCATCGCCAGCATCATCTTGCGGAAGCTCTCGGCCTGCGCTTCCGCGCGGCTGGTGAAGGAGAGCTGGTCGAGCTTGCTTACGCCGTCCACCAGCGCCGCCACCTCGGGGCCGAAGCACTTCTGGATGTCGGTCTTCGCGGCGGGCGTGTCCTCGATGACGTCGTGCAGCAGCGCCGCCTCGATGGTCTGGTGGTCGAGGCGCAGCTGCGCGAGGATGCTGGCGACGGCCACCGGGTGGGTGATGTAGGGCTCGCCGGAGCGGCGCTTCTGGCCGGCATGGGCGGCGGCGGCGAACTCGAAGGCCGTTTCGACCCGCTTGAGCTGGTCGGGTGGCAGGTATTCCAGGCGCGCGAGGAGCTGGCGCAGCCCGAAGTTGCGCCGGCCCATCAGCGGCAGCCTGTCGAGCAGCAGGGCCCCGTAATCCATGAATGGATTTTAGCGGGGCAGGCAGGCCCTTTCCGGGCTTATTTCAAGGAGCGGCGCGACGCAGCGGTCAGATGAGGTCGGAATCGTCGTTCATGTTGATCGGCTGGTTGGCCAGCAGATCGTTGGCCTGCTCGGTGGCGAACAGGTCGGCGGGCGTGGGATCGGCCTCGGTGAGGATCTCGGGGCCGACGAGGCCCTCGGCGATCTCGCGCAGGGCGAGCACGGTGGGCTTGTCGTTTTCCCAGTCGAGCTGCGGCGGGGCGCCGTTGGCGAGCCGCCGGGCACGCTTGGCGGCGACCATGACGAGTTCGAAGATGTTTTCGACGTTGCCGAGGCAGTCTTCGACGGTGATTCTGGCCATGGTGCGCTGTCCGGGGGTCGTTTTGGGGTGCAAAGGCTAACCGGGTGGAGGGCGGGGCGCAACCTTGGACCGAAGTGGCCGCCCTTGCGGCCGGTAGCCGACGCTGCGACCAGTGGCCGCCCTTGCGGCGGGAGACACCAGGCGCCGCCGAACCGCCCGGAGGCGGGGGGCCTCCAAACCAAGCGAGTATCGGGGAGCGACTTTGGAGGCCCCCCGCCGCAAGGGCGGCCACCGGCCGCGGCGTCGGCTACCGGCCGCGGCGTCGGCCACCGGTCGAAGCGTCGGCCACCGGTCGAAGCGTCGGCCACCGGCCGCAAGGGCGGCCACCGCGCCGGCCCAGCGTCAGCCCGGCTTCATGCCCCGGCCAATGACCGCGGCCGCCATCCGCTGCACCGCCGGCTCCGTCGTCCGCGAGGCGGCACCGCGGCCCGCGAGGATGGCCTGCAGCGTGGCCAGTGCCCGGTCGCGATCCTCGTTGATCACCACGTAGTCGAACTCCGGCCAGTGGCTCATCTCCGACTGCGCCTCGGCCAGCCGCCGCGCGATGACGGCATCGCTGTCGGTGGCCCGGCCCCGCAGGCGACGCTCCAGCTCGGCGAGCGACGGCGGCATGATGAAGATCAGCACGCTCTGCGGCATGCGCTGGCGCACCTGGCGGGCGCCCTGCCAGTCGATGTCGAGCAGCACGTTGCGCCCGGCAGCGGTGTGCGCCTCGATCTGCGCCCGGCCGGTCCCGTAGTAGTTGCCGAAGACGCTGGCGTACTCCAGCAACTCGCCGGCGGCGATCATGGCCTCGAAGCGCGCATGGTCGACAAAGAAGTAATCCTGCCCGTCCCTCTCGGCGCCCCGCGGCTTGCGTGTGGTGAAGGACACCGAGAAGCGCAGGCCCGGGTCGGCCGCCAGCAGGCCGCGGGTGAGCGTGGTCTTGCCGGCGCCCGAAGGTGCGCTGAGGACGAAGAGCTGGCCTGGCGACGGGGTCATGGCGGGAGAGGGGGCGGCCTGTTGCCGGTGTGTTGCGTCGCCGCTCATCGTACACTGGCCGCCGCAAGCCGCACCCGGCGTCCCTGACTGGAGACCACATGTTGCGTTCACGAGCACGATCCGCCGCCCTTGCGCTGGCGGCCGCCATGGCCTGCGGTGGCGTGGCTGCTGCCGAGGAGTCCTGGCAGCACACCGCGACGGTCTACATGATCGGCGCGTCGATCGATGGCAAGGCATCCATCGGCAATCTCGACGCCGACGTGAATGTCGGCTTCGACGACATCCTCGACAATCTCGAATTCGGTGCCATGGCGTCGTATCGCGGCAAGCGCGGCCGCTGGGCGGTGGTGGCCGATCTGATCTACATGGACCTCGAGCAGAAGAAGGACGGGCTCGGGCCGGCAGGCCGCACCCGCGCCAAGGTCGAGGGTGACCAGCTCATCACCGAGCTGGACCTGTCCTACGCGCTGACCGATCGCCTGGACGTCTACGGCGGCCTGCGGTACTGGGATCTCGATGCGGACCTGCACATCTATGGCGGCGGGCCTCTGGGCCAGACGCTCGCCGCGAGCGAGAGCGAGAGCTGGCTCGATCCGGTCGTCGGTCTGCGCTACGAGTGGCCGCTCGGCCGGGACTGGACGCTGGTGGCGCGCGGTGACATCGGCGGCTTCGGCATCGGCAGCGACTTCAGCTGGCATGCCACGGCGTTTGCTTCCTGGGCCATGAGCGAACACGCCAACCTGCTGATCGGCTACCGCCACCTCGATGTCGACTACGACGATGGCAGTGGCGCCGGCCGCTTCCGCTGGGATGTGGCCGAAGGCGGTCCCGCCCTGGGATTCGCCTGGCGCTTCTGAGGCCGGGGACCGCCGTCCTCACTCGCGCTCGTAGGCAGCCAGCGCCGCGGCCAGGTCGCGGTCATGAGGCTGCGTGCGCAGGGCTTCGCGCAGCGTGAGGATGGCGCCGGCGACATCTCCCGTGTCGTGGCGGGCAACCGCGTAGACGTAGGCCAGGCGCGCATCGGCCGGGTCGAGTTCATGGGCCCGCCGCAGTTCCATCAGGGCTTCGCGGGTGCGTCCCTGGCGGACCAGCGACAGGCCGAGCGCATGGTGGGCAACCGCCACATCCGGGTCACGCGCGAGGGCTTTGCGCAAGGTCTGTTCGGCGGCGGCTTCGTCGCCGGTGGCCCGCTGTGCATCGGCGAGGTTCACGGCCGCCTGCACGAAGCCGGGGTCCAGTGACAGCGCTGCGCGGAACGAAGCCATCGCGGAGGCCGGGTCGCCACGTTCCATGGACAGCGCGCCGAGTTCGACCTGCGCCTCCGGCCGGTCGGCGTTGAAGCGGCGGGCCGCGACCCACTCGGCCAGCGCCGCGGTGAACCGTGGCACTTCGTCACCGACGAGCCGCGACTCCGCTTCCCCGGCGAGCGAGCGGGCGGCCGCCATGCGCACCAGCCGCACGCGGTCTGTCAGTAGTGCCGGCAGGCTCTCGGCACGCAGCCCCGCATCCGCGGAGCGCAGCGCTTCGGCCGCCGTTGCCCGCGCCAGCGCATCGGTGTCGGCCAGTGCTGCGAGCGTCGCCGCCTGCATGTCGGTGCCAGCGAGATGCGTTCCGTGGGCAATGGCGCTGGCGCGCACGATCGCCGGTTGGGCCGCATCGGTGGTGAGCCTGGCCAGCCCGGCTGCCGCCGCGGGGTCGCCACGCCAGGCGGCGGCGAATGTCGTGGCAAAGCCCTGGAAGTCCGGCTTGCCCTGCGGGTACCAGGCCCTGATCGCCCCGGCCGCCCACTGCGCGCCGCGCTCCGCGTGGCAGGTGCCGCAGGCGTTCGGCGTGTCGAGCGTCACGCTCAGGTCCGGTCGCGGGATGCGCAGCGAATGGTCATGGCGCGGGTCCACCACCATGTAGGTCGTCGCCGGCATGTGGCAGGCGGTGCACGCGGCGCCCGGGGTGCCGGCCTGGTGATGGTGATGCGCGGTGGTGTCGAAGCTCGCGGGCGCATGGCATTGCGCGCAGACGGCATTGCCCGGGGCGCGCAGCCGCTGGGAATGCGGGTCATGGCAATCCGCGCAGGTCACGCCGGCGGCCTGCATGCGGCTCTGCATGAAGGAGCCCCAGGTGTAGACCTCGTCGCGCTGCTGGCCATCGGCATGGTAGAGGCCGGGCTCGATGAGTGCGGGCTGGAAGGCGTCGAGCCAGTTGTCGCCGGCGTGCACCGCGTCGGAGAACTGCCCGCGCCGCGCGTGGCAGCGGGCGCAGGTGGTGATCTCGCGCTCGCTGGTGCGCGGAACCGTGCGTGTCGCCGTGATGGCACTACCAGCCTTCCAGGCGATGCCGTGGCGTTCGTCGAGCGCCACGACGAGCCCATGGTCCGCGTCCATTGCCCGCCAGCCGTCGGCCTTCCTCGCCCAGGCGAGGTGCCTGGATGCCGGCCCATGGCAGGCTTCGCAGCCGACGCTGATTTCGGACCAGCGGGTGGCGTAGCTGCGAGTGGCCGGGTCGAAGTTCTTTCGCAGGTTGGTGGAATGGCAATCCGCGCACTGGTAGTTCCAGGTCTGGTCGATGCCGGTCCAGTGCAGGGGATTGCCGGGTTTCAGGTCCTGCCCCGGGTAGAGGTCGAACCAGCGCTGCCCTCCCGCGTCCGCGGGCCGCGTATCCCAGGCGAGGCCGAGCGCCTGTAGCCGGCCGCCGGGCAGCGGCACGAGGTACTGCTGCAGTGGACGCACGCCGAAGCTGTACCGGATCTCGAAGTCCGCAGTGACTCCATCGGGCCCGTCGGTGTGGACGAAAAAGCGGTTGTCGCGCCGGAAAAAACGCGTTTGCTCGCCATCGAATGCCACGGTTTCGCCAGCGAATCGGCCTGCCACCGAGGTGTCACCCGCAACCTGCATCGCCAGCGCGTGCTGGGATCCCGTCCATGCGGCATGTTCGCTGGCATGGCAGCCGGCGCAGGAGGCCGAGCCGACGAAGGACGGGGGAGGCAGCGCCGGTGGCTGCCGCGCAAGCAGCCACCAGGCCGTGCCCGCGACGCCGGCGAGCAGGAAGGCAGCATACAGAAGCCGGGTCACCCGACTCCGGGCATGGCGTGGCTGTGATAGGCTGGCTCCCGACATTGCAGCACGATGGTAGCCTACGGAAGACCCGGTGCTGTCCTGCACGAGGGTAAATCAGGGGGGAGTCATGACGCACAAAGTCCGCAATGCAGCCTGCCTGTGGATCATGGCCTTGTTGCCGATTCCCGGGCTGGCGCAGCAGAACCTGCCATTTGCTGACCCGCCGTCGCCGAGCACGGCCGGCCCGACCATCGCGGAGTCCCGCTACGTGCCGTCGAAGCCGGTGTCGCACCTGCCGGCAGGCGCGCCGAACATCGTCATCATCATGCTCGATGACGTCGGGCCGGCGCTGCCCGATACATTTGGCGGGCCGATCCATACGCCGACGCTGTCGCGCATCGCCCAGAGCGGCATCACCTATAACCGCTTCCACAATGCGGCCATGTGTTCGCCGACCCGGGCGTCGCTGCTGACGGGCCGCAACACCCATCGTGTCGGCTTCGGGCAGATCGCCGAGCTGGCCAACAACTGGGAGGGCTATACGGGCGAGATTCCCGCTACCACCGCTTCGATGGCCAAGGTCCTCGGCTACTACGGTTACAACACCGCGGCTTTCGGCAAGTGGCACAACACGCCGGCGGAGCAGACGACCGCCCAGGGGCCCTACGATCGCTGGCCCACCGGCCGGCTGGTCGGGTTCGATTATTTCTACGGCTTCCTGGCGGGTGAGTCATCCCAGTGGGAGCCGGCGATCGTCCGGAACACGACCCGTATCGAGACACCGGAGAAGGAAGGCTATCACTTCACCGAAGACATGGCGGGCGACGCCATCGCCTGGCTCCGGCGCCAGAATGCCCTGGCGCCACAGCAGCCGTTCTTCATGTACTGGGCGCCCGGCGCGTCCCACGGCCCGCACCATATTTTCAAGGAGTGGGCCGACAAGTACCGGGGCCGGTTCGACCAGGGATGGGACAAGCTCCGCGAGGAGATTTTCGCGCGACAGAAGAAGCTCGGCTGGATTCCGGCCAACGCCAAGCTCACGCCGCGCGCGGCCACCATGGCTGCCTGGGCGGACATTCCCGACAGCGAGAAGCCGTTCCAGAGCCGGCTGATGGAGGTGTTCGCGGGCTACACCGAGCATGCCGACACCCAGGCCGGGCGGCTGGTCGACGAGATCGAGCGGCTGGGGCTTCGCGACAACACGCTGATTTTCTATGTATGGGGCGACAACGGCTCCAGCTCCGAGGGCCAGAACGGCTCGATCAGCGAACTGCTGGCGCAGAACGGCATCCCGACGAAGATCGCGGACCACATCAAGGCCCTTCAGGGGCTCGGCGGCCTCGACGCGCTCGGCAGCCCGAAGACGGACAACATGTATCACGCAGGCTGGGCCTGGGCCGGGTCCACGCCGTTCCAGGGAACCAAGCTCAATGCCGGCCACTTCGGCGGCACGCGCACGCCGATGGCCGTCTCGTGGCCAAAAACCATCAAGGCCGACAAGGCGATCCGCAGCCAGTTCCATCACGTCAACGACATCGTGCCGACCGTCTACGACGTGCTGGGTATCCAGGCGCCGACGGAGGTGGACGGCGTGACGCAACAGCCGCTCGACGGCATCAGCATGCGGTACACCTTCGCCGATGCCAGTGCCACCGGCCGCAAGCAGGCCCAGTATTTCGAGGTCATGGGCGATCGCGGCATCTATTCCCCCGACGGCTGGTTCGCCGCGGCCTGGGGTCCGCGCATCCCGTGGGTGCCCGGGCTGCCGCCGGGTATCAAGGACTGGTCGCCGGACAAGGACACCTGGAACCTCTACGACCTCGGCAGCGACTTCGCGCAGGCCAGAGACCTCGCCGCGTCGAAGCCGCAGAAGCTGGCCGAACTCAGGCAGCTCTTCGACCGGGAGGCGAAGGCCAACCTGGTGTATCCGGTGGGTGGCGGCCTCTGGTCGATCATCTGGAGTCCGCAGTCGGCGCCGCACAATCCGGCAACCGAGTTCCACTACACGCAGGATGTGACGGGTGTTCCCGAGTTCGCGGGGCCGAAAGTCGGTTCGCGCAGCAATCTCGTGACGGTGGAGACCGAGCTCGAGGCTGATTCCTCGGGCGTGCTCTATGCGCTCGGTGCCTTCTCCGGCGGCGTCGCGCTCTGGGTCGACCAGGGCAAGCTGCACTACGAGTACAACCTGTTCGAGATCGAGCGCACGCGCCTGGAAACCGCCGCGCTGCCGGCCGGCAAGGCGAAGATCGAGGTGCAGACCACCATCGCCGCGCCACGCGGCGCGGCTGATGTCGTCATTCGCCTCAACGGGCAGCAGGTTGCCCGCGGCAGCGTCCCGCGGACGGCCGTGCTGGCCTTCACGGCCAATGACGCCTTCGACGTCGGCATGGACAGCTATTCGCCGGTGTCGGAGGCGTACTACGACCGCAAGCCGTTCAGGTTCAACGGACAGATCGGCGCGCTGCAGATCAAGTACCTGCAATAGCCGCACCGTGCCCCGCGAGGCGCGCGACCGGGGTGGTCAGTGGCGGCGCTCGAAGCGGAACACGCCGTTGGCGTCGGTGCCGCGCACCAGGTTTCCCTGCTGGTGCAGGTGATTGAGATGCGCGATGGTTTCGCCCATCGCGAAGGGGATCTGCTGGGTATCCAGCTGGCGGCGGAACAGTGTCGGCATGAGTTCGGCGGCACTGTGCGGCCCGCTGCAGGCCTCCAGCACGTCATGCAGCCGCTGCACGTGATGCTGCGCCAGGTAATCCAGCCGCGCGCTCAGGCCCGTGAAGGGAATGCCGTGGGCGGGGAGCACCAGCGTCTGTGCCGGCAGGGCGCGGAAGTTCGCCAGTGAAGCCAGGAACAGGCGCACCGGATCGGCCTCGGGGTCGAAGTGCCAGACGCCGACATGCGGGGTGATCTTCGGCAGGATCTGGTCGCCCGCCAGGAGCACGCCGAGGTCCGGGCAGTGCAGGGTGGCGTGTTCGGGTGAGTGCCCCCGGCCGATGATGACCCGCCAGTCGTGGTCGCCGATCCGCAGCAGCTGGCCATCGCGGAGTTCAACAGGGGCTTCCGGCAGCCCCGAGACGTTGCGGCGGTAGGCCGAACCCCAGTCGCCGAGCGCGTCGAGCTGCTGATCGTCGAGGCCGTGCCGGCGGAAGAAGTCCAGGCGCACACCGGGATCTTCATTGAAGACCTGGACAGCCGCCTGATGCTCCCGCGCGTTCATCCATATCCGGCAGTCGGCCTGGCCGGCCAGCCAGCAGGCAAGGCCGACGTGATCCGGGTGATAGTGCGTGACGATGACGCGCTGGATGGGTCGCCCCTGCAGGATGCCCTGCCTGGCCGCCGTCCAGCGCTCCCGGGCTGGCGCGAAATTCAGCCCGGTGTCGACCACGCACCAGCCCTCGCCATCGGCGATCAGCCACAGGTTGATGTGATCCAGCGCAAAGGGCAGCGGCATCCGCAGCCAGAAGACCCCGCGCGCGACCTCGATGGCCCCACCCGGCGAGGGCAGTTCGCTGAAGGGGAAGGCGATGCCGTCTGGCGTCGGCTGGGAAATGAGGTTCTCCATGCGGTTGGGTACGGGGCGGGGGCTGGCGGCTACTCGATGTTCTGCACCTGCTCCCTCATCTGCTCGATCAGCACCTTGAGATCGACCGCGTGGCGCGTGGTCTCGGCGTCCGCGGACTTGGACGCCAGGGTGTTGGCCTCGCGGTTGAATTCCTGGAGCAGGAAGTCGAGACGCCGGCCGGCGGGCTCGCCGGGCTTCTTCATGGTGGCGCGGAACTCGGCCACATGCCCTTCGAGCCGGTCGAGTTCCTCGCTGACGTCGAGCTTCTGGGCGATGAGCACCAGCTCCTGCTCGAGGCGCTCCGGGTCGATGCCGGTGGCGAGGCTGCGCACGCGCTCGGCGAGTTTCTCGCGGATGGCCTGCAGCACCAGCGGCAGGCGTGCGCGAACGGCGGCGACGCGTATCAGGATCTCCGCGCAGCGTCCCTCGAGCAGCTCGTGGATCCGCAGGCCTTCGCGGGCGCGGCTGGCGGCGAGTTCGGCGACGGCGCGTTCCAGCCCCGCGAGAGCCAGCGGCAAGGCGCTCTCCACTTCAGGCTGCGGTTCCTCGAGGACGCCCGGCCAGCGCAGGATGTCCACCGGGTCGAGGGCTGCGGGGTTGCCGATGGCGCCGCCGAGGGTGGCGGCGTGGCCGATGATCTCGCGTGCCAGCGCCAGGTTCAGGCGTGCGGGTGTCCTGCCGTCCGTGGCGCTGCGCACCGCGAGGGTGGCGTCGACCTTGCCCCTGCGCAGGCCGCGGGCGATGGCCTGGCGGGCGTCGGCCTCGATGGCGCGGAAGCCCTCCGGCAGCTTCAGCTGCGCTTCGAGGAAGCGGTGGTTGACCGACCGCAGCTCCCACAGCATGAGGCCCAACGGCGAGTCGGTCTCGCTGCGCGCGAAGCCGGTCATGCTGTGGATCATGGGTGAACGTCCTTCGAAACCACCGCGGCCGGCCGGTTGGCGGGGGGTGCCTGTGTCGCAATCCTGAAATTGGCAGATGCGCGGCCGCCGGCCGCGGCTTACACTGCTACCGGCCGCCAAGCTGGCGGAATTGTGCCGGCCGGTCAAGCGGATTCGGCACCGGCATCTTGGGAGCGGCTGGTCTTGCAGGTCGAGTGTGCAGAGCTGAGCCTGATCGGTGATCGGGAAGAAAATCAGGATCGTGTGGCCATTGCCCGGTCGCCCGCCGCCGCGCTGCTGATCGCCATCGACGGCATGGGTGGGCATGCGGACGGCGCGAAGGCCGCCGCCGTCGCCGCCGAGACCATCATCGAGGCGTTCCGGCGCGCTTCCCAGCCGCTGTTCGATCCCCAGGGATTCCTGCACCTGACACTCGGCAAGGCCCACGCCAACCTGGTGCAGCTGGGTGCCGGACAGCGCATGGAGGCCCGGCCACGCGCCACCTGCGCGCTCTGCCTGGTGCAGGACGGCCTGGCCTGGTTCGGCCATGTGGGCGACAGCCGCGTCTACCAGATCCGGCAGCGCCAGGTTTCCGGGCGTACCCGCGACCACAGCCATGTCGAGTTGCTGCTGCAGGAGGGGCTGATCACGGAAGAGGAGATCAGCGACCACCCGATGCGCAACTACGTCGAATGCTGCCTGGGCGGCAACCTGGCCCTGCCCGGCATGAGTATCGGTTCGGCGCGCCGCCTGCAGCCCGGCGACCTGCTGCTGGTGTGCACGGATGGCTTCTGGTCCGGCCTCGAGGACAGTGACGTCGCCACCTGCGCGGCGGGCAGCGAGACGGTCGAGCAGGGCCTGCGCCGGCTCTCGACCCAGGCGGTCCGCGCCAATGGTCCCCACAGCGACAACACCTCCGTGGCCGCGCTGCGCTGGCTCGGCTGAAGGCAGCATCATGCAGAGACCGAGCGGCCGGCGTCCGGACGAGTTGCGCCCCATTGCCTTCCAGGCCGGGTTCACCCGCCATGCCGAAGGCTCGGTGCTTGCGGAATTCGGCGCCACGCGCGTGCTGTGCACCGCGAGCGTGGAGACCGGCGTGCCCGCGTTCCTGCGCGGGCAGGGCCAGGGCTGGATCACGGCGGAGTACGGCATGCTTCCCCGGGCCACCCATACCCGCATGGCGCGCGAGGCGGCCCGCGGGCGGCAGACCGGGCGCACGCAGGAAATCCAGCGCCTGATCGGCCGCTCGCTGCGCGCGCAGGCGGATCTCAAGGCCCTCGGTGAGCGCACGGTGACGCTCGACTGCGATGTGTTGCAGGCGGACGGGGGCACGCGCACCGCCGCCATCTGCGGCGCCTGGGTCGCGCTGTCCCTGGCCGTCGATGTCCTGGTCCGCGAGGGCGGCATGCGGCGCCACCCGCTGCACGGGCAGGTTGCGGCCGTGTCGGTGGGCATCTACCAGGGCATGCCGGTGCTGGACCTGGACTACGCCGAGGATGGCCAGGCGGAGACCGACATGAACGTGGTCATGAACGATTCGGGGGCCTTCATCGAGGTGCAGGGCACGGCGGAAGGCCACGCCTTCCGCCGCGAAGAGCTCGACCAGATGCTGGCTCTGGCTGCCGCCGGCAGTGCGCGGATCATGGAGGTCCAGCGCCAGGCCCTCGCGGACTGGCGCAAGAGCCGGTCCTGAGTCGCCGTGCCACGGCGTGTCGTTCTCGCCACTGGCAACCGCGGCAAGGCCCGCGAGTTCGCCGCCCTGCTCGGCCCGGCCTGGGAACTGTGCCTGCAATCCGACCTGGGCGTGAAGCCCGCCGCGGAGACCGGCGACAGCTTCGCGGCGAATGCGCTCATCAAGGCACGCCACGCCTCGGCCGCCACGGGGCTCCCGGCGCTGGCGGATGATTCCGGACTGGAGGTCGATGCGCTCGACGGGGCACCCGGGGTGCTTTCGGCCCGTTACGCGGGCGAGGCGGCTGGTGATGCCGACAATCTGCGCCTGCTGCTGGAGCGGATGGCGGCGGTGCCCGCCGGTCGGCGCTCCGCGCGCTTCCGTTGCGTGCTCGCTTACGTGCGCAGCGCGGCGGATTCCGCGCCGCTGCTGGCCGAAGGCAGCTGGGAGGGGCGAATCGCCGTCGCGCCGCGCGGCGAGGCGGGCTTCGGCTATGACCCGGTCTTCGAGGACGCAGCCAGCGGGCTGACGGCCGCCGAGCTGCCGGCAACCCGCAAGAACGAGCTGAGCCATCGCGGCCAGGCGTTGCGGGCCCTGCGGGAGTTGCTCCGGCAGGGAGAGCAAGGCAACCGCAGCCCGCACTGATGCAGCGCCGCCGCCGTTTATGCACAAGCAGCAGCGATTCCATAGCTTTCAGTGAGATTTGAGCCGAACAGATGTCAGCAAGGCTTCAGTAAGACGGCTAATGCACTGATATTGCACAATATAATGAAAATGCTCATTTCTTGACCAAATCCGCAGAATCTTCCGGCGCCGGGCGGCGCGTGGCGGCGGCCACAGCCCTTGCCCACAGAGTTATCCACATATTTTGTGGATAAAGGCCGGCGCGCCCCGCCGTGCTTGCCACGACCGTCCCCGGCCCGCTATCCTCTGCGCCCTTTTTCGGTTCCCAGCCGTGCCACCGGGGTTAGCAGTCATGAAGGCCGACATCCACCCGCAGTATCAGGACATCAAGGTCATCTGCAGCTGCGGAAACGAGTTCACGACCCGCTCGACCCTGAAGGAAGAGCTGCACGTCGAAGTCTGCTCGTCCTGCCACCCGTTCTACACCGGCAAGCAGAAGCTGGTCGATTCCGGCGGCCGGGTCGACAAGTTCCGCAAGAAGTACAAGATCGCCTGAGGCGGGTCAGCCGCCCGCCAACCACCACCCCGACAGGCGGACCCGCCGCACGAATCCGTGCTGTGGCGCATGGCCAGCCGTGCGCGCCTTTCCTATAATGAGCCGCCCATTGCGCAGGCTGGGCCAGCAGATGGCCCGGCCTGGCGCATTTCCCGGAATCTCGATCCAGGGCGTCGCACCCGCGGTGACGGCATTGGCCGCAGCGGGGCGCCAGCGGGGTGGTTTGTTTCCTGTACGACGATGGCCAGCCGGGTAAGCAGATGAGCGCAAAGAAATACATCTTCATGGATCCCTCGACGGGCAAGCAGGTCGAGCTGCAGTCGCGTGCCGGCACGATCGGCCCCGACGTGGTCGACGTCCGCGCGCTCTACAACGAGAACGGCCTGTTCACCTATGACCCCGGTTTCGGGTCCACCGCGTCCTGCGAAAGCAAGATCACCTACATCGACGGTGACCAGGGCATCCTCATGTACCGGGGCTACCCGGTCGAACAGCTCGCCGAGAAGAGCTCGTTCATGGAGGTCTGCTACCTGCTGCTGCACGGCGAACTGCCGACTTCGGCGCAGCTCGAGGAGTTCACCCACACCGTCACCACGCACACGATGATCAACGAGACCATCCTGCGCCTGTTCAACGGTTTCCATTACGACGCCCATCCGATGGCCATGGTGGCGGGCGTGGTCGGTTCGATGTCGGCGTTCTACCACGACACCACGGACATCATGAATCCGCGCCACCGCGACATCTTCGCGCACCGGATCATCGCCAAGCTGCCGACCATCGCGGCGGCCGCCTACAAGCACACCGTGGGCCAGCCCTTCACCTATCCGCGCAACGACCTCGACTACTCGTCGAACCTGCTGCACATGTTCTTCGCCGTTCCGGCGGAGAAGTACGCGGTCGACCCCGTGGCGGCGCAGGCGCTCGACCTGCTGTTCATCCTCCACGCGGACCACGAGCAGAATTGCAGCACCTCGACGGTGCGGCTGGCGGGCAGCTCGCACGCCAACCCGTACTCCGCCATCGCTGCCGGCATCTCCGCCCTCTGGGGCCCGGCGCATGGCGGCGCCAACGAGGCGGTGCTGCAGATGCTGCGCGAGATCGCCACGCCGGAGCGCATCCCGCAGTTCATCGCCCGCGCCAAGGACAAGAACGACAACTTCCGCCTGATGGGCTTCGGCCACCGGGTGTACAAGAACTACGACCCGCGCGCGAAGATCATCCGCGCCATGACCCACAAGGTGCTCAAGCAGCTGGGCAAGTCCGATCCGCTGCTCGACGTGGCCATGCGGCTCGAGGAGATCGCCCTCAAGGACGATTACTTCGTCGAGAAGAAGCTCTACCCGAACGTCGATTTCTACTCGGGCATCATCTACAAGGCGCTCGGCATCCCGACGTCCATGTTCACGGTGATGTTCGCCATCGGCCGGGCGGTCGGCTGGTGCGCGCACTGGCGCGAGATGATCACCGATCCCGAGGGCCGCATCGGCCGCCCGCGCCAGCTCTACACGGGCCCGGCCCGGCGCGACTACGTCGACGTCGGCAAGCGCTGAGCCAGCAGTGCGGCGACGTCGCGCGCGGTGGCGCGGCGGGTCGGCCGGCTGTCGATGGCCGACAGCGGCGCGTTGCCACGCCCCCGTTCGGGGAACACGGTCAGCCTGAAATCGAAATCGTTGCGCTGGAACCGGTAGCCGGGGAAGGATTCCGTCCGGTCCCGCCGCACGCGCAACCGCTGCTCGAACGGCCGGGCGGCCAGGCCCAGCGCCTCCAGGGCGGCGCCCAGCGCTTCGGATGTGTCGCTGAAAGCGTGCAATTCGATGGCGCTGGTTTCCGTGGCGGTACCGGCCAGCACTCCACCCACAAGTCTCGGGTCGAAGGCAGCCAGCTCGGCCATCACCTGCAGCGCCTGCTGGCGCATGACGTCCAGGAATGCCTCGTGCTCGTCACCGCGGAAGATGCGGTTGCGCTCCGCCATGGCCAGTTCGACTTCCTGGTTGCTGGGCAGGGCACCCTTGTCACCCAGCTGCAGCCGCAGGCCCGCTTTCTCCTTGGCGCTGCGGAAGTCCCGCAGGCCATGCTCCTGCATGAGGCGGGCGGCCTCCTGGGCGATGGCCGTGCGGCGGTGATCGGGGCGTGAGCGGTTGCGTCTTGGCATGAGGCAGGCTCCCGGCCTGGCGCGCCTCAGAATATCTCGGCGCTGCGGTCCGCCTGCTGCGCCGGGCCGGACTGCTGCATGGACTGCTCCGCGGCCTCCAGGTCGGCGGGCCGGAAGAACTCGAATATGGAGCTGCTGTCGCCTGCGGCGGCCAGGTGGCCGGTATCGGGCGAGATGCGTGCCAGCACCAGATCCATTGGCTGCTGCAGCGGCCGCTCCGGCGTGTGCTTCAGCGCCCGCGCCATGAAGTACTTCCACATGGGCAGGGCGGTCCGGCCGCCTTCTTCCCGCGGTCCCAGCGAGCGCTCCTTGTCGAAGCCCACCCATGCGGTCGCGACCAGCGCACCGTTGAAGCCGCTGAACCAGGCGTCGCGCCGCTCATTGGAGGTGCCGGTCTTGCCGGCTATGTCGTCGCGCCCGAGGTCGCGGGCGCTGCGGCCGGTGCCACGGCGGATCACGTCGCGCATCATGTCGTAGACCAGGAAGGCGTTGTCGGCCGGAATGATCCGTGGCGCCAGGCGCAGGTCGCGATAGAAGCCGGGCGTTTCCGCCACCGTGGGCCGCCAGTCAGTGGCCCTGGCGATCATGTCCTCGACGCTGGCGTAGGCGGGCACCTCGTCCGGCCTGCCCGTGCCATTGCCATCCAGCGCCCTGCCCGCGGGCAGGTCAGCGCCTCCGACTGCGAAGGTGCGTGCGCTGCCATCATCCGCCTGGGGTCCGGCGGGAATGGCTGCCGTCTGCGCCGCATCGCAGGCCTGGCAGGCGCGCAGCGGTTCGGTGGCCAGCACCTCACGGCCACTGGCGTCGAAGACGCGGTCGATGACGTAGTGTTCGACGCGATGCCCGCCGTTGGCGAAGGTGGAGTAGCCCGCCGCCATGTCCCAGGGCGAGGCGCCACCGCTGCCCAGGGCCAGCGACAGGTTGTGGGGCAGGGCGGTATCGTCGAAGCCGAAGCTGCGGATGTAGCGGATCGCCGCGTCGATTCCCGTGCCCATGAGGATGCGCACCGAGCAGAGGTTCAGCGACTTCACCAGGGCTTCCCGCATCCGGGTCGGGCCGTTGAATTCGCGGGCGTAGTTCTCGGGCCGCCAGACGTCCTCGAGCTCGCTGTCGCCGAACACCAGTGGCGCATCGTTGATGAGGCTCGCCGGCGTGTAGCCGTGCTCCAGGGCAGCGGAATAGATGAAGGGCTTGAAGGAGGAACCGGGCTGGCGCTTGGCCTGCACGGCACGGTTGTACTTGCTTTCGAAGAAGTCGAAGCCGCCCGCGAGGGCAACCGTGGCGCCATCGGCCGGGTCGAGCGCCACCATCGCGCCCTCGACGGCCGGCGTCTGGGCCAGCAGCCAGCCCCGGTTGCTGGTATGCAACAGGTGCACGACATCCCCCGGGGCGACCATGTCGGCCACGGACTTCGGCGATTCGCCCACTGCCGCGTCGCTGAGATAGCGCTTCCAGCGCAACCCTTCCCAGGGGACCGTGAGCGGCCCGAGATCGCGGACGTAGAACAGGGCCGAATTGTCCTTGCCGAGCGACAGCACCACGGCCGGCTTGAGATCGGCATCGCCGGGGTAGCGTTCCAGCAGGGCCTGCAACGCCTGGTCGCGTGCCGGACCCGGGGCGCCTGGCACCTTGGCCAGCACACCGCGGGCGCTCGGGCCGCGGTAGCCGTGCCGGCGGTCGTATTCGAAGAGCGCGGTCGCCAGCGCGGTATTGGCGGCCGCCTGCAGGTGGCTGTCGATGGTGGTCATGACACGGTAGCCATCGGTGTAGGCGGCCGTACCGTAGCGCTCCACCATCTGCGCCCGCACCATCTCGGTGACGTAGGGCGCCTCGAGCTCGACCTTCGGCCCATGCAATCGCGCCACCAGTGGCGTGGCCATGGCCTCCGTGTACCGGGCCTGGTCGATGAAGCCCAGATCGTGCATGCGTCCGAGCACGTAGTGGCGGCGCTGGGCGGAGCGGGTGGGCCCGTTGATCGGGTTGAGCTGCGAAGGCGCCTTGGGGATGCCGGCCAGGGTTGCGGCCTCCGCCAGCGTCAGCTCGTCCAGGTCCTTGCCGAAGTAGACCTGGGCGGCGGCGGCGATGCCGTAGGCCCGCTGGCCGAGGAAGATCTTGTTGAGGTATAGCGCAAGGATCTCCGATTTCTCGAACTCCTTCTCTATCTGCACCGCCAGGATCAGCTCCCTGGCCTTGCGCACGAAGCTGCGCTCGGGAGTGAGGAAATAGGCGCGGGCAAGCTGCTGGGTGATGGTGCTGCCGCCCTGGCTGCGCTCGCCGGTGAGCGCGTAGTTGATGGCGGCGCGCATGATGCCCTGGTAGTCGAAGCCCGGGTGCTCGAAGAAGCGGTCATCCTCGGCGGCGAGGAAGGCCTTGACCACCACGTCGGGGATCTGCTCGAAGCGCACCGGCGTGCGCCACTGTTCGCCGAGCTGCGCCATCAGGCGCCCATCGCGCGAATACACCCGCAGGGGCGTCTGCAGTTTCACGTCGCGAATGGTGTCCGCCGAGGGCAGTCCCGGGGCGAGGTAGTAGTAGCCTGCGGCGGCGATGCCGGTGACCAGGATCGCAACGCTCAGGAAGAGTGCCAGGGCCGCGGTTCCAAGGCGAAGTAAGAACTGCATCGCAAAATCCGGCGGTTATCCCTTGCCTCAGGGGTGGCGATTATGCATCCTGTCCGCGGATTTTGGGCAAACTCACCGAAAGGTGAGGACGCAAAGCCACCGGTCTAAGGGAATCCGGGTTGATCATGGCGGGAAGGCTGCCCGCCGCGACCGGTACCGGAACCTAGGACAGCGGGGTTGCCAGACCACGGAGTGCACATCTGCCGATGGGCCGTCGTCTGCCTCAGCACCTCGCCGTTCAGGGCTCCCTCGCGGGCGCTGCCGTTCCTCTCCGATCGTCTGGGCCAGACCGGCTCGCTGGCCGGTGCATGCCCGGGTTTTTGTCCCGGCCCGTGAACGCCATCACGAGTGGTTTGTAACGACCGTGATATATGGTTAAATTGGGATCCTGACGTGGGGCCCGATTTTTCTTGTGCAAGTTGCCGAGATAGAAGGGAAAAGACGTGCTTTTTTCGCCGCGATCGAAACCCCTGATCGGACTTGACATCACGACGTCGTCGATCAAGCTGATCGAGCTGTCGGGCTCCGTCAGCAATTGTCGCGCGGAATGCTACGCGGCCGAGCCGACGCCGCCGAACGCCATCAACGAGAAGGTCATCGTCGATGCTGCTGCGGTGGGCGAGGCCATCCGGCGTGCCGTGAAGCGCGCGAACACCAAGACCCGCGAAGTCGCCATCGGCATCAGCGGCGATGCGGCGATCACCAAGATCATCCAGTTGCCGAAGACGCTCAGCGACAGCCAGCTCGAGGCCCAGGTCGAGATCCAGGCCGACCAGTACATCCCGTTCCCGATGGAGGAAGTCAGCTACGACTTCCAGCGCGTCGGCGAATCGAAGGCCGACCCCGACATGCTCGACATCCTGCTGGTGGCGACGCGCACCGAGAACGTCGACCAGCGCCGCGCGGCCGTGGAGGCTGCCGGACTGATACCCCGCGTGGTGGACGTGGAGGCATTCGCGCTGGAGAACGCCTGCCAGCTGATGGCCCACCAGATGCCCGACGGCGGCATGGGCCACCTCATCGCGGTGGTGGATTTCGGCGCCAGCAACACGGCCTTCAGCGTGCTGCAGGACATGCGGGTCGTCTACACCCGCGACTTCTCCTTCGGCGGCCAGCAGCTGACCGAGGAAATCATGCGTACCTACGGGCTGTCGCTCGAGGATGCGGGCCGCGCCAAGAAGGAAGGCGGCCTGCCCAGCAACTACGCCCCGGAGGTCCTCGATCCGTTCATCGACGACATGACCCAGCAGGTCAGCCGCTCGCTGCAGTTCTTCCTCGCGTCGGGCAGCAACCGCGAGCAGCCCGACCAGATCCTGGTGTGTGGCGGCTGCGCCAACATTCCGGGTGTCGCCGACGTCATCTCCAGCAAGGTTGGCATTCCCACGGAGATCGGCGATCCGCTGGGGCAGATGAAGCTTTCCTCCCGGGCAAAGACGCAGGGCATCCGCAAGGACGCCACGGCGCTGCTGACGGCCTGTGGGCTGGCGCTACGGAGTTTCGACTCGCATGCCAATTATTAACCTGTTGCCGTGGCGCGCGGCCCTGCGCGCCAAACGGCGCAACCAGTTCTTCATGGGACTGGCTGGCGCCGTGGTCGCGGCGGCTATCGTGGTCGGCCTGGCCAACCTCGTCATGGGTGCCATCATCGACAATCAGCATGCCCGCAACGGCCTGCTGAAAGGCGAGATCCAGGCGCTCGACATGCGCATCAAGGAGATCCTCGACCTGGAGGCGAAGAAGGAAAGCCTGCTGGCCCGCATGGAGATCATCGAGCAGTTGCAGCGCAGCCGCCCGGAGATCGTCCATGTCTTCGACCAGCTGGTGCGTACCCTGCCCGACGGCGTGAGCCTCAGCTCGATCAAGCAGAAGGGTGCCAGCATCGAGATCAAGGGTGCGGCGGAATCCAATACGCGCGTATCGGCGTTCATGCGCAACGTCGACAAGTCCGGCTGGCTCAAGGACCCCGATCTCGAGGTCGTGGAGGTCAAGTCCACCGGAAAGAAGGGTGACGCCAACGCGCCGCGGGCCAGTGAGTTCACGGTGATGGTCAAGCAGGCCTCGACCCGTGAGGAGGGGAGCAAGCCGTGAACTTCCTCGAGCAACTCCGCCAGCTCGACTTCAATGACATCGGGCGCTGGCCGGGAGTCTTCCACGCCTTCTTCGTCGGCGTCTTCTTCCTCGTGGTCGCGGTCGGCGGCTTCTACATGATCGTGTGGAAGAACCAGATGCCGCTGCTGGAGAAGGCCGAGCGCGAGGAGCGGGAGCTGCGCCAGTCCTTCGAGCAGAAGCAGAAGAAGGCTGCCAACTTCAGTGCCTACAAGGCGCAACTGGCCGAGATGGAGCGCTCCTTCGGCACCATGCTGCGCCAGCTGCCCGGCAAGACCGAGATCCCGAACCTGCTGGTGGACATTTCCCAGACCGGTCTGGCGGCAGGCCTCCAGGAGGAGCTGTTCCAGCCGATGGACGAGATCCGCAAGGATTTCTACGCGGAGAAACCCATCAAGATCCGCCTGCGGGGCTCCTACCACGAGTTCGGCCGCTTCGTCAGCGACATCGCCGCCCTGCCCCGCATCGTGACCCTGCATGACATCGAGATCACGCCGGCCGGCAAGGATGCACCTGCCGACCAGCTGATCCTCAACGTGACCGCCAAGACCTATCGATACCTCGATGAGAGCGAAGCCGCTCCCGCCGAGGGCAAGGGCGCGCCACGGGTTGGAACCAAGCCGGGTGCGGCGCCCAAGGGCAAGCCGGCGAGCCCCGGACAGGCGAAGAAGGCGGGTTAAGGCCATGACGTCGCTCAGCCACAAGCTCGTGCGTATGCTGCTCCCGCTGCTGGCGCTGTCCGTGGCCGGTTGCGTCGGCGGCAACGACGACCTCGACAAGTACATCAATGACGTCAAGGCGCGCCCCGGCGGCCGCATCGAGCCGTTGCCGCAGGTCAAGCCTTACGAGACCTTCACCTACGAGGCGCAGTCGCTGCGCTCGCCGTTCGCGCCCGATTCGCCGAAGGGACGTGCCAATGCAGGCCCGCGCCCGGAGGCGAACCGTCCCAAGGAGTACCTGGAGCAGTTCCCTCTCGACACCCTGAAGATGGTCGGGACTCTGCAGAAGGATCACCAGCGTTACGCACTGCTGCAGGCCCAGGACGGCCTGGTGCACCGCGTGGTGCCGGGCAACTACGTCGGCCAGAACGATGGCCGCGTGGTATCGGTGACCGAGGGCGAGGTCAAGGTCGAGGAGTTGGTGCCGGATGGCATCGGCGGTTTCTACAAGCGGTCGGCGGCCATAGGCCTGTCCGACTGACAGCGCCCCCCAGGGGGAGAGCGTGGGAGTAAGTGACGATGAGCACGGCTAGGCCAGCAGTAGTATTCCGGGCGCCCGGGGCATCGGGTGTCGACGGCGGTTTGCTCGGGCGGGCACTCGCCGCCGGGGCCATGGCCATCCTCACCGCGCTCGCGGTGCTGGCGGGCCTGGTACTGGCGACTTCGGGTGCGCTGGCCGCCGATGCGGCCCTGCAGTTGCAGGACGTGCAGGTGCAGACCCTGCCGGGGAACAAGGTGGAGCTGGAGCTCAAGCTCTCCGGCGCCGCACCGGAGCCGCTGTCCTTCACGATCGAGAACCCGGCCCGTATCGCTCTGGATCTCCCCAACACCGTGATCGCGCTGCAGTCACGGCGCAAGGACGTCGGGATCGGCAACCTGGCGACCGTGCTGGCCGCCGAATCGGGTGGTCGCACCCGTGTCGTCCTCAATCTCGACACCATGGTGCCCTACCAGACGCGCGTTGCCGGCAACAGCGTGTTCGTGACGCTGGGCACGCCGGGCTCCGGCGCGGCCACCTCCACCGCAAGCGCCGAGGCCGCCTCGGCCCCGGCAGTCGCCGCACCGGGCGGCGCCTCGGCCACAACCCCGGGTGCCGCCCGCAGCATCCAGGCTGTCGACTTCCGCCGCGCGGAGAACGGCGGCGGGCGCGTGATCCTCAATCTCTCCGAGGTCGGAGCGCCGGTCGATGTGCGCAAGGAAGCCGGCCAGATCGTGCTGACCCTGGGCAATACCCAGCTCCCGGATTCCATGGTCAAGCGCCTGGACGTGACGGACTTCGCCACCCCCGTGGACACCGTGGACGTCTCCCGCGTGGGCGCCAATGCCCGCATCGTGATCGCCGCGCACGGCAACTTCGATGAGCTGGCCTACCAGTCCGACAAGGTGTTCACCGTCGAGGTGAAGCCGGTCGTCAAGGCCGCGGTCGAGCAGAAGGCCACGCTGTTCAGCCCGGACAAGCAGTACTCCGGCGAGAAGCTGACGCTCAACTTCCAGGACATCGAGACCCGCGCGGTGCTGCAGCTGCTGGCCGATGTCAGCGGCCGCAATATCGTCGTCTCCGACTCGGTGCAGGGCAACGTCACCCTGCGCCTGCAGAGCGTGCCCTGGGACCAGGCGCTGGACATCGTGCTGGCCACCAAGGGTCTCGACAAGCGCCAGAACGGCAATGTCATGATCATCGCGCCGGCGGAGGAGATCGCCGCCCGCGAGAAGGCCGACCTCGAGGCGCGCAAGGAGATCCGCCAGCTCGAGCCGCTGGTCTCGGAGTACCTGCAGGTCAACTATGCGAAGGCGGACGACCTCGCCAAGCTCATCAAGGGCAAGAGCCAGAACTCGCTGCTGTCCGAGCGTGGTTCGGTGGCCCTCGACGAGCGCACCAACACCTTGCTGGTGCAGGACACCGCGGAGCGGGTGACCGATATCCGCCGGCTGGTGTCGACCCTCGATATCCCGGTCCGCCAGGTGCTCATCGAATCGCGCGTGGTGGTGGTCCGTGACGACTTCAGCCGCGACCTCGGCGTCCGCTGGGGCGTCACCGCGGTGGATGACCACGGCAGCAGCCTGCTGTCCACCACCGGCAGCGCAGCCGGCAACGACACGATCGTCGGCTCGGCCATCAGCAACATCAACAGCACCGGCAACCCCTACCCGGTGACGACGCCGACGCTGAATGACCGCTTCAACGTCAACCTGCCGGTGGCCAATCCGGCCGGACGGCTGGCGGTGGCGCTGCTCAACGAGAATTTCCTCGTCGACCTGGAACTCTCGGCGTTGCAGGCCGAGGGCCGGGGCGAGGTGATTTCCTCGCCGCGGGTCATCACGGCCAACCAGAAGGAAGCCTTCATCAAGCAGGGCGTGGAGATCCCCTACCAGGAATCATCCAGCAGCGGCGCCACCAGCACGCAGTTCAAGGAAGCGGTGCTGTCGCTCACCGTGAAGCCGCAGATCACGCCGGATGACCGCATCATCATGGACCTGCGGGTCACCAAGGACAGCGTCGGCAAGGTCATCACCAACGAGCGCGGCGGCCAGGTGCCCAGCATCGACACCCGCTCGGTCGAGACCCAGGTGCTGGTCAACAACGGCCAGACCGTCGTCCTCGGCGGTATCTACGAGACCGAGCAGGGCGAGGACATGCGCAAGGTGCCGTTCCTCGGCGACATTCCCGGGCTCGGCTACCTGTTCCGTTCCAGCACGCGCGTCTCGAAAAAGTCCGAGCTGCTGATCTTCGTCACGCCGAAGATCCTGAAGGAAGGCTCGAGCATTTATTGATCGGGTGCCGTACGGGGCATCGCTGAGGATCTTGTACCCATGAACAGAAATCGCACACTTCTGGTTTCCCTGCTGGCGCTGGTGCTGGCCGCTTGCGGCGGTGGTGGCGGGTCCATCCTTTCGCCGCCCGATGGCAACACGGCCGCTGGATCTGTCGCATCGATACAGCTGATCGCCAACAACACGCAGCTGCCGTCCGACAAGACGGGCTCAGAGAAGGTGCTGATCACTGCCATCGTCCGTAATGCGAGCAACAACGTCGTCGCCAACGTGCCGGTGGCCTTGAGCGCCGACTCCGGCGCGTTGCTGGTCACGCAAGGCACCACGGACGCCAATGGCACGGCTACAGCTGAACTGACCAACGGCCTCGACCCCACCAATCGCATCATCACGGTCACTGCGACCGCAGGTATAACGCAGACGCTCAGTATCGCTGTTGTCGGCACGACCCTCAGCCTCACTGGCCCGCCAGCACTGGCGTTGAACAGCACTGGTCAGTTCACTGCGTCGCTGAAGGATTCTGCTGGCGCCGGCATCAGCGGGATTTCGGTAGCGTTTACCTCCGCCAATGGCAATGTCGTGAGTCCGCCGACCCGCACCACCAATGCTTCAGGCAGTGCGGACGGTACACTGACGGCTGGTACGGCGGGTTCCGGCGGCGGTGACACAGTCACGGCCACGGCCATGGGCATGACGGCCACGGCGGATGTCAGCATCTCCGGCGATTCCTTCGCCTTCATCGCGCCTGCACCGAACTCGGAGGTCATCCTCAACACCGGGCAGGTGGTGCAGCTGCAGTGGCTGCAGAATGGCAACCCGGTCCCCAATGGTTCCGTCGTCCAGTTCTCCACGACCCGGGGTTCGGTCTCCGGCGTGTTGCCGACTGCCGGTGGCGTCGCCCAGGCCACCATTACCAGCAGCACGGCGGGTAGCGCCATTGTCACCGCCCGAGATCCGGTCAGTAACACCACGGCAACGCTGAATATCGAGTTCGTCGCCACCAACCCGGCATCGCTGGATCTTCAGGCGTCACCGTTCACGGTGCCGGTGAGTGGCCAGTCCACGCTGACCGCGGTGGTGCGTGACGTGAACCAGCAGGTGGTGAAGAACGCTGTGGTCTACTTCGAGGTGGTCAGCGATACCAGTGGCGGTGCCGGCATCGCACCGGGCAGCGTCACCACCAATTCGGTGGGAACGGCGCAGGCGGTGTACACCGCCGGACCCAACGCCACCGCCCAGAATGGTGTCACGCTTCATGCCTATGTTCCGGACCCGAACCCCCTGAATCCGCCCCTGGCCGAGGACTCGGTCCAGCTCACGGTGGCACAGCAGGCGCTGTTCATCTCGCTCGGCACCGGCAATGACCTGTTCGAGCCGACCACAGCGTCGTTCGCCAAGGAATGGGACATCATCGTCACCGATTCCGTCGGTGCAGCCGTCGCCAACAAGGTGGTGCAGGTCAGCCTCAACTCGGTCAAGTACTACAAGGGCGCGATGGTGCAGGGAATGACCAGCTGGGGCCGAGGTACGGAAGGTGTCAACTACCAGTCCTGCAACGACGAGGACACCAACCGCAACGGCATCCTCGACCCCCTCGAGGACATCAACGGCAGCGGCCGCCTGGAGGCGGGCAACATTGCCACCGTTGCGGCGGTGAGCCCCTCGGCACCCGCCACCAATCCCTGCGCGACGGCCAATGCCGGCAGTACCGCCGTGGCGGTCAGCACCAATAACCAGGGGCTCGCCCGGGTCTGCGTGATCTACCCGCAGAACTACAACTGGTGGGTGCGTGCCGAGATCGAGGCGAGTGCCTCGGTATCGGGTACCGAGTTCGCGCGTGCCCAGCAATTCCTGCTCGATGCCAAGGCCGAGGACGTCAACAATGTCTCGGCGACGCCGCCCGGCGAAGAAAGCCCCTTCGGCACCGTGCTGAACTGCGCGGATCCCAACTGACGAATCCTCCCGCCGCTGGCCGGTATCGCCAGCGGCGGGACGATGACCAGCGCCGGCGCAAGCCGGCCGCCGCGTTTCCCTCCGGGGCATAGCCGCCCGCCACGCTAGAATGGCGCCCATGCGCCCCAGCGACAGCATTTTCCTCATCGGCCCCATGGGTGCCGGGAAGTCCGCCGTGGGCCACAAGCTGGCCGAGGACCTCGGGCGCGAGTTCATCGACAGCGATGAAGTCATCGAGGCGCGTACCGGGGTGGACATTCCCTACATTTTCGAGCGCGAGGGTGAGGCGGGCTTCCGTGCCCGCGAACGCCAGGTCATCGACGAGCTGACGCAACGGCCCGGCGTGGTGCTCGCCACCGGCGGCGGTGCGGTGCAGGATGCGGGCAGCCGGGCGCTGCTGGGCTCGCGCGGCCGGGTGGTGTACCTGCATGCGTCGGTGGAGCACCAGCTGCGGCGCATCCGCAGCAGCAAGCAGCGGCCGATGCTCAAGGGTGGCGATCCGCGGGAGATCCTCGAGGCGCTGATGGCGCTGCGCGACCCGCAGTTCCGTGAGATTGCCGATGTCATCGTCGAGACCGACGGGCGGCGCGTCGCCGCGGTGACACGCGAGATCTGCCGGCGCCTGGATGAGCTGGAACAGGGAGGGAAGTGACGGCCATGATGACCATCACCGTGGACCTGGACACGCGCAGCTACCCGATCTACATCGGCAGCGGCCTGCTGGGCCGGCGCGGGCTGCTCGATCCGCACGTCGCCGGGAGGGATGCGCTCATCGTCACCAATGCCACGGTGGCACCGCTCTACCTGGACCGCCTGCTCGGCACGATCCGCACGGCGGGGTCGTCCAGCCGCGGCCGCGTCGAATCCCTGACCCTGCCCGACGGCGAGTCGCACAAGACCATGGCCACGGCGGAGCGGATCCTCGATGCGCTGGTCGCGCACCGCTTCGGCCGCGACTGCGTGGTGCTGGCGCTGGGCGGGGGCGTGGTCGGCGATGTCACCGGCTTCGCCGCGGCCACCTACCAGCGCGGCGTGGATTTCATCCAGGTGCCGACGACGCTGCTCGCCCAGGTGGATTCCTCCGTCGGCGGCAAGACCGGCATCAACCATCCTGGCGGGAAGAACCTGGTGGGGGCATTCCACCAGCCGCTGTGCGTGGTCTCCGACTCCGACACCCTGCGCAGCCTGCCGGACAGGGAGCTCTCCGCCGGCCTGGCCGAGGTGCTCAAGGGCGCGCTGATCGCCGATGCGCCCTTCTTCGAATGGCTCGAGGCGCATGCCTCGGATCTGCTGGGCCGCGAGGCCGCTGCGCTCAATCACGCCATCCGCCGTTCCTGCGAGATCAAGGCCGAGGTGGTGGCCGGCGACGAGCGGGAGCGCGGACGCCGCGCGCTGCTCAACCTCGGCCATACCTTCGGCCATGCCATCGAGCTCTGTGCCGGCTACGGGACCTGGCTGCACGGCGAGGCCGTGGGCGCCGGCATCGGCATGGCGGCCCGCTTCTCGCAGCGCCTGGGCTGGCTGCGGGCCGCCGATGTGGCACGCATCAACACGGCGCTGCAGGCGCTGCGCCTGCCGACGAAGCCGCCAGCGGCGGATCCGCAGGCCTTCCTGGCTGCCATGGCCATGGACAAGAAGGTCCTGGCGGGGCGGATGCGCCTGATCCTGCTGCCCGCCATCGGCCAGGGCAGGGTGTCGGCGGATTTCAACCCGCAGGAGCTGCAGGACTTCGTGCGTGGCGAACTCGCGGCGTAGTGCCGGCGCGAGGGGAAGGCAGGTGGGACCCCTCGTTCCATCTCAAGGAACGAGGGGTCCCACCCGCCTTCCCTGAGCCGCTTGCCGTGTACGCGGCGAGCGATGCCACCAGCCGCGGACGGCGGTACGACGAGCCGGCACACCCGTACCGGAGCGCCTTCCAGCGTGACCGCGACCGCGTCCTGCACTCCGGGGCATTCCGCCGCCTGGTCTACAAGACCCAGGTATTCGTCAACCACGAGGGCGACCTCTACCGCAGCCGCCTGACCCACTCGCTGGAGGTGGCACAGATCGGGCGCACCGTCGCCGGCTGCCTCGGCCTCAACCAGGACCTCGTCGAGGCCATCTGCCTCGCCCACGACCTCGGCCACACGCCCTTCGGCCACTCGGGCCAGGACGCGCTCGACCGCTGCATGAAGCCCTGGGGCGGCTTCGAGCACAACCTGCAGTCACTGCGGGTGGTCGAGGAACTCGAGGAGCGCTACCTGGCCTTTCCCGGGCTGAATCTCAGCTTCGAGACGCGCGAGGGGATCCTCAAGCATTGCTCCCTGGCCCACGCACGCGGTCTCGGCGAGCTGGGCGAGCGTTTCATCCTGCGTCGCCAGCCGGGCCTCGAGGCGCAGCTGGCCAACCTCGCCGACGAGATCGCCTACAACAACCACGATGTCGACGACGGCCTGCGCGCCGGCCTGCTGACCGTGGAGGAGCTGGCCAGTGTCGGCCTGTTCCGCCGCCACCATGATGCGGTGCGCAGGATGCGCTCCCGCCCGAGCCGGCGAGTGCTGATCCACGAGACCGTGCGACGCATGATCAACGAGGTCGTCACCGACCTCGTCCGGGCCACGGCGGAGCATATCGACGCCGCCGCGCCGGCCTCCATCGAGGACGTGCGCGCCCGGTCGCGGGCGCTGGTCCGCTTCAGCCCGGAGGTCGCGGCCGGACACCGTGAACTGAAGACATTCCTGCGTCGCCATCTCTATCGCCACGAGCGGGTCCTTGCCATGAACCGGCAGGCCCGCCGGGTGATCGAGGCGCTGTTCCTGCGCTTCATGAACGACGTGAGGGCGATGCCGGCCGAACATGCCGCGCGCGCCCTCGCCTGGGACCGCGAGCGCGGCGAGGCCGGTCGGGCCCGCGCCGTCGCCGACTACGTTGCCGGCATGACGGATCGCTACGCTGTGGCGGCCTACCGGCGGCTGGTCGACCCGACCCTCGCCTGGTAGGGATACCGGGCGCGGCCTCCGCGGTAGCGCCGATGGAATTGGGTACACTGTGCCCCCGTTTCGCCGATCCCTGTCGATCCCCTGCCGATACCCAAGGGAAACCGCCATGGCCACCAGCAAGTCCATCGATCCCCGCGATCGCCTCATTTTCGCCATGGATGTCGCCGAGCCCGCCGCCGCGCGCGAGCTGGCGGAACAACTGGGTGATGCCGTGCAGTTCTACAAGCTCGGCCTCGAGATGATGATGTCGGGAGGCTACTTCGAGCTGCTGGACTGGATGGCCAGGCGGGGCAAGAAGGTGTTCGCCGACCTCAAGTTCTTCGACGTGCCGGCCACGGTGGGCGCGGCGGTGCGCCAGCTCGCCCGGCGTGGCGTCAGCTTCGCCACGGTGCATGGCAACCAGGGCATCATGGAGGCGGCCGCGAAGGCCAAGGGCGAGGTGAAGATCCTTGCCGTCACCGTGCTCACCAGCCTGGATCGCGGCGATCTCGATGACCTCGGCTTCGCCTGCGACGTGGAGCAGCTGGTGCTGTCACGGGCACGCCGTGCCCTCGAGGCCGGCTGCGATGGCGTGGTGGCCTCCGGTCTGGAGCTGCCGGCCATGCGCCGGGCCGTGGACCAGCGCCTGCTGGTGGTGACGCCGGGCATACGTCCCGTGGAGAACCGCCCTGCGGACGACCAGAAGCGTGTCGTCACCGTGGAGCAGGCGTTTCGCGACGGCGCGGACTATATTGTCGTCGGCCGGCCGATCCGTGACGCGGCGGACCCGCGCCAGGCGGCGCAGGCCATCCAGGCGACGATCGCCGGCATGTTTTCTTCCCGGGGAGCACAGCAATGATTCTTCTGACAGGAGCCACCGGCAAGACCGGTGGCGAGACCGCGAAGGCACTGGCCGCGCGCGGCGTGAAGGCCCGCGCCCTGGTGCGCAACGTGGAGAAGGCCGCGGCCCTCGAAGCGGCCGGCATCGAGGTCGTCGCCGGTGACATCGGCGATGCCGCGAGCGTCCGCAAGGCGCTGGCCGGCATCGACAGGCTGCTGTTGCTGCTGCCGAACGGCGAGCAGCAGCTCGCCCTCGAGAAGCAGATGGTGGACCTGGCTCGCGAGGCCGGTGTGCGCCATGTCGTGAAGATGTCCTCCATGGAGTCCATGGTGAATGCCACGGCGCCCATCCCGCAGATGCACTGGGCGGCCGAGCAGTACATCCGCGCTTCCGGCCTGGCCTGGACCATGCTGCGGCCGAATTTCTTCATGCAGAATTTTCTCGCCAACGCGAAGTCGATCAAGGAGAACCGCTCGTTCTCGCTGCCGATGGGCGATGGCAGGACGGCCATGGCCGATACCCGCGACATCGGCGCCGTGGCGGCCGAAGCCCTGGCGGGCCAGGGCCATGAGGGCAAGAGCTACGACATCACCGGCCCCGAGGTGCTGACCTTCCATCAGGTCGCGGAAAAGTTCTCCGCGGTGCTGGGCACGAAGATCAGCTACGTGCCGGCCGACCCCGAGGCCTACCTCGGCATCCTCAGGCGCGTGTTGCCCGAATGGCACGCCAATGCGGTCTCGGCACTGTTCCGCGAGATCGCGGCCGGTGAAGTGCTGCCGCACCTGTCCGACACCGTGCGCCGGCTGCTCGGGCGCGAGCCCATTTCGCTGGAGCGGTTCGTCCGCGACCACATCAGCGCTTTCCGCTGAGCGCACGGATCTCCCGTTCTATGACCGGCCAGGCGTTGTCGAGCAGCCTGGACTGGCCGGCGGCGTTGGGGTGGATGCCATCGGCCTGCATCATCGCGGGGTCGAGGGCCACGTCCTTCATGAAGAAGCCGATGACGGCGGCGCCGGTCGTCTTCGCCACCGCGGGATAGATGGCGGCGAAGCTGGCCGTGTAGCGCTCGCCGTAGTTCGGCGGCATCTGCAGGCCGGCCAGGATGACGCGCGCGCCGGCATCCTGCGCCATCCGCGTCATGGCGGCGAGGTTGTCGCGGATCAGGGCCACGGGCGTGGCGCGCAGGCCGTCGTTGCCGCCGAGTTCGATGATGACGATTGCCGGCTGGTGCAGCTTCAGCGCGCGCGGCAGGCGCCCGAGGCCACCGGTGGTGGTGTCGCCGCTGGTGCTGGCGTTCACCACCCGATATCCGTAACCTCTGGCCTCCAGCCGGTCCTGCAGCAGCGCGACCCAGCCCTGCCCGGGCTCCAGGCCGAAGCCGGCACTCAGGCTATCGCCGACGACCAGCAATGTCCGCGCGGCATCCGCAGCCTGCGCCGGCTGCCAGGCGGCAACCAGCATCAGGACGATGAGCTTGGCGGATCGGAACGACAATCTGGACAGGGTAGTACTGCGCACGGCGGGGCTCGGCAAGCAGGTTAGCAGCCCCGAAGGGCCGCTGACCATCCTCGATGACGTCAGCCTGGAGATCCGCGCCGGCGAGACGGTGGCGCTGGTGGGGCCCTCCGGTGCCGGCAAGACCACGCTGCTCGCGCTGCTCGCCGGACTCGACCAGCCGAGCTCCGGTCGCGTGTGGCTCTGTGGCGAGGACCTCACGCAGCTCGACGAGGATGGCCGCGCGCGGCTGCGCGGCAAGCGCGTGGGCTTCGTCTTCCAGTCCTTCCACCTGGTGCCGTCGCTGACCGCGCTGGAAAACGTCATGCTGCCGCTGGAACTCGCCGGTGAACGGCAGGCTGCGGGCCGCGCCCGGGAGGTGCTGGCATCCGTGGGGCTCGAGCGCCGCCTCGCGCATTACCCGAAGCAGCTCTCGGGCGGGGAGAAGCAGCGCGTCGCCATCGCACGCGCCTTCGTCACGCAGCCCGAGGTGCTGTTCGCCGACGAGCCGACCGGCAACCTCGATACCGCCAGCGGGGAGCGCATCGCCGGGCTGCTGTTCGGGCTCAATCGCCAGGCCGGCACCACGCTGGTGCTGGTGACCCACGAGCGCGAGCTGGCGGCCCGTTGCGACCGGGTCCTCGAACTGGTCGGCGGCCGGTTGCAGGCGTGAACACGCTGCGCTTCGCCCTGCGCTCCCTCGGCCGCAGCCTGCGTGGCGGCGAGCTCAACGTGCTCATCGCGGCGATCGTTCTGGCGGTGGCGGCGATCACCGCCGTCGGCTTCTTCACCGACCGCGTCGGCCGCGCCATCCGCCAGCAGGCGAGCGCGATCCTGGCGGCGGACCTGGTGATCCGCTCGCCGGCGCCGATCGCGGCGGGTCTCCTCGACGAGGCGCACGCGCTCGGCCTGCGCACCGCCGAGGCGGTGGGTTTTCCCTCGGTGGTGCTCACCGACACCGACCAGAGCTCGCTCGCCACCATAGAAGGTGTCACGGCCGGCTACCCGCTGCGCGGCGAAATGAAGATCTCGACGCAGATGTTCGGCGCGGCCAGCGTGGCCAGCGGCATCCCCGCCATCGGCGAGGCATGGGCCGAACCCGGCCTGCTGGGCAAGCTCGGCATCGAGGTGGGGGCGCGGGTGCAGGTGGGCAAGCGCCAGCTGACAGTCACGCGGGTGCTCGAGTACCAGCCCGACCAGAACCCGGGTTTCGCCAACCTGGCGCCCTCGCTGCTGGTGAACATCGCCGATGTCGCCGCCATGGACGTGGTGCGGCCCGGCAGCCGGATCACCTACCGCCAGCTGTTCGCCGGCGACGAGGCCGCGCTGGCCGCCTTTCGCAGCGAAGTTGCGCCGCGGCTTGATCGCGAGGCGGTATTCCGCGACCAGCGGGATGCGGGGCAGCAGATCAACGAGGCCATCGACCGTGCCCAGCGGTTCCTGACGCTCGCTTCGCTGGTCACCGTGGTGCTGGCGGCGGTGGCGACCGCCATGGCCGCGCGCCTCTACGCCCTGCGGCACCTGGACACGGTCGCCCTCCTCAAGAGCATCGGCGCCACCCAGGGCTTCATCGAGCGCCTGTCGCTGCTGCAGCTCGCGGTCATCGTGCTGGGCACCACGGCGGCGGGTTCGCTCATCGGCTTCGCTGCCCAGCAGGTTCTGGCGGTCCTGTCGGGGGGGCTGCTGCAGGTACAACTGCCGCCGCCGCGCGTCCTGCCGGCCTGGCTCGGGGCACTGACGGCGGCCACGGTTGCCTTCGGCTTCGCCCTGCCGCAGCTCTGGCAGCTGCGCAGGACGCCACCCATCCGCGTGCTGCGCCGGGACCTGCCGCCGCCGCCGTTGTCGGCGGGCCTGGCCTATGCCGTCGCCGTCGCGGCGCTGGCCGGCATGATCTACGCCATCGTGCGCGACCTGCTGCTGGTAGGCCTGATCGTCGGCGGCCTGCTGGCGCTCGCGGCGGTTTCGGGGCTGGCCGGCTGGGGCCTGGTGGCGCTGGTCGCCCGCTTCCGCGGCGCGGCCGGCGTGGCCTGGCGGTATGGCCTCGCCAACATCTCGCGGCGCGGCCTGGAGAGCATCGTGCAGATCGTCGGCTTCGGCCTGAGCCTGATGGTGCTGCTGCTGCTCACCGTGGTGCGCAGCGACCTGCTCGGCGCCTGGCGGCAGGCCATCCCCGAGGATGCGCCGAATTACTTCCTGATCAACATCGATCCGCCGACCTGGCCCGCCATGCGCGATTTCATCCGCCAGGAAATCGGCTCGACACCGGTCTCGCTGCCGTTCATCCGCGGACGGCTCACCGCCATCAACGGCACCGACGTGGCGAAGCTCGGGATGCGCGAGGGGCCCGGCGCGAGCTTCATCCGCCGCGAGCAGAACATCACCTGGACGGCCGAACTGCCGGAGAGCAACCACGTCCGCAGCGGCCAGTGGTGGGGTCCCGGTTACCGTGGCCCGCCGCAGATTTCCCTCGAGCAGGATGTGGCGCGCAGCCTCGGCGTAAAGGTCGGCGATACCATGACCTTCAACATCGCCGGCGAGGAGTTCACCGCGCCGGTGACCAGCATCCGCAGCATCGAGTGGGACTCCTTCGCGCCGAACTTCTTCCTCATGCTGTCTCCCGGTCTGGCTGCCGAGCTGCCCCAGACCTACATCGCCAGCTTCCATGTGCCGCCGGAGCGTCGGCACAGGCTCAATGACCTGGTGCGGCGGTTCCCGGGCGTCACGGTGTTCGACCTCGAGGCGATCCTCTCGCAGGTGCGCCTGGTGGTGGACCGGGCGTCGCTCGCGGTGCAGTACGTGTTCCTGTTCACGCTTCTGGCAGGCGTCATGGTGCTGCTGGCGGCGGTGCAGGTGACCCGCGACGAGCGCCGCTTCGAGAGCGCCATCCTGCATGCGCTGGGTGCCGACCGGCGCAAGATCCTGCAGGGCGTCGCCGCGGAATTCACCACGCTGGGCGCGCTCTCCGGCACGCTCGCCGCCCTGGGCGCGACGGCCATCGGCCTGGTCCTGGCGGAGCAGGTGTTCGACCTCCGCTACACGGTGAGCCCGTTGCTCTGGCCGGCCGGGCTGCTGCTCGGGGCGGTGCTGGTGGGCCTCACCGGCACGCTGGCGGCACGCCGTGCCGTGGACGAACCCCCGGTGGCGGTGCTGCGCGACGCCTGAAGTGCCCGGGGCACGGGCATCTATATACTGCATGGCCCATGAGACGGGGACACAAGGTGCTGTCCTGCGGGGCCGTGGTCCTGCGGGAGACGCGGGACGGCTGGCGCCTGCTGCTGCTGCGCGCCTTCACCCACTGGGACTTCCCCAAGGGCCTGCTGGAAGCCGGCGAGCAACCGCTGCAGGCTGCCCTGCGCGAGGTGCGGGAGGAGACCAGCCTCGACGACCTGGTACTGCCCTGGGGCGAGGACTTCCACGAGACCGGGCCCTACAGCCGCGGCAAGACCGCCCGCTACTACCTCGCCGTCACTTCGCGCAGCGACGTCGCCATCCTCCCCAACCCGGAGACCGGACGCCCCGAGCACAGCGAATTCCGCTGGTGCAGCTTCGCCGATGCCCGCGCCATCGCCTCGCCCCGGGTCAGGGAAGTGATCGACTGGGCAGGGCAGCGGATCGGTGCCGGCTGAGCCGGGTCACTGCGCGCAGGTGTAGACGCCCCAGCGGGTGAATTCACGGAAAGCCACCGGTGCGGATTCCCAGGCGTCGCCATTGATCAGCAGCGGCGGCAGCTGGACGCTGAAGGCCGATACGGCAGGGATGCCGGTTTTCGACGTCATGCCCCTGCCAACCGGGAAATACCAGAAATGATAATTGCCGCGGGAGGCATCGGCAGAACCCGCCAGCTGGGCGTCCGGAGCCAGGTTCCGTGGACCTGGAGCGCTGATCTCCGCGATCGGCAACAGCTGGGGACGAGCCCACTCCTCGCTGCTGAGGACGAGATCGGGGGAGCGCAGTTGCACGATGACTCCGTCGGGTACGGAGACATTGACGTCGAGAAGGATCGCATCCGCGGCCTGGTCACGGGATGCCCGCCAGTGCACCTGCACGCCATGGGGCGCCTCGACACGAAGATTGTCGCGGACCCCCGCCACGCAGTAACCGTCCTCCCTGATGCCGGGGCCCGATGGTTCATATCCCGAGAATTTCGACGGCATGCATCCCGTTGCCATCAGCGCCATGGCGATGATCGACGCGACCGCTGCAGCAGCCCTGGTCACTGAGCGCACCCTATGCGGCACCCGGTACCATCGACGCCACGGCAAAGGGCGCGGCGAGCAGCACGTTCCCGGCGTCGGACCAGGGAACAGGGAGGATCGGTGCCGGCTGGGCCGGGTCACTGTACGCAGGTGTAGACCCCCCAGCGGCTGAATGCCTTGAAGGTGACCGGCGGCGCCTGCCAGGCCTCGCCATCGATGGTCAGCAATGGCAGCGCAATGCTGAATTCCGGTGCTGCCGGAATGCCGGTCCACATGAAGCTGCCGGCCCTCTCCGGGAAGAACCACAGGTCGAATTGCCCCCAGGCCGGGTCGGCCGGCCCGATGAGTTCAGCGCCGACAGGAAGGGAGTCCGGGCCCGGTGCCGTGATCGCCTGCACTGTCAGATGGCGAGGCTCGGGCCAGCTTTCGCTGCGGAATACCAGATCCGCGGACTGCAGGCGCACCACCACGCCCGCTGGCACGGTCAGGTAGACATGCAGCAGCACGGTGTCTGCGCCATCGTCACGATCCGCCTGCCAGTGGACGCCGACACCGTGCAATGCCTCCTGCTTGAGCCGGGTATGGATGCCTGCCACGCAGAAGCCGGGTTCGCGCTGCCCTGGGCCCGACGGCTCATAGCCGGAAAACCGCCACGGAATGCAGCCACAGGCAGTGAGCGCCAGAGCAGCCACCAGCATCCTGCGAAACAGCCTGCCGTCAATCATTGAAGGCACCATAGGCGAAACCTGGCACTGCCGAGGCTGCGGCAAAGGGCGTGGCGAGCAGCACGTTCCCGGCATTCAGACCGAGGAACAGGGAGGATCGGTTGATGTTGTTGCCGAGGTTGTCATAAAAGAACGGCGAGTTGAGGAAATCATGCGGACCGGCATAGGTCTCGACAAGGTGATCCACGAATGATCCCGGCTCGTATCCCATGCCGAGGAACTGGCCACCCCCGCCCTGTGCGCCGCCCAGGGGACTGCTCCTGCACGGCATGCGACACCCGCCCAGCTTGAACTGGTCAGCGCGAAAGCCATCGCTGACGCCGCCTGCATTCTCGGGATTCAGCCGCGACTGCGCCACCATCACCCGCCGCATCTCCACCGCAGCCCAGGTCAGCGAGGACAGCGTACCACTGGTCAGGAAACCGTTGCGGAACTCCCCGCCCTGCATTTCGGCGGACAGGCCGCCGATGGTGGATTCCGCCAGCACCCGGCCGGCGCTGTAACCGCCGCCGAACTGGATGCCGACGGCGCCCATCAGGCCACCGGTGAGGGCGCCGGCGGCAACGCCGCGCAGGTTCCCCGTGGCGATGGCGCCTGCCACGGCACCCCCCGCGGCGGCACCGACCACCGTGCTCGATATGGTCGCCGCGGCGAGCGTGTCGGCCGCGACCACGCCGCCGGCCGCGCTCGCGGCTGCCCCGGCTGCGGAGATCTGTGCGGCGTAAGCCCAGGATGACACCGCCCCCGCGGTGTAGAACGCGGCGACTGCCGCGACGATGGGACGGCCCCAGTTGCGGACCAGCCGCTGCCCGGCATGCCCGATGCGGTGCAGGCCCCGCCGGATCACCTTGCGCAGCTTGCTGAACAGGTAGCCGCTGGGATCGAAGTAGCTGGCCGGATTGTTGTTGGCATAGCTGTACGGATTGAGGGCCTGGGGATCGAGCCCGCCCGCGAGCACGGGATCCGGCGCCAGCATCCGCCCGAGCAGGGGATCCTGCAGCCGGCCGTTCATGTGCACCAGCTGCATGTTGTCCAGGTGCTCGTGCCCGGTGAAGCCGCGTTCGACCCAGTGCGCGTCGCCGTAGCGCTGGTCGGTGGCGTCGACGCTCCAGTTGGTGTTGCGCCGCTTGCCCCAGGCATCGAAGCTCAGCGCGAAGATATTCCTGCCGGTGCCGACGGCGCGCACCAGGCGGTCCACGCTTCCGGCATGGTCGTGCAGGACGTAGTAGGCCTCGAGGCCGTTCGGAGTCGACTCCACCTGGCTGTAGACCGCCCGGCCGTGGGCGAAAACGGTGGCACGGTAGCGTCGCGTGCTGCCCTCGGTCTCGACCTCGAAGTGCGGGCCGACGTAGTGGATGGTTTTCTGGCTGGAGCCGGTCCTGGTCTCCTGGCTGATGCGGGCCCGGTCCGGCCCGTAGCTGAAGCGCGCGAAGTCGGCGCCGCGGGAGATCTGCCTGGGCAGGTTGTAGCTGGTCCAGGTCAGGGACGTGCCATTGCGGTTGGTCATGTTGCCGTTGGCGTCGTAGGCGAAGCCCATGGCGCCACGCGGGCCACCGGACACGGCCGTGACGCCGTGCGGCGGCTGCGATCCCGTGCCGTAGCTGAAGCTGCCCGCATCGGATTTCGAGCGGATGTTGCCGTCGGTGCTGTAGCTCATGCCCACCGAGCGGGTGCCGTTCAGGCTTGCCTGGATCAGCCGGTTGAGCGCGTCATAGGTGAAGCGCTCGGACAGCACGGGAGAGGCGAGCCGGTTGTGCCGTGCCAGCAGGTTGCCCACGACATCCCATTCGTAGGCGTAGGACTGGATGGCGGTCGGCACCATCGACGGGCCGGCCTTGATCTCCGCCAGCCGCCCGGAGGCGCGGTCGTAGATGTTGCGTTCCTCGATCTCCTCGCTGCCGAAGCTCGACCAGCTGTCGCGGCCGCGGGGATCCATCTCCAGCAGGGTATAGACGGGATTCAGCCCGAGGCTCTCCTCGGTGATGGACCTGAGGTGCCCGAAGGCGTAGCCGAACCGGAACTGCGGCCGCCAGCCGACGGTGGCCGGATAGGTCATGGCGGCCAGCCTGCCCTCCGCGCCATAGGCATAGTCGGTCTGGTAGCTGCTGCCGTCGATGGTGGTCGACGTGCGCAGGAGCTGGCCCTTGCTGTCGTACACATACGCTTCCTGGAAGCCGGCCGGCCCGCGATCAGTGGGCGCCGTCACGGACTGCGGCAGGCCACGGCCCGCGCCCGTCGCCACGAAGCTCCACACGGTCGTTCCCTCCGGCTCGACCCGGCGTACCAGCCGCCCGAGCTGGTCGTACTCCAGGGTCATGACGTTGGCGGGCGTCTTGCCGTCGCTTTGCCGGATGAGCTGCCCGAAGGCGTCATGGGCGAAGCTGCGCCTGCCGGCATCGGGATCGACGGATTCCACGAGCAGCCCGCGCTCGTCGTAGCTGAACTGCCGGCCGTGGCCGCCGGCATCGACTGTCCCGGTCAGCTGGTCGGAGGCGTCGTAGGCGTAGGTCATCGTGCTGCCGAGCAGGGCGGTCACCCGCGTGACGCGGCCCCCGGCATCCCGGCGCATCACGGTCTCGTAGCCGGCGGCATTGCGCGCCGTGGTCTCCAGGCCGGCATAGATGAAGGCGGACTCGATGCCGGACGGTATCGCCTCGCTCATCGGCTGGTCTAGGCTCTTGGGTCGGCCCAGCAGGTCGTGGGTGAGCGTGGTCCAGTACAGGGTGGACGCATCGGCCAGGTACGGTGCCGACTGGCGCTGCAGCCGGCCCAGCGCGTCGTACTCGAACAGCTGGCGGCTGCTGCGGCCATCGACCAGGACCGACGCCCGGCCGAGGACCCTGCCCGCGCCGTCGTGCTGCGTCTCGCCCCAGGAGCCATCGCTGCGCGTCTCGCGGATGGCATAGCGTGCACCCGGTGCGAAGCACGGCCCGCAGGCGGAGTAGGTGGTGGTCGTGCTCCCGGTCGAGCGGCTTTCGGTGCGAATGCGACCGAAGTCATCGTGCTGCCAGCCGGTGACGAAGCCCCGCGGCTCGGAACGCCCGGTCTCCAGGCCGAGGGCGTCGTTCCATGCATGGCCGACCACATGATCCGCCTCGCCGCTGATCACCCGGGATTCGGTCAGCGGGCGGCTGCTGCCACTGGCATAGGCGAAGCGGCTGACGCGGGCCGGCAGCTGGCCGGCCACATCGGTGCGGGTGACGCTCGTCGTGCGGCCGGCGGCGTCGTAGGCGTAGGTGCTGCGCAGCTGCTGGGCGGGGGCGCTGGCCGTGGCATCGGTTTCGCTCATGACCCGGCAGGTCGTGCTGCTGTAGGTCACCAGCTGCGTGCGCGAGCGGGTGGCCACCCCCGTGGCGTCGCGCGAGGTATCGATGCGGGTCGGCAGGGCGAGGCAGCCGGCGGCACCCGCCGCGTCGTCGAAGGTGGTGCTGCGGGTGGTGCGAAAACTGCGGCCCGGGTCCAGGGGCGACGTCGTCTCCGTGACTTCACGGCTGGGCGCCCCGTGGATCAGGTTCCAGGTGAGAGTGCGACGCACCGACCGGACCAGGCTGCCCCGCAGGCCGCCGTCGGCGTCGACCTCGTAGTCTTCCGTCAGGTCGCCGGTGAGGTACACGAAGCGCGTGTTCAGCACCATCGCCGGCGGGCCGACGGCCATGGCCCAGGTCGGATCGTAGACGGACACCTTGCGGTCCTGGTCCCAGGTGGTGATCTCCTCGACGCGGCCGATGAACGGGAAGTCCTGGCGGAACCGGGTGACGGAGCGCAGCCCCTGGCGTGAATCGAGCGAGGCCACCGTCTCGAAGCCGAGGAAGCCCCGTCCCTGCCGGTCACGGCGTGCGCCGCTGTATTCGAGGCTGACGTCGTAGCGGCCGGCGCCGGAGACCGTGTAGCGGGCGAGCACCGGCAGCGCGCCGCCCCGCAGGGCGATCGAGCCCGGTGGATGGCTGCCGGACATCCGGTATCCGGGCATCCGGCCGAGCGTCTGGAAGCTGAAGGTCATGGCGTTGTCCAGCCCGTCGCGCAGCTGGCGCATCAGCTCGGGCCGCGGCGCGCCCGGGCTGCCGTCCGGACCCGGCGGGGGCACATGGCGAAGCAGTGACCAGGCGGGCTGGCTGGCCGAACCGAACAGCAGGTCGGCGTTGCCATCGGCGTCGGCATCGGCGACCAGCAGCCGGCTCACGCCGCCGGCCTGGGGCAGCGTCTCGTCGATCAGCTGGCCGGCGGGATCGGGACAGGCACCGTCGGAGAGGTGAACCCTCCACGCTCCGCCCGGCGTGCCCAGCACGAGGTCGCTGCGACCATCGCCGTCGTAGTCGATCGCGGTGGCCTGGCCCTGTGCGCCGGTTCCCGGGATGGCGGCGCAGGCCTGCGGTACCAGGCCGGGGAGTCCGCCGGCCGCGGTGCCGTGGCTCAGCAGGCTGTGCCAGGCGCCGTCGGCATGGCGCAGGACATCGGAGAGGCCATCCCCGTTGAGGTCGAGGACCAGGACCTTGCCCGGGGTGGCTTCCGTGGTGAACGTGGCGATGGCATCCGGGCCGAAGCCGAAGCCGTTGGCGAGGAGCGCCTCCCAGCGATAGCCGCCGCCCCCCGGGGCCGCGGATGAGCGCGCCACCAGCAGGTCGGCGCGGCCGTCACCGTCGAAGTCGCCGACTTCCAGCAGGCCAGGATTGCCTGACGGGAGGCGATTGGCCGCCGGTACGGCCGGCAGGCCCGCCCCCTTCTCGGCTTCGAAGGCGCCGCCGGTGTTGCGACGGTAGAGGACCTGGCCATCACGCAGGTAGGCGATGTCCTCGAAGCCGTCGCCGTCGAGATCCACGGGGGCCAGTTCCGCGCCGGCGGACAGCGATACGCCGGTGTTGCGTACGCTGAAGGCCTCGCCGGGCACCGATGGTGCCTGGTAGACCAGCCAGTCGGGACCCTGGCTGGACGCGACCATGAGATCGGTCAGGCCATCGCCGTTGTAGTCGATGGGCAGCCCGACGCTGTTCTCCGTGATGCTGCCGCCCACCACCACCGGTGCGCGAAAGCCGCCCGACTGCGGGTCCGACGGCCACACGGCCCAGTGGCCCTGGTGGGCGCCGTAGAGGTCCGTGGCGCCGTCGCCGTCGAAGTCACCGGGTACGGCACCGTCGACCGGGATCGCCGGCAGGTTCAGCGCCTCGCGTGTGGCGGGGCCGTCGTCCCACTGGAAGGTCGTCGGTGGCAGGCAATCGCGGGGCCCGCACTGGGCAATGCTGGCGAGCCGGCTGCGCCGCACACCACCCGGCACCGGTGTCGCGTAGCCGAGCGCGTAGCGATGCACGCGGGTGAAGCCGCTGCCGGCGTCGTGTGCATACTCGATGGCGCTCAGGCGGCGGGACTCGCGCCAGGGCGAACCCCAGGTGTAGCCGCTGCGCTGGTCATCCGCCGGGCGTGCTTCCCAGCTGAAGGCCAGGCGATAGCGCGCCTGTGCCGGGGTTTCCCCGGCGCCATAGCTCCAGAGGATCTCGGTCGGGTAGTGCTCGCCCGCCACCGCGTCTTCCTGGTACTGGAAGGCCATGCGCTGCCCGAAACGGTCCTCGACTTCGTTGAGCGCCCAGGCGCGCACCTCGCCGGTGCCGGGCGCCTCGACCCGGGAATCGGCGTCGTTGCCGTAGCGGTACACCAGGCCATCGGGGCGGCGAAGCTCGAACGACAGCGGGCCGGTTCCCAGCGCGCCCAGCATCGTCACGACTTCGTAGTTGTGCAGCTCCGTGCGGTACTGGGCGCCGCTGACTCCCGGCACCGCCGAGATCAGCACCAGCGGATGGCCGTCGAGGCAGTAGCGGTCCTGGCGCGAGAAGCGCACGCCCTGGACGCGCCCATCGAGGGCGACCGTGAGCGGACAGCGGCTGATGATCGAGAAGCCGCTGAGGGACCAGCCCGCCCCGGCTTCCCCGCGCGCGGACTGGCTGTTGTACTCGAGGCCGATCGCCGGCCGCAGGCCGTTCATGCCGGCGGCCACCGTGACCGGCACCGAATAGGCCACCGCACCCGTGGCGGTGGCCTCGAAGCTGCCGTCGACCCGGCCCGGCACGGTCGCCCCCCGGGCCGTGCCGGCGATGAGCAAGATCGGCAGAAGCACCATTCTCCACCAGGCTGTGCGCATGTCCCGTCTCCGCTCGAGTCGATGGCAGGCATCAAAGCAGCGGTGGTGGCGGGCAGCGATGCGCCAATCCCGGCGGTTGCTGCACTAAGTGCGGCAATCTGCACGAAGCGCGGCGAATCAGGCCCGGGATGTAGGCGGGGCGGGCGTCGTGCATAATCCGCCCCGGGTTCCGGTATCCCGGTTGCCGAGGTGCGTCGGCGACGCAGCGGGTGCCGGTCGGGTCGCGAACGGATTTCTCCGGAGAGGATGACTATGCCAATGCGCTTCAAGCAGGCGGCATGGATGCTGGCAACCTGCCTGGGCATCGTGCTGCCGGGGCTCGCCTCGGCCGCCGCCGAGCCGCAATACACCTATGGCGAGATCGCCTACGCCAACACCGACTACGACCACTACGGCGACGGCGACGGCTTCATGCTGGGCGGCTCCTATGCCCTCAACAGGAACATCCACCTGCTGGCTGCCTACGAGGACACTGACCTCGACCACGACGCGGATTACAACGCCCTCGCCCTCGGCATCGGCCTCAACACGCCGCTGCGCCAGGGGCTCGACCTGGTCGGCCGCCTGCGGCTCATCAGCGCCAACCTCGACCAGCCGGGGGATGACGACGAGACGGGCTTCAGCCTCGAGGGCCTGATGCGGGTGATGGTCAATCCGCAGCTGGAACTCAACGGCGGCATCCTCTACGAGGACGTGTTCGACGACAACACGGCGCTGGAACTGGGCGGCCTGTACGAAATCGCGCGGAACGTCTCCATCGGCGCCGGCCTGGTGCTCTCCGACGATGTCACCCGGTTCAACCTCGGCGTGCGCTTCTACTTCGCGCCGCCAGCCCAGCTCCGCTAGGCGCATGCGTGCCCTGGCGCTGGTGGTGGTGCTGGCGCTCGCCGCCTGCACCAGCCAGCGCGCCGCGCCGCCGCAGGCGGACGTCATCGTCATCGGCGCCGGCATCGCCGGCCTGGCGGCGGCACTGGAGGCCAGTGCCGGCGGCGCGCGGGTCGTGGTGATCGACAGCAACTCGGTGGGCGGCGGCCACGCGGTGCTCGCCGGCGGCTTCTCGCTGGTCGGCACCCCGCTGCAGGAGAAGCGCGGCTACCGCGACGACCCCGAGCTGGCGATCCGCGACATCCTCGCCTGGGGCGGGGATGCCGATCCCTACTGGGTGCGCCGCTACGTCGAGGCCTCGCGCCCCGAGGTGCACGACTGGCTGGCGGCCCGGGGCGTGGAGTTCGTGATGATCCTGCCGAGCGCGGAGGACAGCGTGCCGCGCTTCCACTTCACGCGCGGGGCGGCCGTCACCGCCGTGCTGCCGGTGCTGCGCGATGCGCTCGCCGACGAACGGATCAGCTTCCTCTTCAACCACGAGGTGACCACCCTGCTGCGCGACGGGCACACGGTCGGCGGCGTGGTCGCGCGTGACCTGCGCAGCGGCCGGCAGCTCAGCCTGCGGGCGCCCGCGGTGGTGATCGCCACCGGCGGCTTCGAGAGCAACGATGAGCTGGTGCGCGAGCACTGGCCGGCGGATCGCGCCGTGCCTGCGCCGCTGTATGTCGGTTCCGGCGAGTTCGCCACCGGCAGCGGCCTGCGCCTCGCCACGCAGGCGGGCGCGGCGCTGGCGCGGCTGGACCGGCAGCTGGTCTACGTCACCGGCATGCCCAACCCGCGCGATCCCTCGGGCCGGCGCGGGCTGCTGGTGCAGAATCCCGCCGCCATCATGGTGGATGGCGGGGGCCGCCGTTTCATCAACGAAGACGCGCCTTCCAAGGACATCGAGTCGCTGGTCCTGTCGCGAAAGCCGCCGACCTACTGGCTGGTGTTCGATGCCGCGGGCCGCAGGCAGCTGATGGTCCGTGGCGGACCCTGGCTCGATCGCCGCACCATCGACGGCGAGATCATGGGCAACCCCGCCCTGGTGAGCCGTGGCGATGACCTGGCCTCGCTGGCCGCCGCCACCGGCCTGCCGGCAGCGGCGCTGGGCGCCACCGTGGCCCGCTACAACGGCTTCGTGCAGGGCGGCCGTGACGAGGACTTCGGCCGCTTCGGCGCGACAGCCGGCGGGCGGCTGCCGCCGGCGCTGGGCGAGCCGCCCTACTACGCCATCAAGCTGTACCCGATGACGCGCAAGAGCATGGGCGGCATCGCCATCGACCATGATGCACGGGCGCTCGATGCCGGCCACCGGCCCATCCCGGGCCTCTACGCGGCGGGCGAGGCCACCGGTGTCGCCGGCATCAACGGCAGCCATGGTGGCAGCGGCACCTTCCTCGGGCCGTCGCTGCTGCTCGGGCGCATCGCCGGGCGGACGGCCGCTGCCGAGGTGCTGCCCGCCGGCCAGTCTGCCGCCACCGGACCCCTGCCGCCCGTGCCGCCGGCGGACAGCCATCCTCCCGAAGCCCTCGCCGACCGCCTGGCGCAGGTGGAGCCGGGGTACTGGCACTTCACGCAGGTGCACCGCCTGGTGCAGGAGCGCGCCCTGGCCTGTGGCAGCTGCCACGACGCCACCTGGCCCGCCGGCCCGGCGCAGACGCGCGCGCAGCAGCAGGCGCAGCTCGCCAGCTGCACCCGCTGCCACTGAGCAGCGCGGGAAAAAGTTGGCGAGCGCACGGGTGCGCCCCTGTCGGTGGCCCGCTCGACCCTGGGCTGGCCGTCGCGCCTGGCCCGGAGGGATGCGCCGGTGATCGCGGCGATGCGTGAGCTTGCGACCCAGTACCGGCGCTACGGCTACCGCCGGTTCCAGGTGTTCCTGGAGCGCCGCAGTCTGGAAATGGGCGCCGATCGTGGGCACCGCCTCTGGCGCCAGGAGCGGCTGCAGGTGCCGCGGTGCCGGATGGGCAGTCATCGCCAAACGTAGGACAAAAGGCGGCCCGAAAAGCGGCCATGGAGAGGCCTGCATTGGGTAATTGAACTGACCTAAGCCAATGATCTATATTGATGTATGGCTATGCGGAAACCGGCCAACAAAGCGGACATGAAGGCGGCATCGGATCGAAGCGAAACCGCCTCCGGGATGGAGCCGTTACTGCTGCGGGAGGACTCCCGCCATCGGCCAGGACTCACTGACCTTGCGCTGGAACTCGCGCAGAAGAGCGCGGGCTTCCGGCGCTCGCTGCCGGAAAGTCTGCTGTCGTCGCTGGCCGATCTGGTTCGGTCAATGAATTGCTACTACAGCAATCTCATCGAGGGTCACGACACCCACCCCGTCGAGATCGAGCGGGCCCTGCGGGGCGACTACAGCAAGGACGCCACGAAGCGCGACCTTCAGCTTGAGGCGAGGGCGCATATCGAGGTCCAGCGCTGGATCGACGGCGGCGGGCTCAAGGGTCGATCGGTCACGACCACGGCGCTTCAGGAGATTCATCAACGCTTCTGTAGCCTGCTCCCCGATGAGCTTCTGACTGTTGAGGATCCCGTCACGAAGGATCGGGTCAGGGTCGTTCCGGGCGAACTCCGCCACCGGGACGTCAAAGTCGGGCGGCACGTCGCGATCAGCCCGGCCGCCGTGCCGCGCTTCCTTGAGCGCTTCGAGCAGGTGTACGGCCAGCTGGGCAAGACCGAGACGATTCTGGCGACGGCGGCGGCTCATCACCGGCTGGTGTGGATACACCCTTTTGTGGACGGCAATGGCCGCGTTGCCCGCCTGATGTCCCATGCGACGATGCTGGAGGCCCTGGACAGCGGTGCAGTCTGGTCTGTTGCTCGCGGCCTTGCCCGCAACGTGCAGGCCTACAAGTCACATCTGGCAGCCTGTGACCAGGCACGCCGGAACGACCTCGATGGCCGCGGTCCCTTGAGCGAGGAAAACCTCGCAGAATTCACGCGGTTCTTCCTCACGACCTGCCTGGATCAGGTGGCTTTCATGGAAAAGCTGGTGCGGCCCGAGGAGCTGCGGACCCGAATTCAGCTCTGGGTGGAGGAAGAAATCCGCCTCGACCGCCTGCCGCCCAAGTCCGGCTCCATTCTCGATGCGGTGCTCTATCGCGGCGAACTGCCTCGGGGCGATGCGGCGGGCATCGTTGGCACCGGCGAACGGCAGGCCCGGCGGGTGGTCTCTGCTCTCCTCGACCGGGGTGTCCTGACGTCCACCAGCACGCGGGCGCCGCTGCGGCTGGCATTCCGCGCAGCCCTGGCGCCGCGGTGGATGCCAGGCTTGTTCCCGGATCATGCATGAGGCGAGCGGGACCAGCGCAGAAGAATCCTTCAGCGCACCGGGCGTGCCAGGCAAAGTTTCGGGCGGCGGGGTCCACGGGACGAATACCTGCGGCTTCCGTGATGACGCCAACTTCTTCCTCAAGATCCAGGCGACCTTCCCCGGAGTTGCGCGATGAACCAAAAAAGAGCCCCGCAGTGCGGGGCTCGTTCATCGTTGGCCGGTCCAGGCGCCGCCCCAGGTCGCTGGGGGGGAGGGGAAGACGACCCGGGGAGGGGGGTCGGCGCCTGTCCGGTCTTTGCTCGATGATCTGTCAGAGCATGAAGGCCAGGATCAGCACCGGGAACATCACGGCAACCAGTGCGGTGGTCACGCCCTCGAGCTGCTCGAAAACGTTCAGGCTGCAACTGGTGTTCATGGTTCGTCCTCCTTGCCATCCGTGTCGCGATCCGATGGTGCCAATCTAGAGGAGGGACGCGGCGACTTCCTTTCGGTGCCGTAACACTTTGTACCAAGTTGTAACGGGCCCGGTCAGGCCTGGGTCGAGAGGAAGACCCCGCGGGAGCGGGGGAAGACGACGCTGAGGAATCCGGCCCCGACCAGCCAGCTGCCGTCGCTGGAGCCGTCGTCGAGGCGGATGTGGGTGATGCGCGCCACTGCCTGGCACCAGTCGCTGTCTACCTTGACGACCGTTCCGGGTTCCAGCAGCCGGCGTGTCTCGAAGCCGATGCCGTCGGGGGAGACATCGCGGGAGTGGCCGGTGATGGCGGGTCCGGGCCAGCGGGTGAACAACCGCAGCTCGTGGTTGCCCGGCAGGCGCGGCAGCGCGCGCCGGCCATCGCTGGCGAGCTGCCTTGCGGTCGCCGGGTGCAGCGGGCTGGCGCAGTGGCGGCAGCGGGCATCGGGCTGCTGCACCGGACGCGACTGGTGCGGTGCGCCGCAGAACAGGCAGTGCTCGGCCTGGTGGCCGCGCGCACCACGGCGTGCGGCGGGCGCGTCGCGGGCGGCCTCCGTCCGCGTGTCGATCACGCGCAGCTGGAAGTCCTGGTCGTAGGCGGCGCGCTTCCGCGGGCTGGTGAGCACCGCATAGGCTTCGTTGATCAGCGCCGCGTGGCCGTGTTCGCCGCCGAGGTCCGGGTGGGCCTTCAGCCGCTGCATGAGGGTGCGGTAGCTGGCGCGGATGATCTCCACCGGCGCGCCCGGCTGCACCTGCAGGATGCGGTAGTAATTGCGGCGGTTCTCCATGGCGGCCAGCCTACGCCAGGCCCGCTCCGGATATCTGAGGCCGCGGTCGCGGTTCCGCCGGCCGGCGCGGCCTCAGGCCTGCCGGGTACGGGCCGCGGCGGCCCTGGAGTTGAAGTCGGCGAGCATTTCCCTGAAGGTCATGCGGAACCAGGCGGCGCCGATGCCGCCGGCGACGACATTGGCGGTCGCCGCGGCGATGAAGATGCCGACCAGGCCGAACAGGTGCGACAGCAGCCAGGCCAGCGGCGCATAGACCGCGATGGTCCGCGACAGCGAGACGAACATGGCCACCATCGGCTTGCCCAGCGCATTGAGCGCACCGTTGACGGTCATGGAAATGCCGAAGGCCATGTAGCTGAACGGCACGATGTGCATCTGCATCAGCGCCGCCTCGCGGGCCTCGGGCTCCAGCCCGAACAGGGTCGTCAGCAGGCCGCCGGCCAGGAACATCACCACCGCGACACAGGCGCCGTAGATCAGCGAGAAGCGGTAGGCGAAGCTCACGCCCTCGCGGACGCGGTCGAGGCGCCCGGCGCCGAAGTTCTGGCCGCTGAAGGGGGTCATGGCAGCCGAGAGCGCCATCAGCGCCATGAGCGTCAGCCCCTCCACGCGCGCCGCCATGCCGAAGCCGGCCACGGCGCCGTGGCCATAGCGCGCCACCTGGCTGGTGATGAATGCCGTGGTGACGGGCGCCACCAGGCCGCTGGTGAGAGACGGCAGGCCGACGTGCAGGATGCGCCGCCAGGAGTCGCCGATCAGTTCCGCCCGGAAGTTGCGGAAGCTCACCAGGTTCTCGCCGTACATGATGAAGTAGATCGAGGCGCACATGGTGACCGCATTGGCGATCACTCCGCCGAGCGCGGCGCCCTCGATCTCCATGCGCGGGAAGCCGAACAGGCCGAAGATCAGCACCGGGTCGATGAGGATGTTGAGCACCGCCGAGGTGGTCATGATCATGGCCGGCCGCTTGGCATCGCCCAGCGCGCGCAGCACCGAGTTGGCGATCATGGGGGCCACCATGAAGACGCCGCCCCAGTAGTAGATCCGCATGTAGCGGTGGATCATCGGCAGCGTGGTCTCGTCGGCGCCGAGCAGGCGGAACAGCGGGTCGATGGTCAGCAGGCCGACGATCAGCACGCCGATGGCGCAGGCCACCGCCAGCAGCATGGCGTGCCCGGTGATGCGGCGCACATCGTCACGGTTGCCCGAGCCGAACAGCCGCGAGACCACCGAGGAGGTGCCGGTGCCGAGCGCCATGGCGATGACGCCGACGACGAAGCTCACCGGGAAGGTGAAGCTGACCGCCGCCAGCTGCTCGGTGCTGACGCGGGCGATGAAGAACGCGCCGGCGACGTTGTTGGTGACGATGGCGATCATGCCCAGCGCCATGGGGATCATCAGCGAGAAGATGTTCCTGCCGATCGGGCCCTCGGTGAGCAGGGCCCTGCGCCTGCCTTGCGGCTTCATGCGCTCTCCCCGGCGTCGACGCCGGCAATGGCCAGGTACTTGATCTCCAGGTAGTCCTCGATGCCGTAGCGGGAGCCCTCGCGGCCGATGCCGGACTCCTTGACGCCGCCGAAGGGGGCGACCGTGGTGGAGATCAGGCCGGTGTTGAGGCCGACGATGCCGTACTCGAGCGCTTCGGCGACGCGGAAGCTGCGGCCGAGGTCGCGGGTGTAGAGGTAGGCCGCCAGGCCGGACTCGGTGTCGTTGGCCATGCGGATCGCCTCGGCCTCGGTGCCGAAGCGGAACAGCGGCGCCACCGGGCCGAAGGTCTCCTCGCGGGCGAGCCGCATCGCCGGGGTGGCCCCGGCGAGGATGGTCGGTTCGAAGAAGCTGCCGCCCAGCGCATGGCGCCGGCCGCCGGCGAGGATGCGGGCGCCCTGCGCCACGGCATCGGCGATGTGCGCCTCGACCTTGGCCACCGCCTGCATGCTGATCAGCGGGCCCTGGTCGGTCTCGCCCTGCAGGCCATCGCCCACGCGCAGCCTGGCGACGGCGGCGGCCAGGCGGCGCGCGAACTCGTCATGGATGCCGGATTGCACCAGCAGCCGGTTGGCGCAGACGCAGGTCTGGCCAGAGTTGCGGAACTTGCTGGCCATGGCACCGGCCACCGCGGCGTCGAGGTCGGCATCGTCGAAGACGATGAAGGGCGCATTGCCGCCGAGTTCCATCGACACCTTCTTCACGGTGCCGGCACACTGTGCCAGCAGCAGCTTGCCGACCGCGGTGGAGCCGGTGAAGCTCAGCTTGCGCACCAGCGGGTTGGCGGTGAGCTCGGCGCCGATCTCCGGCCCGGGCCCGGTGATGATGTTGACCACCCCGGGTGGCAGGCCGGCGCGGCAGGCGAGCTCGGCGAGCGCCAGCGCGGAGAACGGCGTCTCGGCCGCCGGCTTGATCACCATGGTGCAGCCCGCCGCCAGCGCGGGGGCCAGCTTGCGCGCGATCATCGCCGAGGGGAAATTCCACGGCGTGATGGCGGCGACGACGCCCACCGGCTGCTTGAGCACCAGGATGCGCCGGTCACGCTGCGGGCCGGGAATGACATCGCCGTAGATGCGCCGGGCTTCCTCGGCGAACCACTCGACGAAGGAGGCCGCATAGCCGATCTCGCCGCGGGATTCGGCCAGTGGCTTGCCCTGCTCGGCGGTCATGAGGATGGCCAGGTCTTCCTGGTGCGCGAGCATCAGCGCATGCAGCCGCCGCAGCAGTGCCGCGCGCTCCGGTGCCGCCAGTGCCCGCCAGGCCGGCAGCGCCGCCTGCGCCGCCTCGACGGCGCGGCGCGCGTCGGCCGCTCCCATGCCGGGCACGCTGCCGATGCTGGCTCCCGTCGCCGGATTGAGCACCGCGCTGGTGGCACCGGAGGCGGCGCCCACCCATTGCCCGCCGATATGGCTGAGCTGGCGCAGGAGGTTCGGGTCGGTGAGTCGCATCGGGCCGCCTATACTAGCGGATTCCGCCATCGCGACCCGAAGGGGAGGCCACGACGTGAAGTTCGCGAGTTTCCGCATCCGCGGCGTGCCGGGCTACGGCCTGGCCAGCGGGGATGAGCTGCGTCCGGTGCCGGCCACGTTTGCAGCGCGCTTCCCCGACCTGAAATCGGTGCTGGCCGCCGGCATGCTCGGGGCGGCGGCCGACGCCGCGCGTGCCAATCCGCGGCTGCCGGATCCCGCGGAGGTGGCCTTCGATCCGGTGATTCCCAATCCGGGGAAGATCCTCTGCGTGGGCGTCAACTACCTCGCGCACATCCGCGAGATGGGCCGCGACCCCCCCGCGCACCCGGTGATCTTCGTGCGCTTCGCCGATTCGCTGGTGGGCCATGGGCAGACCCTGGTGCGCAGCCGCGTCTCGACCCAGTACGACTTCGAGGGCGAGCTCGCCTGTGTCATCGGCCGTACGGCGCGCCATGTCAGTCCCGCCGAGGCGCTCGGCTACGTGGCCGGCTATGCCTGCCTGATGGACGGCTCGGTCCGCGACTTCCAGCGCCAGACCTCGCAGTTCACGGCCGGCAAGAACTTCCCGGCCAGCGGTGCCTTCGGCCCCTGGCTGGCGACGGCCGCGGAGATCCCCGATCCCGCCGCCCTGCGACTGGAGACGCGCCTGAACGGCGAGGTCATGCAGGCCGCGCCTACCGGCGACATGCGCTTCGGCGTCGCCGAGCTGGTGGCCTACGCCTCGACTTTTACGAGGCTCGAACCCGGTGATGTCATCGCCACCGGCACGCCGGGCGGCGTGGGCTTCGCCCGGCAGCCGCCCGTGTGGCTGAAGGCCGGGGATGTCCTGGAGGTGGAGATCAGCGGTATCGGCGTGCTGCGCAACCCGGTGGTCGACGGGGACTGAGCCGCCCTAGCGGAGCAGCGACCAGAGGGCGCCACCGAGACCGCCCAGCAGCAGGATCATCACCGGCAGCGCGGAGAGGCCGAAGCCGGCGGCGCGCTTCTTCGGCTCGGCGACGTAGCCGCGCAGGTAGACGATCCGGCCGATGATGAACAGCAGGCCCAGGGCCGCGGCCCAGGCCTCGCTCAGGTAGGTGGCGAACAGCAGCATGCCGGGAACGAAGCACAGCAGCTGCTCCATGGTGTTGTAGTGGACCCGGTAGTAGCGCTCGAACAGCGGATGCCCGGTGACCGCCGGCGCGGCGACGTGATAGCGGACGCGGGCGCGGCCCACCAGGGCGCCGAAGACGAAGAACTCGATCAGGGCGAGGGCGATGACGGCGTGGACGAGGGCCATGGGACTTCCCTTGTTCGGGCTGCTGGCCTCATCTTAAGCGCAAAGCCGCCAGCCCCGGTGACCGCATGATGGAAGCATCCGCCCGCCGCCCGCTGTACACCTCGCTGTATTTCCAGGTCATCGTCGGCGTGGCCCTGGGGGTGCTGCTCGGCGTGCTGGCGCCGGCCAGCGCTGTCGCCATGAAGCCGCTCGGCGACGCCTTCATCAAGCTCATCAAGATGATCATCGCGCCGGTGATCTTCTGCACCGTGGTCACCGGCATCGCCGGCATGGAGGACATGAAGAAGCTCGGGCGCACCGGCCTGTATGCGCTGCTGTACTTCGAGGTCATGAGCACGGTGGCGCTGCTGGTAGGGCTGCTGGTGGTCAACCTGGTCAAGCCAGGCGCCGGGCTGCACATCGATCCGGCCACGCTGGATCCCTCGGCCATCGCCGCCTATGCCAGTCCGGAGCGGATGAGCGGACCGGTGGATTTCCTGCTCGACATCATCCCGGCGACGCTGCTCGGCGCCTTCACCTCGGGCAACATCCTGCAGGTGCTGCTGGTGTCGCTGCTGTTCGGCTTTGCCCTGCACCGCGTGGGTGGGCGCGAATCGGCCGTGTTCCGCTTCGTCGAGCGTCTGTCCGGGATCCTCTTCGCGATCGTCGGGCTCATCATGCGGCTGGCGCCACTCGGCGCCTTCGGCGCCATGGCCTTCACCATCGGCCGCTACGGCGCGGCCAGCCTCTGGTCGCTGGCGCACCTCATGGGGGCCTTCTACCTGACCTGCCTGGTGTTCGTGTTCGGCGTGCTGGGGCTGGTGGCGCGCAGCAGCGGCTTCCGCATCTGGCGCTTCGTCAGGGCGATCCGCGAGGAACTGCTGGTGGTGCTGGGTACCTCGTCCTCGGAGGCCGTGCTGCCGCAGATGATGCAGCGGCTGGAATCCCTCGGCGCCGGCAAGTCCGTGGTCGGGCTGGTGATTCCCACCGGGTATTCCTTCAACCTCGATGGCACGGCGATCTACCTGACCATGGCGGCGGTGTTCATCGCCCAGGCCACGGACACCCCGCTCGGCATCGGCCAGCAGCTGACGCTGCTCGCCGTGCTGCTGGTGACCTCCAAGGGAGCCGCGGGCGTCACCGGCAGCGGCTTCATCGTGCTGGCCGCCACGCTGTCCGCCGTGGGCGGGCTGCCGGTGGCCGGCGTGGCGCTGATCCTCGGCATCGACCGCTTCATGTCCGAGGCGCGTGCGCTGACCAACCTGGTTGGCAACGGCGTCGCCACCCTGGTGGTGGCCCGCTGGTGCGGTGACCTGGACGAGGAGCGGTTGCGGCAGGGTCTGGCGGCGCGCACGGATGCTGACCGCGCGTGCAGGGCTCGGCTATAGTGCCCTTGCTGCGCCTGCACGAGCGCATCCAGGGGAGACCGCAATGAACACCCGCATCACCATGCTGCTGCTGGCCGGCGTCGGCCTGTTCGCGGGACTGGCAGCAAAGGCCGCGGAACCCGCGGCACCCGCGACCGAACCGGGCGAGACCTGGGAGATCACCAGCTCGATGGAAATGGCCGGCATGTCCATGCCACCGCGCACCCAGCAGGTCTGCCAGCCGCTCGCGGGCGACCAGCCGGCGGTGCCGCAGCCGGACAACGATTCCTGCGAGATGTTCGATGTCCGGCGCAGCGGCAGCACCATGAGCTGGCAGATGCGCTGCACCGGCAAGGACGCCATGACCGGCAGCGGCGAGATCAGCTACCAGGGCCGCGACAGCTACCAGGGCCGGATGACCATGAACATGGACGGCCAGACGATGACCACGAGGCTGTCGGGCAAGCGCCTCGGTGGCCAGTGCGATGCCGCCGCCGTGAAGAAGAAGATCGCCGCCGCCGAGAAGCAGAGCGCGGAGATGCTGGCACAGCAGTGCCGCGAGGCGGCCCGCAGCATGCAGGTGGCGATGTTCGACGGCCGCGTTCCGGGAGTCTGCGATGCGAAGACCAAGGCCGAATTCTGCAAGCGCCTGGGCACGGAGCAGGGCTTCGATCTCCTCGCGGCGCGTGGCCAGGTGCCAGGCGCCGACACGACGGACCTTGATTCCGCGGGCAAGGCCTGCGGCACCGACATCCCTGCAACCCGCCTGCGGCTGTGCAAGGCGGCCGTCGGCAAGGATGCCTCGCTGCCGTTCCTCGCGCGCCACTGCCCGGACGAGGCGGCACCGCTGGCGCAGGCACAATGCGCGGGCCGCAGCTTCACCTCGCCACCGGCCGAGAAGTACCGCGAGTTCTGCAGTGACTATGCGCGGCACAACCTGATGCAGGGCGGGGCGGGCACGCCGGATTCGTCGGGCCAGCCCGCGCAGCAGGAGCAACCGCCCCCGGGCAAGGACACGGCCATCGAGGAAGGCAAGAAGGCGCTGCGCAAGCTGCTGCCGTTCTGACCGGCGCCGGCGCGGTGCCCGCGGCCGCTGCCCTGCTGGCGCTGCTGGCCGCCTCGTCGGCCACGACGGTGTTGCCGCAACCGCAGGCGGCAGCCGTGGTGGACCGGTTTCCGCGCGCGGCACCGTCCTACGTCGTCGCCATCGATGGCGTCATCCGCTGGGAGCGCGGTGCCGACCTGCCGCGGCCACCGGCCTCGCTGACCAAGATCCTGAGCGCCATCGTGCTGCTCGGGCAGGACTGGGATCCGCAGCGGGTCATCACCGTCAGCCCCCGCGCCGCATCCCTGCAGGGCACGCGCCTGCGCCTGAAGGCGGGCGAGCGGCTGCGGGCCGGCGATGCCCTGACGGCGATGGTCGTCGCGTCGGCCAACGACGCCTGCCTGGCGCTGGCCGAGGCCGCCGCGGGCAGCGTCGAGGCGTTCGTCGCCCGCCTCGATGCCCGTGCACGCGAGCTGGACCTGACCGGGACGCACTATGCCAATCCCTGCGGGCTGCCTGGCACCGGCCACGTCACCACTGCCCATGACCTGCTGCGCATGGCGGATCTCGCCATGGCCTTGCCGGAGTACCGGTGGCGCGCGGGCGTGGTGAGCGGGGAGATCGTCACGCTGGACGGGCGACGCATCGCCCTGCGCACGACGAACATGCTGCTCGGTCGCGTCCCTGGCGCCCTCGGCGTGAAGACCGGCTACACGCGCGCAGCGGGCAAGTGCCTGGTGGCGCGCGCCGAGCGCGATGGCAGGCGGGTGGACGTGGTGCTGCTCGATGCGCCGGACCGCTGGTGGACGGCGGCGGCCCTGATCGAGGAAGCCTTCCATGTGGCCGGCGCGACGCCCTGAGGCGGCCGCCGCGCTTGCCGCGGCGCTGGTGCTGGCCGCGGGCGTACTGGCCTACGCCAACGCCTTCCGCGGCGACTTCCAGTTCGATGACTGGAACGTCATCGTGCAGGATCCGCGGGTGCAGTCGCTCGCCGCCTGGAGGGACTCGATGCCGGGCATCCGCCCGCTGCTGAAGCTGAGCTATGCGCTCAACCATGCGAGCGGCTTCGGGCTCGCCGGCTTCCATGCGGTCAACCTCGGCATCCACCTCGCCAACGGCTTGCTGCTGCTGGCGCTGCTGCGCCAGTGGCACGCGCCCCTTCCCGGGAGTCGTGCCGTCGCGGCCGCGGTCGCCGCCCTGCTGTTCACCGTGCACCCGGTGCAGACCGAGGCGGTCACCTACCTGTCCGGGCGCTCGACGTCGCTGGCGGCGATGTTCGTGCTCTCGAGCCTGCTCGCCTGGGTGCGCGGCCAGCGCGGCCGGCAGGCCTGGCTGAGCCGCGGGCTCTCGCCGCTGCTGTTCGCCTGTGCGCTCGCCACGCGGGAAACCGCCGCCGTGCTGCCGCTGGCCATGCTGCTGTGGCAGGCGACGGCCGGGAACGGGCGCGCCCGCGGCCTGGCGTCCTGCTGGCGTGCGACGGCAGCGCACTGGGCGGTGCTGCTGCTGGCGGCGGTCCTTGCCGGGTTGTTGCCGGCGTACCGGCAGTTCTTCGCGACCAGCATCGAGGCGCGATCGCTCGCGGACCAGCTGGCGAGCCAGGTGCAGGCCGTCGCCTACCTCGCCGGCCAGCTCGCCAGGATCGATCGCCTCAACGCCGATCCCATGCTGCCCGTGGTGGGTGCGCTGACACCGGCACTGGTCCTCACCGGCCTGCTGCTGGCCGCGGCGCTGTGCTGGGGAGTGTGGTCACTGCGCCGCCGGCCCGCCCTGGCCTTCGGCCTGCTGTGGTTCTTTCTCTGGCTGGCGCCGACCAACTCGCTGCTGCCGCGGCTGGATGTGGCGAATGACCGGCAGCTCTACCTCGCGCTGGCCGGGCCGGCGTGGCTGGCCGGGGTGGCCACGGCCTGGATGTCGGCCCGGCGCCGGGGCGTTGCCATGCTGGCGACCGCCGTGGTGGTCGCGGGCCTGCTGCTGGCGACCGTGGATCGCAATCGCGTCTACGCCAGTGAGCCCGCTTTCTGGGCCGACGTGGTGGCGAAGACGCCCGGCAACAGCCGGGCCTGGAACAACCTCGGCCATGCGCTGGCGCTCGCCGGGCGCCCGGCGGCGGCGGAGCGTGCGCTGCTCGAGGCGCTGGCCGTGGATCCCGGCAATTCCAGGGCGGCGGTGAACCTCGCGCTGCTGCGGGCCGGCGCGCTCGGGCCGGCGCCACCCGGCGAGCAGCGGGAATTCTGACCTGCATCAAGATGGGCTCCTGCTCCGCTGCCGAGAATCCGGCATGACAGCAGCGCAGATCCGCAAAGGAGCCAACCGTGTTCATCAATTTCTGGTACATCGCCGCCCAGTCCGGCGAAGTCAAGTTCGGCACCGACCGCCCCCTCAAGGTGATGATGCTCGGCCACAACTTCGCGCTGTGGCGCGACAGCAAGGGCAAGGTCCGCTGCATCAGCGACACCTGCACCCATCGCGGCGGCGCCATGGCGGACGGGCGCATCCGCGGCGACTGCGTCGAGTGTCCCTACCACGGCTGGACCTTCAACGGCGAGGGCACCTGCGTGCGCCTGCCCTCGCTCGGTGCCAACGCCAGGATCCCGGAACGCACCCGCATCGATGCCTATCCGGTCGAGGAGAAGTACGGCCTCGTCTGGGTGTTCCTCGGCGACCTGCCGGAAGCCGAGCGCCCGCCGATCATCAGCATCCCGGAATACGATGATCCGGCCTGGCGCAGCATCATCCTGCAGGCCGACTGGAAGATCGACTACAAGCGCTCGATCGAGAACACCATCGACCCCGCGCACAACGAATTCACGCATCCGACCCACGGTTTCCTCGGCGTGCGCGAGGACTACGAGGTCAAGGACTTCACGCTCGAGGACGGCACCTGGGGAACGGGCTACCACAACCGCATGTTCGCGCCACGGCTGGCGCAGAGCGACATGAGCAAGGCCTCGGGTCGCGACAAGGAGGCCTGGATCGACGGCGGTGTCGGCCATGTCGGACCGCACTGCACCTGGGTGCAGATCGACGCCTCAGACTCCATGAAGCTGCACAACTACCTGCTGCACACGCCAATCCACGAGACGCTCGACCGCTGGTACCTGATCGCCACGCGCAATAACCTGCTCGATCCGCGCTACGACACCACCTTCGCCGACCGCAGTGCCTACATCGCCGGGCAGGATCAGTACGTGCTCGAGCCGCAGCACCCGCGCATCACGCCACGCAGCAACGCACACGAGTTCCTCGTTCCCGCCGACAAGGCCATCGCCCGCTACCGCGAGTACTGCCGGGAGTGGGAGGAGCGCGGCTGGCGGATCGACGTGCAGAAATTCCGCAGCGAACATGATCGTGTCGCCTACGCGATCCCCAGCCCGGCGCGGCGCCAGCACAAGAGCTGGGTGCTGCCCTCGGTGCCGCTGCTGCCGGGCAAGGCTGCCGAGGCCGCTGCGGCACGCAAGGCCTGAGCGCGCCGCTGCAGGCGGACGGGTCCATGCGGCTGCTGTGCATCAGCAGCCCATGGGCATCCGGCGCCGCCTCAGCCGACGTGCCGCTGGAGGAACTCGCGTGTGCGCTGCAGGGCCAGTTCGGCGCTGGCGGCGTGGTAGTCGTGGCGTTCGTCGCAGTTGAAGCCGTGGCCCGCTTCGTCGTAGATGAAGAAGCTGCCCTGCGGCCGCCCCGCCTCGATGGCCGCCACGGTCTGCGGCGGGATGTACGGGTCGAGCTTGCCGAAGTGGTACATGACCGGGCACTTCGGCTGCAGCTCCAGCCACGAGGCGGTGTGGCGGCCGTAGTAGGAGACCGCGGCATCGATATCGCATTCGCAGGCGGCGAGATCGGCCAGGGCGCCGCCCCAGCAGTAGCCGATGGCGCCGACGCCACCGGCCTTGCGCACGGCCTCCACGGCCGCGCTCATGTCGAGGATGGTGTTGGCGCGGTGCAGTGAGGTCATCACCTGGCGCGCGGCGGCGATTTCCTCGTAGGGCAGGTCGACACCCGGGCGCACGCGGTCGAACAGCGCCGGCGCGATGGCCAGGTAGCCGTCCGCGGCGAAGCGGTCGGTGACGTGCCGGATGTGGTGATTGACGCCGAAGATCTCCTGCAGCACCACGAGGCCGCCGCGTGGTTTGCCCTCCGGCTCGGCGAGCCAGGCGGCGAAGCGATGGCCGTCAGATGCCTGCAGTTCGATTTGCCTGCCCATGGCGGAGTGCTCTTCCCGTGACGATTGGCCAGGCGCCGATGTTACCGGATCAGCGCTCGACGATCGCGGTGACGCCCATGCCGCCCGCGGTGCAGACGGATATCAGGCCGCGGCCCGAGCCGCGCCTGTCGAGCTGGCTGGCGAGCGAGCCGAGGATGCGCGCGCCGGTGGCGGCGAAGGGGTGCCCCAGCGCGAGACTGCCGCCCATGACGTTGAGCCGCTCGCGGTCGATCGCGCCGAGCGGCCGCCCGCGGCCGAGGCGTTCGCGGCAGAACTCGCTGCTCTCCCAGGCCTTCAGCGTGGCGAGCGCCTGCGCGGCGAAGGCCTCGTGGATCTCGTAGAGGTCGAAATCCTGCAGCGTGAGATTCGCGTGTTGCAGCATGGTGGAGACCGCGTAGGCGGGCGCCATCAGCAGGCCCTCGCCACCGACGAAGTCCACGGCGGCCACCTGGCCGTAGCGCAGCCAGGCCAGCACCGGCAGGCCGCGCCGTGCCGCCCAGTCCTCCGAGGCGAGCAGCACCGCCGCCGCGCCATCGGTGAGCGGCGTGCTGTTGCCCGCGGTCATCGTGCCCTGCGGCCCGCGGTCGAATACCGGCTTGAGCGCGGCGAGTTTCTCCAGCGTGGTGTCGCGTCGCAGGTTGTTGTCCTCGCGCACGCCGTTCCACGGCATGACGAGGTCGGCATGGAAGCCGGAGTCCCAGGCCCGCGCGGCATTGCGGTGGCTGGCCAGCGCCAGCTCGTCCTGCGCCTGGCGGCTGATGCCCCAGGCCTTGGCGGTGATCTCCGTGCTTTCGCCCATCGACAGCCCGGTGCGCGGTTCCACCACCGTGGGCAGATCCGGCCTGAAGTGGCGCGGCCGCAGGCCCAGCCAGGGTGCAATGCGCTCGGCTGCCGTGCGCCCGCGATGGCTGCGCAGCAGGATGCGGCGGTACTCGTCGGGATAGACGATCGGCGTGTCGCTGATGGTGTCGGTGCCGGCGGCGATGCCGGAATCGATCTGTCCCAGCGCGATCTTGTTGCCGATGAGGATCGCCGCCTCGAGGCTGGTGCCGCAGGCGCGCTGCAGGTCGAACGCCGGGGTCTGCGGCGCCAGCCCGCTGCCGAGCACGCATTCGCGGGCGAGGTTCCAGTCGCGCGAGTGCTTCATCACCGCGCCGAGGGACACATCGCCGAGGCGCTCGCCGCCCAGCCGGAAGCGCTCCACCAGCCCCTGCAGCACGGCGGTCATCATGTCCTGGTTGGATGCCTCGGCGTAGCGGGTATGCGCACGGCAGAAGGGAATGCGCAGGCTGCCGACGATGGCAACGCGGCGGATGGGCTGGTAGTGCATGCGGGTTCCCTCCCTGGAGGGCAGCTGTCTGGCTGGCGCCGCTACTGGCCGAAGCGCGGTGCCTCGGCGGCGAGATAGGATTCTTCCTCGGGCGTGTTGCTGCGCCCCAGGACCCGGTTGCGATGCGGGAAGCGCCCGAAGCGGGCGACGATGTCGCGATGGAGTTCCGCAAACTGCGCGAAGGTCAGGAACGTCTCCCGCAGGGTGTCGGAGACGCCTTCGGCCAGCGCGTTGTAGATGCGCACTGACTTGTCCTGGACAGCGGCGGACTCGGCGTGCTGCAGCGGCATGAAGAAGAACACCCGCTGCACCGGCGACAGCGTGCGGTACTCGTTGCCCATGGAACCCTCGATGCAGAGCTTCAGGGCGCGTCGGTCCCCGGCGAAGGCCTGCGCGGTGCCGCGATGGATGTTGCGGCAGAACTGGTCGAGCAGCAGGATCAGGGCGAGCCGCCCCTCGGCGGTGGCGGCCCAGCCGTCGAGGTCGCCTGCCAGGGCGCGCTCCAGCAGCGCGCCGAACTCGGTGCGGATCCGCTCGTCGAGGGCCTGATCGCTGCCGAACCAGCGCTCCATCCGGCTGTCGATCTGCGGCGCATCGAGCTCCGCGGCCGAGAACCAGAACTCGAGGACCTTCCGGATCGCTTCATCCTGCATGGCGGGCCATCATCGCAGGCAGGCCGTGGCGCAGCAACCGCAGCGTGCCGGGCATCTCACTGCAACCAGCCACGCAGCGCGCCCAGCTGCAGCAGCCCGGCGACGCTCAACGCATCGGTGATGCCGCCGCTGCGCGCCATGTGGATCGCCTCCAGCACCGGCAGCCTGCGGACCTCGATTTTCTCGGTGGACTCGAACTCCGTCTCGCCCTCGGTCAGGTCCTCGGCGACGAACACGTAGCCTTCCTCGTCGGTCACCGAGTTGCTGGTGTGGAGGAACAGGATCTGTTCCCAGCGTCCGGCACTGAGGCCGGTTTCCTCCTTCAGCTCGCGGCGCGCGGAGTCGAGCACGCTGGCCGGGTGCGGGGAGCCGCCCATGGGGATCTCCCAGGAATAGCGCTTGAGGCAGTAGCGGTACTGGCCGACCAGCCAGGTGTTGCCCGCGTCGTCCAGCGGAATGATGCCGACGGCCTTGCTGCGGAAGCTGACCCGGCCGTAGAGGGCGGGCCTGCCGGACGGATCCAGGCAACGCTCCTCCCACAGTTCCAGCCAGGGGTTGGCATAGACCTGGCGCACCGAAAGGGTGGTCCAGGGATTATCGCTTCTCTTCATGGGTGGCTGGCGCCAGGCCGGCGCCCTCCCTTCATGGCATCGTCCCGGAAAGCAGGCGCGATCATGACATGCGGGCGGCAGCGGCGCCGTGGATTCAGCCGGCGGCGAGGGCATCGCGGTGCACCAGGCGGCGAAACCACAGGTGCATGCCGATGCCGCGTGCGGCCATGAAGGCGGTAAACGCCAGCCAGAGCGCGTGGTTGCCCAGCGGCTGCGCCAGGTACCAGGCCGGCAGGAATACCAGCAGTGCCGCGCCCATCATCACCTGGCGCATCTCGCGTGAGCGCGTCGCACCGACGAACACCCCGTCATAGAGGAAGCTCCAGGCCGAGACCAGCGGCAGCATGGCCAGCCACGGCAGGTAGTCGCGGGCCGCGGTGCGGATGGCCTCGATGCCGGTCAGCGCATCGATGATCCGGCCACCGAGCAGGCCGTAGGCCAGGGTGAAGGCGCCGGCGAACAGCAGCGACCAGCGCAGGCCCCGGGCCACCACCTGCCGCAGTCCTTCACGGTCCGCGGCGCCGACAGCCCTGCCGACCAGGGCCTCGGCCGCATGGGCGATGCCATCGAGCGCATACGAGGTGAAGTACTGGAAGTTGAGCAGTACCGCGTTTGCGGCCAGGATCACCTCGCCGGCGCGCGCACCGCGGGCGGTGATGAAGGCGAAGACGAACATCAGCGACAGGGTGCGCAACAGCAGGTTGGCATTGATGCCGGCAAGCCGGCGGTAACTGGCGATGTCGGCCAGCCAGGCCGGTTGCCAGCGTCCCGGGCAGCGGGCGAGTTCCTGCCTGACGTACATGGCGCCCACGGCGAGGCCGGCCAGCTCGGCCAGCAGCGTGGCCAGCGCCACGCCGCGCACCTGCAGGCCGAGCCCGGTGACGAACAGCACCGAGAGCGCGACATTGACCAGGTTCGTAGCCAGCGTCAGCGCCAGCGGGCCCCGGGCGTTCTGCATGCCGAGCAGCCAGCCGACGATGACGAAGTTGGCGAGCGAGGCGGGCGCGCTCCAGATGCGCACCGCGAAATACTGGCGCGTCAGCCCGGCCACCTCCGGGCCCGGCCCGAGCACCGCCAGCCCGAAGCCGACGATCCACGCCTGCAGCACGATCATGGCCAGGGCCAGCAGCGCAGCCATGGCCAGTGCCTGGCCCAGGGCCTGGCGCGTGGCATCGCCGCGGCCGGCGCCGAAAGCCTGGGCGGTGACGCCGGTGGTGCCCATGCGCAGGAAGTTCAGCCCCATGAACAGCACGGTGAACAGGGTCGAGCCGGTGGCGACCGCGCCGAGGTACCGGGGCTCGTCGAGATGGCCGACCACGGCGGTGTCGACCAGGCCGAGCAGCGGTGTCGTCACGGAGGAGAGGATCATCGGCGCGGCGATCCGCCAGAGGGCGCGGTCGCCGTATGGGGCTGCCCCGGCCATGCGCGTCAGGGCGAACACCGACCGTGACCGGGTTCACGCAGCCGGGCCGGGGTCCCGGCTGGCGCTGGAACCGGCCGCAGTCCGGGCAGTCGAACCAGTCTCGCAGGGCCGGGCGTCATGGGATCGACGCTAAGGCTTTCCCGGGGCACCGACAACCGTGGCCACGTGGGGCAAGTGCGGGCGGACCCGGTTGCCGGGAGCCCGTGATTCTGGGATAAGGTGGCCCGCCCGCGCGGGCCTTTTTCAGGAGCGGAATATGCTGATGAATGGTATGGCGAGGAAGGCCGGACTGGCCGGCCTGATGGGGCTGATGGTCCTGGCTGGCGGCTGCGAGTACATGCAGACCACGGATCCCTACACGGGCCAGACCGAGGTCAACAAGACCACCAAGGGTGCGGCCATCGGCGCGGCCACGGGTGTGGCCATCGGGCTGATCACCGGCAACGACTCGGCCCAGCGCAAGAAGAACGCCCTGATCCTCGGCGGCGTCGGTGCGGTGGCCGGCGGCGCCGTCGGCAACTACATGGACCGCCAGGACGCGGCGCTGCGGGCCAGGCTGCAGGGTACGGGGGTCAGCGTGACCCGCACCGGCCCGAAGGGCGAGAACATCACCCTCAACATGCCGGGCAACATCACCTTCGCGGTGAACAGCGGCGACATCAACTCGTCGTTCTACCCGGTGCTCGACTCCGTGGCCCTGGTGCTGAAGGAATTCGACAAGACCATGGTCGAGGTGGCCGGCCACACCGACAGCGACGGCAGCGATTCCTACAACCAGCTGCTGTCGGAGAAGCGCGCCAACAGCGTGGTCGCCTACCTGACCTCGCGTGACCTGCGCGCCGACCGCTTCATCGCCGTCGGTGCCGGCGAGAGCCGGCCGATTGCCAGCAACGCCACGCCCGAGGGCAAGGCGCAGAACCGGCGGGTGGAGATCACCATCGTGCCGCTGACGGCGAACTAGCCTCAGGCTGCGACGGCACCCCGCAGGGCACGCATCGCCTGCTGCTCGATCTGGCGTACCCGCTCGGCCGAAATCCCGAAGCGGTCCGCCAGGTCCTGCAGCGTGGCCTTCTCCTCTGCCATCCAGCGCGCCTGGATGATGGCGCGGCTGCGCTCGTCGAGCCGGCCGAGGGCCTGGTGCAGCTGTCCGGCGGTGCGCTCCTGCCAGTCATCATGCTCCAGCTGTTCCGCCGGGTCGGCGTTGGGCGCCGGCAGGTAGGCGGCCGGAGACACGCTGTTCTCGTCGCTGTCGCTCGGCACCGGATCGAAGACCAGGTCATGGCCGGCGAGGCGCTGCTCCATCTCGGTCACCTCGCGGGCCGGCACGCCGAGGTCGCGGGCGATGGCCTCGGTTTCGTCGCGGGACAGCCAGCCGAGGCCGGTCTTGGCGCGGCGGAGATTGAAGAACAGCTTGCGCTGCGCCTTGGTGGTCGCCATGCGCACCAGGCGCCAGTTGCGCAGCACGTATTCGTGGATCTCGGCGCGGATCCAGTGGACGGCAAAGGACACCAGCCGCACGCCGACCCCGGGGTCGAAGCGCTTCACGGCCTTCATCAGGCCGATGTTGCCTTCCTGGACCAGGTCGCCGAGCGGCAGGCCATAGCCGGAATAGCCGCGGGCGATGTGCACCACGAAGCGCAGGTGGGCCAGCACCAGTTCGCGGGCGGCGTCGAGATCGCCGGCTTCGCGAAGGCGGTGGGCCAGGCGCTGCTCCTCCTCCGCCGGCAGCACCGGAATGGTGTTGACGGCCTGGATGTAGGCATCGAGGCTGCCAACCGGCCCGGCGAGGGCCAGCTGGCGTGACTGGCTGACGAGAGCGGCGTTCATCGGGATCGGGATCCTCCTTGCTGAAGTCATCCTAGCACTCGCCCGGTTTGAGTGCTAACGACTGCCAAGGTTCCCGACACGGTGTCTGCCGGACTACGGCAGATCAATGACTTACACCTGCGGTTCGATGGCCGAGAGGTGCCGGCCGACCGCCAGCCAGGCGCCGGCCCAGCCCGAGGCCAGGCCTGCTCCCAGCACCAGCAGCGCCGTGTCGGGCGACAGGCCGAAGCCCGCGAAATCAGTCCCGTACAGTTGCAGCAGCCGCTGCATCGGGCCGCGGAGCAGGAGCAGCGCCCCGGCCAGCAGCAGCAGGGCCACGGTCCCGCCCAGCAGGCCGTACCAGAAGCCGATGTAGAGGAACGGCCGGCGCACGAAGGCGTCGGTGGCGCCCAGCAGCTTCGATACCTCGATCTCCTGGCGCCGGTTCTGGATGTCCAGGCGGATGGTATTGCCGACGATGAAGATGACCGCCGCGACCAGCAGCACCGCGGCGATCCAGATCCCGCGACGGACCAGGTCGAGGATGGCCGCCAGCCGCATCAGCCACTGGGTGTCGAGCTGTACCAGGTCGACTTCGGGCTTCGCCGCCAGCTCGGCCTTCAGCGCATCGAGCGCGGCGGGCGCGGCATCGGCATCCGGGCGCACCACCAGCGTGTGGGGCAGCGGGTTCTGCCTGAGCGCCTTCAGGGCCTCGCCGAAAGCCGGATCACGGCCGAACTCGGCGAGTGCCGTGTCGGCCTCGATCACCCGCGTGTCGCTCACGCCTGGATGGCTGGCGAGCGCACGCGCGAGCTTGCGTGCCACCTCGAGGTCGGTGCCCGGCTTCAGGTAGACGGAGAAATCGCGGATGTCGGACCAGCCGCTGGCGAAGCGCTGCCCGCCCTGCACGAGGAGTTGCAGGCTGGCCGGCAGTGCCAGCGCAATGCCGATGACACCGATGGTGAGCAGCGTCGCGACCGGCTGGCGGCTCAGCTGGCCGAGGGCCGCGAGCGCGTTCTGCAAATGGCGGCTGAGGTAGGTGCCCATGGCTGGTCCTGGCTAGCCCGCCGCGGATTGCGCCGGCGGCGCGGTGGCCAATGGCGCATCCCCGGACAGCACGCGGCCCTGGCTCAGCACCACGTGCCGGCCACCGATGCGACCGGCCAGCGCCAGGTCATGGGTGGCGATGACCATGGTGACACCGACCTCGTTGAAACGGCGGAAGAGCTGCATGATCTCCAGCGACAGCTCGCCGTCGAGGTTGCCGGTGGGTTCGTCGGCGATCAGCAGCCGGGGACGTGCCACCACGGCCCGGGCGATGCCGACGCGCTGCTGCTCGCCGGCCGAGAGCGTGCGCGGAGCATGGCGTTCCTTGTCGAGCAGGCCGACCTGGTCCAGCGCCGCGCGCACGCGCTTCTCGATATCGCGCCGGGCGAGGCCGGCGATGACCAGGGGCAGGGCCACGTTGTCGAAGGCGGAACGGCCGTCGAGCAGCTTGTGGTCCTGGAACACCATGCCGACCTGTTGCCGGTAGGCGGGGATCTCCCGCGCCGGCATGCGCCCGACGTTGCGGCCGTCCACCAGCAGCTGGCCCTGGGTCGGCCGCTCGACCAGCGCCAGCAGCTTGAGGATGGTGCTCTTGCCGGCGCCGGAATGGCCGGTGAGGAAGATCATCTCGCCGGGGCCGATCTCCAGCGAGACCTCGCGCAGCGCCTCGCGGCCCCCCTTGTAGAGCTTGGTGACCTTGTCCAGACGGATCACGGTGCGGTGCCGGCCAGCGCCGCGGCGAACTGCGCGGCGTCGAAGACATCGAGATCGGCGGCGTCCTCGCCGACGCCGACATAGCGGAACGGCACCTCGAGGCGGTCGGCCAGCGTCAGCAGCACGCCGCCTTTGCCGCCGCCGTCGAGCTTGGTCATGCTGATGCCGGTGAGGCCGACGGCCTGGTGGAACTGCAGCGCCTGGTTGATGGCGTTCTGGCCGAGGCTGGCGTCGAGCACCAGCATCTTCTCGTGGGGCGCGGCCGGGTCCACGCGCCCGGCGACGCGCACCACCTTGGCAAGTTCCTGCATCAGCCCGGCCTGGTTCTGCAGGCGCCCGGCGGTGTCGGCCAGCACCACATCGATGCCGCGGGCCGTGGCGGCCTGCAGTGCGTCGAAGACCACGGCGGCGGAATCCGCGCCGGGCTGCTGCGCGACCACCGGCACGCCGTTGCGCTCGCCCCAGGCCTGCAGCTGCTCGATGGCGGCGGCGCGGTAGGTGTCGCCGGCGGCGAGCATCACCCTGAGTCCCTCGTCGCGGTAGCGGCGCGCGAGCTTGCCGATGGTGGTGGTCTTGCCGGAGCCGTTCACGCCGATCATGAGGATCAGGAACGGCTTGCCGCCGCGCGGGATGGCGAGCGGCTGCGCCCGCGGCCGCAGGATCTCCTCCAGCGTGGCGGCCAGCGCCATGCGCGCGCCGGCGACGTCGACGATGGCGTCGCGACCGATGCGCTTGCGCAGGCCTTCGATGATGCGCTCGCTGGTCTCGATGCCGACATCGGCGAGCAGCAGCTGGTCCTCGAGCTCGGCGAGCACCGCCGGGTCGAGCTTGCGCCCGGCCAGCCAGTCGAGCGCCACGCCGAGGCCGAGCCCGCGGTTGAGCTTCTGCTTCAGGCGCTGGAAGAACCCGGGGCGCGTGGCTTCCCGGGCAGGGGTCGGCTGTGTCATGCGCGGCATGTTAGCGGAAGCGGCGGGCATTGCAGAGGCATGCGGCGCGGCCGGCGTTGCGCGGCGGCGCGCGGTTTCTGCTACAACGTCGCGTCATCATGGCACGCAGCAAATCCAGGGGAACCGCAGCGGGCGAGCCGCCGGGCCAGGTCCGCATCATCGGCGGCAGCTGGCGCGGCCGGCGCGTGCCGGTGGTGGCTGCGCCCGGGCTGCGTCCGACGCCCGACCGGGTGCGCGAGACGCTGTTCAACTGGCTCGCGCCGGTGATCTCCGGGATGCGCTGCCTGGATCTCTATGCCGGGACGGGCGCCCTGGGCCTGGAGGCGCTCTCCAGGGGCGCAACCGGGGTCTGCTTCGTCGAGAGCCAGCCGCCGGTGGCGCGCGCCCTCGAGGATGTCCTCGGCCGGCTGGGCTGCACGGCGCCCCGGGCCAGCGTGGTGGTCGCCGATGCCAGGCGCTTCCTCGGCGGTGTGCCGCAGCCCTTCGACCTCGTGTTCCTCGATCCGCCCTTCGGCGAAGCCGCGCTCGACGAGTTGTGTACACTTCTCGACGGCGGCTGGCTCGCCGGCAACGCCCGCCTGTACCTGGAGATGGCGCGCGACCAGCCCCTGCCACCGCTGCCGCCGGGCTGGGTGGTCCTGCGGGAGAAAGCAGCGGGCCAGGTGCGCTTCGCGCTGGTCCAGCGTCCCGCCAGTCCCTGAGGGAGTACAGAACAGTGCCAGTCGGTGCCATGTATCCGGGGACCTTCGATCCCTTCACCAACGGCCACCACGAGCTGGTGCGGCGGGCCGCCCGCATTTTCGACGAGGTGGTCGTTGCCGTGGCGGCCAGCCCGCACAAGGCGCCGATGTTCGACCTCGAGGATCGCATGCGCCTGGCCCGCGAGGTCCTCGCCGACCTGTCCAACGTGCGCGTCGATGGCTACACCGGGCTGACGGTGGGCTACGCGAAGGCCAACGGGCTGAAGGTCGTGATCCGCGGGCTGCGCGCGGTGTCCGACTTCGAGTACGAGTTCCAGCTGGCCAGCATGAACCGCCACCTGGAGAGCGGCGTCGAGACGATCTTCATGACACCCGCCGAGCAGTACACCTTCGTGTCCTCGACGCTGGTCCGCGAGGTGGCGGCCCTCGGCGGCGATGTGACGGCGTTCGTGCATCCGCGGGTGGCCGAGGCGCTCGGCCGCCGGTTTGGCCGGCGCTGAGGCCGCGGTCCGTGCGCAGCGCAGCCCTGGGTCGGCGCCAGTCCGTGCCGTGCCGTGTCGTTCTCGCGGGTTTCGTCCTCGTCGCGCTCGGCTTCGTCGTGCCCGCCGGGGCCGCGGCGCCTGGCAGGCCGGGCAAGGCCGCCATTGCGGCGGCGCAGCCGCTGGCCGTTGCCGCCGGAGAGGAAGTGCTGGCTGCCGGCGGCAACGCCTTCGACGCTGCCGTGGCCGTGAGCGCCGCGCTGGCGGTGGCCGAGCCCTATGCCTCCGGGCTCGGTGGTGGCGGCTTCTGGCTGCTGCACCAGGCCCGCGGTGACCGCGACGTGCTGATCGACGGGCGCGAGACGGCACCCGCCGCGGCGACTGCCGGCATGTATCTCGACGCCGCCGGCAATGTCATCCCCGGTGCCAGCCTGGATGGCCCGCTGGCGGCGGGCATTCCCGGCGAGCCGGCCGCGCTGGTGCATATCGCCAGGCAGTACGGCCGCTTGCCCCTGGCGCGCAGCCTCGCTCCCGCCATCCGCCTCGCCGAGGAGGGGATCGCCATGGAAGCGGGCATGCAGGCGGGCCTGCGGTTCCGCCGTCAGGCGATGGAGAAGTCGCCGGCGCTGATGGCGGTGTTCTTCCCGGGCGGGGAGCTGCCGGCGGCCGGCGCGCGCCTGCGCCAGCCGGACCTCGCCGTGACGCTGCGCCGGCTGGCCGCTTCGGGCTTCGACGGCTTCTACCGCGGGCCCACCGCGACGGCGCTGGTGGAGGGCGTGCGTGCCGCGGGCGGCATCTGGTCCGCCGCGGACCTCGCCGGGTACAGGGTCATCGAGCGCGAGCCGGTGCGCGGCCGCTACCGCGGCGTGGAGATCATCTCCGCGCCACTGCCTTCGGCGGGAGGCATCGGCCTGGTGGACATGCTCAACATGCTCTCGGGCTGGGATCTCGACAAGCTCGATGGCGCCACCCGCAAGCACCTCGTCATCGAAGCCATGCGCCGCGCCTACCGCGATCGCAGCGTCTGGCTCGGCGATCCGGCATTCAGCGAAGTGCCCGTCGCGCAGCTGCTCAGCCCGTTCTACGCCGCCGGCCAGCGTGCCTCCATCCGCCTGGATCGCGCCACGCCGAGCGATCTGCTGCCCGCAGGCAGGGCGGATGGCAGCGAAGGCCATGACACCACGCATTTCTCCATCCTCGATGCCGACGGCAACCGGGTGGCGGGTACGCTCTCCATCAATACCTGGTACGGCTCGGCCTTCATGCCGCCCGGCACCGGCGTGATCCTCAACAACGAGATGGATGATTTCACCGTGAAGCCGGGCACCGGCAACGCCTACGAGCTGCAGGGCGCGAGCGCCAACGCCATCGCGCCGGGCAAGCGCATGCTCTCCAGCATGACGCCGACCTTCCTCGAGTCCCCGCGCGGCGTGGCCATCCTCGGCACGCCCGGCGGCAGCCGCATCATCACCATGGTGCTGCTGGCGGCGCTGGACTGGATGGACGGCCACGACGCGGCTTCCATGACGGCACTCAGGCGCTACCACCACCAGTTCCAGCCGGACGTGGTGACCTACGAGCGCGGTGCGTTCAGCGACCAGGAGATACAGGCGCTGGAGGCCATGGGACACCGGCTCAAAGCCAGCAGCCGCGATTACGGCAACATGAATGTCGTCACCTGGGACTACGTGACCGGGAAGGTGCAGGCCGCGAGCGACCCGCGCCGCGAGGGCGAGGCCCTGGTGTACTGAGGCCGCCGCGCGGCTGGCAGCCCGGGCAGTAGAACGTCGAGCGCTGTCCCTGCGTGAGCTGGCGGATCGGCGTGCCGCAGGTGCCACAGGGCTGGCCGGTGCGGTCATAGACCCGCAGCGCCTGCGCGAAGTAGCCGGGCTCGCCGCTGCTGCCGTGGAAGTCGCGCAGCGTGGTGCCGCCAAGCGCCACGGCTTCGCCGAGTACCTCGCGCACGGCGGCGGCGAGGCGCTCCATGTCCGCGAGCGGGATGCGCCCCGCCGCGCGGCAGGGATGCAGGCCGGCGCGGAACAGCGCCTCGCTCGCATAGATGTTGCCGATGCCGACGACGATCGCGGCGTTCATGATGAACGGCTTGATGGCCAGGCGCCTGCCGCGTGCCCGGTCCCGCAGCCAGGCACCGCTGAAGCCCGGTTCCAGCGGCTCAGGCCCGAGATGCGCGAGCAGCGGATGCGCCAGCGGCTCGCTCCCCGCCCAGAGCAGCGAGCCGAAGCGGCGGGGATCGTGGAAGCGGATGCGCTGGCCGCGATCGAGGACGATGTCGAAATGGTCGTGCCTGCCGGGCGCCTGGTCGCTTTCCAGCACGCGCAGGCTGCCCGACATCCCGAGGTGCAGCAGCGCCGTGCCCCGCGAGGTTTCCAGCAGCAGGTACTTGCCGCGCCGACCGACCTGTCGCACGCGCGAGCCGGCCAGCCGGGCGCCGAGCCCTGGCGGGATCGGCCAGCGCAGGCGGCGCTCGCGCACCACCAGCTCGCGGATGCGCCGGCCCTCCATCCAGGGCGCGATGCCGCGCCGCGTGGTCTCGACCTCGGGCAGTTCAGGCACGCGATGGCTTCGGCGCAGGGCGCGAAGCGTTGCGGCAAGTGGTGGTTGCCCTGGGCCGGGATCGTGACTGGTCCCTTGGTGGGCCCGGCGGGCATCCGCTATAGTGGCCCGCAGCCAACACCATGGATGGGCGACGGGGATGATGCAATTCCTTGCAGATCATGTGGATGGAGTGCTCGGCCTGGGCTTCTGGGCGAAGGTGGCCGTGGCCTTCGTGGCCGTCCACGTGTCGATGGCGGCGGTCACGCTCTACCTGCACCGCGACCAGGCCCATCGCGCCATCGACCTGCATCCCGCCATCCGTCATTTCTTCCGCCTGTGGATCTGGCTGACCTCGGGCATGGTGACACGCGAATGGGTGGCGGTGCACCGCAAGCACCACGCCTTCTGCGAGACCCGGGACGATCCCCACAGCCCGGTGGTGCACGGGCTGCGCACCATCCTGCTGCGCGGCGCGGAGGTCTATCGCGTCGAGGCAGCCAACGCGGAGACGCTGGAGAAGTACGGTCGCGGCTGCCCGGACGACTGGCTGGAGCGCAATGTCTATCGCCACGGTCTCGTCGGCGTCTGGCTGATGCTGGCGATCGACGTGCTGCTGTTCGGTGCCGGCGGCATCACCCTGTTCGCCGTGCAGATGGTGGCCATGCCGTTCTTCGCGGCCGGCGTCATCAATGGCGTTGGCCATGCCATCGGCTACCGCAACTTCGAGACCGAGGATGCCTCCACCAACCTGGTGCCGGTGGGGGTGCTGATCGGCGGCGAGGAGCTGCACAACAATCACCACGCGTTTCCCACCTCGGCGCGGTTCGCGCTGCGGCCCGGGGAGTTCGACATCGGCTGGTTCTACATCCGCATGCTGTCGGCGCTGGGCCTGTGCCGCGTCGGTCGCCTGGCACCGGTGCCGCACTTCGCGGCCGCGCCCCGACCGGTGGACCTGGAGACACTGCGTGCCGTCATGCAGAACCGCATGCACGTGCTGCGTGACTACAGCCGCCGCGTGGTGATGCCGGTACTGCGCATGGAGCGTCGCGCGCGACGTGGCGATGTGCTGCTGCGCTCGGCCGGGCAGCTGCTGACCCGCTGGCCGGGGCTGATGGATGAAGCCGCGCGCCAGCGCCTGGCCCGCATCCTGGCGACCAGCCCGATGCTGCACGCGGTGGACGAGCACCGCCGGCAGCTCATGCGCGTGTGGCAGCAGGCCAATGTTTCCAACGAGCGGCTGGTGACCGAGCTGCGCGAGTGGTGCGTGCGGGCCGAGGCGAGCGGCATCGCCGTGCTGGAGGAGTTCTCGGCACGCCTGCGGGAGTACATCCCGCAGCCGCAACCGCTGCCGGCCTGAGGCAGCCGCCGTCGGCCGACGAAAAAAAACCGCCTTCCGGCGGTTTTTTTTCTACTTGATCTTGGCTTCCTTGTACTTCACGTACTTGCGGACCACGGGGTCGAACTTGTTGACCTCCATCTTGTCCGGATGCAGCCGCTTGTTCTTGGTGGTGGTGTAGTAATGGCCGGTGTCGGCGGTGGACACGAGCTTGATCTTGTCGCGCTTGCTTGCCATGGCTGCTGCCCTCAGACCTTCTCGCCGCGGGCACGCAGGTCGGCAACGACCTTCTCGAGCCCGACCTTGTCGATGGTGCGCAGCCCGCGGGTGGAGACGCGCAGGCGCACGAAGCGCTTCTCGCTCTCCAGCCAGAAGCGGTGCGTGTGGAGGTTCGGCAGCCAGCGGCGCCGGCTCTTGTTGTTGGCGTGGGAAACGGTGTTCCCGTAGGACGGCCGCTTGCCGGTGACCTGGCAGACGCGCGACATGACGAACCTCTGTCGAATCAGGTGGTTGAATCGCCAGCTCGTGGCGAAAGGCCGGCTATTAAACCAGCCGGCCGTCATTTAGGCAACCGGCCGGGCCGCAGCCTGAGGCCCGGCTAGAGCATGCCCCGCCCGGCAAGCGAGGTGCACACCCCGTCGCCGATGACGAAGTGGTCGAGCAGGCGGACGTCGATCAGCTCCAGTGCCCCGCGGATCCGCCTGGTGATCAGCTGGTCTGCCTCGCTCGGCTCGGCCACGCCGGAGGGGTGGTTGTGGGCCAGGATCACCGCCGCGGCATTCCGGCGCAGTACCTGGCGCACGACCTCCCGGGGATACACCGTGGTGTTGTCGATGGTCCCCTGGAAAAGTTCCTCAAATGCCAGGACCCGGTGGCGATTGTCGAGGAACAGGCAGCAAAACACCTCGTGCGGGCGGTCCCGCAGGCGCGCCAGCAGGAACTCGCGGCTGTCCGCCGGCGAGCGGATGGCGCGGCCCGGCGCCAGCTTTTCCTGCAGGTAGCGGCAGCAGCACTCGCGCGCCGCCACGAGGGCCGCCGCCTTGCCCGGCCCGACGCCGTGCAGGGCCTGCAGGTCGTCCAGGCTGGCATTGAGCACCCCGCGGATGCCGCCGAAGGTGGCGAGCAGGCTGCGTGCCAGATCGACCGCCGAGGTGCCGCGAACCCCGCGGCCCAGCATGACCGCCAGCAGCTCGGCATCCGAGAGCTGGGTCGGCCCGGCGCCGCTCAGGCGTTCGCGGGGCCGCTCGCCGGGCGGCCAGTCCTTGATGGAGCGCGTTTCCATTGTCAGCCATTCTCGGGCCTGCCGACGGCGCGACCCAAGTCACGAAACTGCCCGCAGCAGGCACAAAGCGATCCACCTGGCAGGGCGATTCTTGTACGCTTGCTGCATGGCTTTGCTGACCGGCAAGAAGATCCTGCTGGGCGTCTCGGGCGGCATAGCCGCCTACAAGAGCCCGGACCTGGTGCGCCGACTGCGCGACCAGGGCGCCGAGGTGCAGGTGGTACTGACCCACAGCGCGGCACGCATGGTGTCGCCGACGGTGTTCCAGGCCGTGTCCGGCCAGCCGGTGCGCGGCGATCTCTGGGATGCGCAGGCGGAGGCCGCCATGGGCCACATCGAGCTGGCCCGCTGGGCGGATTTCGTGGTCATCGCCCCGGCCACCGCTCACCTCATGGCGCAACTGGCCGCCGGCCTCGCCCCCGACCTGCTGACCACGCTGTGCCTGGCGACCACCGCGCCCGTGCTGCTGGCGCCCGCCATGAACCACGCCATGTGGGCCCATGCGGCGACGCGCGCCAATCGCACGTTGCTCGCGGCGCGTGGCCTGCGCTTCGTCGGTCCGGCCGAGGGTGCGCAGGCCTGCGGCGAGAGCGGCCCGGGCCGCATGAGCGAGCCGGCGGACATCGTCGCGGCGCTGGCCGCACTGGCGGGCATGGCGGGCGGGGCGCTCGCGGGCCGGCGGGTGCTGGTGACGGCAGGCCCGACGCGCGAGCCCATCGATCCCGTGCGTTTCGTCAGCAACCGCAGCTCCGGCAAGATGGGCTTCGCGGTGGCCCAGGCCGCGGCCGAGGCGGGCGCCCGGGTGACGCTGGTTGCCGGGCCGGTGCAGCTGCCCACGCCGCCGGGTGTCGAGCGTGTCGACGTCGAGTCCGCTGCCGAGATGCACGAGGCAACGCTGTCGCGGGCCGCGCAGGTCGACATCTACATCGGCGCTGCCGCGGTCTCCGACTATCGCCCGGCGCAGTCCGCCGCGCAGAAGATCAAGAAGAAGACCGAGACCCTGGACCTGCACATGGTGAAGTGCGCCGACGTGCTGGCCGCCGTCGCGGCCCTGGCGCAGGACCGCCCCTTCACCGTCGGTTTCGCCGCCGAGACCGAGAAGCTCGAGGAACACGCGCTGGACAAGCTGCGGCGCAAGGGCCTGGACATGATCGTCGCCAACCTCGTCGGCAGCCAGCTCGGCTTCGATCGCGACGACAACAGCGCCGTATTGCTCTGGCCCGGCGGACGCGAGGAAATCGCCCAGACCTCGAAGGCGGAGCTGGCACGGCGCATCATCGCCAGCATCGCGCAGCGCCTGCCCGGTGCCGCGGGCGGTGTCACGCCCATCCGTCGTCCCAGGCTGTCGTGAGCCCGGGCCCGAAGATCCAGCTGCGGGTCATCGACCCGCGCATCGGCATGGATTTCCCGCTGCCCGACTACGCCACGACCGGCTCCGCCGGCATCGACCTGCGCGCCTGCGTGACGGAGAACCTGCTGCTCGAGCCCGGCGCGACGACGCTGGTGCCCACGGGGATCGCCGTGCACATGGCGGACCCCGGCCTCGCGGCGCTGATCCTGCCGCGCTCGGGTCTCGGCCACAAGCATGGCATCGTGCTCGGCAACCTGGTCGGGCTGATCGACTCGGACTACCAGGGCCAGATCATGGTCTCGGTGTGGAACCGCGGCGCCACGGCCTTCATCATCGAGCCGGGCGCGCGCCTGGCACAGATGGTGTTCGTGCCGGTGGTGCAGGCGGAGTTCGAGGTCGTTGCGGAGTTCACCGCCAGCGAGCGCGGTGCGGGCGGCTTCGGCCATACCGGCCAGCGTTGACGCCGCGCCGCGGCCCGGCCGGATGCGGCCGGCGGCGGCAGATCACTCCTGGGGTGCCGCGGCCTTCAGTTCCTTGAAGCGGGTGATGTCGGCGGTGAACTGGCCGAGGACGTCGGCCTTGCGGTTGCGGGTGTCGGCCAGGTTTTTCTCGTACAGCATGATGGAGTCCATGGTGTTCGAGAGTTCCTTCGCCAGCCGCTGGTCGATGGGTGGTGCCTGCGGATCGGGGCTGTAGGGCTTGAAGCCGGCGGCCTCGGCCTGCAGCTTCTGCAGGATGTCGCGCAGGCCCTGCAGGTAGTTCTCGGTCACCTTGATCTGGGTATCGATCAGCTCGATGCGCCGGTCGCGCAGTGCCTCGATCTCGTCCACCGAGAGGTAGGTGTCGAGCAGCACCTGGTCACGGCGCGAGGCGAGGATGGCCTTCTGGCGTTCCTCGGCCGCCTTCTTCGCGGCGGCTTTCTCCGCCGCGACCTGTTCGGCCGTCTTCAGGCCGCTCTCGGTGGCGACCGGTACCCCGTAGTCGTTCAATACCTGCTTCTGGCTGCTGGCGTATTCGGGGGGCACGCTGTCGCCGAAGTGCACCACGCCGTCCTTGTCCACCCAGCGATAGGTCTTTGCCTCGCTGGCGGACCTGGACGTCGTGTGCTTCGCTGCCGGAGGCGTGGCGGCCTGCATGCCGGCCACGGGAAGCAGGAGTGCGAGAGCCGCAGCCGCGAGGCTGCCTGCAGTACGGTTCATGACTGTGCGCCCAAACCGGGCACCCCCGCCCGGGACTTGACAGATTATCCCGCCAGCCGCCGCCGCGGAACAGTGACGCAGTTCCGGAATCAGCCCCGCACGCCGTAGCGCTGGCGGTAATCGGCCACCAGCGTCAGGTGCTGGCCGAACTCGACGCTGCCCTCGAGGTGGGCCACGAGGTCATCCAGGCCGATGATGCTGGCGACCTTCACCCCGTAGTTCGCCTCGACCTCCTGCACCGCGGATGTCGCGCCCGTGCCCCGCTCCTGGCGGTCCAGGGCGATCAGCACCCCGGCCGGCTCGCCGCCGGCGGCACGGATCACCTCCACCGATTCGCGGATGGCGGTGCCCGCGGTGATGACGTCGTCGACGATCAGCACGCGGCCACCCATCGGCGCGCCGACGATGAGCCCGCCCTCGCCGTGGTCCTTGATCTCCTTGCGGTTGAAGCAGAAGGGCCGGTCCAGGCCCTGGTGCTCGGCGAGCGCGGCGGCAGTCAGGGCAACCAGCGGGATGCCCTTGTAGGCGGGGCCGAACAGCAGGTCGTAGTCGATGCCGGAGTCGGCGGCGGCGGCGGCGTAGTAGCGGCCGAGCTTGGCGACCGCGTAACCGGTGTTGAACACGCCGGAGTTGAAGAAGTACGGGCTGATGCGCCCCGACTTGAGCTTGAACTGGCCGAAGCGCAGCGCGCCGATCTCCAGCGCCAGCTCGATGAATTCCGTCTTGTACGCGCGCATGCGGCGATCCCCGGCGCCCGCGGCGCCTTCTGGTAGAGTATCGCATGGCGGGCGGCATCGCGATCACGGCATGCGCATCATCACCCTGAACGTCAACGGCATCCGCTCGGCGGCCCGCAAGGGCCTGTTCGAATGGCTGCCGCGGCAGCGCGCGGACGTCATCTGCCTGCAGGAGATCAAGGCGGGGCCGGAACACCTGGCCGAACCGCCATTCACCTCGAAGTCCTTCTACTCGTATTACGAGCCGGCGGTGAAGAAGGGCTACTCGGGCGTGGCACTGCTCACCCGCGAGCATCCCGACGGCCTGGTGCGCGGCTTCGGCACGCCGGAGTTCGACCACGAGGGCCGCTACCTCGAGGTCCGCTTCGGTGACCTGAGCATCGTCTCGCTCTACGTGCCTTCGGGTTCCGCCGGCGCGCACCGCCAGGAATCGAAGTTCCGCTTCATGACGGCCTTCATGGCGCACCTGCGCCGCATCCGCGCCGATGGCCGGCGCTATGTCATCTGCGGCGACTGGAACATCGCCCACCGCGAGATCGACCTGAAGAACTGGCGTGGCAACCAGAAGAACTCCGGCTTCCTGCCCGAGGAGCGCGCCTGGATGGACGAGGTGCTGGGCGATGTCGGCCTGCGGGATGCCTTCCGTGTCGTCGACGACCGGCCGGAGCAGTACACCTGGTGGTCCAACCGCGGCCAGGCCTGGGCGAAGAACGTCGGCTGGCGCATCGATTACCAGATCGTCTCGCCGGAGATCGCCGCGAAGGTCGGCGATGCCGGCATCTACAAGCGCAAGCGCTTCTCCGACCACGCGCCGCTCATCATGGATTACCGCCTGGATGCCGGCTGAACCCGCGGCCGGGGACGAGGCCCCGCGCTCCGGGCTCGGCGTCTACCTGCACCGCCGCGTGCTGGCGATGCTGTTCCTCGGCTTCTCCGCCGGGCTGCCGTTCCCGCTGGTGTTCGCCACGCTCTCGGCCTGGCTGGCCACGGCCGGGGTGCAGAAGTCCAGCATCGGCATGTTCGCCTGGGTCGGCATGACCTACTCGCTGAAGTTCCTCTGGGCGCCGCTGGTGGACCGCATTCCGCTGCCGGGCATCGGCGCCTGGCTGGGCCGGCGGCGCAGCTGGATGCTGCTGGCGCAGGCCGGCGTGGCGGTGGCGCTCATGGGCCTCGCCGGCGTGGATCCCGCCGGCGACCTGCTGCGGGTCGCCTGGCTGTCGGTGGCGGTGGCGTTCTGCTCGGCGACGCAGGACATCGCCATCGATGCCTGGCGCATCGAGGCGGTGGCGCAGCGCCTGCAGGGCGCCATGGCCGCGGCCTACCAGTTCGGCTACCGGCTGGCGATGCTGGCGGCGGGGGCGGGCGCGCTGTTCATCGCCGACTTCATGTCCTGGCCGGCGGCCTACCACGCCATGGCGGCGCTGATGCTGGTGGGCGTGGTGACGGTGTTCATCATCGAGGAACCGCCGCGCGGGCCCGGTGTCGACGGCAGTACTGCCGGCAGCAGCGCTGCCGCGGGGCAGCCGCCAGCCCGGCGGCTGCGGGCCTGGTTCGCCTCCGCCGTGGTCGGCCCGTTCGCGGACTTCTTCCATCGCAACGGCGCCTGGGGCTTCGTGCTGCTCGGCTTCATCGCCTGCTACCGCATCAGCGACCTGATCCTCGGCGTCATGGCCAATCCCTTCTACATAAACATCGGCTTCTCGCTGTCGCAGATCGCCACCATCGCCAAGGTGTTCGGCTTCGCGCTGACACTGGCTGGCGCGGCACTCGGCGGCGTGGCGGTTGCGCGCTGGGGCGCGGTGCGGCCGCTGGTGGCCGGCGCGGTCCTGGTGGCGACCACCAACATGCTGTTCGCCGGGCTGGCCTGGCACGGCCAGCCGGACCTGCGCTTCCTGATGGCGACCATCTCGGCGGACAACCTCGCTGCCGGCTTCGCCGGCACGGTGTTCATCGCCTACCTGTCGAGCCTGACGAGCGTGTCTTACACCGCCACCCAGTACGCGCTGTTCTCCGCGCTGATGACGGTGCTCGGCAACTTCATCGGCGGCTTCTCCGGCATGGTGGTGGAGGCCAGCGACTGGGTGAGCTTCTTCCTCTATGCATCCGCCATGGGGGTGCCGGCCATCGTGCTGTCGATGGTGGTGGCGGGCCGGGCGCGTGCCCGGTAGGCGGGGCGCCTAGTCCTGGCGGTCGAGGTACTCGAGGGGATCGCCGAAGTTCTCCTCCGGCTTGTCCTGCAGGTCCTCGAACTCTTCCTCGTCGACGTCCACGGACCCGGTCCAGTCGTCCGGCGCCTCGGCTTCCTCGATCGCCATCTCCTGCCAGGAGTCGAAGTCGAGTTCCTCGATGGTGCCGTCGTAGTACTGGATCTCCACCGTGGCATCGGTCGTGTCCAGGGCGACGACCTCGAAGAGGTCGCCGTTCTCGTGCTTGTACCAGTTGCCCACGACCGGGGATATTTCCGTCATTGTTCTTGTTCCCAATTTGGCTTCTTCGCTGGCGACCACTGCCCGGGCACGACTCATTTATAACTCAGGCGAAAGGCCGGGTCGAGCGCCGCCAGGCGCGCTCCCACACGTCATGGCCCAGGCGTTCGCCGCGCCGCTCGAAGCGGGTGCGCGGACGCGACACCGCCGCCAGCGGTGGCTGCCCGAAGGCTGGCTCGGCGGCCACCACGGCCTCGATGTGCTCCGCGTAGGGGGTCCAGTCGGTGGCGACATGGAAAACCCCGTCCGGCGCGAGCTTGCGCGCCGCCAGCCGCGCGAACCCCGGCTGCACCAGTCGCCGCTTGTGGTGGCGCTTCTTCGGCCAGGGGTCCGGGAAGAACAGGTGGATGCCCGCCAGGCTGGCATCGGCCACCTGTTGCTCGAGCACCTCTACTGCATCGTGGCGGATGAAGCGCAGGTTGCGCAGGCCGAGCTTGTCGGCGAGCAGCAGCGCGTGGCCGACGCCGGGTTCGTGGACCTCGACGCCGATGAAATCGCGCTCCGGCTCCGCGGCCGCCATGGCAGCCAGCAGCTCGCCGTCGCCGAAGCCGATCTCCATGACCACCGGTGCCTCGCGCCCGAACAGCTGGCGGAAGTCGAGCGGCCGCGGCTCGAAGGCCAGGCCGAACCGCGGCCAGAGTTCCAGCAGCGCGCGCCGCTGGGCCACGGTGGTGCGCCCGGCGCGCAGCGTGTAGCTGCGGATGGCGCGGTGGGCTGGCGGTTGCGCGGTCTCGGTGTCCGGTGGCGTGCTCATGCTCGATGCGGGTGGCGTCTGCCGGTTGGGGAGGGGCGCACAGATTAGCCTGCCGCTGCATCCTCGGACAGTGTCGCCGCCCGGTGTCCGAGCCGGGTACGCCGGGCATTCCACGGCTTGCTGCGCCGAGCGGCGGACACTTACACTTCGCGCCAGCGCGGGTGTAGTTCAATGGTAGAACTGTAGCTTCCCAAGCTACTAACGTGGGTTCGATTCCCATCACCCGCTCCAGTTACCGCGAGGCCCCGGCGGGGCCTCGTCCCCCCTCGCAAGAACGAGACCGGCATGGACGAAAAGCAACGCAACAGGATCCTGCTCCTTCTCTTCGTCGGCGTACTGATGGGTGCGCTGGACATCGCCATCATCGGCCCGGCCTTCCCGGCCATCCAGGAGGAGTTCGGCGTCAGCAGCCGCCAGCTTGCCTGGATCTCCAACCTCTACATCCTCACCAGCCTGATCGGCACGCCGCTGATGGCGAAGCTGTCGGACCGCTTTGGCCGACGCATCATCTACATGATCGGCGCGCTGCTGTTCGGCACCGGCTCGCTCATCGTGGCGAGCGCCTCCAGCTACGACATGCTGCTCATCGGGCGCGCGGTGCAGGCCAGCGGTGGCGGCGCCATCCTGCCGGTGGCCGCGGCGGTGATCGGCGACACCTTCCCGCCGGAGAAGCGCGGCAGCGCGCTCGGCCTCATCGGTGCGGTGTTCGGCATGGCCTTCCTGGTCGGGCCGCTGGTGGCGATCCTGATCCTCAAGTTCGGCACCTGGCACTGGCTGTTCCTCATCAACCTGCCGATCGCCGTCGGCCTGATCATCGGCGCCATGCGCCTGCTGCCCGCGGTCCGGCCGGCCACTCCCAAGCCCTTCGATTTCCCCGGCATGCTGCTGCTGGCCGTGATCCTCGGCTCGCTCGCCCTCGGCATCACCGGGCTCGACCAGAACGAGCCCTGGCTCGGCATGCTGCACCCGCGCATCGGCGGGCTGATCCTGCTGTCGCTGGTGCTGATGCCGGTGTTCTGGCGGATGGAGAAGGCCGCCGGCGACCCGGTGCTGCAGACGCGCATGTTCCAGTCGCGGCAGATGAACATCGCCGGCCTCATCGCCGTGTGCACCGGCGTCTCGGAGACCAGCGGCATCTTCCTGCCGACCTTCGCCGTGGCCTCGTTCAACATGGAGCCGTACGAGGCGACGCTGTGGCTGCTGCCCACGGTGGTCGCGCTGATCATCGGCTCGCCGGTCGCCGGCCGCATGCTCGACCGCGTCGGTTCGAAGGTCGTCATCCAGGGGGGGCTGCTGCTCACCGCGCTCGGCTACTTCGTGTTCGCGCTGCTCGGCACGGACATCACCTGGTTCGTGGTCGCCCAGGTGCTCTCCGGCTTCGGCCTGTCGTCGCTGCTCGGTGCGCCGCTGCGCTACGTCGTGCTCAGCGAAGCCGGCGAGGCGCAGCGCGCCGCAGCCCAGGGATTGCTGTCGGTGGTGCTGTCCATCGGCCAGATCACCGGCACGGCCTACGTGGGCGCGGTCGCCGCCTCGCATGCCGGCACGCCGGGCGGCTTCCAGCAGGCCTTCCTCGCCATCGGCCTGCTGCTGGTCGGGGCGTTGCTGCTGTCGGGCGTGCTGAAGAACCGCGCCGCGGAGCAGGCCGCCACGGCCGCGGCCAGCGGCTGAGCCGGCACCCACGGCCATGGCTGGTGCCGTGCCGATCCCGTGGCTGCAGCTGGTGCTGGTGGCGCTGGGCGGTGCGCTGGGATCGGTGGCGCGCTTCCTCGGCAGCGGTGCCGTGCACCGGCTGTTCCCCGGGCTGGCGTTCCCGGTCGGCACGCTGGCGGTCAACGTCGCGGGCTCGCTGGTCATCGGCCTGATCGGCGGGCTGGCGGAAGGCCGCCAGTTCCTGGTGCCCGACCTGCGCGTGTTCCTGCTGACCGGCGTGCTGGGCGGCTTCACCACGTTCTCGGCCTTCGCCTTCGAGTCGCTCGGACTCGGTCTCGATGGCGCATGGACCCGCCTGGTGCTGAATGTCGGCGCGCAGCTGCTGCTCGGGCTGGGAGCCGCCTGGGCGGGCTACGGCCTCGGCCGCGCCCTGTGACCGCGTGGCCGGGCGAGGTCAGCCGGCGGCGGGCAGCTGCTGCGGTGACGCCGTGGCTGCGGCCGGCGCGGGTGGCAGCGGCTTCCAGCTGAACCTGAACGTCGTGCCCCGGCCGCCCGGACCGGGGCCGAACCAGATGCGGCCGCCCTGTCCCTCGACGATGCGCTTGACGATCGCAAGCCCCATGCCGCTGCCCTCGACGCCCTCGCGCCGCCCGGGGGCCTGGAACATCTGGAACACCTGCGCGGAGAGCGCGGCGGGTATGCCCGCGCCGTCGTCCTCCACCGCGAACACCAGGACGCCGTCCTGCCGTTCCGCATGGACGCGGACCAGCCCTTCGCCGCGCGGGTGGTGCTTGATGGCGTTGTTGATGAGGTTGCGCAGCACCTGCTCCAGCGGCGCCCGCTGGCTGCGCAGCCTGGGCAGCGAGGCGTCGGCCTCCACGCGCATGCCGGGTGGCGGCGCGAGCAGCAGGGCGATGTCGTGCACCAGCTGGCGGCTGTCCACCTCGCTGGCCTCGCCCGCGGCCTGGCCGGCCCGCGCGTAGGCCAGCAGCTCGTCGAGCAGCTGGCGCAGGCGGCTGACGCGCTGGGCGAGCTGCGCGAGGCTGTCGTGCACCTCGCTCTTGCCATGGTCGGCGAGATCCTCGCGCAGCCAGTCCACCAGCGCCGCGACGGCGCGCAGCGGTGCCTGCAGGTCGTGCGAGGCCACGTAGGCGAAGTGCTCCAGGTCATGGTTGGAGCGCGACAGCTCCCGGGTGCGCTCGCGCAGCGCCTGTTCGACCCGGCGCAGCTCGGTGATGTCCACGCCGATGGCCATGAAGCCGCGTACCTCGCCGCTGGCGCCGCGGTCGGGCTGGTAGGTGATGGCGTAGTGGCGCAGCTCGCCGTCGGGCATGCGTCGCTCGTCCTCGAAGCTGTGGACGGCACCGGCGAGCACGGCGTCGTAGAGCGGCCGCTGCTCGCGGAAGCGCGCCGCGCCGGTCAGCTCGGCCAGCGTGTGTCCGATCAGCTCGCGACGGTCCGTGCCGAGGTGCTCGACATAGCGGTTGCTGAGGAAGCGCACCACGTAGCTGCGGTCGATGTAACAGAACAGCCCCGGAAAGCTGTCCGCCAGGGCCTGCATGCGCAGCTCGGTGGCATGCAGGTTCTCCTCCAGCCGCCGCCGCTCGCTGATGTCGATGCACACGCCCTGCACCACGGGCGCCGCGCCCGGCTGCTGCGGGCGCAGATACCCCCGGGAACTGATCCAGCGGATCGAGCCGTCGCGGCGCAGGGCGCGGTACTCGAGGGAGAAGCTGCCATCGCCGGCCATCGCCTTCCGGATGGCGGCCCAGTAGGTGGACTGGTCCTCCGGATGGATGCGCTGGCGCAGGAGCTCCGGCCCGAAGCCGGCATCCTCGTCGACATCGAGCATCGCGCGGCAGGTGGCATCGAAGCACAGGCGGCGGCTCGCGGCCTCGTAGCGCCAGAGGCCCACGCCCGTCTCCTGGAGCAGCGCCTGCATCTCGGGGTCGGTGATGACCTGCTCGACGCTGACGAAGCTTGTCATGCCGGCCTCAGTTGCCGGAGGCCCGCAGCGGATCGGAGAAGTCCGGCACGCGCATCAGCGCGGTGCCATCCATGAGCTCGCGCAGCAGCGGCTCCAGCTGTGCAGCAGCCATGGGCATGCCGAAGAGGAAGCCCTGGGCGACGAAGCAGCCGCGCTCCATGAGGAAGTCCAGCTGCGCGTTGGTCTCCACGCCCTCGGCCACCGTCTCCAGCCGCAGGCTGCGCGCCAGGGAGATGATGGCATCGATGACGATGCGGCTGTCCTCGCTCTCGCCGACCTCGTGGACGAAGGAGCGGTCGATCTTCAGCACGTCGATGGGGAAGCGGCGCAGGTAGCTGAGGCAGGAATGCCCGGTGCCGAAGTCGTCGATGGCGATGCGCAGGCCGAGTTCCTTGAGCCCGGTGAGGGTGCGATGCGCGGCATCGGTGTCCTCCATCAGCAGGCCCTCGGTCATCTCCAGCTCGATCAGCTCCGGCGCCACGCCGAAGTGCTCGAGGGTGCCGGCGACACGGCGCCGGAAATCGGCCTGCTGGAACTGCCGCGTGGAGACGTTGACCGACACCGGCACCAGCGGCAGCCCCACCTGCTCCCAGGCCCTGATGGTCTCGCAGACGCTGTTGAGCACCCAGTAGCCGAGAGGCACGATGTGGCCGCTGGCCTCGGCCACCGGAATGAAGCGCGCCGGACTCACCGGTCCGCGCTTCGGGCAGTCCCAGCGCAGCAGCGCCTCCAGCCCCTGCAGGCGGCGGGTCCGCAGGTTCACCTTCGGCTGGAACACCAGGCGGAAGCCCTGCTTGCGCAACGCCTCGGCGATGTCCCGCTGCAGCTCGTGGTACTCCACCAGCTCGGTGTGCATGCGCTCGGTGAAGAACTTGAAGTTGTTGCGGCCGGAATCCTTGGCCTGGTACATGGCGATGTCGGCGTTCTTCAGCAGCCGCACCGTGTCGTTGTTGTCGGACGGATAGAAGGTGATGCCGATGCTGGTGGTCACCTTGACCTGGTGGCCGTCGATGCTGAACGGCGCCTCGATGACGCTCAGCAGCTGCTGGGCGATGTTGCCGGCGTCCACCGGCGTGCCGACACCTTCCATGAGGATGGCGAACTCGTCGCCGCCGAGCCTGGCCATGATGTCGCCGGCCCGCACCTGGGTGCCGAGCCGCTGCGCCACCTCCTGCAGCAGCTGGTCGCCGGCCTGGTGGCCGAGGGTGTCGTTGACCACCTTGAACTGGTCGATGTCGAGGAAGAACAGCGCCACCCGGCTGCCCTCCCGGCGTGCGCGTGCGGTGGCGCGCCGCAGCTGGTCCTGGAAGTACTGGCGGTTGCCGAGCTCGGTGAGCGGGTCGAACTGCGCCAGGTAGTTCAGGTGCAGCTCGGCGCGCTTGCGTTCCACGGCATAGCGGATGGACCGCAGGATGGTGCGGCCCTGGCCCTCCCACTTCACGAGGTAGTCCTGCACGCCCTTGTTGAGGACACTGACGGCGAAGGCCTCGTCGTCCTGGCCGGAGAGCGCCACCACGGCGACCCGGTCGTTGACCGCCTGGATGCCGTCCACGCATTCCATGCCGCGGGCGTCGGGCAGGTTCAGGTCGAGCAGCACGACGTCGAAACCGCCGCCGGCCAGCACCTCGCGGGCTTCCTGCAGGGTCCGGCAGTGCACCAGCTCGATGTCGCTGGCCTGCTGCCTGCGCAACGACGCGCCGAGGAAGGCGACATCGTCGGCATTGTCTTCCACCAACAGCAACTTCACGGGTTCATTGGCTGGGTGGCTGCGGGTCGCGCCGCCACCGAACCCCTTTCGCGCCCAAGTCCAGGGGACAGATGTGGCGGAAAGGCTAATGGTCCCGGGCACCTGGCTGGCGGGACCGGTTTCACATATTTCGGATCGACGCCCTCCATCGGTCCGCCGTCGATGCGGATGAATGCGCCGGATTGCCGGCTGGCGCCGGTGCCGGCCAGCCGTTCTCATGGCGGCCATGCAGCTGCCCGCAGCAGTGGCTCGCTGGCTCTCCGGCTGGGCGGAACTCGCCAGGCGCGACGCCGTGCCCGGCTATGCCGTTCGTGGCCGCCTCGCGCGGCTCGGCCTCGACATCGCCGCTCTCGGCGCGGCGCTCACCTGCGGCGGCACCGGGTTCGCCGCGCTGGTTGCCCTGGCCACGGGCCTCGGCGGCCTGGTCCTCGCCTGGGAGCTGGATCTCGCCGGCTGGCAGCGCGATGCGCTGCTCTGCCTGCCTGTCGTGCTGGTCGCGCCCTGGGTCGCGGCCGGCCGCCGACGCCGGCTCGAAGCCCTGCTTGCCGCCGGCGCGTTGCTGCCTGCGACGGCCGTCACGGACGGCGCGCGCGCGCCGGGCGACAGTCCCGCGCTCGGGCAGGCGGAGCCGGGGTGGCCGTGGCAGCGAATGCGCAGGCGGGCGACACAGGACAGGGCATCGGCGCCACGGCGGCGCTGGTGGCCGTGGCCTGCGTGGCGCTGCTGGCAACGCTGGCGATCCCGCGGCAACGCGACACGGCGAGCCTGAACCGGCGCACCGAGGTGCAGACTCTGGCCACGGGCCTGCGCAGCGCCGCGCAGCTCGCACAGGCGCTCGGCCGTGCACGACCCGACGCGACCGGCCTCGCCGCCAGTGGCCCCGCGGCGGCGCAGCTTGCCGGCCTCCTGGCGCCGGCGGAGACCGCGTCGTTCATCCTCGATGGCGACGTCTTCCGGCATCGCGATGCCGCCCCGGGCGCGCGCTGCGGCGTGCGCTACACGCCGGCGGCGCATCCCGGCGAGGAGCCGCTGCTGCAGGCGATGACCGACGGCTGCTGACGGCGCGGCGAGCGCCTTGGCCGCGCCCTGGGGGGATGGTGTAATGGCGCGGTGAAACGCCTCATGAAGATCCTCGGCGGCCTGGTCGCCATGCTGCTGGTGCTGGCCGTCGGCATCGCCATCGCCGTCGCCCTGCTGTTCGATCCGAAGGAATTCCAGCCGCTGCTGGCGCAATCGGTGGAGAAGGCCACCGGGCGCAAGCTCACGCTGGCCGGCGACATCGGCCTCGACTTCTTTCCCTGCTGCAGCATCCGCCTCGGCCATGCGGCGCTCGGCAATCCGCCCGGGTTCGCTGCCGGCAACTTCGCCAGCGTGGATAACGCCGAGCTCAGCATCCGCCTCTGGCCCCTGCTCACCGCGGGCCGCGTGGAGATCGGCGTCGTCAGCCTCGATGGCCTGGATGCCAGGCTGCTGGTGCGCAAGGACGGCATGGCCAACTGGGAGTTTGCCCCGCAGGCCGCCGCCACCGGCCCGGCACCGGACGCCACCGCGGCGCCGGCCACCGGGCTGAGCATCGGCGGCATCCGCATCCGCAACGGCCAGCTGGCCTACCGCGACGAGCAGGACGGCTCGGCCTACCGCGCCGCACAGCTGAAGCTGGACACCGGGGCCATCAGCCCGGGCGTGCCCTTCGAGCTGCGCCTCGCCACGCAGTTCAGCGAGGAGGGCGACGGTCTCGGCGGCGAGATCGCGCTGCAGGCGGAGGCACTGCTCGATCCCGCGACCTCGCGGCTCACGCTCAACAAGCCGCTGCTGGATTTCGATCTCGTCGGTGCCTCGCTGCCCGCGAAGTCGCTGAAGGGCAGGCTCGGCGCCGCCACGGCGATGCTCGACACACGGCAGGAAACCCGCCTTGGCCTCACCAGCCTCGAGGGCGAGCTGAGCGCGCCCGGGCTGAAGTCGCCGGCCGGTGATCTCGACGGCAGCTTCACCGCTGCCGAGGCGAGCCTCGCCATCGGCGCCAGCAGCGAGCTGGTGATCCCCGCCCTGAAGGCGGACGTGACGGTGAAGGGCAGCGGCATCCCGGGCGGCGCCTTCACCGGCACGCTGGGGCTGGAGGGACTGGCGCTGGACATCGACAAGCTGGCGGGCGCCGTCGAGGGCTTCAAGGCGGACCTCAACGGCCTCGGTGCACGCCTGGCGCTGGAGGGCAGCGGGCGGCTGACGCCCGGCAGCCAGGGCGGCGCCGAACTTGCCGGCCGCTTCAAACTCGACCCGCTCTCGCCCCGCAGTCTGCTCGCCGTGCTGGGCGAGCCCGAGCCGGCCACTGCCGACCCGAAGGCGCTGACCCGCCTCGCCGGCAGCGGCAGCTGGTCGCTGGGCAAGGATGCCGTGGCGCTGAAGGATCTCGACATCCGTCTCGATGACAGTCAGCTCGCCGGCAGCCTCGGCCTGCAGGACTTCGACAAGCCGATGACGCGCTTCGACCTGCGCGTGGACCAGCTCGACCTCGACCGCTACCTCGCGCCCGCGGCGGAGGCGGGCGCGAAGCCGGCGAAGGGCACTGCCCCGGCCGGTGCTGCGGCCGAGGACATCCCCGTGGAAACCCTGCGCGGGCTGCGCCTCGATGGCCGCCTCGCCATCGGCAAGCTGGTGTTCGCCAGGACGCACCTCGCCGATGTCGGCGTCACGGTGCGCGCCGACGGCGGGCGCCTGCGCCTCGACCCGCTCGCCGCGCAGCTCTATGGCGGCAGCTATCGCGGCAGCGTCGCCATCGACGCCACCGGCCCGAAGGCGCGGGTGGCGCTCGAGCAGCAGATCAGCGCGCTGCAGCTCGGCACGGTGCTGAAGGACCGCTACCAGACCGACAAGCTCAGCGGCGCGCTCAGCGGCCGCATCAGCGCCAGCGGCACCGGCAACCGCAGCGACGACATCCTCGCCACGCTCGGCGGCCAGGTGGCGCTGTCGCTGGCCGATGGCGTCTTCCGGGGCACGGATCTCTGGTACGAGATCCGCAGCGCCCGTGCGCGCCTGCGCGGTGATGCGCCGCCGCCGGCTCCGGCCAGCCCGCAGACGCCGCTCGAGGCGATGGAGATGACCGGCACGCTGGTCGATGGCGTATTGCAGAGCGACCAGCTGCTGGCACAGGTGCCGTTCCTGCGCCTCACCGGCAAGGGCGGGCTGAACCTGGTGACGCGCAGCCTGGACTACGCGCTGCGCGCGCAGGTGTTCGAGACCCCGACCTTCGCTGACGGCAGCAGCATCAAGGACCTCAAGGGCCTGACCATCCCGCTGACCGTGAAGGGACCGTTCGATCAGCCCAAGGTCGCGGTGGACGTCAAGGACATGGTCACCGGCGTGGCGGCGCAGAAGCTCAGGAACCGCCTGCTCAAGCGCCTCGGCGGCGAGGATGAACCCGCCGCGGCCACGCCGCCCGCCGAGCCGGCCGCCCCGGGCAGCGAGCCGGCCCCGGCCGCCACGCCACCGAAGCAGGAGGAGAAGCCGCGCGACCTGCTCAAGCGCGGCCTGCGCGACCTGCTCAAACAATCCCAGCCGGCGCCCGAGCCCGCGCAGCCGTGACGGGCATCGCCCCGGCGCTGCTCGCCTGGTGGGATACCCACGGGCGCAAGGACCTGCCCTGGCAGCGCAACCCCACGCCCTATCGCGTGTGGGTGTCGGAGATCATGCTGCAGCAGACGCAGGTGGCGACCGTCGAGCGCTACTACGAGCGCTTCATGGCGGCCTTTCCCGAGCCGCGCGCGCTCGCCGATGCCAGCGAGGACGCGGTGCTGCACGCCTGGTCGGGCCTGGGCTACTACGGCCGCGCCCGCCAGCTGCAACTCGCCGCGCGCCGGGTGCGTGACGAACACGGCGGCGAGCTGCCCATGGAACTCGAGGCCCTGCTGGTCCTGCCGGGCATCGGCCGCTCCACCGCCGGCGCCATCCTCGCGCTCGCCGGCGGCCAGCGCCAGCCGATCCTCGACGGCAACGTGAAGCGCGTGCTCACGCGCCTGCATCGCATCGGGGAGCCACCGGTGACGCGCGCGGTGCTCGCCCGTCTCTGGGACATCGCCGAACGCGAGACACCCGCCGACCGGCCGGGCGCCTATGCGCAGGCGATCATGGATCTCGGCGCCACGCTCTGCACCCGGCGCCGGCCCGCCTGCGACCGCTGCCCGCTCGCCAGCCGCTGCATCGCCCGGCGCGACGGCGTCGCCGAAAGCCTGCCCGCCGCGAAGCCGCGGCGCGCCCGCCCGCAGCGCGCCAGCGTCGTCATGCTGGTGCGCCTCGGCGGCGCGCGGGTGCTGCTGGAGAAGCGTCCCGCCGCCGGCCTCTGGGGCGGGCTCTGGGGACTGCCCGAGGTCGGCGCGCTCGCCGAGGTCAGCGCCTGGTGCGAGCGCGAGATCGGCCGCGCCCCGGTGCGCCTCGCCGTGCGCCCGGTGCTCCGCCACGGCTTCACGCACTTCGACCTCGACATGACCCCCGTCGAGGTGGAGGTCCCCGAGCCCGGCCGCGTTTTGGATGGCGGCCGCTGGCTCTGGTATAACCTGCATGACCCGGCCCGCGTCGGTCTCGCCGCGCCGGTGACGAAACTGCTGAACTCCCTCCTTCCGTAGCGGCCCGCGCCGCGTGGTGCCATGTCCAGAACAGTCCATTGCGTCCTGCTCAAGACGGAGGCCGACGGCCTCGACCGCCCGCCCTACCCGGGCGAACTCGGCAAGCGCATCTTCGACAACGTCTCGAAGCAGGCCTGGCAGCGCTGGCTCGGCCACCAGACCATGCTGATCAACGAGTACCGCCTGACGCCGATCGACCCCAAGGCGCGCAAGTTCCTCGAGGAAGAGATGCAGAAGTTCTTCTTCGGCGAGGGCTCGGAGCGGCCGCCGGAGTTTCGCGCCGGCTGACCTAGAAGGATTTCTCGGCCTGCAGCAGCAGCTGCACCTTCGAGACATCGCCCGGCGGGGCGACGGGGAAGGCCAGGTCGACGTGCAGCACGCTGCCTATCCCCGAGCGCGCGTTGCCGATACGCAAGCCGAAGCCGACGTCGCCGAGCCAGCCCGTGGGCGGCGGAGTGGCGGCATCCGCCGCCGCGGGGTCATCCCCGCCCCAGGCCTGGCCGGCATCGGCGAACACCGCGGCGCCGACACGGAACAGGCGGAAGGGATACCAGTCCGTGTAGTAGCGTTCCTCGACGGTCAGCAGCACACGGTTCTCGCCGGTCTCGTAGCGCAGCGGATAGCCGCGCAGGCCGTTGTCGCCGCCGAGCTGCAGCGGGTGGTCCTCGCTGAGGCCATCGCCATGGGCGCCCGCGAAGTAGGCCATGAAGGTGTTGTGCTCGTCGAAGCGGTGGTAGAAGCGGGAGTCCGCCTGCAGCACCGCATCCACCAGGCCGCCTGATTCCAGGCGGCCCTCCCAGCCCGAGCTCAGGTGCAGGTCGTTGCCCTGGCCGAAAGGCAGGCCCATGGAGCCCAGCAGCGAGAAGATGCCGGCGGAGCGGTCCGCGCCGAAGGCGGGCGCCGACCAGCCGAGCGACGCGCGCAGGCGCCGGCCGAGGAACACGTCCTCGGTGCGGCCGATCTGGTCGCGGTTGCGCGAAGTCTCGAAGTGGTCCTCGATCAGCTCGACGCCCACCCACGGATAGGACAGGGTGTAGTCCTGCGGCAGCTCGCGGGTGGGCGTGTCGCCGTCCGTCACCGCCTGGTAGCGGGCGCTCGCATAGCGGTAGCCCGCGAGCCAGCGGCGCGCCCAGCCATCCACCAGGCCCCTGGAGGTGCCGCCCTGCACCGAGTAGTCGCGGTAGCTGCTGCCGAACTCGCTCACCTTCTCGCCCGATTCGTACACCGGCGTCACTTCGTCGATGGCGTTGGCGGCGACGCCTGCGCTCCAGCGGCTGTCGAGGGCGAAGAACGGCCGTTCCAGCACGAACGAGCCGAGGCGGCCGTCGCTGGTGTCGGTGTAGTGCGCCTGCGTGGCCCAGCGCGAGTGGAACAGCTGCGGATCGATGAACTGCACGCCCAGGCCCGAGCGGTCGACGTTGCTCTTGTACTCCACCGCGAGCTGCTGGCCGAGGCCGAGGAAATTCGAGTCCGCCAGGCGCAGCCGCGAGCGGTTGGTGCCGCCCGAGCGCCCGACGCCGATGCCGGGTTCCAGCGTCCAGACATCGTGCACCTTCACGTCCAGGTCCACGGTATTGGTGTCCGGGTCGTAGTGGCGGGCCAGCACGTCCGCGTCGGAGAAATATTCCTGCTCGCGCAGCAGTCGCGCGGTCTCCGCGGCGCGCTCCGCCGAGAACAGGTCGCCCGGTTGCAGGAGCAGCTGGTCCTGCACCGTGGAGGGGCGGGTGCTGTAGTGCAGGTCGTTGGCGAGCCGGTAGAGCATGCGGTCCTCGCGCGGGTCGCTGGTGTCGAAGATGTCCCCGACCTCGATGTCGATCCGCCCGATGGTCGCGCCGCGCCGTTCCAGTTCCTCGGGGCTCGGCATGTCCTGCCCCCGCGTGACCGGCTCCGCGTCGGTGTCCGCTTCATCGCCAGCCCAGGCCGCCGGCCCGGCCAGCGCCGCCAGCACCAGCCACCAGGTGACCAGCCACTGCCGCCGCCATGATCGGGGAATTGCGTCCATCCGGCCCGTAGGACGGCCGCACGGCCCCCGCCCAACCGCCGGCACTGGCCGGCCAGGGTGCGCCCGCGGCCGCCGGATGCGCCGCTTGCCTTGACGCGGGTTGGCGGGGGCGGCTTAAATACCGCTCCCCGCGAGGCCTCGCCCGCGGGCGCCCTCCAAGGCCGCGGCCCCCGCGCGGCGCCTCCCCGGATGGCCAGGTAGCTCAGTTGGTAGAGCAGCGGACTGAAAATCCGCGTGTCGATGGTTCGATTCCGTCCCTGGCCACCATCAATCGATGGTCCATTCCGAGCACATCGGTAACGGATTATTCCGGGCACATGGGAAACACTCTAGCGCCGAAGGGATTCCCGGCGCTGGTGATGCGCTCGGTCTCCTGGTCGGCGACCTGCTTGATGCCGACGTTCTGCCCGGCGAAGACGGTGCTCAGGTTGATCTTGCGGCTGCCCAGGCAGATGCGGCCACCTCTGCGGGAGGCCCGTTCAACTCGTAGCTGGTGCTGCGACCGCCGGCGGCGGATTTGCGCAATGCGCCGTGGGCCAGCAGCTCGTTGATGTCACGCAGGGCGGTATCGGGCGAGCACTTGGTGATAGCCGCCCACTTGCTGGTGGTGAGCTTGCCTTCGAAGCCATCGAGCAGGCGGTTTAGCAGCTTCACCTGGCGCTCGTTCATCGGCGTTCCCGCGAAACGCTGCCAGAAGCGCGCCTTGGCCAGCACGGCGTCGAGGGTGTGCTGGGCCTGATCGACCGCACGGTGCAAGGCGTCGAGAAACCAGGCGAGCCACTCGGTGACATCGAGAGCTCCCTTCTGGGTGCGCTCCAGGATGTCGTAGTACGCCTTGCGCTCCCGCTGGATCTGCGCCGACAGGCTGTAGAAGCGCTGCGGGCTGCCGTCGGCGCGCGCCAATAGCAGGTCGCCGATGGCGCGGGCGATACGGCCGTTGCCGTCGTCGAAGGGGTGCAAGGTGACGAACCACAGGTGGCCAAGGCCAGCCTTGAGCAGCGGCGGTTCGTTTGATGCGCTATTGAGCCAGTTCAGGAATCGGCTGGTTTCAGACTCCAGACGATCTGCAGGCGGCGCCTGGAAATGCACGCGCTGGCGACCGATGGGGCCAGACACCACCTGCATCGGGCCGTTGGCATCGTCGCGCCAGCCGCCGACCTCGATCCTGGCAAGGCCCGAGTAGCCAGTGGGAAACAGCGCGGCATGCCAGCCGAACAGCCGCTCCCGCGACACCGGCGCATGGCAGTTGGCGGTGGCATCCAGCACCATCTCGACCACACCTTCGACGTGCCGATCCACTGGAGCCAGCGCGCCGATGTCTACGCCAAGCCTGCGGGCGATGGATGAACGCACCGATTCGACGTTGAGCCGCTCGCCCTCGATCTCGCTGGTCTTGACCACGTCTTCAGTAAGCGCGGCCAGGCTGGCCTGATCGCGCAGCGCCATGCCCACGTCGGCCAGGCGGCCCATCAGGAGCCCTTGGGCACGGCTCACCTCGGCCATGGGCTCGGCGAGTACCGCCAAGTCGAAGCGCCAGTTCGGCCAGTCACCGGCCTGCCAGATGTATTTGTAATCACCGCTATTCATGCGGAGATTATGGGCCGCATTCTCCGCGCACGCAAGCCATTCGCCGCATTTGTTGCGGTTAATGTGACTACTATTCGCCGCATGGCGGATCACCTTGCCCCAGGAATGGGTGCAAATGGGTGTGTCATTGGTTGCGGAGACGGACTCGGGTTCGATTCCCGTTTCGGGACTTGAACTGGCTCCGGAGAGCAGACGAGGTTGAGCGGCCTTTCCGGCGACCAATCAAGGCAAAAACTTGCCCGATCGCCCGCCGCCGAAGGGCGTATCGGCAGGCTTTTCGATTGAGTACGCAATGGTTCGCAGGTAACTCGGCGCTGCGGCCTGACCTGGCGGGAGTTCGCGGAGCTCTCGCGCACGGTGTTCGTCGAGGTGGCGACGCGCGAGTACGGCATCCGCGGGCGGCCGACGAACGTGTCGCGGGTGGCGATCCTCACCGGTATCGGCCGGCGCGAGGTGGGGTTGATCCGCCAGGCGCTGGCGGCGAGCGAGCCGCCGCTGCCGAACCAGACGGCGGATGCCACGCGGCTGCTGTCGGGCTGGCACCAGGATGCGGATGTCCTCGGGCCGGATGGTCTGCCGCTGGAGCTGGCGGCCGAGGGTCCCGGCCCGAGCTTCGAGAGCCTGGCGCGACGCTACTCGCCGGATGTGGCCCCGGGCACGATGCTGAAGGAACTGCAGCGGGTCGGTGCAGTGGGCCCGCTGGTGAATGCGCGGGTGCGCGTTCTGCGCCGCTTCTACCAGCCCGTGCCCCTGGATCCGCAGTGGATCCTCAACGCCGGCAGTGTGTTCGCCGATCTCGGCGTGAACATCAATCACAACCTCGCGGCTGGCGAAGGCCGGCCGAGCCGCTTCCTGGGCCGGGCGACGGAGACCCGCGTGGATGCGGATTCGGTGGCGGCGTTCCAGGCCTTCCTCGAGACCGAGGGGCAACAGTTCCTGGAGCGGGTCGATGCCTGGCTGGCGCGGCATCGCCTCGGGGAGCAGGGGTTGCAGGAGAAGACGGCGGTCCGGCTGGGTGTCGGGCTGTTCATGATCAAGGGCGATCCAGACAAGGAGTCGGGCCATGAGTAAACCAATCGGACAGGTACTGGTGGCGATGGCCGTGGCATTCGGCATCGCCGGTTGCGGCGGCGGTGGCGGTGGCGGCGGCCAGCCCTCGTTCACCGGCATCGACCGGTTGGGGGTCTCCTCGGGCACCATCACCGGTTTCGGCAGCATCTTCGTCAACGGCGTGGAGTGGCGCACCACGGGCGCCGGCATCGAGGTCGACGGCCAGCCGGGAACCGAGGCGGACCTGCAACTCGGCCAGGTGGTGGTGGTGCGGGGCAAGCTCGATGCGGGCGGCAAGTCGGGACGCGCCGACAGCGTGGCCGCGGAGGGCGAGGTCGAGGGGCCGGTGGCAGCCATCGACACCGCGGCCGGCACCCTTGTCGTGCTCGGCCAGACGGTGCGCGTCGTGACTGCCACCGTGTTCGCCGCCGATATCGCCGGTGGCCTGGCCGGCCTCGTGGAGGGTGATGGGGTGGAGGTCAGCGGTTATCGCGATTCCACCGGCGTGATCCGCGCCACCCGCATCGAGCGGCAGGAGCCCGGTGACGAGGCCGGCGTCAAGGGCCGGATTAGCGGCCTCGATCCCGGCAACCAGCGATTCATGATCGGCAGCCTGGTCGTCGACTATGCGGCCGCCACGCTCGAGGACTTCGGCGGCGCCTCGCCCGCCGACGGCAACCTTGTCGAGGTGGAAGGCAGCTACGCCGGCGGCGTCCTCACCGCGACCACGGTCGAGCTCGAGAAGGACCTCGCCGGCAGCGCGAGCAGCGACACGGAGATCGAGATCGAGGGCTATGTCACCCGGACCTTCTCGGCGAGCGAGTTCGAGGTGGCGGGCGTGCGGGTCATGACCAACGCCGGCACGGAGTTCGAGGGCGGCACGGCGGCGGACGTGGTCGTCGATGCCAAGCTGGAGGTGGAGGGCCGCTTCAACAGCGCCGGCGTGCTGGTGCGCACCGACTCCGCCACCATCTGGAAGGATGACAGTGCCGCGGGCGAGCTGGCCTTTGGCCTGGCGGACCTGGCTGTCGGCGATTACGTCGAGGTCTGCGGCGGCGAGGACCCCTCGCCACAGGCCAACGACATGCTGGCGGTGTGCGTGCAGCGCGAGGACCTGGACGACGAGGCGGTGTTGCGTGGCCCGATCCAGTCCATCGCCCAGCCCGACCTCACGGTGCTCGGCGTCACCATCAGCACCGATACCGCGGCGTTCCGCGATGCCAGCGACAACCCGATGAGCGCAGCGGCGTTCTTCGCAGCCGTGTCGGCCGGCGATGTCATCGAGGCGAGCACGGATGCGCCGGCTGCCTAGCCCCGCCGCTCCACCCTGATCACCGCCGCATCATCCGCATGCTCGAGCAGCAGCCGCCGCACGCGCTCCTGCCACGCGGCGCCGAATTGCTGCCGGTCGGCGGGCGTGGCGTCGGGCGCCATGGCGCGCGGCATCAGCTGGCGCATCTGCGGGTCGGGCGGCACGCTGGAGAGGTCGAGCGACAGATAGACGGTGTCGCCGTTGTCGTTGCGGCGGAAGCTGGCGATGCTGTGCGGGTCCTCACCGTCGTAGCGCAGCAGCCCCTGGCGGATGAAGCGGCCGCCGATGCCGTGGAAGCCGTTGTCGGCGGCGGCACCGGTGAGCAGCGTGAAGACCTGGGCGATGACGCCGGTGGTGCCTTCGTCTTCGGCGCCGTTCATGGTCACCGAGACGGCGCCGCGCACGGCGGGCGCGTCGCCGAAGAGCGCGCGCAGGCCGGCGCGCGCCATGAGGTAGGCGCTGGCCACGGTGGGGCAGGAGTGGCCGGCGAGGCGCACGGCGTCGGCATAGCCGTACTCGAGCAGGCCGCCGTCGCTGGCGCCGAGGAATTCGGCCAGTGGATCGCGCAGCCGGATGCGCGGGGCTTCGGCAAAGAATGCAGGCAGGGACATCGCCTCGATCCTCCCGGTTGAACCGTGCGTCGTATCAGGGGCGATGCTACGCCCCGGCCCGCGCGATGCCCTGATACATGTCAGCGCGGCACCGCCCTGCGGCTGCCTGCCGCGCCCCGGCGTGCGGCGTGGAATGCCCTGAAGCGCTTTGCTAGGCTGTGCGCCCCGCAGACTCGGCAAGATTCCCCGGTGAGCACTCCCTCCAACCATCCCGGCGACGCCAGTGCCGGGGGCACGGCGTTCTCCATTCTCGCGGCGATCAGCGTCTGCCACCTGCTCAACGACATGATGCAGTCGCTGCTGCTGGCCATCTATCCGCTGCTGAAGACGAACTACGGCCTGGATTTCGGCCAGATCGGGCTGTTCACCTTCACGTCGCAGGTGACCGCCTCGGTGTTGCAGCCGCTGGTGGGGCTGTACATCGACCGCAGCCCGCGCCCGTACTCGCTGGCCATGGGCATGGGCTCGACGCTCGCCGGGCTGGTGCTGCTGGCCTATGCGCCGAACTTCACCTCGCTGCTGGTGGCGGCGGCGCTCGTCGGTGTCGGCTCCTCGGTGTTCCACCCGGAGTCCTCGCGGGTGGCGCGCATGGCGGCGGGTCATCGCCACGGGCTGGCGCAGTCGGTGTTCCAGGTGGGCGGCAATGCCGGCTCGGCGATCGGCCCGCTGCTGGCGGCGTTCATCGTGCTCGGCTACGGCCAGGAGAGCATTGCCTGGTTCTCGCTCGCGGCGCTGCTCGGCATCTTCCTGCTGGTGCGGGTCGGGCACTGGTACCGGGACCACGGCCTGGAGCGCATGCGGGCGAGCGCGGCGCATGCGGCCTCGCGCCCGCCGCTGCCGCGCCGGCAGCTGGTGCTGGCCATGGCGGTGCTGATCGCGCTGATTTTTTCCAAGTTCTTCTACATGGCGAGCATGACCAGCTACTACACCTTCTACCTGATCAGCGAGTTCCAGGTGTCGGTGCGGGGCGCGCAGCTCTACCTGTTCCTGTTCCTCGCCGCGGTGGCCACCGGCACCATCGCCGGCGGCTGGATCGGCGACCGCATCGGCCGCAAGGCGGTGATCTGGATGTCGATCGTCGGCGTGCTGCCGTTCACGCTGCTGCTGCCCTACGCCAACCTGTTCTGGACGGCGCTGCTGAGCGTGCCGATCGGCTTCATCCTCGCCTCGGCCTTCCCGGCGATCGTCGTCTATGCGCAGGAGCTCATGCCCTCGCGGGTGGGCGCAGTGGCGGGCCTGTTCTTCGGTTTCGCCTTCGGCCTGGGCGGCATCGGCGCGGCGGTGCTGGGTGAGCTGGCGGATGCGACCAGCATCGGCTTCGTCTACCACCTCTGCTCGTTCCTGCCGGTCATCGGGCTGCTGGCCGGGTTCCTGCCGCGGATGGAGGGTGGCCGCAGCCGCGGGCGGGCGCTGGAGGCGGCCGCATAGGGCGCCATGCCCTTGATTTCTTTCGGTCGTCAATTTATCTTCCCGGGCAGTAATTGCCCAGGCAGCGATCCGTGCCCGCGTTCTACCAGGCCGATTCACTCACCCCCGCCAACGCCATCGGCTACCTGCTGCGCCGCGCGTACAAGCTGAGCATGGCCCGCGCCGAGGCGGCCTTCGCGGCGAGCGAGGTCACCTTCACGCAGTGGATCGTGCTGGCCCTGGTCCACAGCGGCACCGCGACCACCGGCGCGGACCTCTCGCGCAACATCGGCCACAGCAGCGGAGCGATGACCCGGCTGATCGACCAGCTCGAGCAGCGCGGCCTGCTCGGCCGCCTGCGCGATGGCAGCGACCGGCGCGTCACGCGGCTGGCGATCACCGCGGCCGGCCGCAGGACCGTCACCGACCTGGCCGAGCGCGTCGCCGGCCTGTGGAACGAGGTGCTCGAGGACTTCGACCGCGAGGAAATCCTGCGGCTGATCACCACGCTCAACCGGCTCGTCGCCCGCCTCGAGGCGGAAGCGGGCGAGGGCGGCTAGGCCATGCCGCGGTCCTGCATCACCCTGACCCACCTGATCCGCCTGGCCCTGCCGGCAGTGCTGCTCGCCGCCTGCACCGTGCCGCGAGAGCCGCTGGCCGTCACCGAGGTCACCGTGCCGTCGCTGGGGCTGGGCGCGGAGCCGGCGCCGGCGATCGCGGACGGCTGGTGGCAGGCGCTGGGTGACCCGCAGCTCGATCGCCTGATGACGGATGCGCTTGCCGGCAACCCGACGCTGGCGGCGGCGATGGCGCGCCTGCGCGAGGCCGGCAGCTTCCTCGCCAGTGCCGAGGCGGACAGGCGCCCGCAGCTGACGGGCGAGGCGAGCGTGCAGGCCCAGCGCCTGAGCGATGCCTACATCATCCCGCCACCCTACGGCGGCAGCGTGCGTGGCATCGGCCAGGCGCAGCTCAACCTCAGCTGGGACCTCGACTTCTGGGGACGGCAGGCGGCCGCGGTCAGCCAGGCGCACGCCACGGCGGCTGCGGCGGCGCTGGATGTCGATGCCGCCCGGCTGGCGCTGGCCGGCTCGGTGGCGCAGACCTATGTCGAGCTGGCCCGCGCCGAGCAGCGCCTGGCCACCGCAAAGGCGGAGCTCGAACAGCGCGAGCAGGCGCTGGCGCTGGTGCGCCTGCGGGTGCGGGGCCAGCTCGATGGGGAGCGCGAGGCCCGCGGCGCGGAGATCCTCCAGGCGCAGGCGCGGCAGGCGCTGGCGCTGGCCACGGCGCAGCGCGAGGCGCTGGTGCATGCCTGCGCGCTGCTCGCCGGCCGCGGCGGGGACTACTACGCGACGCTGCAGCCGACGCGCCTGGCGCCGGGCAGCAGCCTGCCGCTGCCGGCGACGCTGCCCGCCGACCTGCTGGCGCGGCGGCCGGACATCGTCGCGGCGCAGGCGCGCATCGACTCGGCGATGGCCGGGCGCGAGATGGCGCGCACCGCTTTCTATCCCGACATCGACCTGATGGGGCTGGCCGGGCTGCAGGCGATCGGCCTCGACCGCTTCATCAGCAGCGATGCGGCCACCTACGGTGTCGGCGCGGCGGTGCACCTGCCGATCTTCGACGGCGGCCAGCTGCGCGCCGCCTACGCCGGCGCCAGCGCCCGGGCGGATGCCGCCATCGCCGACTACAACCAGGCTGTGCTCGGCGCCGTGCGCGAGACCGCCGACGCGCTGAGCCGCGTGGACAGCGCGGCCGCCAGCCTCGAGGCGCAGCGCCAGGCCACGGCCGCCAGCGCCGGCATCCGCCGCATCGAGGACGCGCGCCTCGCCGCCGGTCTCGGCTCGCGCCTCGAGCTGATCGCAGCCGAGCTGCAGCTGCTCGCCGCGCAACAGGCGAGCGCCGACCTCGAGGCCGACCAGGCCATCGCCCGCATCCGTCTGCTGCTGGCCGTCGGCGGCGGCTTCGATCCCACCCACGCCACGCCCGTCACCGACACCAGGCCTTCCCCATGACCGACAACGCCAACGACTCCCCCCGTGAAACGCAGCCGGCCGGCAAGCCGGCCGCGACAGGCCTGGCCGCGGCACGCCGCCGCTGGATGGGGCTGCTCGCTGGCGCCGTCATCCTCTCGCTGCTGGGCTACGGTGCCTGGCTGGCACTCAGCGGTCCGCACGAGACCACCGACGATGCCTATGTCGCCGGCGACCAGGTGATGATCACCGCGCGCGACCCCGGCACGGTGATGGCCCTGCATGCCGACGACACCGAGCGCGTGCGCGCCGGCCAGCCGCTGGTGGACCTCGATCCCGCCACCGCGGATGTGGAGCTCGCCGCAGCAGCCGCCCAGCTCGGCCAGGCAGTTCGCACGGTGCGCGCCAGCTATTCGCAGGTGGCTGCCGCGGAGGCCGCGGTGGCCGAGGCGCGCACGGCGCTGGCGCGGGCCCGCGCGGATCTCGCGCGCCGCCAGCCGGTGGCCGCGGCCGGCGCGATTTCCGGCGAGGAACTCGCGCACGCCGGGGAGGCCGTCAGCGCGGCCAGCGCCGCGCTCGACCAGGCCGAAGGCCGTCTCGCCCAGGCGCGGGCCCAGGTGCAGGGGGCGGAGCTTCGCAGCAACCCGGCGGTGCTGGCGGCGATAGCCGCTTACCGTCGCGCCGCCATCCGCCGCGGGCACATGCATATCGTCGCACCGGTCGACGGCACCGTGGCCCGGCGCAGCGTGCAGATCGGCCAGCAGGTCGCCGCCGGCACGCCGCTGATGGTGGTGGTGCCGCTGGACCGACTGTGGGTGGATGCGAACTTCCGCGAGACCCAGCTCGCCGACCTGCGGGTCGGCCAGCCGGTGCGCATCAGCACCGACATCTACGGCGATGATGTCGGCTTCCGGGGCACGGTGCTCGGCCTGGGCGCGGGCAGCGGCAACGCCTTCGCGTTGCTGCCGCCGCAGAACGCCACCGGCAACTGGATCAAGATCGTGCAGCGTGTGCCGGTGCGCATCGGGCTCGATGCGCGCGAGCTCGAGGCGCACCCGCTGCGCATCGGCCTGTCGGTCACCGTCGACGTCGACACCGCTGAACGCTCCGGCTCGCCGCTCGGCCGCGAGGCGCGCAGCCCCTATGCGGCGCTGCCCGACTCCGCGCCGGAGGTGGAGGCGCAGATCGAGGGCATCATCAGCGCCAACGCCGGCGGGCATCCGTGACGCAGTCCGCCGCGCAGGCGCCGCTGCGCGGTGGCGCCCTGGCGCTGGCCGCCTTCGGGCTGGCGCTCGGCACCTTCATGCAGGTGCTCGATTCCACCATCGCCAACGTCTCGCTGCCGACCATCGCCGGCAACCTTGGCGTCAGTGCCACCCAGGGCACCTGGATCGTCACCTCCTTCGCGGTGGCCAACGGCGTGGCGGTGCCGCTGACCGGCTGGCTGATGGGCCGCTTCGGCGTGGTGCGGGTGTTCGTCGCCTCGGTGACGCTGTTCACCCTGAGCTCGCTGCTCTGCGGGCTCGCCTGGGACCTCGGCTCGCTCATCGCTTTCCGCGTGCTGCAGGGCGCGGTGTCCGGGCCGATGATCCCCGGCAGCCAGACGCTGCTGATCGCCATCTTCCCGCCCAACCGCCGTTCCACCGCGCTCGGCGTCTGGTCGATGACCACGCTGATCGGCCCGGTGGCCGGGCCGATCCTCGGCGGCTACATCTGCGACAACTACCACTGGAGCTGGATCTTCCTCATCAACGTGCCCGTCGGCCTGTTCTGCGCCCTGGTGTGCTGGCGCGGCCTGAAGGCGCGCGAGACACCGACCCGCCGGCTGCCGATCGACACCGTGGGCGTGGCGCTGCTGGTGATGTGGGTGGGCGCGCTGCAGGTGGTGCTCGACAAGGGCAAGGATGCCGACTGGTTCCACTCCACGTTCATCACCGTGCTGGCGCTCGCCGCCCTGGTGCTGTTCCTGGTGTGGCTGGTCTGGGAGCTGACCGACGAGCACCCGGCGGTGGACCTGCGGCTGTTCCGCAACCGCAACCTGCTGTTCGGCACCATCGCCTTTTGCTTCGGCTACGCGGTGTTCTTCGCCAACCTGCTGCTGATGCCGCTGTGGATGCAGACCCAGCTCGGCTATACCGCCACCTGGGCCGGCCTGGTGGCCGCGCCGGCCGGGGTGGTGGCCTTCCTGCTGACGCCGCTGGTGGCGCGGGCCGGCAACCGGGTCGATACGCGGATCATGGCCAGCATCGCCTTCGTCGCCTTCGCCGTCTCGTACTTCATGCGCGCGGACTTCACCGCCCACGACGACCTGCTGACCTACACCCTGCCGCTGCCGGTGCAGGGCATCGCCATGAGCTGCTTCTTCGTCTCGCTGCTCACCATCCAGCTCGACGGCCTCAGGCCCGAGCAGATCCCGATGGCGACCGGCATCTCCAACTTCGCGCGCATCACCGCCGGCAGCTTCGCCGCCTCGCTGATCACCACGCTCTGGGACCGGCGCGAAGCGATGCACCAGAGCCGGCTTGCCGACCACGTGACCGCGCTGTCGCCTGGTTACCAGTCGGCGGTCGAGGCGCTGCAGGGTTTCGGTGCCAGCGCCGAACAGGCCGCTGCCCTCGTCGCCCACGAGATGACGCGCCAGGCCTACCAGCTCGCCGCCAACGAACTGTTCTGGCTATCCGGCTGGATCGTGCTCGCCATGACCGCGTTGGTGTGGCTGACGCGGCGGCCCAGGACCGACCACGGCTGAGGCAGGCCGCCTCAGCGGCCGTCGAGCCGTGGCCGCCAGTCCTCCACGCCCGCGCCGCCCAGCCGGCCCTCGAACAGCCGCCGCCAGCTCGGCGTGAGCGGCAGGCCGAGCACGCCCGCGAGGTGCTCCGGCCGTGTCTCGCGGTCACGGATCAGCGCCAGCAGGCGCGCGACGCTGTAGTCCGGATGCGGGCGCTCGACCAGCGTGCAGGCATCCCCGGCCTGCAGCAGGCCGGGCTCGAGCACGCGCAGGTACCAGCCCGCGCGCAGGCTGTCCTGCACCCGCTGCGGCATGTCGGCGACGCCGAAGCGCAGCTTGAGCTTGTAGCAGGGCTGGCGGCCCTGCGTGACCGTGAACAGCACGCTGCCGATGCGCCAGAGGTCGCCGATGCACACGCCGTGCTCGTCGATCCCGTCCAGGCTCAGGTTCTCGCCGAAGGCGCCCGGCGCCTGCCACAGCGGCTGGTCGGGCAGCACGCTGCGCCAGTACTCGTAGTTCGACCAGGCATAGCAGTGCACCGCCTTGTACTCGCCGCCGTGCGCCTTCAGGTCCGCCTGCTCGTCGCCCGCCAGCCCCAGGTGGCCGACGCTCCATGGCCCCGCCACCGGCTGCTTCGCGATGCCGCTCCGCGTGCCGCGCAGCACGCCGCCCAGCCGCCGCACCGGCCCGGCCAGCACGCAGCGCACCCGCGGCGGACCGGATGTGTGCAACGGATCGCCCATCGCGGCTTATTCTAGAGGGGGAATGGTGCCGGTGTTACGGTTACGGTTACGGCATTGCACCGGCCAGCTGTCAGTTCCCGAATCATCGGGCGGAGCCGCACATGGATGACCTCGACACACTCAGGGAGGCTGTTCGGCGCTTTGCCACCGAGCGCGACTGGGAGCGGTTCCACTCGCCCAAGAACCTCGCCAGCGCGCTCGCGGTGGAAGCAGCGGAACTGCTCGAACCCTTCCAGTGGCTCACGGAGGAGCAAAGCCGCAGCCTGTCCGCGGAACAGGCCGAGGCTGTCCGCAGGGAAATGGCCGACGTGCTGATTTACCTGGTGCGCCTCGCCGACCAGGTCGAAGTCGACCTGCTCGCTGCCGCGCGGGACAAGATGGCGGAGAACGCGCAGAAGTACCCGGTGGAGAAGGCGCGGGGTTCGGCGCGCAAGTACAGCGATTTCTAGCGGGTCCTCAATCCGGAAGCGGTCGGAGTCCATAGCCATTTCCCGTGATTCGGGCCGGCAACACACCTGGCTTGCCGCATGACGCCAGGCACCGTTGTTCCCGGATTGCTGAATGGCCCGTTCCGAGAGGCATTCCGTGGATTACCTTTACTCGCTGTATGATGCCCTCGTCAGCATCAACGTCCCGAACGACAAGGCCAGGGCCGTGGTGGATGCGATGGAGCGGGACATGGCCACCACAATCGCCACCAAAGCCGATCTGCAGCTGCTGCGTACCGAGTTGCACCAGGAGTGCGCGCTGATCCGAAAGGACATGGAAATCATGACGGCGAGCATCTCCAGCACCCTGACGCTGCGCCTCGGCTCCATGCTGGTCGTCGTGACCGGGCTCCTGTTCGCTGCCCTCAAGCTGACCTGACGCCGTGGCGTAGCATTCGGTACATGGCAGGTCAGGCACCTGCCGTGAATTGGCATGAAAACGCCCCGAAATGTCCCAAAGCCGACAGGAACCCCCCGGCCAGCGCTTCGCGGCGCGGCATTACGCCGCGTACCCCTTCCGGCGCTGCGAGCCGGAAGGTAACCTAGTCACCATCACTGTCTACCGGACGGACAACAGTCATGAGTACCTATCAGAAGTACTATCAGGCACCCCTGCCGGCGATCATTGCCTTGCTGGTCGTGTTTGGCTGGCAGGGCGTGGGCCACTACGTCATGTACATGATGGAGCACGTGTGGTTCAAGGAGCATGTGTTCCTCGCCTCCTTCATCATCGGCCTGATCGGTGTGGTGATGGTGTGGGTCGGCCGCAAGAGGCCCGAGCTCGGCGCGACGCTGCTCGGCTTCGCCGGCGGCAGCCTGATCTGGCTGGCGTGGATCGAGTTCAGCTTCGTCTACGTGGCCGACGACCTCGGCGTGCAGCCGGTGGTGTGGGGCGCGAAGGAGACGCTGCCCGAGTACCGCGTGATGCTGTCCTCGGTCGGCGTGCTGATGGCCTCGCTGTTCTACTTCTTCTCCAACCGCGACACCCGCTGCAATGCCTTCATGTGGATGCATCGCAACCTGCACCTGCAGCCGGCCGGCGCGCGCAGCTCGGTTGCGGAGCGCAACATCGCCGCGCTGGTGGCGATGGAGACGGTGTACGTGACCTGGTTCTGCTACATCGTGCTGCTGATCCTCTACAACCCGGCCTTCTTCGGCACCGACAGCCCGGTCACCTTCGCGGCCTGCGGCCTGTTCGCCATCTGGGCCGTGTACCTCGGCCAGCGGCTGTGGTGGTACCAGCGCGTCGCTCCGGCCATGCGCTATGCGATTCCCACGGCGATCATCGCCTACAACGTCGTGGAAATCCTCGAGAAGTGGGGCAAGATCGACGAAATCTGGGTGCAGCCGGGCAAGTACGCGGTGCAGATCGGCCTGGCGATCGGTGCGCTGGTGATCATGATCGTGCTGGCGATCGTCAGCCCGGCCCGGCGCATCGTCAACCGGCCACCGACCGAGCACGGCAGCAAGGCCTGATGGATGCGTGGCCGGCCTGCGTCGGGCCGGCCACGGACTCCCCTGCAAGACAAGCCAGCCTGATCCGCCACAGCAGCCCAGCCCGGTACCGCTACTGCCTGATGGCTGGCCTTGCCAGCCTCGCAGCGGGCTGCGGCGGTGGCGACAGCCCGCCACTGGTCGGCACGCTGGAACGCGACCGCATCGAGATCATCGCCGAGGCCAGCGAGCCGATCGTCGCGCTCGAGGTACGCGAGGGCGACCACGTTGCCGAGGGCACGCTGCTGATGCGCCTGGAGACGGCCACCGCCACCGCCAGGGCAGCGGCGGCGGCCTCCCGCTCCGCGCAGGCGCGCCACCACCTGACGGAACTGCTGAACGGCGAACGCCCCGAGGTCATCGACGAGGCGCGCGCCCGTGTCGCCGCGGCCCAGGCCACCGCGCAGCGTGACCAGATGGAGCTCCGGCGCGCCACGGCCTTGCTGGCGCGCGGCCTCACCAGCCAGGCGAGCGTGGACCAGGCCCGCGCGGCGAACGACGCCGCGGCGGCCGCGCTGCGCGAGGCGCAGGCCGCACTGGCCCTGGCCCTGCACGGCAGCCGCATCGAGGACATCGACCAGGCACGCGCCGCGCTGGCGGAGGCCGAGGCCGGCGAGCGCCAGCTCGCGGTGGGCGATGCCCGCCTCGACGTGAGGGCCACCCGTGCCGGTACCGTCGAGGCCGTTCCCTACAAGCTCGGCGAGCGTCCGCCCGCGGGCGCCCCGGTGGTGGTGCTGCTGGCCGACAGCCCGGCCTATGCGCGCATCTACGTGCCCGAGCCACTGCGCGCCAGCCTGCGCGCCGGCCAGGCGGCCGAAATCCGCGTGGACGGCCTGGAGAAGCCGCTGCCCGGCCGCTTCCGCTACCTGTCCGCCGAGGCCGCTTTCACCCCGTACTACGCGCTGACGCAGCGCGACCGCAGCCGCCTGTCCTACCTGGCGGAGGTCGAGGTCACCGGACCGGGGGCTGCTGGCCTGCCGGCGGGTGTGCCCGTGGAGGTGACGCCGGCCGCGCAGGCCCATGACTGAACCCGCCGCCATCCAGGCGCGCGGCATCACCCGCCGCTTCGGCGCCGTGCTGGCGGTGGACCAGGTATCGCTCGATATCCCGCGGGCGCAGATCTACGGCTTCCTCGGTCCCAACGGCTCGGGCAAGTCCACCACCATCCGCATGCTCTGCGGCCTGCTGCTGCCGCAGGCGGGCACGATCCGCGTGCTGGGCCACGAGGTGCCGCGCGAGGCCGAGGTGCTGCGCCGGCAGATCGGCTACATGACGCAGAAGTTCTCGCTCTGGGATGACCTGACGGTGCTGGAGAACCTGCGCTTCATGGCACGCGCCTACACCCTGGGCGCGGAGCGCTCCGCCCGGCGCATCGCCGCGGTGATCGAGGAGTACCGCCTCGGGGAGCTCCGCGACCGGCTCGCCGCCGAAATGAGCGGCGGGCAGCGCCAGCGCCTGGCACTGGCCGCGGCCACGCTGCACGAGCCGCCGCTGCTGATGCTCGACGAGCCCACCAGTGCCGTCGACCCGCAGAGCCGTCGCGATTTCTGGGAGAGCCTGTTCGCGCTGGTCGGGCGCGGCACCACCATCCTGGTCTCGACGCACTACATGGACGAGGCCGAGCGCTGCCACCGGCTGGCGATCCTCAGCGAGGGGCGGCTGGTGGCCGAGGGCGAGCCGGCCACGCTCATGGACGGCCTGCCGCTGCACGTGGTCGAGGTGAAGACCGGCGACATCGAGGGTGCGCGCCGCGAGCTGCACCGCCTGCCCGAGCTGCGCAGCCTGGCGCAACTCGGCCTGCGGCTGCACGTGCTGCTCGACCGGGGCGTGGAGGACCCGGCTGGCCTGGTGCGCGCGGCCCTGTCCGCCGCGGCGATCGACGGGGACGTGGCACTGGCAGCGGCCAGCCTCGAGGATGTTTTCGTCGCGGCGACGCTGCCGGGCAGCCCTGCCCATTCCGGCAATGCGCGGGTGCCCGCATGAGCGCGGCCGCGGAATTCTTCCAGCGGGTCGCCGCGGTGGCGGACAAGGAGATCCGCCAGCTGCGCCGCGACCGGCTGACCGCCGGCATGATCTTCGGCGTGCCGCTGCTGCTGATCCTGATCTTCGGCTACGGCATCAACTTCGACGTGCGCCACCTGCGCGCCGCCTGGGTGGACGACGCCAACACCACCGCCTCGCGCGCGCTGGTGGCCGACCTCGCCGCCAGCCAGGTGGTGGACTTCGTCGCCCGTGCCCGCGGGCCGGACGAGCTGCGCCGGCTGATCGCCGCGGGCGAGGTTTCCGTGGGGCTGTACGTGCCGCCGGATTTCGAGCGCCGGCGCCTGGGCGGGGAGCGCGCCCTGGCGCAGCTGTTCATCGACGGCGGCGAGCCGGGCGTGGAGGCGGCGGCGCGTGCGCTCGCCGCCATCCCGGTGCGCGTGCGGGTCACCGCGCCGTTGCGTGGCACGCCGACACTCGAGGTGCTGACCGAGTACAACCCCGAGCGGCGCACGGCGGTGCAGATCGTGCCGGCACTGATCGGCGTGATCCTCACCATGACCATGGTGGTGTTCACCGCCATCGCGCTGGTGCGCGAGCGCGAGCGCGGCAACCTCGAGCTGCTGATCACCACGCCGGTGCGCCCGGTGGAGCTGATGCTCGGCAAGCTGCTGCCCTACGTGGCGGTGGGCCTGGTGCAGACCAGCATCGTGCTCGGCGCGGGGGTGCTGCTGTTCCAGGTGCCGGTCAACGGCAGCGTGGTCGATCTCTATGCCGGGGCGATCCTGTTCATCGCCGCCACGCTGGCGCTGGGCCTGCTGGTGTCCACCGTCGCTCGCACGCAGTTCCAGGCCATGCAGCTCGGCTACTTCATCCTGCTGCCGTCGATCCTGCTCTCCGGGTTCATGTTCCCGTTCGAGGGCATGCCGCTGGCCGTGCAGTGGCTGGCGCAGCTGCTGCCGCTGACGCATTTCAACGAGATCCTGCGTGGCGTGATCCTGCGGGGAGCCTCGCTGCGGGAACTGGGCGGGCCGGTGCTGAAGCTCGGCGCCTGCTTCCTGGTGGCGGTGGCCCTGGCGGCCTCGCGATTCCGCAAGCGGCTGGGCTGAGCGGCGCCGGCGGTTCAGAAGGCGAACGATGCGCCGAGAAAGGGACCGGTGAGCTGCGCGTCGAACTGCAGGCTCTCGTCCCGGTAGTCGGACTGCAGGTGGCGCCAGCCACCAACCAGCGTGCCCCAGTCGAAGGTGTAGCCCAGCGAGGCAACGGCCTCCCAGGAGGGCTCGGAGCCACCAGCGCCGACATCCGCCTGGGCAAGCACCTGCCAGCGGCCGCCGAAGCGCTGCAGGTAGCGCAGGCCGGCGACCGCATCGAACCACTGGGCGCTGCCGCCAGCCTGCCGGTCGGCGAGCGTGGCGCCCTGGAGTTCGAGATCGACGTCGATGTCGTAGTAGCGGAGGCCGGCAAACAGGTCCAGGTGGCCAGTCCCGGTGGGCAGGCTGTCCCAGCCGGCAAACACCTGCATGACGTTGCCGCGTACCTCGGCCTCGGCATGCGAGTAGAGCCTGGAGGCCCCGGTGGGACTGTCGGATTCCACCCTCGCATAGGTCCAGTCGCCGAACACCGTCCAGCGATCCCGGCGCCAGCTGGCGTTGAGCATCGCGCCGGCGAGGCTCATGTTGTCCCAGATCTTGCCGAAATCCGCTGTCGCGCCCCCGCCCGGGTCCGTGGCGCCGGCGCCGAGCGTGCCATCCAGGCTGGCTGCCCAGAGGTATGGCGTGAGGTTGAAGGCGTCGTCGGCGATCGCGGGTGCGCAGTGCAGGAAACCAGCCAGCAGCAGGAGCAGTCCGGCGCGGCAGCTGGCAGGGAGGTGCTCAGCCCGCATCCGGTGCCCCGGCGACGGCCTCGGTGGCGGAGAAGATGCCGTCGGCCTGGTGCCGGTCGCGCTCCCTTTCGGCGATGCGCAGTTCGTTCTCCGCCGAGCGCAGGATGTCCTCGCCCTTGCGGATGGAGCTGATGCGGGTGCGCTCGCGGCCGCGCACCAGGAACGGCGCCCAGGCTGCGGTGATCACCGCCCCGGCGATGGCGCCGGCCCAGCGGAAGGCCCAGAAACCGCCGCCGACCAGGATCCAGAGGATGGTGAGGATGTCGTACCAGACGCCGCGGCGCCAGGCGGAGCGGGGCGATTCATCACGGAGATCATCGAGCTTGCGGCGGGTCTCGGTGACGACGGTGCCCCAGTAGGCGACCGCGGCCGCACCCTGCTGGCGGCGCTGCTCGTGGATCTCGCGCTCGAGGGCGATGAGGCCGCGGCGCTGGCCGTCGTCGGCGATGCCGAAGTAGCGCTCCCGGCGCAGGCCCTCGGCCACCGCCGCCCCCAGGGTGGCCTGCTCCAGCGCGCGGCGCTCGGCCTCGAGTGTATCGAGGCGGGCATCGATGGCGTCGAGCTTCTTGGCTGCCTTGAACCGGCTCATGGCTCGTTGCTGGGATTCCCCCGATCCTGCCGGCTACTTTACCCCAGCGGCCGGCATTTGGCCGATGGCTGATGATTGCGCCCGGCCTGCGGCCGGAGGACAGGCGTTTGGCGCGTCGCGAAACCAGCCGCTATTCTGACGGCTGGTTTCGTGGTTACCATTGACTGAAAGGATGAGTCCGTGGCGCCAGCAGGAAACGCGCCCTGGCCTGCCCGCCTGCGTGGTGTCAACCTCGGCGGCTGGCTGGTGCTGGAAAAGTGGATGACACCCAGTCTCTTCGCGGGATTGGCCGCCACCGATGAGACCAGCTGGTGCGTGGAACTCGGCGCCGCGGCACCGGCCCGGCTCCGCGCCCACTGGGATTCCTTCATCACCCGCGAGGACTTCGCCTGGCTGGCGGCGAGCGGCATCAATGCGCTGCGCATTCCGCTCGGGCACTGGTTGTTCGGACCGCCCTATCCCTATCACCCGAAGTACGGCGCCAGCCGGCAGCCGTTCGTCAGCGGTGGCATCGAGGTGCTGGACCGGGCCATGGGCTGGGCCGGGGAGATGGGGCTGAAGGTCCTGCTGGACCTGCACGCCGCCCCGGGCTGCCAGAACGGCTTCGACAATGGCGGCATCAAGGACGTCTGCGAGTGGCACACGAAGGATGAGTACATCGCACATTCGGTCGATATCGTCGGCCGGCTGGCGGCACGCTACCGCGCGCATCCAGCGCTGCTCGGCATCGAACTGCTGAACGAGCCACGCTGGGACGTGCCCACGCAGGTGCTCAAGGACTACTACCGGCGTGCCAACGCCGCGGTGCGCAGTCATTGCGGTCCCGGTGACGTTGCCGTGGTGGTGCATGACGGCTTTCGCCCGCACCGCGAATACCTCGGCTTCTTCCAGGAGCCCGGATTCGACAACGTGATCTTCGACCTGCACCGGTACCAGTGCTTCGAGCAGGCAGACAAGGATCTGGATATCGGTGGCCATCTGCACAAGGCAGCCATCCTCTGGCGCGACGAAGCCGACCTGGTGCAGCGGGAACTGCGGGTGCCGGCGATTGCGGGCGAATGGAGCCTGGGCCTCGACCTGAAAGCCGTTTCGCTCTGGGCCGAGGGCCCCTACAACCATGCCCTGGAGGCACTCGACGGCTTCCAGGTCGATGTCGCGAACCGTGGCTACGGTGCCGCCCAGATATGCGCTTTCGAGCACTATCGCGGCTGGTTCTTCTGGAGCTACCGGACGGAGACCACGCCGTCATGGTGCTTCCGCGAGTGCGTCGAGCGCGGCTGGTTGCCCGCCTCCTTCTGAAGGACCGGCGGCCGCTCGCGCTTCAGTCCGCGTGGAACAGGTGGCGGACCGGCACCAGCCGGTTGAGCACGATCTTGCGATCATGGAGATGCTCAAGCCCGGGATGGACGCTGATGGTAAGCATCCCGGCACCGGGCACCTCGCGCCGGAGCATCTCCAGCATCAGCTGTTCGCCCTTGGGATCAAAGGCGTCGGTGGCTTCCTCCATGAGAATCCAGGCCGGCCGCTGCATCACCGCGCGGGCCAGGCCCAGCTGTTGCTGGCCGCGCAACGGCAGAACGCGTGCCCAGTTGTCCTGTTCATCCAGGCGTGGCCTGAGCCAGGCCAGGCCGGCGCACTCCAGTGCATGGCGGATGCAGCTGTCGCTGTATGCATCCGGTGCCTGTGGGTAGCAGAGCGCCTCGCGAAGCGTCCCCTCCGGGAGGAACGGCCGCTGGGGCATGAACAGCACCGGCCCGTCGGCAGGCAACAGCACACGGCCGCGCCCCCAGGCCCAGAGGCCGCCGATGACCTGGAACAGGCTGGTGGTCACCGCCGGGTCACCCATGACCAGCACGCGTTCGCCGCGGCGGATCTCGCAGCTGAAGTCCTCGATAAGGATCCGGCCCGATGGCTCGGTGATGGTCAGCGCTTCGATCTTCAGGCGCGACGGTGCGCAGCAGCCGAGCTCGATGCGATACGCAGCGGGCAGCTGCTTCTCCAGGTCGAGGCGCTGCATACCCAGGTGCAGGGCCAGGGCACGGTCGGCCGAAGCGCGGCAGCGGGCGATTTCGCCGACATTGTCCACCGGCCAGGACAGCGCGGAGGTGACCTTCTGAAACGCCTGTGCCGCCTGCATCAGGACGCCGAGCGTCATCTCGCCCATGATGTACTGCGGTGCCGCGACCAGCAGCGGGAACACGGGGAGCAAGGCGCCGTAGCCGGTGGAGAACGAGACAATGCCCATGTAGGCCAGCGACTGCCGGTCCCAGTCGCGTACGACCTCGCGGAAGCGCACCCCGGACCTGGCCCGCTCCATGGCTTCGCCGTGCATGAGCGCGATGGACTCGGACTGCTCCCGCGCCCGCGCCAGGCCGAAGCGGAAGCTGGCCTCGGCGGTCTGCAGGGCGTTGGTGGTGCGCACCAGGGGCCGGCCGAACAGCCAGCCGACGATGGTGCCGGCGCCGGCATAGAGCACGGCCAGCGGCACCATGTAGCCGGGAACCTGCAGGGCGGTGCCGGGAACGGTAACGACGCCGGACACCTCCCAGAGGATGTCCACGAAGGTACCGAGGATCATCACCGAGAAGACGAGCGTGTGCGCCAGGGCAATGGCGCTCTCGGTGGCAATTCGCACGTCCTCGGCGATACGCCCGTCCGGATTGTCATGATCGCCCGCGCTGAACGTCAGGCGGTAATGCCTGCCGTCGGCCATCCAGCGGCCAACCAGGCGGTCGGTGAGCCAGGCACGCCAGTCGAGCTGCAACCAGCGCTTGACCATCAGATGTGCCGCGGTGACGACGATGGAGCCGGCGAAGATGAGCGCGAATACGCCCACCTGCACCAGAACCTCGGGCACCGAGCGCGCCTCCAGGGCGTCGAACAGTGCGCGGTTCCAGTAATTGCCCCAGACAGTGAGGCCAACCTGGCAAACGGTCAGAAGGAAGAGCGCCAGGGTGGCGCCGCGTACCCTGGCCTTGCGCTCGCAGTTCCAGTAGGGACTGGCAAGGCGCAGCATCTGGCCCAGCATGCGGACTCGTGAAGCTGGGCGCGGGGCCAGGGTGGTGGGGTCCGGCATCGAAGCGCAGTGTAGGCGTCGGCGCAGGGGTGGCCAAGGGACATGCGCCAAAAAAAGACGCCGGCCTTGCGGCCGGCGTCCGTTTACCTACCCACCACCGGTGGCGGTGGTCGCAATGCGGCCTAGAACAGGTCGCCGAACTGGTAGCGGACATCGAGCGTGGCGGCGCCACCGACGAAGAATGCCGTCTTGTCGGCATCGGTGTAGCTGACGCCCACGGAGAGGGCCGGCGTCGCCAGGTAGCGGCCGCCAACCGTCCAGGACACGACGGTGCCGTCGCCATTGCTGACGTGATCCACGCTGTAGCGATCCCAGTTGATCATGCCGTTGAGCTCGAACTGGTCCGTCAGCATGTGGCGCAGCCCGGCGCCGAGGCCCCAGCCGTCAATGTCCTCGTTCGTGTCGTCCAGGTCCATGTCCTGATAGCGGAGGTTGAACACGGCATCGGTGCCGGCGGCGATATGGGGGTGAACACCCGCGACGATCGAATAGCCGTCGTAATCCTGATCCGGACCACCGAAAACATCGCCGATGCTGCCATTGACGTATCCGACCTGGAAGTGGAACAGGTCGGCGATGCCGAGGCTGCCGTTGAGGCCAAAGGCATCGGTGGTGTCATCGCCGGAACTCGAGGACGTGTAGCCGATCTGGCCCCAGGTCCATGCCGGGTTCTCCCCTGCGAAAGCCGAGCCGGCGGCCAGGACGGCTGCCGCGCACACGGCGGTGCTCAGATATCTCATTCGGTTTCTCCTTCGTACGCACATAACAACAACGTTGCCGCCGGCCCCCCTGCCGGTGCCCTGTGGCATGTCCAGACCACGGGGAAAACCAGACGACGGCGTGATGTTACATGAGCTGTGTGAAAAAGCTACAGCAAAATGTGCTGTAACAGGCAACAAATATCATTGTGTTGCCGCTGCGCTACATGTACTGCCGGCTTCTCAGTGACCGGCTATGGGCGTGAAGGCAACGCGGTCCAGGCGCCAGTTGTCGACTGCGGGCTCGCCGGGGACCATGTGGACATCGACGATCTCGGTCGTCCGCCCGCGGATGTCGATGTCCAGGCTCGCGTAGTGCACGGCCCCGGGGCGACTGGTGCCGGAGAGCATCAGGTGCAGTACGCCCGGACCCTCGGCGCGTTCGATGCGCCCGCGCAGCCAGAGTTCGCGTGAGTTGCTGTCGTAGCTGAGCGTTCCCAGGAGGCAGACCTGGCCCGTGGCGTCGCAGAGCAGTTCCTCGCGCGCGAGGTAATGCCGTGCGCTGGCCAGTGCCACGAGCGAAGCCAGGAGGAGGGCCGCCGCGAGGGCGGCCTGCGCGAGTTTCAAGCCCTGCGCGGATTTCAAGCCCGGTCTTGCCACGGGGAATCAGACAGCGGCTGCGGGCTGCTGACTCCCGGGCTACGGCGTCGCCGCGACCACCCGCCGGCGGCGAGCAGGAAACCGAGCAGCCAGTCCAAGGCCCCACCGCCGCCACCACTACCGGTGGCTGCGGGCGGGTCACCGGCACTGCTGCCACTGCCACCGCTACCGCCACCCGAGCCGCCGCCGCCCGAGCCCCCGCCGGGAGCGGCGGCCACGGTGACGGTGACCGACCGGGCGGCCGTGCCACCCGCGCCGCTGCAGGTCAGGCTGAAGGTCGTGGTGGTGGTGAGCGCGCCGCTGCTGCTCGAGCCGGAGCTGGCCCTGGTGCCCGTCCAGCCGCCGGAGGCGGTGCAGGCGCTGGCATCGGTGCTCGACCAGGCCAGCGTGGTGCTGCCGCCGTTGGCGATCGACGCCGGCGTGGCGCTGAAGCTGAGCGTGGGCGCGGGCGTGACCGGCGCGGCGCTGTCCTTCATCGCCAGTGCCAGCTTCCAGCCGGGGTTGCTGCCCGCGCCGCTGTAGGCGCCGCGAAACGCCTGGTCACGGGCGCGACCGTTGAAATCCAGGCTCCAGTCCGTGTAGCCGGTGAAGGCGCTGGTATCGATGGCCGTCCCTTCGAGCATGCCGGCGAGCGGGTAGAGATCGAGCTGGCCGATCGCGCCCCAGGGATTCTTCAGATACAGGTTGGTGGAACCGTAGGCAGCGGTGATGTTGGAGGCCTGGTTCGGCCCGCTGATGGCCGGTGCGGCGAACACGGCGTTGCCGATGATCCGCTGCGTGAAACCGGCCTTGCCGCCGCTGACATAGATGCCGCGGCCATCCGCCACCACGGTGTTCTGGAAGACCGTCACCGAGCGCGGCTGGTCGTTGTGGGGGACGATGTTGAGCGCATCGCCCACGGAATTGACGAACAGGTTGCCGTACAGGCCGATGTTGCCCTCGCCCTGGAACAGTGCCTCGGTCGGGTTCTCGTAGAAGAAATTGCCGTAGATCTCGTAGCTGTCGTCCTGGCCCGTGCCGGACAGCGGCAGGTGGCCCACCAGCAGGTTGGGTCTGGCGCTGTCGCCGCCGTTGGCGCCGTTGGCCTTGGAAAACACGTTGTGGCGGATGATGGTGCGGTTCACCCCGGTGGGCATGCCGATGTTCGACGGCCGCGGGTTCTGGTGCTTGATCTGCGCGTTGTAGCCGAGCGTGTCCAGCACCACGTTGTACTCGATCAGGCCGGCGACGAAGGGCGCGCTGCCGTCGGAGCTGCCGAAGTACATGCCGGTGCCGGCACCGATGATGCGGTTGCGGCGCACGATCCAGTTCCAGGCCGGGCCCTTGGTGGAGATGCCATCCATCTGCTGGTCGGCGCCGTAGCCGATGATGGTGAGGTCGGAGATGGTCACGTGGTGGGTGACGTTGCGCGAGTCGACGCCGAAGGGGCCTTCGGTGCCGGTGCCGTCCAGCGTCAGGTGCGAGACCTCGAGCCAGGAGACGTCGTCGAGCTGCACGGTGTTGCAGCAGTTGTCGGCGAGGAACACGGCGGCGGCACCCGACTGCGGGCCGGTGATGGTGATGTAGGCGCCCGGTGCGCCGTGCAGGTCACTGATCTGCAGCTGGTCGCGGTAGGTGCCGGCAGCCAGCTGCAGGGTGTCGCCCGGCTGCAGCTGGTCGAGCAGGGCCAGATAATTGCCGGGGTTGCCCTGGTAAACCGTGGCGGACGCCATGGCAGGCAACAGCAAGGCAGCCAGGAACCCCCGGCCGGGACGCGACATACCCATGGACAACACCCGTGTAACCCGCCGGCACTATGCCGCAGGGGATGGGCGCGAAGTGTGACGCAGGTCGCCGGATGCGGCCAGCCGCAGCCAGCCTGCTAGACTCGCTGCAGCATCAGCGGCAATGGCGCCATGGCACGGGGCAAGAGCCGGGACAAGCGCGGGAACAGGGGCGGGCGACGGGGCCGCGGCAGCGCGCCCGCCGCGCGTCGCAGGCCACGGCTGTGGTGGACCGGCCTCGAGGACGAGGCGCTGCTCGACCTGCGTTTCCACGACCTCGGCCTGGTGCTGGAGAAGAGCCCGCTGGCGCCAGCGCTGCGGCGGCTCGACCAGGAGCTGGGCCGCCGCGGCTTCGTGTTCCGGCCGCACTTCTGGCTCTCGGAGGAGTGGTTCTGCCCGGACGGCGTGCCCGGCGTGGCCATTCCCTTCTACCTGGCGCACCCGCGGCTCGCCCGCCTCGAGCGGCGCATGATGCACGAGGTGGAGGGCGGCAACGCGCGCTGGATGGCGCGCATCCTGCGCCACGAGACCGGGCATGCGCTCGACAACGCCTACCGGCTGCGGCGGCGCAAGCGCTGGAGGCTTGCCTTCGGCCCGGCCACGCGCCCGTATCCGCGCAGCTACACGCCGCGCATCACCAGTCGCAACTACGTCATGCACCTCGGCCACTGGTATGCGCAGAGCCATCCCACCGAGGATTTCGCCGAGACCTTCGCCGTGTGGCTGGCGCCGAACTCCACCTGGCGCAGCGACTACCTGGCCTGGCATGCGCTGCGCAAGCTGCGCTACGTGGATGAGCTGATGCAGGAGATCCGCGGCGAGCCGCCGCCGGTGCGCTCGCGCGCGGTGATCGAGCCGCTCGCCGGCAACCGGCGCAGCCTGCGCCAGCACTACCGCGACAAGCTGGCGGGCGACGACCGCAGCGATGCCCGCCGCTACGACAGCCGCCTGCTGCGCGTGTTCGGCCTGCGCTACGAGAACCCGGGCCAGCAGCCGGCCGCGACCTTCATCCGCCAGGTGCGGCCGCAGCTGCACCGGCTGCTGGTGCGACGCTCGCAGCTGCACCCGTACCTGGTCCACCACGTGCTGCGCATGGTCATCCGCCGGGCACGGGACCTGGACCTGGTGGTGGTGGGGTCCCTGCGGGTGACGCAGCGCGAGCTGTTCGCGCTGCTCGAGCGCATCCTCTTCGACTTCGTGCGGCGGGGCCGCGAGCGGTACACCCTATGAAGAAACTGCGCGTCCTGGTGCTGACCCACGAGAGCCTGGTGCCGCCGGAGAGCCTCGATGGCTACACGGAGCAGCAGATCAACGAGTGGAGGACCGAGTACGACGTCATGACGCACCTGAAGGCCGCCGGCCACGAGGTGCGCATGCTGGGCCTGTACGACAACCTCGCTGACCTGCGCGCTGCGGTCTCCGGCTGGACGCCGGATGTGGCCTTCAACCTGCTGCAGGAATTCCAGGGGATCATCACCTACGACCAGCACATCGTCGCCTACCTCGAGCTGATGCGCCAGCCGTACACCGGCTGCAACCCGCGCGGCATGATGCTGTCGCGGGACAAGGTGCTGTCCAAGCAGATCCTCTCCTGGCACCGCATCCCGACGCCGCAGTTCGCCATCTTCCGCCACGGCCATCCCTACCGGTTGTCGGCGAAGCTGAAGTTCCCGCTGTTCGTCAAGTCCGCCACCGAGGACGCCTCGCTCGGCATCGCCCAGGCCTCCATCGTCGAGGACCGGGTACGGCTGAAGGAGCGCATCGACTTCATCCACGAGAGCACGCGCACCGATGCGCTGGTGGAGGAGTACATCGAGGGACGCGAGCTCTACGTCGGCGTCTGTGGCAACGACCGGCTCAGTACCTTCCCGGTCTGGGAGATGGATTTCGGCACGCTGCCCCAGGCCATGGCCGGCATCGCCACGCGCAAGGTGAAGTGGGACCTGAAGTACCAGAAGAAGCACGGCATCCGCACCGGCCGGGCCAACGGGCTGGCGGCGGCGGACCACGAGCGCATCGGGCGCCTCGCCAAGCGCATCTACCGCGCGCTGCACATGAGCGGCTATGCGCGCATGGACTTCCGCATGCGCGAGGATGGCAGCGTCTTCGTGCTCGAGGCCAACTGCAATCCCAACCTCGCGCAGGGGGAGGACTTCGCCGAGTCCGCCGGCAGCGATGGCCTGGACTACGCCGGCCTGCTGCAGCGGCTGGTGCGCCTGGGGCTCAACTACCGCGCCGAATGGCGGCTCAACGACGCCTGATGGCGGGGATCTCCCCCGGCCTCAGCGCTGCGCCAGCCGTTCCTCGAGGAAGGCGGCGATGGCGCGGATGGAGGTCCGGTCGAACAGGTCCTCGATGGCGAGCAGTCCCGGGTATTCCTCGTCGATACGCTCGAAGATCTGCGCCAGGGCGATGGAGCTGACGCCGATCTCGAAGAAGTCGTCGTCGACGCCGACGCGGCGGTCGGTGACCACGCTGGCGCAGATGCGCCGGAGCAGCTGCACGATGTCGGACTCGGTCTCCACCGACGGATCGTGGTGATCGAGCCGCATGGCGTCGAGTTCCTTCATCACCTCGTCGAACTGCCCTTCCTCGTAGGCGCGGACCAGCAGGCCGCGCTGGATCTTGCCGCTGGTGGTCTTGGGGATGTTCTTCACCGGCAGCACGTGGCCGACCTGCAGCGCGGTCTGTTCGGTGATGCGCCGGCGGACCCGGTTGGCGAGCGGGATGAAGTCCGCGAGCGAACCGCGGTGCAGCAGGAACACCAGCAGCTCGTCCTCGTCGGCATTGTCGCGGCGCGCCCCGGCAACGACCAGCTTGCCGAGCTCGACGCCGGTGCCACCCTCGGCGATGGCCTCGATGTCATGCGGATAGCAGTTCTCGCCATTGGCGAAAATCAGCTCCTTGTGACGGCCGGTCACCACCAGCTCGCCATCGACCTGGAAGCCGAGGTCGCCGGTGCGCAGCCAGCCGTCGGCGGTGAAGGCATCGGCATGGGCCCCACCGTGGTAGCCGCCGGTGACGTTCCCGCCGCGGATCTGGATGTGGCCCACATGGCGCTCGGCGACCGCCGCGTCGGCGTCGTCGACGATGCGAATGGCGCAATGGTCCACGGCGCTGCCGAGCTGCATCAGCTCCAGCGCGTCGCGGTGGCCCGCAGCAGCCGGCCGGAAGGCCTGGCCCACGCCCAGGCTGCGGCGGTCGACGCTCACCGTTCGGTACTCGCGCCCGGGCGGCGGGAACGACACGGCGAGGCTGGCCTCGGCGAGGCCGTAGACCGGGTACATCGCCTGGCGGCGCAGGCCGAAGGGCGCCATGGCCTGCAGGAAGCGCTCGCAGAGCGGCACGGAGATCGGCTCGGCACCGTTGAAGATGAGCCGCACCTTCGACAGGTCGATGCCGGTGAGCCCGCGGGACTCGAAGACCTTGAGGAAGTGCTTGTAGCCGAAGTTGGGCGAGCTCAGCAGGGTGGCGCCGCGCGCGCTCGCTTCCTTGAGCCAGAGCAGCGGGCGTCGGCTGAACAGCCGGGTGTCCATGATGGTGTGCTCGATGCCCGCGGCCAGCATGCACAGGTGGAAGCCGATCAGCCCCATGTCATGGGTCAGCGGCATCCAGGACAGGCTGACATCCTCTTCGGTGAATGCCGCCGCACGGACGATGCCCCGCAGGTTAGCCATGATGTTGGCATGGGTGAGGACCACGCCCTTGGGCTCGCTGGTGGATCCCGAGGAGAACTGGATGAAGGCCACGTCGCCGGGCCGGGGCTCGCGCAGGCTGCCGGCGCCGGCCAGCTCGCGCAGGGCCTCGACCGGCAGCGCCCGCGCGTTCAGGGCCTCGAACTCGGCAAGGAGCCCCGCGCCCTCGGCGAACTCCCGCAGGCGGCCAAGCTGGGCCTTCTCGGTGTACACCCAGGGGTTGCGCAGCTGGCGGAAGATCTTCAGCAGCTTCAGGCGGTGGTCGTCGCTGATGCCGACGGCGACCGGCACCGGCACGATGCCGCCGTACAGGCAGGCCCAGAAGCTGTCGATGAACTGCTCGTTGCTGCCGGTGAAGATGATGAGCTCGTCGCCGGGCTTCATGCCGAAGTCCTGGAAGTGCCGCAGCACGCCGAGGGCCGTGGACTTCAGGCCGGCGAAGCTGATCCGGCTCTTCTGTTCCTCGCCGGCAATGTAGTGGATGTGCCGGCGGCTGTCGGCGCGCGCGTCCAGCGCCAGGGTCAGGGTATCGGGCAGGGTCATGGGGCGGGATTTTCCCTCGGGCGGTGGCTGATGGTCATCATGATCCCGGAACGGCTCCGCAGGTTGATGGCCGGGTCGATGTCCATGGGCGCCGGGTCGACACAGGCGAGCCGGTAGCGGGGCATCAGCAGCGCGAGATGCATGTGCATCTCGACGAAGGCGAAGTATTCCCCTGCGCAGCGGCGGGAGCCGGCCGAGAACGGGATGAAGGCTTCCTTCTCGCGCGCCTCGCCTGCCGCGCCGGCGAAGCGCTCCGGATCGAAGCGCTCCGGGTCCTCCCAGAAGCGCGGATTGCGGTGCAGCAGGTAGGGCGAGATGAAGACGTGGCTGCCGGCGGGCACATCGTAGCCGCCGATGCGGTCGGCGCCGACGGCGCGGCGGGTGAAGAGCCAGACCGGCGGGTACAGCCGCAGGGTTTCCTTGAGCACCCGCGCCATGTAGTCGAGGCCCATCAGCTGCTCGAAGCCGAAGGCCTCGCCCTGCAGCTGGCTGCGGACTTCCTCCAGCAGGCGCTGCTCGATCTCCGGGTGGTGCGACAGCAGGTACCAGCACCAGTTGAGCGTGCCGGCCGAGGTCTCGTGGCCGGCGACGATGAGCGTCTTCAGCTCGTCGAGGATCTCGCCGTCCGTCATGGCCGCGCCGGTCTTGCGGTCGCGGGCATCGAGCATCAGCGAGAGGAAATCGTGGGGCCGCTCCCCGCCGGCGCGCCGGGCAACGATGCACTCGTGGATCACGCGGCCGAGCTCGCGCACCTTGAGCACGGTGCGGATGTCGCGGGTCGGGTCCTCCGCCAGGAAGGCGAAGGGATTGGCGCCCGCCACCAGCCGTGGCAGATCGACGCTGAATATGGCCCGCAGGATCACCTCCAGGCCGTAGTGGCTCATGGCGGTGGTGATGTTGATGGCCTCGCCCCGGTCGGCCAGGCCGCGCCAGGCCTCGACCAGCTCCAGGTTGTGCTCCAGCACCCGCCCGGACAGCCGCGCCACGCTGCCGCGGGTGAAGCCCGGCTGGATCATGGTGCGCTGCCGGCGCCAGTGTTCGCCGTCGCTGGTGATGATGCCGTTGCCCATCAGCATCCGCACCCGCTCGAATCCCACGCCCTTGACGTAGTTTCCGTGGTTGCCGACGAGCACGTGGCGGATGTGGGCGGGGTCGTTGAGGAACAGGCTAGGGTGCGGGCGGTCCGCCGACCACACGCAGGCCAGGTCGCCATGCTCCGCGGCAAGGCGGGTCATCACCGCCAGGCTCGCCGGGTCGGCATTCAGCGTGTGGCGCTCCGCCGGCCCGGGTGGCAGGCGGAGATCGGTGGCGGTGGCGGTCATGCGCTGGAACGGCTTCGCTGCGGCCGGCCATGGGTGAGACGCTGCCATTCTAGTCAGCCAATCGGCCTGCGGAAACCCGGCGTGCCCCGGCGCGGGGTGTGCGACAATTCCGCAGCCGCAGGACCTTCCCCTCCGCATGCCGAGCGAGCCCGAGCAGGAACGCCGAGAATACGCCCCGAGCCAGCGTGCCCGGCGCTTTCGCCCGTCCGGCATCCCGGTGCGGTCGCAACGACGCATGTCGGCCGGCCGGCGCCTCTGGTACGGCCTGCTGGTGGCGCTGATCCGCCTGTTCCTCGGCCTGCTCTGGTCGACCTGCCGCGTCACCGCCATTCGCGGCGCCGGGCATCTGGAGAAGCTGCGCCGGGAGGGCCAGCCGGCGATCATCGTCTATTGGCACCAGATGCACGTGTTCTGTGCCTGGCTGCTGCGGCGCGAGGCGCGCGCCGGAATGCCGATCGCCATCCTCACCAGCCCCTCGGTCAGCGGCGAGGTACCCGCGGCGATGATCCGCGCCTGGGGCATGGAGCCGCTGCGGGGTTCCTCGACCCGCGCCTCGGGGGAGGCGCTGCGCGACATGTACAACGTCGTGCACGGCCAGCGCCGCTCGCTGGTGCTGACCGCCGACGGCCCCAAGGGTCCCCGCCACGAGTTCAAGCCCGGCGCCGTGCTGCTGGCGAGGATGGCGAAGGTGCCGGTGATTCCGGTTGCCTACGCTGCCCGTCCCTGCAAGCGCTGGAACAGCTGGGACGAATTCTTGCTGCCGCTGCCGTTCAGCCGGGTGGCGATCGTCATCGGCGAGCCCTGGCAGGTGCCAGCCGGCTTCGCCATGGCGGACCTGCCGCAGGCCGCGCAGCAGCTCGGAGAGCGTCTCGCGGCGCTGGGGGCGGAGGCGCAGGCGCTGCTGCAGCCCGGGACATGAGCAGCCACGAGAAAAAGACGTTCTTCGCCACCTACGACTGGGCGAAGACCTGGCAGGAATTGCCCTGGGCACACCAGGAGCCGACGCTGTTCCTGGCCGAGGTCTGCCGTCGACGCCCGCCGGGCCGGGTGCTGGACATGGGCTGCGGCGCCGGCACCGATTCGCTGTTCCTGGCGACCATGGGCTGGCAGGTCACGGCACTGGATTTCATGCCGAGGGCGCTGGAATACGCGCAGGCACGCGCCGCGCAGCAGGGCGTGACCATCCACACCGTCGAGGCCGACATCACCGACTGGCAGCCGCCGGACCGGTTCGACCTGGTGCTGGACCATGGCCTGCTGCACAACATGGACCCGGTGCGCCATGCGGCCTACCGGGCGTGCCTCATGCAGGCGCTCGCCGATGACGGCGACTTCATCCTGCTGCACTGGCATCCGCTGGTGCCCGGCCAGGCCAATGGCCGGATGGGCCCGCGTCGCGTGGACCGCGAAACGCTCGAGGCGTTCTTCGCCCCCGAACTGCAGGAACGCTGCTTCGCCTGCGAGGAGTTCGAGGACCTGCCCGACGTGGTGGGCGGCGGCATGACCCAGGCCTGCTACTGGTTCCGCCGCAATCCCGCGCAGCTCCGGCCTCGTGAACTGCTGGAGCAGGTCCGCTCGACCCTGCAGCGGCATGACTACGATTTCCCGGCTGCACTGGCACGGGCCGGTGAGCAGCCGCTCGATCCGCCGCTGGCGGCGGAGCACCTTGCGCGCCTGCTGGGGCCCGGCCGGCTCGGCATCAGCCATCGCCCGCCGACGGCGGAGGCGGCCGCCGGCCTGCTCGAGGCCTGGTCGCGCCAGGCCGGTGCCGATGTGCGCGAGACCACCGCCCTGCTGACGGCATTCGCCAGTGCATCCCACGCCGGGGTATGCCTGGCGGGCGCGCCTCGCTGCGAGCAATGCAGTGTGACGGCTTGCAAGCGCCAGCGATATCGCTAGCCTGGCGGCCCGCAGAGTGTGACGCGCGCAGCTTGCAATTTGTCGCGGCTGTCCCCAATACTCAGGTCTCGTCCAACAGCGAAAAGGAGGTGATCCAATGTCTAGTGAGATTTCGACGGTGTCGCTGCAACCCTCGCGTCTCGGCCGGACAGCGGAGCTGCCTTCGGTGGCGGTCTGAGCGCGCGGATCGAGATACCGATCCAGGGGTTGGGCACACCCGATCTCACTGAAAGGCCGCAGCAATGCGGCCTTTCTTTTTGTGCACCCGCGGGGATATCCACATGCTGCAGAAAATAGGCATTGCCATGGTCGGGCTGATGGTGCTGGCCGGCACCGTGGTGCTGGCCCTGTACCAGCTCGAAGGCCGGCCGTTGCCCGAGGCGGACGCCTACCTGAAGGGCGAGGGCTACACGGCCACCGTCGAGGATGACGGCGCGCTGGTCTTCACGCCGGCGAGGCCGAATGGCCACGGCCTGCTCATCATGCAGGGCGCCCTCGTCGAACCGCTCGCCTACGCGAAGACGGCGGCCTACTTCGCCGCCATCGGCTACACCGTGTATGCGCCGGCCGGTGCCCTGCGACTGCCCATCAACGCGATCGAGGGCGCGGCGGCCCGCATGGCCCGCTTCGGCGTGGGCGACTGGGTGGTGATCGGCCATTCCATGGGCGGGTTTGCCGCGCTGGAGCTGATGGCCCGCCACGCGCCGCCGGTCAAGGCGCTGGCGCTCTGGGCCAGCGACGTGCCAGGCGATTTTCGCAACCTGCAGGTGCCGGTGTTGTTTATCCGCGGCGAGCGCGATGGCCTGCTGACGCCGGAGCGCTTCGAGGCCGTCAAGGCGAGGCTGCCGCCCACGGTGCGCTACCTCACCCTGCCGGGCGGCAACCACCAGGGCTTCGGGCTCTATTCGCACCAGCTTTTCGACAACCCGGCCAGCACCAGCGCCGACCGGCAGATCGATTTTGCCGACGATCGCAGCGCGCGCTTCTTCGTCGCCAACCTCGATCGCTAGCGCTTGCCCTTGTAGTTCTCGGGCCCGATGTTCAGCGACGAGATGTCCATGACGTGGGTATACAGGTCGCTCATGAAGCCCTTGCCCAGCGCCCGGGCGAACAGCATCTTCGAGCCATCCGGGGAGATCGAATCGAGGCCGTCGAAGCTGTCGTTCCATGTCAGCCGCTCGGGCTCGGCGTCCGGGTTCTCCATGTCGTAGAGGAAGATCTCCCAGTTGTTGTTGCCGATGACCTGCACGGCGATGAAGTGCCGCCCGTCGGGCGCCGGGTAGCTGCTCCAGTTCATGCCGGTGCCGGGACGGGTGCGCGCCTTGAGGCCGGTGCCGTCGTGGCGGATGGTGAACACCGTCATCGGTGTCGGGCGGATCCTGCCGTAGTCCTCGTGCCGCCAGGCGCGGAACATCACCGTCTCGCTGTCCGGCAGGTACATGGGGCGGCCCTCGTCCCAGTCCCGGGTGTCGGTGATGCGCTGTTCGCCGGTGCCATCGGCATGCATGCGCCAGAGGTCCATGTCGCCGTCGATCTGGCGGCCGAAGACGATCCACCGGCCGTCGGGTGACACCGAGATTTCCGCGTCATAGTCCAGGTTGTTCGTCAGGCGCTTGACGTTGCCACCCTTCAGGTCCGAGATGTAGAGCTCGCCGCCCTGCGGGTAGTTCTTCGGATCGGACCAGTTGCCGAGCGGCAGGTCCAGGTGGTCGCGCACCGAGGTCCAGGCGACCTGCTTCATGTCGGGGAAGAAATAGGAACAGGCGTCGTTGCCGATGGCGTTGATGCGGGTCAGTTCCGTGCCCTGGTCGGTGAAGGTCCAGGTGAGTGCGCCGCCGTCGGTGGGCTTGCTGCGCACCGCGTCGGGATCCTGGACCTGGGCGATGACATGCAGGTTGTCGGTCCCGTAGTAGGCTTCCGCGGCCTTGGGGATATTCGGGATCCGGTAGACCTTCAGCCGGCGCGGCCCTTCCTCGGAGACGGTGGCCCCGGCTGGCGGCGAGAAGCTGGACTTGCCGCCGGCCGTGGCCGGCAGCGGCGACAGGCCCATGGCGGTGACGAGGACGATGGCTGGAACGACGTTGCGCATGACGGTACCCCTCCGGGACATGAGGTGCGCGCCAGTATGGATCCGGCCACCGGCCTGTCAACGCAGCCAGTCAAGTGCAGCTTTCGCCTCGCGTCAGGGGCGCGGCAGCGTCGGTCAGGCGCGGCGCTCCGCGGCCGTTGCCGGCGCGGCCGCCGGCAGCAACGGCACCGTGTCGAGCACCCAGTTGCCGGATTCGCGACGCGCCGGGCAGGGGATGGTCATGGCGACATCGCCCTGCTTCGCCCGCAGTGCCTTCATGTCGATGCGCCAGCCCATGGCATCCCATTTCTTCAGCCACTCGCGGTAGCGCACCAGCGCGTAGTCACCCGGGACCAGCACCTCCTTGGTATTGGTGTCCGGTGTGCGCACCGGATTGAGCTTTTCGAGCACGAGGATGTCCTCGTGGACGATGCGCAGGGTGACATCCTCCATGCGCTGGTCGTGCTTGTCGTCGGTGAGCCAGTTGCGCATGTTGACGAAGAAGATGCGCGTGCTGCCTTCGTCGACCGGGGCCTCGAACAGGTACTGGTGGAAGGAGTTGGTGGCGGTGAGGTCGATCCAGGTGACCAGCTGGTTCGGTCCCTGGTGCCAGGAGCCGGCGGCACCGAGGCGATCGCCGGTCTTGATGCGGGAGAGGTCGGTGTCCTTGATCAGCTTGTCGCCGAAGGGCACGTAGAACTTGCTGCCCCAGGGGATGTCCTCCACCGGCACCGGCTGGCGCTGGCGCTCGGGCGACATCATGGGCGCGCCCTGCAGCGGGTGCACGAACTCGTTGTGGATCGGATCGAGCCCGTTCTCCATGGAGCGCTCGTAGTAGGCCTTGACGTCGAGCACGTAGAGCTGGGCCTTCCAGGGCGCCTGGCCGTACTCTTCGATGTCGTAGAGCGGCGGGCGCTCGGCTTCGGGCAGGTCGCCGAGGAAGGCGAAGACGATGCCGTACTTCTCCTGGACCGGGTAGCTGTCCACCTTGGCGCGTGCCGGCAGCTTGGCATCGTCGCCCAGCGAGGGGATGCGGGTGCACTTGCCGTCACCGGAGAATTCCCAGCCGTGGTAGGGGCAGACCACGCAGCCGTCCTTGATGCGACCGGCGCCGAGCGAGCCGCCGCGGTGCACGCAGGTATCCGCCAGCACATGCGCCTTGCCGGACTGGTCGCGGTAGGTGACGAAGGGCAGCCCCAGCAGCGTCACCTTCAGCGGCTTGTCGGCCGACACCTCGGTGCTGCGGGCAATCGGATACCAGAAATTGATGTACATGGCGGCGCTCCAGCCGGAAGGGCGAGGGCGGCAATTATCGACCCAGGCGGGGCTACGGGGCCAGCGTCACCCGACAATATGTCCACCGTCAGGACGGGCGGCCGGCTCCGCCGCTTGCGGGCTGCGGCGGCTTGCCGCAGCCGCGTGGCGCAGGCCTGGGCCTCAGGCCGGGGCCTCAGGCGAGGGTGTGGTAGACCTTCTGCACGTCCTCGTCCTGCTCGAGCTTGTCGATGAGCTCGAGCACTTCCCTGGCCTGGTCCTCGGGCAGCTCCGTGGCGCTGGTGCAAACGTACTCCTGCTCGGCGGACACCGGCGTGATGCCGCGATCCTCCAGCGCCTTCTGCAGGTGGCCGAACTCCGGGAACAGGCAGCGGATGACCAGCTGCGGCTCGCCCTTCTCTCCCGTGCTCTCGCCCATCTCCTCCAGGCCGTGGTCGATGAGGTAGAGCTCGAGGTCATCCTGGTCGATGCCCTCCGGGGCCAGGCGGAACACGCCCATGCGGCGGAACATGAAACTGACGCTGCCGGTGCTGGCGAGGTTGCCGCCGTGCTTGTTGAAGATGTTGCGCACGTTGCCGACGGTGCGGGTCGGGTTGTCGGTGGCGGTTTCCACCAGGATGGCCACGCCGTGCGGGGCGTAGCCCTCGTAGATCGCCACCTCGTAGTTGGCGACGTCCTTGCCGGCGGCGCGCTTGATGGCGGCCTCGACCTTGTCCTTCGGCATGTTGATGGCGCGGGCATTCTGGATGACGCGCCTCAGCGCCGGATTGTTCGACGGATCGGTGCCGCCGGCCTTCACGGCGATGGTGATGTCCTTGTTGATGCGCGTGAACTGCTTGGCCATGCGGTTCCAGCGCGCGAACATGGTGTGCTTGCGTACTTCGAATATGCGTCCCATCGGCGTCCCCGGCGGTGCCCGGTCGTGATCTGGCGGGGCGGTATTATCCCCGAATTCCGTATTGCCGCCCGCATGCTGATAACCTGCGCAGCGCCATGCTCAGCTACCAGCACGAATACCATGCCGGCAACCACGCCGACGTGCTCAAGCACGCCGTCCTGGCGCTGGTGCTGCGCGCCCTGCTGCGCAAGGAGAAGCCACTGCGGGTGCTCGACGCCCATGCGGGATCGGGGCTCTACGACCTCGGCAGCCGCGAGGCACGCCGGAATGCGGAGTTCGAAGGCGGCATCGGCCGGGTGCTGGCGGCGGGCGATGCCCCGGCGGAGATCGCCCCCTGCCTCGAGGCCGTACGCGGCTGCAATGGCGGCAGCGCCCTGCGGCGCTATCCCGGCTCACCCTGGCTCGCCCGCTCGCTGCTGCGGCCCGCCGATCACCTGGTGCTCATGGAGCTGCACCCGCAGGCGCTGGCAGCGCTGCACCGCCTGTTTGGCCATGACCCGCAGGTGCACCTGCACGCGCGCGACTGCTTCGAGGGCCTGCCGGCACTGCTGCCGCCACCCGAGCGCCGCGGCCTGGTGCTGATCGATCCCGCCTACGAGGACAAGGACGACTACCGCCGGGTGGTGGAGCTGCTGGCGGCCTGCCATCGGCGCTGGGCGACGGGCGTCTACCTGCTCTGGTACCCGCTGTTGCGCCATCGCCCGGGCGCGCGCCTTCCCGCCCGCATTGCCGCCCTGGGGCTGCGGCGTGTCTACCAGGTCGCCGTCGAGGTGGAGGGCGAGGGACACGACGGCCTGCGCGGTTCCGGCGTGGTGGCCGTGAACCTGCCCTGGGGAGTCGATGCGGAGATCGCCGCGCTGGCACCCTGGCTGTGGCGCACGCTGTCGATCCAGGGCCGTGGCCGCTGGAGCGCGGGCTGGCTGGTGCCGGAATAGGCCGGCAAAAAAGCGCCCGGGGAGCGAACTCCGGGCGGCTGCATCGATCCCGGCACGGACTTCGGGAACGCTATCCGCTCCTCCCTCTCGCAGAGTGGTCGGCTGGATGCCGAGCCTCACCCCCGCGGATCCCTGATTCCTTGAAGCGGCCCTCGACCCTCATCTGCCGAAAATGCCGAACGACGTCCGCCATGCCCTGAACGGCTTCCAGCCTGGCGCGCAGGCTCAGCGAGCGAAAATGGCGCAGCTGCGAGATGTTGTGCTCATGCCAGGCGGTGGCGGCATCCGGCGGGTTCTCATTCGCCATGATCGGGTTCCTGCTGCAACAGTCTCAGTTGCCTGACATCTTCCAGGTCCTTGGGCCGGCCGGCCATGGCCTTCATCTGAACCAGGGTCTCCAGGCACACGAAACGCACTGGCAGACCCGGCAGAATCTCGCCGACGAGAGCGGCGTCGTACTCCGAATCGAAGTCGAAAGGTTCGGACACGAACAGGTCGATCCGCGTTTCGGGGTGCTTGTCGCTGTGCATCTGGAAGACGACCATGTTCTTGTCGCGGATCCAGGCATCGCGGCTCTCGGCATCGGCGAATTGTCGCGTCTGGACCGGCAGCGTCGGGCGATAGCCCAGCGACTCCAGCGCCTGCATGGCCCGGCGCAGGTTATCGGGTTGCAATTGCACCACCAGGTCGAGATCGAACGTGACACGGCCGTAGCCGTGTGCGGCGACCGCCAGTCCGCCGACGATCAGGTAGCGGGCCCCGGCATCGCGCAGGGCGACGGCAATCGCCTCCAGGCTCGCCAGCTTCATGGAGACTCGAGGGTCGATCGAAGCATGACGTGATGATACCGCACCACGCCATGCCGGGATGTCGCCCGGTAGCGTCAATGGTAATGACGGCACCGACGCGGGCTGGCTGGTGCCATGGTAGCCAGGTGAAAAAACGCCCGGGGATCGCTCCCCGGGCGTATCGAGGCCAATCCCGTTACATCCGGTACGTGACCTGCAGCAGCCACTCGCGCGGCGGCATGGTGATGAAGCCGCCGAGACCGCCGCCACCGGGCGGGGCGATGATGGTGCCATCGGGCAGGCGCGCCAAGGTGGTCTTGCGGCTGCCCGAGGTGATCTCGTCTGAGTCGGCGATGTTCTTGACGTCGAGGCGCACACCCCAGTGCTCGTCGATGTCCAGTGCCAGGTAGCCGTTGAGCCGGTCGTATTCGCTGGCCTGGAAATCGTTGGTGGCGCTGGTGATGTAGTCGTCGGTGTTGAACCAGTCCATGCCGACGCGGAACTTGCTGCCGGAGCGGAGGAAGTCCAGCGGCAGGCCGTAGTCGAAGCCGAGCGTGTAGGCGTAGCTCGGCACCTGCGGCACCCGCGGATGCACCTGGAACTTGTAGACCGCCTGGGATGGTGCGGCCATCGGGTCCAGCGTGCCGTAGGAGCCGTGCTGGAACACCGCGTTCCAGTACACCGTCAGGTTCTCGGTGGGCGCCATGGTGAGGTCGAGTTCCAGGCCGTGGACCTGGGCATCGCCGACATTGTCCACCGGGAACGACAGGCCGACCGTGGCATTGGCGGTCAGGTCGTCGATGTCCGCCCAGAAGTACGCCATGTTCAGGCGCACCCGCCGGTCCAGCGCATCGAGCTTGATGCCGCCCTCGTAGGTCCAGTTCTCCTCGGGACCGTAGCTCTGCTTGGCGACGTTGGCATTGAGTATGGCGATGCCGTTGTAGCCGCCGGACTTGAAGCCCCTCGCGGCGGAGACATAGGCCATGAGGCTGTCGACTTCACCGAAGGGTTCGAAGGTGTAGTCGAGCGCGAAGCGTGGCGTGAATTCCGACCACTCGTCCTTCAGGTGCGCGCCGTCCGTCAGCGGGGTGACCGGCGGCAACAGCCCCTGGAACGCCATGTCGAACTTCTTCTCGTCCCGTACCCAGCGCGCGCCCACCGTGGCCTTGAGGGCATCGGTGATCAGGTAGTCGGCCTGGCCGAACACCGAGTACGAATCGGTGTCGATGTCGAGCTGGCTGCTGGACGCCGCAGGGCCGAGGGCGGACAGGGCCCAGCCGAAGTCCTGGTCGCCCTGCTCGTTGAGGTAATACAGGCCGAGCAGGTAGTTGAGGCGGTCGCCCATGGCCTTGCCGAAGAGATGGAACTCCTGGGTCCACTGGTCCACGTCCGCCGTCGAGGCGCCGGTGATGCCGCCCCGGCCGCTGAAGTCCGTGCTGAAGAAGTCATCGGTATTCACGTAGGCGGTGATGGACCGCAGCGTGATGCCACCGAAGTCGTACGACAGGTTCAGCGAGGCGATGGTCTGCTTCGTCTCGCCCTCGGGGTCGCTCGCGATCGGCGGCGGCTTCGGCGAGGGATTGGTCGGCGTGGCAACGTTGTAGTAGCCGTAGGTCGGCACCAGGTCGTCGGAGGTGTACTGGTTGACGTCCGACACGCCGGGGGTGGTGGCGTTCACCAGCTGCAGCGAGTCGTGCTTGCTCTCGAGGAACGAGGCCGAGAGGACCACGTCGAGATTGTCGATGCCGGTGTAGCGCAGCTTGCCGCGGACGGCGTTGTTCCGCTGCTCGTCGGTCTCCTCGTGGGTGACGACGTTGTCGAACTCGCCCTTCTTGTAGCTGTGCAGGCCGGCGATGGAGCCGGCCCAGTCATCGTTCAAGGCGCCACCGGCCGAGGCCTTCAGCACGTTCTGCTCGTGATTGCCCAGTCCGATGCTGGCATCGAACCAGCTCGAGTCCTGGCCCGGCGTGCGCGTGATGAACTTGAGGGCGCCCGCCAGCGTGTTGCGGCCGTAGAGCGTGCCCTGCGGCCCGCGCAGCACCTCGATCCGCTCGACGTCGTTCAGCGCGATGTTGTTGCCGTTCAGGCGCCCGATGTAGACATCGTCGATATACATGCCGAAGGGCGATTCGGCGACGATGATCGAGGCATCCTGCTGCAGGGAGCCGCGCAGGGACGGCGACAGGTTGGTCGGCGAGGCGATGTTGTTGGTCATCTTCAGGCTGGGCACCACCGACTGCAGATCCTGGTTGTCGGTGATCTGCCGGTTCTCCAGCGCGCGGGCATCGAAGGCGCTGACCGCCACCGGCACCGCCTGCAGGTTTTCCTCGCGGCGCTGGGTGGTGACGATGATCTCGGGAATGCCCGACTGGTCCTCGGCGGCAGCCAGCGCCGGGGCCAGGCCCGCGCCGATGCCGATGGCCAGCAGGCACGCGCGGCTGGCGCGTGACGGGACGAAAGACAACACATGCATGACGAAGCCCCCCCTGTGGTGATGGAATGGCCGGTCCGCTGGCTGCTCCCGTGCCAGGGCCCGGCAAGCCGTACCCGGACGGCCAGTCGGACTGGCGCCCGTTGCGAAATATATACGCCGAAGGTGCAGCCGCCGCCAGAGTGTTTGGTTTTATGATGCGGCCAGGGGGGACAGGACCATGTTGAAGAGCATCGCGATCGTCACGCTGGTGGTGCGCAGCCTCGCCGCGGTGGAGCCGGCCTGGCAGCAGGGGCTGCACTACACCACGGCCGTGCGCGGCGAGGTCTCCGGCGAACTCGCCCAGGCCTGGGATACCGCGGCCATGCGTGGCCAGCCCTACGTGCTGATGCGTCCGGCCAGCGGCGCCAGCGTCTTCGTGCGCATCATCGAGGCCCCGGCGGGCACGGTGGTGCCCGAGCCATTGCTCACCCATGGCTGGAATGCGACCGAACTGCTGGTCATGGATCCGGATGCGCTGGCGAAGAGCATCCCGGCTGCCGGATTCCGCATGGTGGGGCCGCCGGCCAACCTCGGTGCCGGCGAGCGCGCGCCGCGTGCGATGCAAGCCGTCGGACCAGGCGATGAACTGCTCTACCTCACGCGCATCATCCCGGGCGGCACACAGTACGACCTCGGCACGGCACAGAGCCCGGTGGATCGCGTGTTCATCACCGTGGTAGGCGGTGCCAGCATGGAGGAGCTGCGCGCCTTCTACGGCGATGCGCTCGGCCTGCAGGTCGGCGAGACCATGCAGTGGGCCATCGGCGTGCTCGGCCGCGCGCACGGCCTGCCGGCAGGCACGAAGTTCCCGCTGGCGGTCGCCAGCCTGCCGAAGAACTTCCTCGTCGAGCTCGACGACTATCCCGACAGCGCCCGGCCGCGCCCCCGCGCGGCGGGCGCCCTGCCCGGAGGACTGGCCATGGTGTCGTTCACCGGTGACAGCCTGGCGGCGATCCCGGCGCGCTGGCGCCGGCGCCCGGCGGTGATCTGGGAGTTCCCCTACGACGGGCGCAGGATGGCGGCCACCATCGGCCCGGCCGGGGAATGGATCGAGGTCCTCGAGACGCCTGCGCCCCGGCAGCGGTGAGCCGGCTCAGTGCACATCGAACATCCCTTCCGCGCCGAGCATCATGTTCCTCATGTTGTGGTCCATGAAGGGATACATGCCCGGCTCGGTGAAGCGGATGTCGAAGGTGCTGCCCTGGCCGGGACCGACCGAGTAGGCCGACACGTTGGTCAGCACGTGCTGCATGTCGCCGTGCGGATAGACACGATCGAAGATGCCGCCGATGACATGGAAGGAGCTCCAGCGATTGGGACCGGCGTTGACGAGGTGGATGCGTACCGTCTCGCCCACCTTCACGGGCAGCGGGTTATCGCGGTACTGGAAGGCGATGCCGTTGAACACCACGAGGTCCGCCTGGTCGGTCACCATCTTCCTGTAGTCGGCCATCATGCTCGAGCCGCTGACATGCTGCGTGTACCACTCGCTCTGCACCAGCACGTACTCGGCGTCCACCTTGGGCAGCGGCTCGATGGGGTCGATGATGATGGCGCCGTACATGCCGTTGGCCATGTGCAGCAGCACCGGGTTGGTGCTGCAGTGGTAGAGGAAGGCACCGGGCACCTCGGCCCTGAAGGAGAACTCCACCGTCTCGCCGTATCGGGCACTGGCAAAGGCGCGGGTGGGGGAGATCCTCGCCGAGTGGAGATCGATCGAGTGCGGCATCAGGGGGTCGCGGTTGGTGAAGCGGATCTTCACCGTCTGCCCCTGTCGGACGTGGATGACGGGCCCCGGTGTCGTGTCGTTGAAGGTGTTGCCGTTGTAGCTCACCCCGCTCGCTATGCGGATCCTGCTGACCAGCGCCTCGAGGTGGATCTCCACCGTGTCGCCCTCGCCCGCCAGCGGTGGCAGCGCAACGGGCCTGGGATCGGCCACCAGCCCGTGGTCGCCGACCTGGAACGGGCTCGGGGATTCGGGGTGCCCGAGGTGCAGCGAGTTGGCGACGCCGCTGATCAGCACCGCGAAGACCGCCGCCAGCAGCCAGGTGAGTGAGCGCTGGGCGAAGCCCGGCCGCCCGACTCCGGGGGAGGCTGCCGCATCCTGCCGCGGCCCGAAGCCGCAGAACCAGCGCCAGCCGCGCCACTGCCCGAGGATCAGGTCATCGATGCCCGGCCACTGCGGGATGGCGAGCCGGTCCGCATGCATCAGCACCATGAACAGCAGGAAGTAGATCAGCACCGAGCTCAGGCCGAAGGCGCTGAACGAATGGGGCAGCAGGAACCCGTCGGCCAGCGGCCACAGCGGGATGCTCAGCACGATCGCCAGGATGTAGACGGTGCGCCGGGCGAAGCCCAGCAGCAGACAGAGCGCGACGAGCGTGGCCGCCAGCCGACCGAAACCGGCGAAGAAATCCGCCGCGATCGACATGATGCCGACCCACATGCCGAACCAGGGCATCAGCATGCCCGGCTGGCTGCTCAGGGCCACGTCATGATAGTGGTGCAGATGGGAGTCGAAGCCCGGCGACCAGAAGCGGATCGCCATCCAGCCCCACAGCAGACCGAGCGCCAGGCGCAAGGCCGTGAAGACCACCGTCTTCCATGCCACAGTGCTCGAAGACCGCGATTCATTGCTCATCGTGGCGCCTTTCTGCTGGTCGTACTGGCGGGCGTCGGGACAACGGGAGATCACGCGGGGGAGATAAAGTGAGTATACGTTGCACCTTTCCCGCGGAACAGGCACCCCTGATCGGTGCCAGGCCGGGCTTTTCGGGCTTTTCGGGCTTTTCGATTCCGCCCGCCGCGGGCAAGGCCGGCTGATTTGCTACCATCGTCGCCATCATCGCCGGAGCGGGAGCCGATCATGAAACACGACAGACTGGCAAGACTCTTGGTGGCTTCGCTCGCCACGCTGACGCTCGTGGCGACAGTCGCCATGGCCGATCCGGCCAACCCGGCCAGTCGGGCTGCCTCGGCTGCCTCGCCGGGCGGCAAGCCGACCGTGCGCCAGGCGCGCGTCTCGGGAGGCGGCACGGTGACGCTGGTCAACTCCCGGTTCACGGCGACGCAGCTGTCGGCGCAGCGGCCGGGATACCGCGAGCTTCGCCCCAGGGTGCGCGGCAACGTCGAGTAAGCCGCCAGCCATCCGCTGCGGCAGGCGACACCGGCAAGCGCCATGACCGAGTTCGGCATCGTCATGGAGCCCTCGCCGGGCTACACCGCCGCGCTGGCCGCGGAGATCGAGGCCATGGGCTTCGACATCCTGCTCTGCCCGGACACCCAGTGCCTGGCGCCGGATCCCTGGGGCCAGCTCGGCCTGGCTTCGGCACGCACCGGGCGCCTTCGCCTCGGTACCGGCGTCACCAACCCGAACACACGCGACGCCTCGGTCACGGCCAGCGCGCTGGCCACGCTGCAACTGGAATCGGCGGCCCGCGCCGTCTGCGGCATCGGCCGCGGTGACTCCTCGGCGGCGCACATCGGCCGGCGCGGCGCCAGCACGGCGGAGCTGCGCCGCTACGTGGAGCAACTGCAGGCCTACCTGCGCGGCGAGGTGGTGATGCGCAACGGCACGCCGTCGCGGCTGCGCTGGCTGGAGGACGCCGGATTGCCGGCCGTGCCGATCGACGTGGCCTGCACCGGACCGGCCACGATCCGCATGGCGGCGGATGTCGCCGATCGCATCAGCTTCGCCGTAGGCAGCGCACCGGAGCGCATCGACTGGGCACTCGCCACTCTAAGCGCCCGGCTGGCCGAGACCGGCAGGGATCGCCGTTCCATCCGCGTCGGCGCCTACGTCAATCTCGTCTGCGATCCGGACCAGGGACGCGCCATCGAACTCGGGCGCATGATCTCGGGCATGGTCGCGCATTTCGCCGGCATGAAGCATTCGCCGCTCGAACACCTGCCGCCGCGCCTGCGACCGGTGGCCGAGGCCATGCAGGCCGGCTACGACATGGCCCGCCACGCACGCGACGACGGCAGTCACCTCGGGCTGATCGACGACGAGTTCGTCGACTGGTTCTCCATCTGCGGACCACCGGCGAAATGCGAGGCGCGCCTGGGCGCGCTGCTCGAACGCGGACTCGATCATGTCTACCTGCTCGGCGGCTCGCCGGTGCCCGCGCCACACGGCGCGCGCCAGGCGGCGATGGTGGAGCAGACACGGCTGTTTGCGGAAAGCGTGATGCCGCGTCTGCGCGCCCAGGAGGGATCATGACCCTGCTCAGGAGAATCCTGCTTGGCACGGCGGTGCTGCTGGTGGCAGCGCTTGCCGGACTCGAGGTCTATACCCGCGTGCCGGCCGGGTTCGCCGTGCCCGCGCTCGGCGCGCCGCCGGATGCAACCGGGCTGGTGATCCTCTTCCACGGCAGCCGCGGGCGCGAGGAGCCGACACTGATCGCGGTCGAGCAGCGCTTCAGGCAGCTCGCCACGCAGGCCCCGGGCACCGCGGTGATCCGCTACATCTGGTCGCCCTGGTCCGACAACCTGCTGCGGGCCCGCGCCGTGGGCCTGCATGTCGGCGCGGAACTCGGCCGCGAGGCCGCGCGCCTCGGTGGCCTGCGTTACATCCACCTTGTCGGCCACAGCGCCGGCGCCTACCCGATGGATGCCTTCTGCCGTGCCTATCGCGCGGCCGCGAAGCAGCCGGCGCGCATCGACATGACCTTCCTCGATCCGATCGGCATCGCCGGCCTGTTCGATGCCAGCTGGGGCGTGCGCCACCACGGCGCCTGCGCCGACCAGGCCGAGGCCTTCATCAACACCGACGATGGGGTGCGTGGCACCAACGAAGCCCTGCAACAGGCCTGGAGCATCGATGTGACGCATGCTGCCAGCCGTCGCGGCTATCGCTGGGGCGGGCATCGCTGGCCGGTGCAGTACTACCTCGACCAGCTCGGCCCCGCGGACCTCGACCCGGGCGCCGCGCAGCAGGCCGGCCGGCCGCGCGGCGGCATCGAGCAGCGCTGAACGACCGGGCGCCGGTCAGCGCCCGCGCAGGACCTTCTTCATTTCACGCGCCACGGCATCCGCCAGCGGTGCATCGTCCTGCGACAGCCCGCGCACAGAGAGGAACACGCGGCTGGTGATGGGAATCTCCGTCCACTGCTCGCTGGCGCCCGGTGCCAGGCGCCGGCCGCTCATGGCGGGGCGCAGTTCGAGCTCGCGCAGCAGCCGCCCCAGCTCCGCCATGATGTCGGCCGCCGTGGCGGGTGTCGTGGCTGCCGGTGAAGACGGCGTGGCCGGCGACGGCGGCGCCGCTTCCGTCGTCGCGGTCGTCGCCGCCGGAGACGTGGTGGCCGGCGGCGCCTCCGCGGAGGAGGCCGGCGCGCCGATGCGTTGGCGGATGCCTGCATCCGCGAGGCCGTAGCTGCGGCGCGGGCCGGAGGGACCGAGCAGGCCCGGTGCGGGGCGTGGTGGTGCCGCAGGTACTTCCGCCGTCTGCACGGCGACGCTGGCCGGCACGTCCGGGGGCGTCTGCGCCACGGCAGCGGGGGCTGCGGCAGCCGGCGGGGTGGCGGTGTCGCTGGCCAGACGCTCGAGCAGCGGTGCGAGATCCTCCATCGGCATGCCCCGCTCGACCAGCACGCCGACTTGGGCCGGCTCGAGCATGGCGAGCAGCGCGCCGATCTCCCGCAGCGTCACGGTACCGCAGCGGCCCTGGTCCTGGAGATCCTTGAAGCCGCGAATGAAGCGCAGCCGGAGCAGGGCGTCCTGCGAATAGCGGGTGTTGGGCCCGCGCCGTCCGGCGCGGGGTACGAGGCCCTGCTGCAGGTAGTAGACGATGGTCCGCCGGTCGAAGCCCGAAATCGCCTGCATTTCGGTAATGGAATAGGTACGCGCGGCCAACATGTTGATAACGTAGGCGCGTGTATAGAGTGTGTCAAGACATGATCATTAGTGAACTGTCTATAAACTGGCAAGACGTGGTCATACTGGAGCGGAGTCCTGGTCCGCGCTCCCGGGGGGGCGGGCCCCGGCCGCTGCCAGCAGCGAGAGGAACTCCTCGAATTTCCCGGTCGGCCCGCGGGGGATGGCCGGCACCGGGCAGATGAGCACCTCGTAGGGATGGCCGAGCAGGCTGCAGGTGAGGTCGCGCAGCCTGGCCTCGTCGGCCGCGTCGAGCGCCCGCCCGAGGACCAGCCGCAGTTCGATGGTGCCGGGCGCGGTCTGCACGTACTGGAACTGGCGGATGCCGGGCACCTCGCGGATCCTCGCCAGCGCCGAGGGCCAGAAGCGTCGCCCGTCGGGCGCCAGCGCGAGGTTGCGCACGCGACCGAGCACCCTGTCGAGCACCGGATGCGCCCGCCCGCAGGGGCAGGGCTCGCCGAATCGCGCGAAGTCGCCGATGTCGTAGCGGATCAGCGGCATGGCGAGGTTGTGCAGTGAAGTGAGCACCACGCGGCCCATCCCGCCCGGGGCGCAGGCACGCGCGGCGTCGTCGAGTATCTCGACCAGGATCGCTTCCGATTGCACGTGCAGGCGGTTCTCCTGGCAGCGGAAGGCGATGTTGCCCACCTCGTTGGCCGAGTAGACATCGGCAACGCGCACGCCCCAGTCATTCACGAGGCGCGCCTCGAGACCGGCGTCCAGCGGCTCGGACATCATGCGCACTTCTTCCAGCGCGGGCGGGCGCCCGCCCGGACCCAGTTCGTCGAGCAACGCGGCCACCAGGCTCGGGTAGGAGAGCAGGTAATGCGGGTCGAAGCGGCGCAGCCAGGCGATGTGCTCGTCCAGCGGGAAACCGATATGGATCACCGAGGCCTTTCCAGTGCGCCACAGGCTGCCCGCGGGCGGGCCCCAGTCCGGCTGGCTGCTGCCTCCTGGCACGGCCTGCGCCCGCATCAGGCTGCGGATGATGCCCAGGCGCTTGCCGAAGTCGCGCTGGCGCCAGAGGTGCTCGCGCACGGTGAGCGCGTCCCAGGCGAGGCGGGTCAGCGCCGTGGTCTTCACCTCGACGGGAATGCCGACCGAGCCGGAAGTCCGCGTGACGCCGAGTGGCAGCTGTGCGGCAGGCAGGCTGCGTGCGGCGAGCCGGGTGGCGTGATCGCGCAGCTCGGCCTTGCCGAGCAGCGGCACTGCAGACCAGAGTTCCTGGAATTCTCCGCTCCCGCTATCGATGGCTGCGAGCAGGGGCCGGATCCAGGCCGCGCCTTCGTACCAGGGGACATGCCGGGCGGCCGAGCGCAGCAGCTGCGCGAGCTGCCGGCGCTGGCCGGCGGCCAGCGCGGCGGTGTCCAGGTGTTGCGAGGTTCCCAGGCCTTCCACGGCCTGGCGCAGCGTCGCGCCTTTCGCGACGAGGAACTCGGGCCAGGGGCCGGTGCTGTCGTCCGCGGCCATGGCCGTCGCGCCGCCGGCCTCAGAGGTGGCCGATGACCTGGTCGACCTCGCCGGGGCTGCCGATGATCACCGCGGTGCGCTGGTGGATGCCGGCAGGCTGCTCGTCGAGGATGCGTTGCCCGGGCCCGCTCAGCGCCTTGCCGCCCGCCTGTTCCACCAGCATGGCCATGGGATTGGCCTCGTACATCAAGCGCAGCTTTCCCTTGGGCGCCTTGGTGGTCGGCGGATAAAGAAACACGCCGCCCTTGAGCAGGATGCGGTGCACGTCGGCAACCATCGCGCCCGCGTAGCGGCTGGAGTAGCCGTTGCGCTGCGCGTGGTCGAGGTAGGCCTGGTAGCCGGCCGGGAAGGCGAGCCGGTTGCCTTCGTTGACGGAGTAGCTCTTCGCGGTGGCGGGAATGCGCAGGCCCTGCTCGACACGCACGAAGGCACCGATGGCGGGGTCGAGCACGAACATGTCGACGCCCGTGCCGATGGTGAGCGTGAATATCGTCGAGGGCCCGTAGAGGATGTAGCCCGCCGCCACCTGCTGCCGCCCCGGCTGCAGCAGCGAGTCCTCGGCCCGGCTGGCGCGCCGGTCGTGGCGCAGGATGCTGAAGATGGTGCCCACCGATCCGCAGACATCGAGGTTGGACGAGCCGTCCAGCGGATCGAAGAGCACGCAGTACTTGCGCTCGCCTTCCGCGGCGCTGCGCAGGATCACCGGCTCCTCGTTCTCCTCCGAGGCGACGATCGCCACGCCCTCGCGCCCGCCGAGCGTGCGCAGCAGGATCTCGTTGGCGATGACATCGAGCTTCTGCTGCTGCTCACCCTGCACGTTGCCGGTGCCGACCGCGCCGAGCACGTCGGATAGCCGGGCGCGACGCACCTGGGCGGCGATCATCTTCGCCGATATCGACAACGCCGAGAGGATCCAGGACAGGGTTCCGGTCGCCTCGGGATGGCGTGACTGCTGGGCGAGGATGTGGCCCTGCAGGGTGACGATATCGCCTATGACGGGCGCCTGGCCCGGGCTGCTGGACATGGCTTGCTCACGATCGCCGGAGAAACGGGTCGCCTAGCTTGCCATGCCGCCGGCAGCTGCGCGAGGCCGCTCAGCGCCAGCGGTCCTCGGCATCCAGGAAGCGCTTGGCGTCCTTCAGGTCCTTCGGCAGGTACTTACTGAACAGCCCCGGCGCCTGGCGCGGCTGGTAGGCGGCGAAGGCCGCCGCATACAGCGCGAGGTGCACGTCCGGGATGCTGTGCGTGGCGCGGTACTGGGCCATGGGCAGCCTGGCGATGACATCCTGCTCGAACTTCGAGCCCGCGCTCGCCAGCGCCTCGCCGCGCGGGCCGTAGATGGCCGTGCCGCCGGAGCGGCCGTTGGCATCGTCCATGAAGTGCGGGTTGTCGGGCGAGACCGCGTTGTTGACGATCACCGAGAACACGCGGTTGTAGCGCGACACCATCTGGATATCCTCGGCCTCGAAGCCGCCGGAGGCGGTGCGCAGCAGCAGCTCCGCGCCCTTCAGCGCCATGACGCGGAAGATCTCCGGCTCGAGCTGCGTGGAGGAGGTGGCGAGGTTGCCGATGTCGGTGCGGTGCACCGGCACCAGCGCATCGACACCGTACATTTCCACGAAGCGGTCGAGCACGTTGTACACCGTGGTGGTGACCAGCTCGAAGTCCGGGAACACGCCGACGATGTTGCGCGCCTTCCAGTCACGCGCCACCAGCTTGCCGTCCGGGCCGATGATGGAGGTGATGGACAGCACGTGGCCGGGCCAGTCGCGGTCGCGGGCGTAGGCGCCGAACTGGATGTAGCAGCCGTATTCCTTTGCCTTGGCGCCCAGCGCCTCGGTCTCCTCGCCGGGCAGGTCGATGGACAACCGCTCGAGTTCCGCGCGGTCCCAGGGATCCCAGCCCTGCAGCGGAAACTCGTGGAAGCAGAGCAGGTCCTTGCGGCCGCCGTAGTACTGGGTCTTGTCGATGAGTTCGATCATGTGCGCGAGGTTCTCGCGGATGCCCCTGGCCGGCGCCTTGCCGTCCACCGCCCGGATCCGCGACTGCACCGCGGAGACCACCACGCTGTCCCGGCGCAGCGGCACCCGTTCGTACTTGCGGCCGTTGGCCGGCACCGAGACTGCTCCGCGTGCGCCGGCTGCGGCATTTCCTGCGGTGGCGGCGGCCGTCGCGGTGCTGGCGGCACCGGCGGCGCCGGCCGCTGCGGCGGCGAGGAAGAGGCGGCGGGAAAGCGGGTTGTCGTTGGTCATGGATGCTGTCCTTCGTGGTCGGTGGTGAATGCTGTTTCGTCGGGGTCCCTGCAGTCAGGCAGGCTTGAAGAGGCTGAGCGCCACCACGCCGGCGATGCCGGTCCAGAGCAGCACGAGGATGGCGGTGGCGCGTATGCAGGTGGCGCGCACGCGCTGCTCGGTATGCGGTGTGGAGCCCGCGGTGGCGAGGTTCTGCCACGCGGCGAAGAAGGCCATCAGCGCGTAGCGGATGCCGAGGCCGCAGGCGACGACGAGCGCCAGCAGGGCGAACTTCCACGCGAGCCAGCGCGGAAGGGACGCGCCTCCCCACGTGGTGGCGAGGGCGACGCCGGCGAGCGCCACGATCGCCAGGTAACGCAGGGCGCGGTCGATGCCGGCGAGCCGCTGGCCAGCCGGCCGCCGGCGCAGGCGGTGGGTCGCCTCGACCAGCGCGAGCCACGCCGCCGCGCCGCCCGCCGCGGCCCAGGCCGTGGCGGTGCCGCCCGGGGCGTAGCCGAGGAGCGCGAGCAGCGCGGTGCCCAGCCCCGCCTGCAGCACCAGCGCGTAGCGCACGTGCTGATCGACGTCCATCACGTGGTCCATGAGCCGGTCGCGCTCGGTGAACGCCGACCCGGCGGAGAACGCGACGTAGCGATAGGTGCTGTTGATGACCAGTTCGGCGCCGAGCCAGTAGCCGACCACGATGATGTGGGCGAGGAGCAGGGCGGGGACCAGCACGGCATCAGCCTGGCGCGCCGGCCGGGGCGTCGCGCCAGGCATTGACGAGGTCACGGAACGCGTGCACCTGCACGTCCTCCCACAGGCCCGCACGGAAATAGGGATCCTCCTCGACCATGTGGCGCACCGTGGCGGCATCGGTGGCCTCCACCAGCAGCAGCCCGCCCCCGGGCTTGCCGTCCGCGTCGCGCAGCCAGGGGCCCGCGAGGCGGATCGCGCCCAGATGCCGGCCGACGTGCGCCATGTGCTCGGCGAGCAGGCTGCTGCGGATCCCGGCGTTGTCCGGCACGTCGCGCAGGATGACGAGGAAGATTGCCATGCGCGCTCAGTCCCTCAGCGGCGGCAACGGCTGTCCCTCGGGCACGAACAGCAGCGACACGCCGTTGTTGCAGTAGCGCTGGCCGGTCGGCGCGGGGCCGTCGTTGAACACATGGCCCTGGTGGCCGCCGCAACGGGTGCAGTGGTACTCGGTGCGCGGCACGCCGAGCTTGAAATCGGTGCTGGTGGTGATGCGGGTGGGATCGATGGGCTGGAAGAAGCTGGGCCAGCCGGTGCCGCTGTCGAACTTTGCATCGGCCGCGAACAGCGGCAGGTGGCAGGCGGCGCAGATGAACGTGCCCTTGCCTTTGACCTCGTTGAGCGGGCTCGACCAGGGTGCCTCGGTGCCATCCTGGAACAGCACGCGGAACCGGGCCGGCTCGAGGATGCGTTGCCACTCGGCCTGTGGCTTGCTGACAGGCGTGAACGTTTCGCTCATGCAGGCCTCCCTGGCGGGCCTCAGTGCGCCGCCTCGCTGCGGGTGATCTCCTCCAGCACCTCGATGATGGCCTCCGGGGGCTGGGCCCCGGAGAGGGCGTGGCGGCCATCGAAGATGAAAAACGGTACGCCGCTGACCCCGGCCTGGCGCGCCTGGCCGATCAGGCCGCGCACGGTGTCCTCGTCGGTGCCGTCGCGCAGTGCGGTGAGCACCTCGGCGGCATTCATGCCGACCTCGCTGGCGATGCCGGCCAGCACCACCGGGTTGCCGATGTCCTCGCCGCGCACATGGTGCGCGTGGAAGAGCTTCTCGGCCAGCAGGTTCTGGTCGATGCCGGCGGAGCGCGACGCCCAGTACATCAGCACGTGGGCCGAGAGCGTGTTGGGCGCGCGGGCACCCGGCGGCATGTCGAAGGCGATGCCCTCGGCGGCGCCGAGCGTCTGCATCTTCTCGCGGATCTGCACGGCGCGTTCGGCGCCGAAGATGCTGGCGTGGTGCTCGGCCCGGTCGCGGCCTTCGCGCGGCATGTCGGGGCTGAGCTGGTACGGGAACCAGGTGACCTCCACCGCGAGGTCCGGGCGTCCGGCCAGTGCCTTCTCCAGTCGTCGCTTGCCGATGTAGCACCAGGGGCAGACGATGTCGGAGACGATCTGGATGGGAATGGGCCGGGTCATCGCGGTCTTCCTGCCGGAACGGGTGCGGATGTCGCCATGGTAACCCATGCTCCGGCAACGGGCCGTATGCTAGCGTCCGCCCCGGAGCGCGCCCTTGATCCCGATCCGCGACGACAACCCGCATTTCCTCACGCCCTGGGCCACCTGGGCCATCGTCGGCCTCAACGTGCTGGCCTGGATCTCCGTCGAGGGCTTCGGCCGCGAGCCGGCGCTGTCGCGCTCGGTGTGCACGCTGGGCCTGGTACCCGGCGAGTTGCTGCAGACGATTGCCGCGGGCACGCGCGTGCAGCTGGGTCCCGCCAGCTGGTGCGTGGTCACCGGCCAGGCGGACTGGCTGACGGTGTTCAGCCACATGTTCCTGCATGGCAGCTGGCTGCATATCATCGGCAACATGTGGTTCCTCTGGATCTTCGGCAACAACGTCGAGGACGCCATGGGCCACGGGCGCTTCGTGGCCTTCTACCTGCTATGCGGGCTGGCGGCGGCCGGCCTGCAGGTGCTGTCCAGCCCGGACTCGGCCATTCCCATGGTGGGTGCCTCGGGCGCCATCGGTGGCGTGATGGGCGCCTATGTCATGCTCTATCCGCGGGTGCGGGTGGAGATGCTGTTCTGGCTTGGCTTCTACGTGACCACCTTCAGCATTCCCGCCCTGTGGATGCTCGGCTACTGGTTCCTGGTGCAGCTGATTGGCGGCGTGGGCTCCATGGCGGGCAGCGGCGGTGGTGTCGCATTCTGGGCGCATGTCGGCGGTTTCGTCGCCGGCGCGCTGCTGGTGCTGCTGTTCCGCGACCCGGTGCTGCTTGCGCGCCACCCGCACTACGGCTGGCGCCAGCGTGCGGACAGGAACCGGCGCTGATTGCGCCGCAGGCCGGTGCTGGACGTAGACTGGCGCGGGCTTCGGGAGGACATCACCATGCATCGCTCATTGCTCACCGCAGTTGCCGCCGGCCTGTGCACGCTGCTGCCCGGCGCCGTCGCCGGCGCGCAGGGTCGCCCCGGCGGGCCGCCGCCCGCGGCCGCGGCCCCTGCGCCGGCGGTGTTGATCCGCCATGTCAGCGTCTGGGATGGCGTGGCCGACCGCGCCACGCCCGGCCAGAGCGTGCTGGTGGAGGGCCACCTCATCCGACGCATCGCCGCGCAGATCGAGGCGCCGGCCGGTGCCACCGTCATCGATGGTGGCGGCCGCCTGCTGATGCCCGGCATCATCGATGCGCACACGCACCTGGCGCTGCCCACGGACCAGCCCTTCCGCGAGGATCCCGGCTATGTCGATGCGCTGTCGCTGAAGGCGGCACGCATCGTGCTGATGCACGGCTGGACCTCCGTGCGTGATCTCGGTGGTCCCTCGCAGGGCCTGGCGCGCGCCATCGCCGAGGGCGTCGCCGACGGTCCCCGGGTCTACACCTCGGCGGCGTTCATCTCGCAGACCAGCGGGCATGGGGATTTCCGCGAACTCATGGAACGCCATCCCAATGGCGGCGGCGTGCCCGACGCCTTCGAGCAGCGCTACACGCTGCTCGCCGACGGGCCGGCCGAGGTGCGCCGCGCGGTGCGCGAGTCGCTGCGCCAGGGCGCCACCGCCATCAAGATGATGGCGGGAGGCGGCATCTCCTCGCAGTACGATCCCATCGATACCACGCAGTTCAGCCTCGAGGAGATGCGCGCGGCAGTGGAATCGGCCGCGGACTGGGGCACGTACGTGGCGGTGCACGCCTACACCGACGCCGCGGTCAACCGCGCGCTCGACGCCGGCGTGAAGGTCATCGAGCACGGGCACCTGATCTCCGAGGCCACGCTGCGGCGGATCAAGGCCGAAGGTGCCTACCTCTCCTCGCAGTCCTTCGGTGCCGCGCGTCGCTTCCTTGGGCCCGGCGCGGCAAACACCGAGCGCGGCCGCAAGGGTGCGCAGGTGATCGCCGGTGTCGACAATCTCATGGGCAACGCGAAGAAGCTCGGCATCCCGGTGGCCTTCGGTACCGATGCCTTCGGTTCGATGCGTGCCTACGAAGCCGGGCCTGCCGAGTTCGGCTACCGCCTGCGCTGGTTCACCTCGCTGGAAATCCTCAGGCAGGCGACCAGCGTCAACGCGAAGCTGCTGGCGCTGACCGGGCCGCGCAATCCCTGGCAGGAGGGGCCGCTGGGCGTCGTCAGGGAGGGGGCCTACGCCGACCTGCTGGTGGTCGACGGCGACCCGCTGGCCGATGTGCGACTGCTCGAGGACCCGGAGAAAAATGTCCGGCTGATCATGAAGGACGGGAAGATATATAAACAGACGCTCTAGCCGGCAACCCGGGGAGGGTGCCGTCGCGCTGCGCCCGCTATGTCATGCAGGGAAGGGGGAGGCCTTGCTGCCCGGGGGGTCGGGCGTATACTGGATTTGCAGTCGCGGAGGAGAATAACGATGAACAACCTCGCACGCGTGCTTGCAATCCTGTTGCCGATGCTGGCCTTTGCTCCAGCCCCGGCGGCGATCTACAACGGTGTCGAGTTCCCGCAGGGTGCCGCGTCCTTTGCGGACCAGGTGGTGAATTTCTCGCCGGGCGCGGGACCGGCGCCGGCGTTCCTCGACGCCAACAATGCCCTCGGCGTGCCCGACGTCAACACCACCAACGGTCTGGCCTGCTTCTCGGCGCCCAGCACCAGCAACTGCAAATTCACTTCGCTGGGCAATGCAGGTGTGCTGACGCTGCGCTTCACGGACAACGTCCTGTCCGGAAGCAGCGCATCGGGCAGCGCCATCGGTGTCGGCGACGGCTTCAACGACCTCTACCTGGTGGAGGTCGGCGTGTCGGAGGCGACCACGCTCGACATCAGCGCCGACGGCAACACCTGGTTCAATGTCGGCAGCATCAGCGGCGGTGCCGGCGGCAGCATCGGCGTCTTCACCTACGGCTTCGACATCGACAAGTTCGGCTTCGGCACGACCGACCTGTTCAGCTACGTGCGCATCACCGATCTGGTCACGGGTGACCCGGAGACCAGTCCGGAAGGCGCCGACATCGATGCCGTCGGCGCGATCCAGACCGCGGTGGTACCGGTGCCGGCGGGCATCTGGCTGTTGCCCGCCATGGCGGTGGTGCTGCGCCGGGCCCGGCGTCGGCCCTCGAGCACGGCGCAGTCCGCCTGACTACTTGACCAGGCCCTCCGCCTTCATCGCCGCCTGGACCTTCGGGCGCGCGCCGACGCGCGCGTGCAGCGCCTTGAGTCCCGGCCACTGGCCGATGTCGACACCGGCCGGCTGGCCCCAGCCGAGGATGACGAAGAGATAGGCGTCGGCGACGGTGAAGCGTTCGCCGAGGAGGTAGGGCCTGTCGCCCAGCGCCTGCTCGGCGAAGGACAGCCGGCGCTGCAGGTTCGCCTTCGCCATCTCCTTCATCTGCGCGGTGGCGGCCGGGTTGAAGAAGGGCGAGAAGTTCTTGTGGATCTCGGAGTTGATGTAGCCGAGCCACTCCAGCAGGCGGTAGCGCTGCAGGTCACCGGCGGGCGGCGCGAGGCCCGATGACGGATTGCGGTCGGCGATGTACTGCAGCACCGCCGTGCCCTCGGTGAGCACCTGGCCGTCGTCCAGGGCGAGGGCGGGCACGTAGCCCTTGGGGTTGATGGTGTTGAAGTCGCTGCCATCGGAAGTCTTCTTGTCGCGGCCGACCTTGATCGCCTCGAAGGAAAGACCCGCCTCGAGCAGCGCGATGTGCGAGGCCAGCGAGCAGGCGCCCGGGCTGTAATAGAGTTTCATGGTGTTCTCCTCTGGAATGCAGGCCATGGTAGTGCCTGCGCCGGGGATCGCAAGGTTTCGGGCAGCCCGCAACCATTCCCGTCACTGCAGGTCAGCATGACGTTGCCGATGTTCTGCCTGCCGGGCAGGCCAGCAGGGCGCCGAGGAACAGCAGCCAGGAGAGGCCTTCGTTGCGCAGCTCCGAGAGCTGGATCGGCGTGGTGCCCTCGATGCCGATGCCGAACAGCCGCACGGCGACGACGCAGGCATTGATGATCACCAGCAGGAGCAGGCATTCGCGCAGCCAGGCCGGGCGCAGCAGGCCGGCCACGGCGAACAGCGCCATCGACAGGAACAGCGCGCCGGGCCCGGCGCGCAGGAAGTTGATGGATTCCGGGCTGCCGCTGGCGCTGATGCCGAAGCGTGCGATGTGCTCGAGCGGTTCGGCGATGTAGAGCCAGCTGCCGAAGCTGAAGATCAGCAGGGCATAGGCCATGACCAGGCGGGCGAACCAGAGGCGGGTGCTTTCCATGAGAGTGCTTTCCGCGGCTCGATGGCTGCGCATTGTAGTGCGGACGGCCGCGGCGTTGCTTCGCTTCAGCGCTGCGGACCGCCCTTGCGGCAGGGGTCTCCGAAGTCGCTCCCCGATACTCGCTTGGTTCGGAGACCCCTGCCTCCGGGCGGTACCGGGCCGTGCGGGATGTGATCCTCCGGGCGGTACCGGGCCGTACAGGATGTGATCCTCCGGGCGGTACCGGGCCGTGCGGGATGTGATCCTCCGGGCGGTACCGGGCCGTGCGGGAGGCAACGCCGCTGCCGTCCGCACTACAATGCGGGCATGAGCAGCGAGCCCCGCCTTCAAGCATTTGCCTTGCTGCTGGGGCTGCTGGCGCTGGCGGCGGGAACGTACCTGGGATGGACCGCAAGGTTCATGGTGATCGAACCGCAGGCGCTGCACAGCTTGTGCGAGACGGCGATGCCACCGGCGCTGTGTGCACTCCGCGACACGCTGATCGCGCTGACCTTTCCGCCCCACTACGGCCAGGCTGGCCTGGCGCTCGCGGTGCTCGCCTGGTTCACGCGGCGCCGCGCGGCCGCGGGCTTCGCGGCGGCGGCGCTGTTCGCCGGTGGCCTCGGCCTGTACCTCTACGACCCCGGCTGGTCGACTCCGGCCGTGCTCGCTGGCCTGCTGCGCCTGCCACGGGTCGGCGAGGAGCCGCCGGACCCGCGGGAGTTCATGGCCTAGGCTGCCCGTCGTCGTCGCGATCGCTGGAGCAGCGCCAGCAGGCCCGGCCCGAACAGCCAGAGACCCGATGGCACCGGCACCACGGCCAGCGCGACGCCATCGGAGTTGGTGACGGTGAATCCCTCGAGCGGGGTCCCCTGGCCGTCGAACGCCTGGATGCCGGTGATCGTGAGTGTCGACAGGTAGTTGGCGTCGCCCTGGGTCTGGAAGTAGCCCGGATCGATGTCCATGTTCAGCGCCTTGCCATCGGTCGTGTCGCTGAACACCCGGGCCCTCAGCAGCAGGGTGTAGGCCTGGGAACTGCCGTTCGCGATGCTGAAGCTGTGAGTGAATGCCGAGCCGGGGGCGGGGTAATCGATGCGATACGTCGCCGATTCCCAGCCCGGGCCGATGGTGCTCTGCATTTCACCGTAGACCGCGCTCGCCGGAATCTCGCCTGGCCGGCCGAGGACGATGCAGCCGACCGGCGCGCAGGTGTAACCCATGCCCGACAGCTGGTAGACGAGGCTGACGCTGATGGAGGTGCCGGGCGCGACGCCGGGTGCCGTGAACGTGAGTTCATCCTGGATCTGGCTGATGGCCAGCACTTCGGCGGTGTTGCTGAACGCGCCGGTCGGCTGCATCAGGCTGGCCGGCACGTACCGGGCGTCCAGCTCCGCCCGCGCACCCATGGCGTACTGGCCATTCGCTGTCGAAACCCAGGCGCGTGCCCGGCTGGTGACGTCGACCTCACCCGGGTTGCCGTAGCCCTCGACACGGGTCTCGTCGGTCGAGGACCCGCCGGGGTTGCTGAAGTTTGTCCAGAAGATGCCCGGTGTGTAACCGTCGATATACATGTAGGTGCTGACGACCGGCGAGGCCAGCGCGGCCGTGGCGACCAGGCAGCCCAGGGTGCTGCCGGCGAGATGGGTGAGGGAACGGATTGCCGATGTGTTCATGACGGAACCTCCCGCATGCGCAGCTGAAGATGCCCGTGATGGCCCCCTCGTTATGGTTCTCGTGCACCGCGCGGTGCATGTTGCGAGGGCGTTGGCACTGCGTCCCGAAAGGACGCACCGGCCATGGGCAGAGCTTGCGCCCTTGCCCAGGCGTGTCAACGCGTCCGGTCAACTGCGCAGGGTTGCTGCCATGGCATCAGGCGCTGCGGGGTCCGGAACCGCGGGGGCCATGCCGCGCCAGGGTGCTGCACAGGCTGCCGCCCCAGGGCAGCGCCAGCAGCAGGCAGATGGCGAGCCAGGCGAGCGACTCGGGATTCTCCGGCTCGAGCTGCCACAGCCCGCAGCAGAGCAGCAGCACGGCCAGCAGCGCGGCTTCACGCTGGTCGCACCCCGCGCGCCCGGCCAGGCGGATGGCCAGCGCCACCGCCGGCAGTGCGAAGGCGGCGACCGGGATGTCGCTGTGGCGGGGCTCGACGGTGAGCATCAGGCTGATCCATGCGGCCGCGACCATCACCAGGCCGGCGAAGGCGCCGAGCCGCAGCGAGGCGTCCCGCCACAGTGCCACCGGGCGGCCCAGCGCAGCGGCCGCCGCCGCGAAGCTGGCGGGCGGCACGGCGGGCCGCGCATCGTGCGCGAGCAGGGTGCGCAACAGGCCGGCTGCGAACAGCGTTGCGGCTGCCGCGATGCCGGCACCGATCCAGCCCGCCATGCTGCGGCTCATGACCAGCGCGGTCTCCCACTGGAAAATCAGCGCGAAGGCGCAGGCCAGTGACACCGCCGTCCAGCCCAGCCAGCCCGCTGCGCGCAGCCGGGCGCCGAGGCCCGCGGCGAGCAGCAGGGCGAACAGCGCAGCGGTGGCGGCGGCGTCGCTCCGCCACTGCGGATGGTCGGAGACCGGGCCCTGCAGCGCGAACTTCGGCTGGCGGTATTCATCCAGCAGGCCCCAGTAGCCGCCCACGGTGCCCTCCGCAGTGCGCTTCCAAGGCTGGTCGATGGCTTCGATGAGGTTGTAGCGGATGCCGCGGGCAGCGGCGACGGCGGCGAACCCGCGCACGAACCGCGCCTCGTTGAGCAGCGTGGGTCGCCCGGGACCGCGCTGGCGGCCCGCCGATGGCCAGCCGGTCTCGCCGATCATCACCTCGTGGCCGGGCCAGCGCGCGACGAAGCGCTCGTACACCAGCATGACCTGCGCGACCGCGGCGGCGGCCGACGGCGGTTCCGGCTCGTCCCAGTAGGGCAGGATATGAATGAGCAGCAGGTCCGCGGCGTTGGCCACCTCGGGCGCCTCGTCGATGAAATGCGCCACGTCCGCATAGGCCACCGGCACCGGGCTCGCTTCCCGCACCTCGCGGATCAGCGCCGCGAGCTTGCCGGGGCTCATCTCCCGGCGCAGCAGCACCTCGTTGCCGACGACGATGGCGCTGATCGTCGCCGGGTGCCGGCGCGCGAGTTCCAGTGCGGCGGCGACCTCGCGGTCGTTCTGCTCGAGGTTCGAGCCGATCCAGGCGCCCAGCATCACCTGCATGCCGAGCTTCTCCGCGGCGCGGATCACCGCGGGCGTGCTGCCGATGGGCGTGTACACCCGCAGGCAGTTCGTGTACGCCCGCAGCTGCTGCAGGTCGGCGTCGATGCGCGCCGGCGACACCCAGCCGGGCGTTCTCGTGGTGCGCGAGCCGGGTTCGAAGGGTGTGTAGGACAGGCAGTCGAGCCGGCCGTCCGGCGCGTCCGGCAACGGCACCGGGGCGCCCAGCGAGCGCCAGGACAGCAGGATGACGAGGCCGCCCAGCGCCAGGGCGGGGAGGAAGAACAGGCCGGGGTGACGGATCACCCGCGCATTCTAGAAGGAAAGACGCGCCGTGATCGGGCCTCAGCTCTCGCGCAGCGCCCGCATGCCGTTCAGCGTCACCAGCATGGTGGCGCCCACGTCGGCCAGCACCGCCATCCACAGCGTGGTGATGCCGGGCACCGCGAGCAGCAGCACCGCGAGCTTCAGCCCCAGGCTGAGGGCGATGTTCTGCTTCACCAGCGTGCGGGAACGGCGGGCGATGCGCAGCGCCATCGGCACGTGGGAGAGGTCGTCCTGCATCAGCACCACGTCGGCGGTCTCCATCGCCTGGGCCGTGCCGGCGCCCATGGCGATGCCGATGTCGGCGCGGGCGAGCGCCGGGGCGTCGTTGATGCCGTCACCCACCATGGCGACGACGCCGTAGCGCTGGCGCAGCTCCTCGATGGCCCGCAACTTGTCCTCGGGGAGCAGGCCGGCGCGGACCTCGGCGATGTGGCCGACGCGCGCGGCGACACGGGCGGCGGCCTGGGGATTGTCGCCGGTGAGCATGGCGGCGGCGACCGGCGGGCTGGCGGCCTGCAGTTCGGCGAGCGCGATGCGGCTGGCATCGCGGACCTCGTCCTGCACGCCGATGAAACCGACGACCGCGTTGTCACGCGCCACGAACATGACCGTCTGGCCGGCATCGCGCGCGCCGGCGGCATGCTGCGACAGCGGTGCGTCGATGGCGCCGGGCGTGGTGAACAGGGCATCGCTGCCGACGGCGACCTTCATGCCGTTGCCGAGCTCGCCGCTGATGCCGCGGCCGGCGTGGGCGGTGACGGCCGATGCCTGATACCGGTGCTGGATCCGGCGGGAGGAGGCGGCTGCCATGATGGCGTGCGCCACCGGATGTTCCGAGGCGCGCTCGACACTCGCCGCCAGCGCCACGACATCCTCGCAGCGTTCGCAGTCGCTCGCGGTGTCGTCGCCGTGCTCGCAGTCCCCGCCGCGCACGGCGGTGACCTGCGGGCGGCCGTGCGTCAGCGTGCCGGTCTTGTCGAAGGCCACGGCACGCACGTCGGCGAGCCGGTCGAGCTGGGCCCCACCCTTCACCAGCACGCCGAGGTTGGCGAGCCGGGTCAGGCTGCTGACCACGGTGACCGGGATGCTGATCACCAGCGCGCAGGGGCAGGCGATGATCAGCAGCGCGAGCCCGCGGTAGAGCCAGCCGTGGCTGCCATCGGCGCCGTCGAGCAGCGGCTGGCCGAGCAGCAGCACGGGGATGGCGACTACCAGCGCCGCGAGCAGCACCACCGCCGGGGTGTAGTAGCGCGCGAAGCGGTCGATGAAGCGTTCCGCCGGGCTGCGCTGCGCCTGGGCCTGCTCCACCAGCCGCGCGATGCGCGCGATGGTGGCGTCGCCCGCCGCGCGGCTGACGCGGATTTCGAGCGCGGCTTCGCCATTGACCGTGCCGGCCATCACCTCGTCGCCTGCGCCGCGGAGCACCGGCATGCTCTCGCCGGTTACCGCGGCCTGGTTGACCGAGGAGGTACCGCGCAGGACCGTGCCGTCCACCGGGATGCGCTGGCCGGGCCGCACCAGGACCGTCTCGCCGATCCGCACCTCGCCCACCGGCACGACGAGCTGGTGGTAGTGCACCTCATCGTCGCCGGAGGCGGCAGCCGGCTTGCCATGGTCTTCGGCGTGAGCATGGCCATTGTCATGAGCATGATCGTGCTCGTGACCGTGCCCGCCCGCGCGGGAGTGATCATCGTCGTGATGGTCGTGGCCACAGGCGGCGTGATCGTGGTGCTCGTGTCCATGGTGGTCGTGCGCATGCTGGTCGGGCGAGTGCCCGGCGGCGTGGTCATGGCCATGACCATGGTCGTGATCATGATCATCGTGGCTGCAGCCGGCGTGGTGGTCCTGCGCGCCAGGATCCGCGTGCTCCCCGGGCCCATGGCCGCCGCGATGCTCGCGCAGTACGGTGGCCTCCTGGGGCTGCAGGGACATGAGGCTGCGCAGCGATCCCCGGGCCCTTTCGGCGCTGTAGGCCTCGAGTGCCTCGCCGAGCGTGTAGAGGAGGATTACCGTCACGGCTTCGCCGGTTTCACCGATGCCCAGCGCACCGACCGCCGCCACCGCCATGAGCAGGTCGATGGTCATGTGGCGGGCGAACAGCAGGGCGCGCAGGCCCTTGAGGAACACCGGGATACCCGTGATGAGGACGGCACAGGCGAACAGGACGTCCAGCGCCGCAAAGCCGAAGACCGGCGGAGCGTTCGCCAGGATCGGGATGCCAGCGAAGACGGCGGCGGTCACGACCAGCGCGATGCGCAGGTGGTGCTGGGACCAGAGGAAGCGGAGGAAACCCGCAGCACCGCGCGGTTGCTCCACCGGGGCAGCCTGTCGTTGCGGCGAGTCGCCCTGCAGGCGATAGCCGAGTTCCCGCAGCCGCTGCTCGACCTGCTGCAGGCTCACGGCGCCCTGCAGTTCCATGGATTCGGTGGTGAAGCTCACCGAGACGGACTTCACGCCCGGCAGCTGGCGCATGCTGTTCTCGATGGTCAGCGCACAGCTGCCGCAGTCCATGCCCGCGATTTTCACGCGCAGGTCCGGACCGGAAGGGGTGGTGGCGACGATGGCCTGGCTCATGACAAGCGGTTTCCCGTGACCCGAAAGGGCCCGACTGCCCGCCATGATCCACCTTGCACCCGACTTCAAGGTCAAGCAGCGGAAAAGGTGCCCGGAAAAGGTGCCTGACTTATTTTTCCCGGAAAAGGAAAAGGTGCCTGACTTATTTTTCCTGCGGAGCGAGCGACTGGAGAAGAGGTGCCTATTTCCCTTGTTGTCCTTCTGAAGGACAACAAGGGGTAGGCACCTCTTCCTTCGCCGCAGCGTCAACAGGAAAAATAAGTCAGGCACCTTTTCCTTTTCCGGGAAAAATAAGTCAGGCACCTTTTCCGCTAGGATGTGGCGATGGGACAGCGTTTCCATGATTTCCTGCCGCGGGCCGCCCACGATGACGTGGCGCGGCAGGAGTTCGTCAAGTCGCTGCGCGGCTACCTGTCCAGCCGGGTGATGCCGGGCAACCAGGCCATCTATTCGACGCGCGTGGCGCCGGCCTTCACCGCCATCCATGGCCGCCCGCCCGCCGACCGCAGCGAGGTGCGCGGGCTGATGCTCGGGCAGCCGTACTACCGCTTCTGGAGCGCCCTGCAGCGGCGCAGCCAGGAACTCATGTGGGAGTCCGTGATCCTGCCGACGGAGCGCGAACTGCCGGACCTCGTGCGGCGGGCCCGGGAAATGGCCGCGCAGAATGGGCCCGGATCGCTGCGCCTGGATCCGCAGCTGCCTCTTCCCCGCTACCACACCGAGCAGGACATCCACATCCAGCCCGGTGGCTATCACCACGAGTGGGTTGCCGACGACGTGGCCGGGGGGGTGCTATACGAGGCGGGCCTGCAGATGTACATGGCCGATGCCTGGGGCCCGGAAGGCGCATTCCTCGGCGAGCTGCTGGTGCGTTACCTGCGGCAGCGCTGGCCGGAGTTCCGGCCGAAGCGCATCCTCGACATGGGCTGCGCCGTCGGCAACAGCACGTTGCCCTGGGCTCGTGCGTTCCCGGGTGCCGAGGTCCACGCCATCGACGTCGCCGCGCCGGCGCTGCGCCACGCGCATGCGCGGGCGCGCTCGCTGGGTGTGGCGGTGCACTTCTCGCAGCAGAACGCCGAGACGACGGACTTCGAACCCGGAAGCTTCGACCTGGTGATCTCGCACATCATGCTGCACGAGACCTCGCTGGTGGCGCTGCCGCGGATCTTCGCCGAGACACGACGCCTGCTCCGCCCGGGCGGACTCATGCTGCACATGGACATCCCGCGTGGCGACAACCCGTTCCGTCAGTTCATGCACGACTGGGAGTCCTACAACAACAACGAGGGCTTCGCGCGTTTCATGACCGGGCTGGACCTGCGCGCCGTGGCTCTCGATGGCGGCTGGGAGCCAGAGAGCGTCGAGGTGGCGCGCACCGTCGCCGGACTCAACGCTGCGCAGAAGAACTACACGGATGCGGATTACGCCTTTGCCATCGTCGTCGGACAACACCCATGACCGATTCGCCGCCACGCATCCCGCGCGTCGCCAGGGGCGAACGCCCGCAGAGCTTCTCCGATCCGGCCATCGACACCCTGCTCGGCGTGGTGATGTCGCTGGTCGCCGAGCTCTCCGTGACCCGCGACCGCCTGGAGACCCTGGAGCGGCTGCTGGAGACGCGTGGCGTGCTGGCGCGCGAGGCTATCGAGGCCTACGAGATGACGGCAGACGAGAAGGCCGTCCGCGCCGCCAGCCGCGCGGAGTACCTCGACCGGGTGCTGCGGGCAGTGCGTGCCGAGTTCGAGGACCTCTCGGGCGGCAGGGCAGCCCGGCCGCTGGATGACATCATCGCCGACTTCGCGGCGAGGAAATTCTGACTCCTGCCGCCGAGAGCGGAAAAGGTGCCTGACTTATTTCTTCCTGGGAAGCGAGCAGATGGAGAAGAGGTGCCTGCCCCCCCTTTAGTCCTTCTGAAGGACTAAAGGAGGGGCAGGCACCTCTTCCTTTGCCGCTGCTTAAGCAGGAAGAAATAAGTCAGGCACCTTTTCCTTTTCCGCTGCGTAGGCAGGAAGAAATAAGTCAGGCACCTTTTCCCGGCACCTTTTCCCTCCCGGCTCAGACGTCGAGTTTCTTCGGCAGGTCCGGCGTGGGCTCGGCGCCCATGACGATCTCTCCCTTGCCGAGCTTCGAGTTCCACAGCCCGTAGAGGAAATAGACGACGATGCCGCCCAGCAGGTAGCTGGTGAAGAAGTGGCGCGTGTCCGACTTGGACATCAGCGACATCAGCAGGAACAGGCACATCAGCGCACCGAGGATCGGCGTCAGCGGGAACAGCGGCGTGCGGAACGGCCGCTTCAGGTCCGGTGCGGACCAGCGCAGGTAGAGCACCGTCAGGCAGACGATGGCGAAGGCCGCCAGCGAGCCGACATTGGTCAGGTCGGCGAGCGCATCCAGCGACATGAACCCGGCCGCGGAGGCGGCCAGCGCACCGACGATCAGCGTGTTGATCCAGGGGGTGCGGAAGCGCGCATGCACGGCTGCCAGCGGCGCGGGCAGCAGGCCGTCGCGCGCCATGGTGTAGAAGATCCGCGTCTGCCCGTACAACAGCACCAGCATCACCGAGGACAGGCCGGCGATGGCGCCGACCTTCACCAGGATGGCGAACCAGGGCAGGCCGATCTGGTTCACCGCCTTGGCGATGGGCGCCGGATCGTCGAGGTCGGCGTAGGGCACGATGCCGACGAGCACGCCGGCGGTGAGGATGTAGAGCACCGTGCAGATGATCAGCGAGCCGAGGATGCCGATGGGCATGTCGCGCGAGGGATTGCGCGACTCCGCGCCGGCCGTGGACACCGCCTCGAAGCCGATGTAGGCGAAGAAGATGGTGGCGGCGCCGGCGATGAGGCCGCCGATGCCGTAGCGCGAATCGTTGCGCGCGGTGAACACGTCGACCAGCGCCCGCCAGATGTCGGCCCACAGGCCGCGCGGCGTGCCGGGGGGAGGCGCCGGGGTCTCGGGCGGGATCAGCGGCGTCCAGTTCTGCGGATCCACGTAGAAGATGCCGATGACGATGAAGGCGATGATCACCGTCAGCTTGATGGCCACCACGATGTTGTTGGCGGTGGCCGATTCCGAGACGCCGACCACCAGCAGCGCGGTCACCGCCATGATCGCCAGCACCGCCGGCAGGTTCACCAGGCCATGCGCCATCACCACCCCGGACTCCTTGATCGGCACGCCCGGCGCGGCCGTCAGCTCGGGAGTCAGGTGCAGGCCGAGGTCATGCAGCAGGCTCACCAGGTAGCCGGACCAGCCCACCGCCACGGTCGCCGAGGCCAGGCCGTACTCCAGCACCAGCAGCAGGCCCATGACCCAGGCGACGATCTCGCCCATGGATGCATAGGAATAGGAGTAGGCCGAGCCCGAGACCGGCAGCACCGAGGCGAGCTCCGCGTAGCACAGGGCGACGAAGGTGCAGAGCGTGCCGGTGATGAGGAAGGAGATCATGATGCCGGGCCCGGCGAAATCGGCGGCTGCGCGTCCGGTCAGCACGAAGATGCCGGTGCCGATGATGCAGCCGATGCCCAGCAGCACCAGGTTGAGCGCGCCGAGGCTCCGCTTCAGGTCGCTCTGCTCGAAGTCGGCGTGCATCTGCGCCACCGACTTGCGGATGAACAGGCGGCGGATGCCGGTGACACGCGGGGCGCTGCCGGGTACGGGGGCGTTGGCCATGGGCACTCCTGAAACCGGCCCGCCGGGCCGTCCTGTGATGTGCGCGCAGCCTAGCGAGTCACGCTGCGGCGTGCAATTGCGCCGCCTCAGGCCTCGGCGGACTCCAGCGCCAGGAACAGCTGGGCGAACAGGAAGGCGTTGGGGCCGCGGGCCTGGAACAGGCAGCCTTCCTCCGCCTCGGTGACATGAGGCTCGACGTGGGCGTGGCAGTCCGCCTCGCTCGCGGCAAGTTGCCGCAGGGCCTGCTCCGCTTCCGGGTCCCGGCCGGTGAGCAGGATCGAGTAGCCGTCGTCCTCGCGCCAGATGTGCAGATGCCGGCCACGCAGGGCGGCGAACACCTTCTCGCGCTCCGCGCCCGCCAGCGAGCAGCCGAGCCGCTGCATCAGCCGGGTCAGCGAGGAGGGCGCCTTGTGCCGGGCATCATGGCCGCAGACGCGGTCGAGCAGGTCGCGGTACAGGCGGCCGGCCTGGCCGCCGGCCACGCGGCCGACCCGCGCCGTCAGGTCCTCGAGGAAGAACTCCAGCTCGTGGCGCAGCACCAGCATCTCCGTCAGCCGCCGCTCGATGTCGAGGAAACGCTGCTCGGCGATACCCATGACATCGTCGCCGCTGCCGGCCTCGCCGTCGCCCTGCAGCAGCAGGCGGATGTCGTTCAGCGCGAATCCCAGGCGCTGGGCGCGGCGGATGAAGCGCAGCGTCTGCTCGGCGCTCGGCGGATACAGGCGATAGCCCGAAGCGGAGCGGCGCTCCGGCACCAGCAGGCCCTCGCGCTCGTAGAAGCGCAGCGTCGAGGTCGAGACGTTCAGCCGGCGCGCGAGCGCGCCAATGGTCATGGATCGGGTGGTCATGGCCGCCTGCCGTTGACATTGAACTATAGTTGAAGGTGTAGGCTGTGTGCCAATGCGGGCCCGCCCCGGCGACGCGGGCGGCCCGGCTCCCAGGGAGAGAGGCATGGTTCTCGGCATCGACAAGCGGCTCATCGTCCGGTCCACCAGCCAGTGGATCGTCGCCGGCATCGGCGTGGGCATCCTCAGCCTGGTGGTCAGCCTGGCCCTCTATTGGCAGTTCGGCGTGTTGATAGACGGCATGGTGCGCGGCGAGGACCTGCTGCCGTCCCTCCTGCCGCTGCTCGCCTTCCTCGTCGGCAGCAAGTTCCTGCTGGGCTGGCTGTACCGCACCTCGCAGTACAAGGCGTCCTCGCTGACCAAGCTGGCCATCCGCGACAAGATCTACCAGCATGCCCTGCGGCTCGGGCCCGCCGTGCTCGACAAGAAGCGCACCGGCGAGCTGGTCAACATCGCCGTCGACGGCATGGACTGGATCGAGCTCTTCTACGGCATCTACTTCGTGCAGTTCGTCATCGGCATCGCCACGCCGGTACTGCTCTGCATCTTCATCGGCTGGGTGGACTGGGTGGTCGGCGTGGCGCTGATCCTCTCCATTCCCATGGTGCCGCTGTTCCTCGGGCTCATCTCCAAACAGTTCCGCAGCGTCAGCGAGCGCTATGCCGAGGTCAACAACGTGCAGAGCGCGCAGTTCCTCGACTCCATCCAGGGCATGTCCACCCTGAAGATGTTCAACCTCGGCAAGGTGCGTGGTGCGGAGATGCACGCCGCCAACGAGAATCAGCGCCGCGAGACCATGAAGCTGCTGCTGGTCAACCAGGTCATGATCCTGTTCGTCGACTTCGGCTTCGCGCTCGGCACCACCACGGTGCTGACCATCGTCGCGCTGCTGCGGCTCGATGCCGGCCTCCTCAGCGCCGGAGAAGTGGTGGCGCTGATCCTCGCCAGTGCCGAGTTCGCCACGCCGCTGACGCTGATAGGCGCCTTCTTCTTCGCTGGCGCCATCGGCCGCGAGTTCGCCCGCAAGATCGTCGCCTTCCTCTCCGAGGAGCCGGGCGTGCGGGATCCGCAGGACGCCACCGCGCCGCCGCTGCTGGCCAACCCGTCGCTGCGCCTGCGCGACCTGGTGTTCAGCTACGCCAATGCCGGCAAGCCCGCGGTCAACGGCTGCACGCTCGAGGTCCGCCCGGGGGAGACCGTGGCGCTGGTCGGCCACAGCGGTTCGGGCAAGACCACCGTCACCAACCTGGTGCTGCGTACCCTGGCGCCCACCTCGGGCAGCATCGAGCTGGATGGCACGCGGGTGGACCAGGTGCCGGCCGACTGGGTCCGCGCCCACCTGGCGCTGGTGCCGCAGGATCCGTACCTCTTCTACGGAACCATTGCCGAGAACCTGCGGGTGGCGAAGGCCGACGCCAGCGAGGCGGAGCTGGTGGCCGCCTGCAAGGCGGCGAACATCCACGACCACATCGCCTCGCTGCCACAGGGTTTCGACACCCTGGTGGGCGAACGCGGCCTGTCGCTGTCCGGCGGGCAGGTGCAGCGGCTGGCCATCGCCCGCGCGCTGCTCAAGGACGCGCCCATCATCATCCTCGACGAGCCCACCTCGCAGATCGACCTTGAGACCGAGACGGTCATCCACGAGGCGCTCGGCAAGCTCACGCACAACAAGACCGTGCTGCTGATCGCGCACCGGCTCTCCACCGTGGAGAAGGCCGACCGCATCATCGTCATGGGCGATGGCCGGGTGCTGGAGACCGGCAGCCATGCCGAGCTGCTGGCCCAGGGCGGTGTCTACGCGCGCATGGTCGGCGCGAACCAGCGGGGCCGGCAGGGAGACGCGGGCGGCGACGCCCGTCTGGCGACAGCGGGAGGCGCAGCATGAGTCACTGGGGAATCGTCGTCCGCCTGCTGAAGTTCATGAAGCCGCTGAACGGCATCATGGTGCTCTCGACCTTCGCCCGCGCGGTGAAGCTGCTGATGCAGGTGGCGCTGATCGCCTTCGCGGCCGCCGGCGTCTCGATGTACGTGGCCGAGCCCACGGCGGACACGCTGTGGCGCATCGGCGGGATGCTGGCGTTCTATGCCTTCCTGCTCGGCCTGTTCAACTACATCGAGACCTATACCGGTCACTATGTCGCCTTCCGCCTGCTGGCGATGCTGCGCAACGAGTTCTACGACCGCATGGAGCCGCTGGCCCCGGCCGGTACCGCGGAATTGCGCACGGGTGACGCCGTCTCGCGCGTCATCAACGATTGCGAGCGGGTGGAGCCGTTCTATGCCCACACCATCGCCCCGGCGGTGTGCGCGCTGGTGGTGCCGGGCATCCTGCTCTGGTACCTGGCGCACTTCCATCACCCGGTCTACGCCTGGACGCTGGCGCCCTTCCTCGCCTTCATGGTGTTCGTGCTGCCGCTGATCACCACCGTGCTCGGCTCCCAGGGCGGCGAGCAATGGCGTGCGAAGCAGGGACAGGTCAATGCCTTCCTCACCGACAGCCTGCAGGGCATCCGCGACACGGTGGCCTTCGGCTACGGCGAGCGCCGCCGCCAGCAGGCCTGGGTCATCGGCGAGGACCTCAAGCGCGGACAGGACCATCTCACCCGCGCCGACGCCTTCCAGCGCGGCTGCACCGAGATGGTGGTGGCCGCCGCCGCGGTGGCCATGGTCTGGGTCAGCTGGAGCCTGGTGCTGGACGGCAGCATCGATCCGCTGCGCACCGTGCCGGTGGTGGTGGCCGTCGCGCTCACCAGCTTCTACGCCACCATCGGCCTCAACAACGTGGTCAACGACTACCGCGTGGCCATCATCTCCGCGCGGCGGCTGTGGGAGCTGATGGACCAGAAGCCGGCGGTGACCGACCCGGCGGATCCCGCGCCGGCGGCCGTGCAGCCGGCGATCGCCCTGAGCAACGTCAGCTTCGCCTACAAGGCGGGCGCCAGGCCGGTGCTCGCCGACATCAGCCTCGAGATCCAGCCCGGCCAGCATGTGGCCATCGTCGGCACCAGCGGCGCCGGCAAGAGCACCATCGCCAACCTGCTGCTGCGCTTCTGGGATCCGCAGCAGGGCACGGTGACCATCGGCGGCACCGACCTGCGCCGCTTCGGCCTCGACGAGCTGCGCAACCTGATCGCCGTGGTCTCGCAGCGCAACTACATCTTCAACACCACCATCGGCGACAACATCCGCATGGGCCGGCCCGGCGCCAGCCAGGCCGAGGTGGAGCAGGCGGCCCGCCGCGCCAACCTCGCCGGGTGGATCGCCAGCTTGCCGCAGGGCTACGACACGCCGGTGGGCGAGATGGGTTCGAAGGTCTCCGGTGGCCAGCGCCAGCGCATCGCCATCGCGCGCGCCCTGCTCAAGGACGCGCCGATCCTCATCCTCGACGAAGCCACCTCGAACCTCGACGTGGAAACCGAGCGCGAGGTCAACGCCGCCATCCGCGAGCTCGCCAGGGGCCGCACGGTGCTCACCATCGCCCACCGCCTGTCCACGGTCAGGACGGCGAGCGAGATCCTGGTGCTGGAAGGCGGCCGCATCGCCGAGCGCGGAACCCACGCCGAGCTGCTCCGGCGCAATGGCGTCTACGCGCGCATCTTCGAGCTGCAGCAGGACGAGGTCGATGCCCGCCTGGACGAGGCGTCGGCACCGGCCTGAGGCGCGCGGTCACCGGGCGCCGCCTGCTTCCGCCAGCGAGGCCTGCAGGGCCGCCAGCACCCGCGCATCGCGCCCGTAGCTGTCGCGGCGGAACTGCACGCTGCCATCGGCTTCCACCCAGGCGGTGAGGTAGACCACGTAGACCGGCAGGCGATGCCTCAGGTTCAGCACCTGCGTGCTGCCGCGGTCGATGGCGGCCGCGGTCGCTGCGGCATCCCAGCGCCGATCCCGCGACAGCAGCAGCGTCGCCAGCGCCGCTGCGTCCTGCAGGCGGATGCAACCGGAACTCAGCGTGCGCCGGTTGAGGTCGAAGAGGCCCTTCGATGGCGTGTCGTGCAGGTAGATGTCGTAGGGGTTGTCCCAGGCGATCTTCACGCGCCCGAGGGCATTGCCCGGTCCCGGGTCCTGGCGCAGGCGGTAGGGAAAGTGTTCGGCGTCGAGGCGGGACCAGGGCACCGCGTCGACAGCCAGTTGCCGGCCGCTGCCCGCGGCGAACACGTGAAAGCCCCGCGCGGCGAGGAAGCCGGGCTCCTCCTGCTCGCGCGGCAGCAGGTCCTCCACGGCGATCGTCCGTGGCACCGACCAGGCCGGGTTGAAGCTGACCTGGCGCAGTTCGCCGCTCATGGCGGGTGTCGGGCGGCTGGGATGGCCGACGATCACGCGCATGGCGAGTTCCGGCCCGCCTGGCCCCACCACCTCGAGCGTGCCGGTGACGATATTGACCCACACATGCTCCTCGCCCGGCTGGCGTGGCAGCCAGCGCCAGCGCTCCAGCGCCACGGCGAGCTGGCCGATGCGTTCGTCGATGCCGACATTGGCCGCCGCGCGGGTTGCCTCGTCGAGGATGCCGCTGGCCGGCAGGCCGACGCGCTGCTGGAAGCGGCGCAGCGCGCCGTCGAGCGCGGCGTCGAAGAACCAGGGGTCGGCGCCGACCTCGCTGTCGAAGTCGCCGCTCCGCCGCAGCCGTTCGCGCAGCGTCGCCACCCGCGGATCACGCTGGCCGGCACGCAGCCCTTCGCCGGCCGGCAGTGTGGGCCAGCCGCCGCTGTCGCGGATCGCGCGGTAGCGGCGCAGCGCCTCGCGCAGGCGGGCGTAGTCGGCCGATGCGGGCCGCAGGGCTTCGGGCAGCAGGCCGCTGCCGAGGTCGATGGCCGGGGCGGGCCGCGGGATGTGCCAGTCGGGATCGGCGAGGCGCGGATCGAGCCGCCCGGCGCCGAGATCCTGCGCCAGGCTGGCGGCATCGTCGTAGGCGGCCGGATCGAGGCCATCGGCGGCGGCATCGGCAATCGCCGCCCGCCAGGCATCGGCGGCTGCGCCCGCGGGTGGTGTGTTGCCGGCGGCGAAGCCGGCGGCGGAGGAGGCGAGCAGTGCCGCGGCGAGCCAGGCCGGCGCCGGCCTCATCGAGTGGCGGGGCTTTCCTGCCGGCTGCGGCGTCGCAGGCGGGTGGCCGCCGCGCCGAGCGCGGTCAGGGCCATCCATGCGCCGGCGGGCAGCGGCACGGCCGCGATCTGCACCGAGGTGCCGGTGAAGCCGGGATAGAAGGCCTTGTAGGTCGGCAGGTAGCTGATGAAGGTGCCCATGAAGTCATCGGCATCCTGCACGCCGAGTGTCGCAATCTGCTGCGGGCTGCCGATGGCCTTGAAGCCGTAGCGGCCGACCAGGCCGTTGTCCGTGGCGTTGTCGAAACCGAACGTGACGGTCTTGCGCGTGCCCGACGTGCCCTCGGTGACCGGCTCGAACAGGTGCAGGCTGGTGTCGAAGCCGGTGAACTGCAGCAGCGCCGGGTCGTAGTCGATGACCACCTGGCCACCGAACATCCCGGGGTGGCTCCCGGGCGCATCGAGCGCATCGAGCAGCAGGTCCACGGTGAAGCTCGCGCCCTGCTGGACGATCGCCTGCGAGGGTTGCAGCGTGATGCTGGCGGCCCCGGCCGGGAGGGCGAGCAGGGCCAGCGTGGCGAGCAGGGTGATGCGGATTGGCGTGGTCATGGTCTGCTTCCTCAGGGCGAGATGGCGCCGGCGGCATCCGGGACGGGGCCGGTGGGACGCAGCAGGCCCACGTCCTTGATGTGGCCGCCGTCGGTGAGGCGCACGTCGATGATGTGGGCGAGCCCCTGCTGCCTGCCGGGCTCGCCGAGCAGCGCGCCCTGCACGACGCTGCCGGACTGCACATTGCTGGTGAACTGCGCGGGGCTGGACAGCAGGTTCGGGCCGCTGACGCTGCCGCCCGCGCCGAAGGACCAGGCCGGGTTGGTCCAGGTGCCCGTCCAGTTCGCCTGGCTGCCGAAATTCACGGTGACCGAGGCGTTGGTGGCGTTGTTGACCGACATCGGGCCGGTGAAGGTCAGCGAAATGCCGTTGCCGTTGAGCAGGCTCAGGCCGGAGGCGGAGGTGGCCGTGCCCCAGGCGAAGTAGCCGGAGTGGCCGGTGCGGGTCTCGCGGTTGCCATGCGCCCAGATGTCGGCGGCCAGCTCGATGCCGCTCTCCTCGTCGCCGAGGATGCGGGCGACCAGCCGCGACTGCTCGCTGCCCGCCGTGCCGTTCGCCCGCAGGTTCGACCACTCGTCGGGACGCGGCTGGACGTTGGTGCCCATGGTGACCGAATCCACCTGGTCGGGCCCGTCCGGGTCGACGGTGAAGCGCGTGCCATCACTGTCCATGTCGAAGCGCTTGAACGAGGTGTCCTCGACGTCGCCCGTGCTGGTGACGCCGCTGACGAAGGTGGCGAAGCCGCAGGGCGCACCGGCCGTGCAGGGCTCGACGAGGTATTCCGCCGGGGGTTCCGCTGCCGCCAGCTGCACGCGGCACTGTTCGGCGAGGCCCGAGCCGACGTCGCAGTCGCCGCGCTCCTCGGGGATGGCGAGCGATGCGAGCGGCGCCGCGGCCGCGGGTGCCAGCGCAGCCCAGGGGCCCCAGCAGAGCACATTGCCCGCAGCGCCGCCCTGGGCGCAGGGATCGATCGCGGCCGGGGCCGGCGCGGCAGCCACGGCGGCGACCGGTGCCGCCTGGGCCAGCTGCTCCTTGCAGGCGTCGACGAGCCCCTTGGGCACCGACTTCGGGTTCTCGGCCCAGCTCTCGAGGACCTTGGCGCAGTCCCGGTTCTGCAGCGCGAGATCGGCCGCGTGGGCGCCGAACGACCAGGAAGCGAGCAGGAAAAGGATGGCGAGCCTGATGGCATGCATTGTTGTTGTTCTCCAGCGGGCGGGATCTGCCGCCCCGGCGGTCTTGTTGGCTTGTGGTCCGCCTTGGCCTAGTTGTACCGGAAAATCGCGGCGGGTTCACGCCGTCATCGGCGTGGTGTGAAGCGTGTCCGGCAATATGTTAACGAAGCATCGCGTGGTTTTCAGAAACTCCGCGCGAGGCCGAGGCTGACGACGTTGCGGTCGTACTGGTAGATGTCCACGTCCGAGCGGTTGTCGGTGTAGATCCAGCTGCCCTGCAGCGCCCAGCCGCCGAGCAGACCCTCGCGGAAGTCGTGCTGGAACCCCAGCGTGTAGCGCCACTCGTCGTCGTCGCGGCCGGTGTTGAACAGCGGCTCGGTGCCGTCGAAGTCGTAGAGCGTGTAGCCGATGCGGCCATACACCATGCCGCCGTCCCAGGCCTGGGCGATGGCGCCCAGGTAGACCTCCGGGCCGTGGTAGCCGAAGCGGTCCTCGTCGGCGTCGAAATCGTGGTAGCCGACACCGCCCTGCAGCGCCCAGCGGCGGCCGTCGAAGTAGCGGGTGGCCGAGACGTTGGCCTTCTTGTCCCAGCCGTCGCGGCCGCTGTCGGCATGGTCATCGTAGTTGCGATGGGTGAGGCCGGCGTCGAGGCCGATCTCCCAGTCCTCCCCGAGCTGCCAGACGATGCCGGGGTACAGCGAGGTGAACAGCGCCAGGCTGTCGTCGCCGAGCCAGATCTGGTCGGCCTGCAGGCCCACCGTGGCGCGCCAGTGGCGCGGCACGATCCAGGCCGGGCCGGTACGCAGCGTCAGCACGCCGAGGTTGAAGTCGTGCTCATCGAAATAGCCGCGGTAGTAGGCACTGGCGTCGGTCTGCCAGATGAAGCTGCCGGTGTGCTCCCCGGACTGGAAATGGCGGTTGGGGTTGTAGATGTGGGAGAGGGCCGGGTTGACCACCCAGGCGAAGTCGTCGGTCTCCTGCGAGCCCGGCAGCACCGTGTAGCGGGTGCCGCCGATGTCGATGATGTCGCGGCTCGGCCCGATGTTGACGTTGGAGTCGTACATCAGCCCGGCGTAGATCGACGGCCGCCACTGGTGGCGCTGGGTGACGCGCTTCTCGTCGGCGTCGATCTGCGCGAGGAAGGCCAGCACCGTCGCCCGCACCTGCGGCGGCGTCGTCGGGTCGTCGAGGACACGCTGCGCCTCGGCCCGGGCCCTGGGGAAATCCTCGGTGAGGTAGTGGACGCGGGCCAGTTCCAGGCGCGCGCGGTTGAGGCTCGGGTTATCGGCCAGCAGGTCCTGCAGGGTCTGCCGCGCGGTCAGCAGGTGATCGTTGTCGATGGCTTGCAGGGCCGAGTCGAAGCGGGCCTGGATGTCGTCGGTGGTCGCGGCAGCGCCTGCCGGCAGCATGAACGGCAGCAGTGCCAGCAACGCCAGCAGCTGGTGATGACGGGGGAGCGGGCGGCTCGACTGGTTTTTCATAAAGTTGGTTGTTATGGAGTCGAAGACTACGTGATACTACGGTGTCACCCGCAGCGGCTCAATCGAACATGTCCCAGTTCCGCCGGGCAGCGGCCCGGACGCTCCCGGTCCTGGCACTGGTCCTGATCGCCGGCCCGGCCCGCGCCTTCGCGCCGGACCTCTTCGGCTACCACCAGGCGCCCCAGGAGGGCATCGCCGCCTTCCCGCAGTGGTTGCAGGCGCTGGAGCGCCAGCTGAAGGACAACCTGCGCGACGGCGACTGCGGCGAGCGGCGCATCAACCGCTGCCACATGGGCCGCTGGCTCGCCTTCCTCGGCGGCCTGCGCGGCCGGCCGGCCGCGGAGCAGCTGCGCGAGGTCAACCGCTACGCCAACGAGATGGACTACGTCCTCGACATCGACAACTACGGCATCGAGGACTACTGGGCCATTCCCCGGGAGTTCTTCGGCAACGGCGGCGATTGCGAGGACTACGCCATCACCAAGTACTTCTCCCTGCGCTGGCTCGGCTATCCGGATGGCGACCTGCGCATCGTCGTCGTCCAGGACACCAATCTGCGCGCGCCCCACGCGGTGCTGGCCGTGGGCCGCAGCGATGACATCCTGGTGCTGGACAACCAGGTGCGCGCCGTGCTGCCGCACCGGCAGGTGGTGCACTACGCGCCCGTGTACTCCATCAACGAGCACGGCTGGTGGATCCACACGCCGGCCGGCGGATCGCGCCGGTGATCAGCCCGCGCGCCTCGGTCGCCGCCGCCGCAGCCCTGCTGGCGCTGCTGCTCGGTGTCGGTGCCTTCCTCATCAATGCCTACATCGGCGAGGAGAAGCAGCGCGACCTCCTGCAGTGGGAGACCCGGCTCGGCCTGGTGGCCGACACCAAGGCGGATGCCATCGCGCGGCTGCTCGCCACCGACCGGCGCAACCTCGAGGAACTGGCCGCCAATGCCTCGTTGCGCTTCTACCTGTGGCAGGCCGCCGGTGCGGGCGAGCCCGCTGCAGGACCCGCGGCCGCGGAGGCCGGCTCGCTCGGCTACCTGCGCAACCTGCTGCTGGCGGCGGCGGACCGCGATGGGTTCGGATCCGGCAGCGCCGCGCGCGTGCCCGCCAACATGCCGCAGCCGCGCAGCGCCGGGCTGGCGCTCCTCGATGGCCGCCTCAGGCCGCTGGTGGCGACACCGGGGCTGTTCGAGCTGGCCGACACCTACGCGGCCGTGGCGCAGCAGGCGCTGGCCGGCCAGCGGGTGGTCGTGCTCATGACCGATGCCGAGGACCAGGCGGTGCTGGTGCAGGCCCTGCCGATCGCCACGGTATCCGGCGCGGGCGCCGACGCTGCCCGGCCGCTGGGCGTGCTGCTCGCCATCCGCGCCGCCGCCACCGACCTCTATCCGCTGCTGAGCCGCGGCCCCGACTTCGCCGAGGAGAGCGAATCGCTGCTGCTGGAGAAGCGCGGCGAGGACGTGGTGCTGCTGTCGCCGACCCGTGACGGTTCCCGGCCGCTGCGCCGGAGCCTGCCGCTGGCGCGCACCGAGCTGGCGGAGGTGGCGGCGGTGACCATGCCCGGCCGCCTCGTCAGCCTCGACAACTACCGCGGCGAGCGTGTCCTGCAGGTGAGCCGGCCGATCACCGGCCAGCCCTGGGTGCTGGCCCAGCAGGTCGACGCCAGCCAGGCGCTGAGCCTCGCCGACGAGCGCCGGCGTTTCCTGCTGGTGGCGTTGTCGCTGCTGTTGTTCTCGGTGGCGGCGGTGGCGGTGGCGGCCTGGCGCCACGGCAGCGGCGTGCGCGCCCGGCACCTCGCCGACGAGCTGGCCGACAAGGCCGGCCGGCTGCAGCGGCAGACCGACCGCCTGCACACCATCACCGACAGCCTCGACGTGCTGACACTGCTGGTGGCCGCGGACAACCGCGTGCTGTTCGCCAACCAGGCCGCCGCCAGCGCCGCCGGCACCACCATCAAGTCCATGCTTGGCGGCCTGCTGACGGCGGTGCTGCCCCAGCCGGTGCAGGCCGTGCTCCTCGACGGCATCGGCCAGGTGCGCCAGCAGGGCGGCGCCGCGCACCGGCTGCTGCACTGGCCGCTCGGCGAACGGCAGCGGAGCTTCCACGCCAGCTTCATCCCGGTGGACCGCATCGGCGAGGAGGGCGACCTGATACTGCTGGTGCTGGGCGACGTGACGGAGATGCAGCAGGCCAACGAGCGCAACACCGACATGCTGCGCCGGCTGGTGCTGACGCTGGTCAGCGTCGTCGACCGGCACGATCCCTATTCGGCGAACCACGCCCAGCGCATGACCGAGGTGGCCGATGCGCTGGCGCGGGAGCTGGGCTTCAGCGACCAGGAGCGCAGCACGCTCAACCTGGCGGCGAGTCTCGCCAACATCGGCAAGATCATGATCCCGGCGGAGCTGCTCAGCCGCGACGGACCGCTGACGGCGGAGGAGCAGCAGCTGCTCCACCGCCATGTCGAGTACGGGCTGGAGCTGCTGCGCGGCCTGCAGTTCGACGGGCCGGTCGTGGACATCATCGCGCAGAAGCAGGAGCGCCCAGACGGCCGCGGCTACCCGCGCGGCCTCGCCGGGGACCGCATCACGCTCGCCGGCCAGGTGCTCGCCGTCGCCAACGCCTTCGTCGCGCTCCTCAGCCCGCGCGCCTATCGCCAGCAGCTCTCGATACAGGGCGCGCTCGACGAACTCATGCGCGGCGCCGGCAGCCAGTTCGACCGGCGCGTCATCGCCGCGCTGTTCCACGTCGCCGAGAACCGGCGTGACTGGTCGCAGTGGATCTAGCGCAGCGCCTGGCAGTCGTTGCGGGCCGGACCAGCAGTGATTACCATCGCAGGCCGGGGCGCGCCGGTGGGCTAACGAACCTTTGCCCGGGTGCTCGACAGCTTCATGACCGGCCGTGCATGCGGGTCGGAAGTCGCAGCGGGGATGTAGCGTGAAGTCTGCAACGGGCTGGCTTGGGGTCATCGTCACACTGCTGGTCCTTGCCTCGTTCCGGGCCATGGCCCAGGTGCCCTCGCCGGAGCAGCTGCAGCTGCTCAACCAGCTGCCGCCGGAGCAGCAACGGGCCTTGCTGGAGCAGTACGGCCAGCGCGGCAGTGCCGACCAGCCGCTGACGACACCGGCAACCACCCGCCCCAGGACCGGCGAGGTGCGCGATGCCCTCCGCGCCGCTCCCGGCGACACCGTGTTGCTGTCCCTGGTGCCGGATGCCAAAGCCGAGGAGAGCGCGCGCGAGCTCGTCACGCGGGCGCTGGCCGCCAATCCCTACCGGCTGGAGCGCGACGGGCGCCTGCGGATACCCGGGCTGCCGGATCCGGTGGCGCTGGCCGGGCTGACCGCGGAGGAGGCCACGGCGCTGCTGCAGAGCGAACCCGCCTTCAGCCAGATCAAGGTCAGGCTGACCCTGCTCAAGCCCGAGCCGCTGGGCGTCGATGCCCTCAAGCCCTTCGGCTACGACGTCTTCCGCAATGCGCCGACGACCTTTGCCCAGGCCAGCGACGTGCCCGTGCCGCCGGACTACACCATCGGCCCGGGCGACTCCATCGAGCTGCAGTTCCTCGGCAACGTCAAGGGCCTGTACACGCTCACGGTCGGGCGCGACGGCCGCATCCGCCTGCCCGAGATCGGGCCGATGGCCGTTGCCGGCATGCGCTTCGCGGAGATGCAGGAAGCCATCGTCTCGAGCGTCGCCGAGCAGATGATCGGCACGCGCGTTTCCGTCGGCATGGGCCGGCTGCGCTCGCTGCAGGTCATGATCACCGGCGATGCGGAGCACCCCGGTGCGTACACCGTGGGGGGGCTGTCCACGGCCAGCAACGCCCTGATGGCGGCGGGCGGCATCAAGCCGATCGGTTCATTGCGCCGTGTGCGGGTGCTGCGCGCCGGCCAGGTGGTGAGCACGCTCGACCTCTATGACCTGCTGCTGCGCGGGAACTCCGCCAACGACGTCCGCCTGCAGTCCGGCGACGTGGTGTTCGTGCCGCCGCTGGGCGAGTCCGCAGCTGTCACCGGCGAGGTGCGCCGCCCCGCGCTCTACGAGCTGGCGGGTGCCGCCACGGCGGGTTCCCTCGTCGACCTCGGTGGCGGGCTCACCGAGTCGGCCGCACCGGGCGTGGCCACCATCGAGCGCATCGACCCGTCGCGCGGGCGCATGGTCCTCAACGTCAACCTCGGCACCCGCGAGGGGCGCGAGACACGCCTGCGCAACGGCGACGTCCTGCGCATCCCGACCGTGCGCGACACGCTCAACGAAAGCATCGTCGTCGCCGGTCAGGTGTACCAGCCCGGCGCGCGCCAGTACCAGAAGGGCATGTACCTCACCCAGGTGCTCAGCAGCGTCGAAGCCCTCAAGCCCAATGCCGATCTCGACTACGTGCTGGTCCGCCGCGAGCTGCTACCCGACCGGCGCATCGAACTGCATTCGGTCAGCCTGGCCCGGGCGCTGCGCAGTCCCCGGGGCGCCGATGACCTCCTGCTGGCGCCGCGCGACCAGATCCTGGTCTTCGACATGGAAGGCAGCCGCGAGCCGCTGCTGCGCCCGGTACTGGAGGAGTTCCGCCGCCAGAGCACGATGGCTGCGCCTGCGGGCATCGTGTCCATCGGCGGCAGCGTGCGCATGCCGGGCGAGTATCCCCTCGAGCCGGACATGACCGTGGGCGACCTGGTGCGCGCCGGCGGCAGCCTCTCGGAGGCGGCCTTCGGCGGTGAAGCGGAACTCGCGCGCTATCAGGTCGTCGATGGCCAGGTGCGCAAGGCCAGCGTGGTCACGCTCGACCTCGCCGCGGCGCTGGCCGGTGACCCGAAGGCCGACCTGCGCCTGCAGCCCTTCGACACCCTCACCATCCGGCGCGTGCCGCAGTGGGGCGACCAGGAGTTCGTGACGCTCGAGGGCGAGATCCGCTTCCCCGGCCGCTATCCCATCCGCCGTGGCGAGACCCTCGGCGCGCTCCTCGCCAGGGCAGGCGGGCTCACCGACCAGGCCTTCCCCTCGGGCGCGGTGTTCACGCGCCAGGCCCTCAAGGAACGCGAAGCCCAGCAGCTCGCCACGCTCGCCGACCGGCTCGAGCGCGACCTCGCCCTGCTCGCCGTACAATCCGCACAGGCCGGCAAGGAAGCCCCAGGCACCAGCTCGCTCGCCGCCGGCCAGTCCCTGCTCGCCGAGTTGCGGAACACCCGTCCCGTCGGCCGCCTCGCCATCGATCTGCCCGCGCTGCTGCGCGAAGCACCCGGTGCCGCCGACGACATCCTCCTGCGTGGCGAAGATCGCCTGCGCATCCCGCGGCGCATGCAGGAGGTCACCGTCATCGGCGAGGTCCAGACCAGCACCTCCCAGCTCTACCAGGACGGCCTGGCGCGCGATGACTACATCAACCTCAGCGGCGGCTTCACCCAGAAGGCCGACAAGGGCCGGGTCTACGTGATCCGTGCCAACGGCCAGGTCGCCGCCGCCTCCAGCAGCCGCTGGCTGCCGAGCGGCCGCATCAACATCCAGCCGGGCGACACCATCGTCGTTCCCGTGGACGCCGAGCGCCTGCCGCCGCTGCCGATGTGGACCTCGGTCACCAGCATCATCTACAACCTGGCGGTGGCGGTGGCGGCGGTGAATTCGTTCTGATGCAGTTTCTAGAGGCTGGCTTGTACAGTTCGTTGCAACGTGACTTTCGTATCCGCGGGAGGGCCGGCAGGCGCCCATGATGATTGACGATGACGTCATCAGGCTTGATGAAGTCCTGCGGCTATTGCTCCGCAGGCTGCACTGGGTTTTTGGCGCTGTCGTGCTGTTCAGCCTGCTTTTCGGCGCAGCCTCCTTTTTCGTGTCGCCGGTCTACCGTGCAACGGTGGTCCTGATTCCTGCGGAAAGTGGCGGGCGCCTCGATGGCGCGCTGATGCCCGCCCTTGGTGCGCTCTCGGGCCTTGCTGGATTTTCGCTTGACCGGGCGAACTCGACCACGGAAGAGTCGCTTGCGGTAATGCAGTCCAGGAGCTTTTCCGAGAAGTTCATCCAGGATGCCGGCCTTCTGCCGAAGCTCTTTTCCGAGCGGTGGGACAGCCAGCAGGCTCGCTGGAGGGCTGGGACATCTGAACCGCCGACACTGGCGTCCGGAGCGGTCAGATTTGACAGGCATGTTCGTACGCTCGTTCCAGACAAAAAGTCAGGGTTGTTCAGGCTGATGATCGACTGGAGTGACCCGACGGAGGCTGCGACGATCGCGAATGATTTCGTGGCCAGCTTCAACAGAACGATGCGCGACCGAGCCATCAAGAGCGCTGACGAGTCGGTGGCCTATCTCGAAGCCGAGTTGACCAGGACCACGCAGCTGGAAACCCGGGCCAACCTGGCCCGGCTTCTCGAGGCACAGGTGAACCGCCGGATGCTGGCTACGGTGACGGAAGAGTTTGCATTCCGCGTGGTCGACCGGGCCTTGCCGCCCGATCCCGACGACATTGCGCGACCAAAGCGCGGCTACTACCTGGCGGCCGGCGGGTTGATCGGCCTGGTTTTCGGCGTATCGCTCGCGCTGTCCAGGCCGGCGAAATAAAGCCGCAAGTAGCCTGCCCAGTACCAGAGGATGGCAGTGGCCAGGAGCAGGCCGTGTGTAACGTACACGCTCGGCAGATCCGATGAGTCAATCAGCCAGAATAAAGACGGGGCGCAGACGGCGAAGACGAAGCAATGATTGTTCATCCGTTTGCCGATGCCATCGAGTGCTCGCAGGGTGGCTGAAATCACAAGGACGTACAGCAACACACCAACTACGCCAGCCTGCTGATACCCCGAGCCGAGATAGCTCGAATTCGCGTGCGCCCCTGGCAGGCCAATCTGATAGCCGATGAGATAGGGGATCTGTTCCTGGTAGACCCTCGGCAGCAGGCCGAGCGAGAGCTTTGAATCGGAAAACAGTGTGAAGGGATTGTTGTTGAAGAAGCTGAAGTATTCGAAGTTCAGCGCGGCGGGAACGATGAAAGTCCGCCTGATGATGATGTCTCCGAACAGGACTGTCATGTCACTCAAGGTGAAGACCATGCCGATCGCCAGCACGACAGTGAGCATTGCGATTAGGTTTCCCCCGCCTGCACGCTTGCTGCGCCGCGTGGCCGCATAGCACAGCAGCGCCAGCAAGGGGAAGAACAGCGCCGCGCGATGCTGGGAAACAAGAAACACCCCAAGACTGCAGATGAGTGTCGCGAGAAACGGGAACCATCTGTTCCTTGCATAGTAGAAAACGAGCAGAAAGGGGAGCAGTCCCTTTGCAAGATTGGTATGCAGGTACTCGAAATAACCTGATTGCGATTCGGCAATCTGTGCCCTGTTGAGGTAGATGTTCTCTGGTGCAAAGTCGATCGAGGAATAGTCTCCGCCAGCAATGATCAGCACATACAGTATGAGAATACCGATCCAGACCGCTCTCTCCGGTGATGAGGTGCAGACGCCAGGAATCGCCAGGATCGTGCCTGGCAGGGTGAGCAATCGGATGCCGATGAACGCCCCGATAGCGAGGCCCAGGAAGGGCATGCTGCCGCCTGAAAAGGAAAAGAAGACGAGCGTTGGAACAATTGGTACGGCTGCATGCAGCCAGAGGAAGTAGTCGGATACTTTGTTCGTCCTCGACGGCAGCGCCAATGCAACAAGGCATAGAAAGGCAACGGCAAGGATGCATCGCTCGACATCAAACTGGAATGCATATATCTGCAGGTTGAAGAGCCCGCGCGATCCGACAAGGAAATACGCTGCTGAGAGGACCAGGAAATACCCGGTGATCACGAGAAATTTGGCGGCGTCCGACCAGTAAGCATGCGAAAGCGACGCCTGCGAACTGCTATGCCCGGAAACAGCAGACGATTCACATGTAGCCATTAGCTATGCGCCGTCCTGAAGCGTGACCAAGATACACAAGCAGAACCTGAAAGCGTTGGAGCCGGACCTGCCTGAATCCGTCAAGTGGCAACTGTACGGCATAACCGCAGAAGCCGCATCGGCCATGAATTGCTGACATGCCCGGTCTGGTAAAAAAGGCAGTAGTTCTTGCGGGCGGTACGGGGATCGCCCAGCTGATTTCAATTGCCGCACTACCCATTCTGGTCAGGATCTACAGCCCACGCGAGTTCGGCATTTTTGCCCTGTTCTCTGCTGTTTCCTGGATGGCAGCGGTCGTAGCCACATGGCAACTCGAGCATCGCGTCATCCTGCAGGGAGCAGACCGCCGGGCGGCACTTCTGGTTCAGCTCATCTGTACATGGGGCATTGCCTTTGCGGCAGCTCTCTCGGCCGTATTCATCGGTCTCCTGCTGTCGCATGCGCTCGTGTTGCCATCCGGCCTGTCCACGACCAGCCTGGCCTTCCTGCTTTTTCTGACCGTCTCCGGTATAAGCCTTACGCAGGCCATGCGGGCATGGCTCATTCGCCTGGGGGCCTTTTCGTGGATCGCCCGAGGGACAGTTGTCGCGTCGGTAGTCACGGCCACGGTAGCAATTCTCCCTGCGTTCATATTTGGGCCGGAATATCAGCGATACGGCCTGCTGATGGCACAGGCATCCGGCTTGCTGGTTACAGCGCTGGTCTGGCTGAAGCTGGGTCGTCCGCCCGTTCCGGGTGGCTTCTTCCGGGTGCGCTGGAAGCGGATCGGCGCCATCGCGCGTGCGGAGTGGTACGTCGGGCTTGTGCTGACACTGTCCAACGCGGCGAAAACTGGCTACGGCCGCATGCCCACGCCAGTGATTACATCAGTTGGGGGTGCCGTTGCCGCAGGGTATTTTGGCCTCGTCGAGCGGGTTATCGCAGCTCCCTCTTCGCTGCTGGCACAATCAGTATGCGCGGCATTTCGTAACCAGATCGGCGAATTCGCGGCGCGCCGGGAGCATGGTGCCATTGTCCGTCTGTACTGGCGGATCGTGATGGTGGCTTTCGGAATCGCATGTCCAGCCTATCTGCTTGGTGCGCTGCTTGCCCCGGAGGTGTTCAGTCTGATTTTCGGTGCGGATTGGCGTACTGCGGGCGAGTACGCTTCGATTCTGCTTTTTGGCGAGATATTTGTGTTTGTGCTGGCTACCGTCGAAGATGCCGCGGTTCTCCTGGATCTCAACCGATACCGGCTGTTCTGGCACGTAGGCCAATTGACGATGATCGCATGTTTATGGGGAGCAGTTTTTGCGGGGTGGATCACGCGAATTCATGAGGTATTGTGGATCCTTGTCGGGATAAGAATCGTCTTTGCGTTGATCGATTTTTCCGTGATTGCCGCAATCACCGTGCGTGTACGTCGTTCTGGCCTGGGCAAGACAAGTGACTAGACAGGAATTTGTCGCATTGGCGACCAGCACCTATCTTCAGTTTCTCGAAGAAGGTCTCCGGGGCCTTATTGAGACTGGGGACGATACGGCTTTCTGCGCCCCGGGCCACAACGGGCCCCATCTCGCCCTCGAGTCATCAGTCCGAAATTCCTGCCACTGGCTTCTGGCATTTGCAATAGGTCACCGGCTGTATGAAAGGCGTGATTTTCGCGAGGCCGCATCGGCATTGGCGAACTGGGTGCTGAACAGCTGTCCATATCTCGTGAATGGCGGCTTCATCCTGCGGCAAAAGGACGGTCACGACTGGTGCAATGGCGTAATTGGAGGCGCGTGGATCATCGAGGCCCTGGTTCGCGCAGGACAGGTGCTGGGAAGGGGAGATACACTTGAGTTCGCCGCCGACTTCTATAAGCGCCATCGGTTCAACGATACGCAGGGTGCATGGCACCGGTTCGACGTTCATTCTGGCAATTACAGAATCGATGCCACACTGGACCATCAGGCATGGTTTGCGGCTGCGGCAGCCGAACTGGGTGCCCTGGAGCACGTAGAGCGGTTCCTGGATGCGTGCCAGGCGGGCGCGTTCCACGTGCGTGCCGATGGAAGGATTCATCATCTCTTCTGCGGGCGCGGGCCGAGAGAGCGCCTGTTACGGGTTCTTTACACGGCCCGGGAGGCAAGATCACGAGAGGCGATAGAGGAGCTGGAGATCGGCTATCACCATTACACCTTACATCCGTTCTCCAGGATTCGACGCTGCCTGCCCGGCCACTCGTTCTGGCGCTCGGATGGCTTTCTGTCCTCGCTTGCCTACCTGTCAAACGAGTGGCTCAAGCGCCTGGAGGGAAACAGATTCGGATGGCCATACAATGCGCCTGGTTTCGAATTGCCGATTCTGATTGCCGAATTCGGGGGGCATGTCCCCTTGGGATGGTCCGACATGAGTCGCATATTTGATGACCAGCTACGCCGTGTCAGGAGCGGCAGCCGGGCGTTTTGCGGACAGTCAACGAAGGATCCGCTGACCCTGACTGCCCGAATCTACGAACTCGGGCTGTTTCTTGACGCGTCCAAGGCTGGAACGGCTGGGTCCACGGTCAATTAGGTGTGGTGTAGATAGCAGCTGTGTGTGGAGTACTTGGGGTTCTGAGCCCGACAGGGATCTGGCAGGCGCGCCTGGCAACCACCTTCAATGAAGGTCTCGGTGCGATCAAGCATCGCGGGCCAGACGACACGGGAACACGGATCATAGGCGGCTTGCCCGCTGGGCGCACGCTGGCCTTGGGCCATCAGCGCCTATCTGTACTTGACCTGTCGTCGGCGGGTCGACAGCCGATGCTCGATTCGAGGGGTCGAATCGCTGTCTACAATGGCGAGATCTTCAACTGGCTCGAGATTCGCCAGCAATTGCAGAGCGACGGGTACTCGTTTTCCACCCGTTCTGATACCGAGGTACTGCTTGCGGCATGGGACAGGTGGGGTACGGACTGCGTGCGTCACTTCAATGGCTTCTGGGCATTCGCAATTTTTGATCCGAGTCCGCGCGACGGTGGCCCAGTGCTGGCGCTGTGCAGGGACAGATTCGGCATCAAGCCACTGTACCTGTGTATTGACGACCAGGTCATGGGTTTCGGCTCGGAAATCCGACCGCTTCTGACTGCATGCGACAAGCCGATGCGGGTCGATCCAGATTCGCTCATGCAACAGCTGATCTATGAGATGCAGCCGAGTCCACCGCAGACCTTGTTCGAGAACGTCGAAGAGGTGGCACCGGCCACGTGGCGTATTTGTCACCTGAGCGAGCAGCGGTGGGTGACGAGGGAGTACTGGAGCGCAGGCGAAACGCCACTACGTCCGCGTTCGGACAGTCAGGCACTCGAGGAGTTCTCCTGGCTTTTGGAAGATGCTGTGTCGATGCGTCTGCGGGCAGACGTGGAGGTGGCGCTGACGCTATCGGGTGGCGTCGATAGCTCTGCCATTGCGGCCGCGATCCGCTCCATCAGATCCGAAGCGGTCAAGGCGTTTACATCCAGATTTCGGAACTCACCACAGCTCGACGAGACCAGGTGGGCAGCCGCGGTTTGCCGGCGAACCGGCATGGATCACATCCTGGTCGATGTCGAGGAGATCGATCTCGATCGGGAAGAGAGGCTGCTATCCCGTCACGTTGAGACGATCTATACCAGCTTCTCGCAGTTGGTCAACTGGCAGGTCATCAAGGCTATTCGGGAGCAATCGGCCATCAAGGTATTTCTCAATGGGCAGGGCGGTGATGAAGTATTCCTGGGCTACGAGCGATACTACGTCCCCCACATCCGCAGCTGTGGATTGTGGCGTCCCAGCGGGTGGTACGAACTGATCCAGTGCGCGAGACACTCCGGGCGTGGTTTTGCAGAGTTGCTAGGATTCCTGGCGTACTTCTCCGGAAAGGCGCTCCGGCAGTGGCGCTATCGGCGCAGTGCAAGCGCTCTGTTTCAGCCCTGGCTGCTGAAAGCACCAAGCAGGATTCAGGTGGACTCGCTGCCTGAAGACAAGCGCGACCTCACGATTCAGGAGACGTGTGGGCCTCAGTTGCAACGGCTGTTACGCTTTGATGATCGTATAAGCGCCGCATTCGGCATCGAGGGTCGACCTGTTTTCCTGGACCATAGAATCGTGGAATTCGGCATCTCCCTTGAAGGCCACCACAAGATTCGAAATGGCTGGACCAAGCACATTGTCAGGCGCTATCTGGATAGCAAGGGACTGCCAGAGGTGGCGTGGCGAAAGGCCAAGCTGGGCTTTCCGGCGCCATCCGCAGTCTGGGCCAATGACTTACTCAAGCAGCGGGTTGAGGCTATTCGAAACAGTGAGTTCATGCGGAGCGTGATCAGGGCCGGTACTGACCCGATTGAGCTGACGCATCGACAGGTAATGGCGCTTATTCTGCTCCACAGTGCATCGAGCGAGTTGAGCTGGCAGCCGTTGGCAGGGCAGCCCCAATCGCCGGCGCCGGCATGAGCCTGATCATTCAGGTCACCACGGTGCACCCGTGGTGGGACAACCGGATATTCGAGAAGATTGTTACCGGGCTGCGGCGCCGGCGGCATAACGTCCTGTACGTTTGCCAGGCCGGAACGGATGAAGTAGCGGCGATACCCGGCCCGGTCGTAGTCCTGCCCATGGGATCAGGCTTCGCCACCCGGATCAGCAGAAATGCGAGAGCCTTCATCGAGTGCGCCAGGAGGCCGGGAGCGATAGTGCACTTTCACGATCCCGAGTTTGTCCCTTTTGGTCTGCTGCTCCGTCTGATTGGTCACCGCGTTATCTACGATGTCCACGAGGACAACCTGCTCGCCATTCCACAGAAAGGTTCTCTGCCCCGGTGGATACGGGTCTTTGTTGCAAGAGCCGTCGCCGCCATGGAGGCGGTCGCAAGCCGCTTCCTCACCATTGTTATTGCGGAACACGCCTATCGCGGGAGATTTCCCAGCGGTGTCGCCGTTCTCAATTATCCGTCCGCGCTATCTGGTCCAGGCCTGACAGAGGGTGTGCAGGCCGTAGCAGCAGTAGCGGATCGACGGAAACTCCTTTATACGGGATGCCTGTCGGAAGATCGCGGCGCCCTGAACCATGTAAGGCTGCTTCGCCTGTTGCCGGACTACGAGCTGCATCTGGTAGGCAGATGTGATGCGGGTTTGCGCGACAAGATCCTGGCAGAAGCCGGTGAGTCGCGATCTCGCTTGCATTTGCGGGTTTCAGAGGAAGGCGTGCCATTCTCCGAAATTACAAAAGCGTACCTGGAGGGAGGGTGGTGCTGGGGCTTGGCGCTCTTTCCGGATACGCCGCATTATCGCGACAAGGAACTGACGAAGTTCTTCGAGTACATGTCGTTCAGGATTCCCATAATCTGCAGTGATTTTCCGGCCTGGCGACGGCTGATCGACGGCCGCTTTGGAATCGTGGTTGATGTTGAGAGTCTTGAGACGGTGGCCGAGACGATACGCGCTCACGATGAGCGGTTTCAGGAGTATCGTGAGCAGCCGATTGGCATCCCGGCAGAGTTCACCTGGGAGTCACAGCTTGACAGCCTGGAAAGGCTGTACTCCGATAGCGAATAGGCGCAGAGCCGCAGGCGGTTCGAGGCAAGTCATGCTGCTGATGCCGGGTGGCGGCCGGTGCGCGGTAACAAAAGGAGACCGGAATAGGTCTGATGCTTCATGCCTATGGGGTTACAAGCATGTCGTATCATTCCGAGGCCTCAAGAAAATCTGTGAGGGTGTAGACCCCCTTTTTCGATCGTTGCTGAATGGGGGTTCTCTGGTGCACTTGCAAGGTGACTGGGTCACCAAGATCGTTTTTGTCGGGGTACAGAAGGAATTGGAGAATTAAAGATGCGGGGAGGGATCGGCAGGTTAAGGGCGTTGCATTGGGGCCAGTTGTCACAAATTGATTTGGACGTTGCGCAATGAGCATCTCTTTCGACGCCCTGAGCCAGAGCCTGGACCGGCTTGCCGCAATCCCGGACGAGGAGTGGCTCAAATCGCTAGATGACAGGAAGCGAAAGGAGCGCGAGTTTCACGATCGGGACCGTGATCGCCAACTTATCCAGACGCTGGATGGCGACACTTACGAAAAGTTTTATGGAAACAAGAAGTACTACCGTGCAACCGAGCTGTCCAAGGCATACGTCGACTCGTGGATAGCACGGCATGCGCTAGGAATCCGAGGCGGCAGGGGTCGGCGATCGGTGCCGCTTTGTTCAGGCTGACGCCGAGAATACGCAACTCCCCGATGCCAGCATGGACGTCATTATCTGCAGCGGGATGCTGCACCACCTGGACCTCAGCTTCGCATTCCCCGAGTTGGCGAGGATCCTTGCAGCGGATGGCCGCCTCCTGGCGGTCGAGGCACTTGACTACAATCCGCTGATAAAGCTCTACCGGAACCTGACGCCCGACATGAGAACGGAGTGGGAAAAAGCCCATATTCTCAGCCTCAAGGATGTCCGCCTTGCGCAGGAATTCTTCAGGTTGGGTGAAGTACGGTACTGGCACATCCTGAGCATTGCGGGTGGCAAAGTTCCGGCGCTGCTGCCGATGCTGAACGCAATCGATCGAGTGGTTACACGGATCCCGGGGATTCAGCTTCTGGCCTGGATCTGCACCTTCGAGCTCAGAAGCAAGGCGTAATCTTGCTGGGGTGAATCAGGAGCTGGTTAGTGCTTCGCCTTCGAGGGTGTCGGCATATTGCCCATACACGACATCCGTCGAGTAACGTGAAGCAAACAGGGCCCGGGCGTTTCGCGAACAGGTTGCCCTCCACCCCACATCACCCGACCGCTCGCCAATCAGCTGCGCGAGATGCCGCGGATCACCGGCCCGGTAGATATCGCCGATCCCGTTGTCGGTCACCAGCCGTTCGGCCTCGCCGCCGAGGCTGAGCAGCACGGGCAGGCCCATGCTCATGTACTCGAAGAGTTTGTTCGGCAGGCTCATGGTGGCGTTGGGCCTGTATGCCGCCAGTCCCAGTGCGGCGGCGGTCGACAGCCAGGCGAGTTCCTCGCTGCCAACCCAGCCGGTGAAGATGACGTTGTCCAGGCCGCCGGCCTGGCTGCGCCAGGCGGCATCGCGTTCGCCGCTGCCGCTGAACACGAACTGGATGTCGTTGCGGTCGGCGAGCAGGCGGGCGGCTTCGATGACGGTACCGAGGTCGATGTTGCCGACGAAAGTGCCGGAGAACCAGCAGATCCGCTTCCCGGGATCGACGCCAAGCTCGCGCAACCGATGCTCGACGGCAGGCGACGGCACGATCTGCCCGATGTTCCCGGTATAGCCAAGCGGAATCACGTGGTCGCAGGCGGTGGCTGCACGGCCAGCGACCTGCAGTGCCCAGTCCAGGTACTCCCGGGAAATGGCGATGATGCCGGTGGCACCGCGCATGGCGCGGCGTGCGGCGCCATAGAGCGGTGCGAGTGCCAGACGTGCCGCGGGCCTCGCCAGGCCGGGAACCCGGGTGAGTATTTCATCGGGCCAGAGGTCGCGGATATCGAGCAGTACCGGGATGTTCTTCGTTGACCCGTACGCGACCGCGGCTTCGCTGAGTTCGATGGTCGGATATGAACAGAGGATAAGGTCCGGGCGTTCGCGTGCTGGGGCGATCCGCAAGAACTCGCGGGCGATCTGCCGGTGATTCCGGTAGCGCGCCAGGGAGATATTGCGGCGGTACAGGCAGCCATGGAGGAACTGGAGATCCAGGTTCTCCTGGACGGCCTGCGAACAGCTCTGCTTCAGCCAGTGAGTCTTGGAAAAGTGATCAACCGTCGACACCCACCACGTTACCTTGTGGCCGCGCCGGGCGAGCAGGTCGGCCAGGGCGCCACTGCGCCAGGGTCGCGACGTACCGGAGAATCCAGGCAACGGCTCGCCGACGGTGACAATCCAGAAGTTCACTGTTCCGCCGTCATCGGTGGCTGGCCTGGCAGGGGAAATTCGGCAAGAGTTTGCACGGCGGATTATAGATAATGCGTCGTCACGTTGAGGGGATCACCGGGCGCCCGGCCGGGTTGCCAGGATCCCGTCTGGCCCGGGGAGGAAGGGCTGATGCAGGGGCGGCAGGGAGCTTACGGGCGCGGCTGGCGGCTGTTGCCGCTGCTGCTGGTGCTGGGTCTTGCGGAGCCGGCGCATGCCGGCCCCTGGCTCGACCCAGGCGACACCGGCCTGCGCCACGACCTGCAGCTGCTTGCGGACAGCGGCGTCATCGGCACGCCGGTCACGGCCTGGCCGCTGTCCTGGGGCGACATTGCGGCGCAGATCAGTGGCCTGGAGCAGGTGCCGGATGCGGCGGCCGGGGCGCTGGCGCGCGTGCGGTCCCGCCTGCGTGATGAAGGGCTGTCTACCGGCCTGCGCCTGGGCGCAGAGGCGAGTATCGGCACCGAGCCGCGGTTGATCCGGGATTTCGAGGACCTGCCGCGCGGGAAGGGCGAGGTCGCCGGGAAGCTGGAGTGGACCGGCGATCGCACGGCGCTGCGGCTGGTAGCGCAGTATGTCGCCGATCCGGATGACGATCGCGAGCTGCGGGCCGACGGCAGCTACGCGGGCCTGGCGCTCGGCAACTGGATGCTGGCGGCGGCGATGACCGATCGCTGGTGGGGGCCGGGCTGGCAGGGGAGCATGATCCTCTCCAGCAACGCGCGCCCCATTCCCGCCTTCACCATCGACCGCAATTCCACGGCGCCTTTCGAATCGAAATGGCTGCGCTGGATCGGCCACTGGGACTTCACCGCGCTCTGGGGCTTCCTGGAAAGCGACCGTGCGGTGCCCGATGCGCGCTTCTTCGGCATGCGCTTCACGGCACGGCCGGCGCGCTGGCTGGAGGTGGGCATCTCGCGCACGGCATTGTGGTGTGGCGAGGGCCGTCCCTGCGGCTTCGACACCTTCGTCGACCTGCTCGCCGGCAAGGACAATGCCGGTGACAACATCAGCGCTGCCGATGAACCGGGCGACCAGCTCGGCGGCTACGACATCCGCCTGACCGGGGCGGGCTTCGGCCTGCCGGTGGCGCTGTACACCCAGCGCATCGGCGAGGACGAGCAGGACCTGCGCCCGGCCCTCTTCCTGACCCTGGCCGGCGTCGAGACCTGGGGCCGCCTGGGCCGCTTCGGCGACTACCGGCTCTATCTCGAGGTGGCCGATACGCTCTGCGGCGGCAACATCACCGGCGACGGTACGCCGGATTGCGCCTACGAGCATTCCATCTACCAGACCGGCATGCGCTATCGCGGCCGGTCGATCGGCCACAGCCTCGACAACGATGCCGAGGTGTGGACCTTCGGCGCCATGCTCAGCGAGAACGGCGGCAACAGCTGGACGGCCAGCCTGGCGGCGGGCGATCTCAACCGGGAAGGCAACCCGAGCACCACCAACACGGTGGCGGCGGTGAAGACGCGCTACCGCAGCGCCAGCCTCGTGCATCGCCATCGCCTGGCGATCGGCGAACTGCAGGGAGCAGTCGGCTTCGAGGAGTTCGACGATCGCGTCACCGGCGAGACCGACGAGGATTGGCGCATCAGCCTGGGCTGGCGGTACCCGCTCTGAGCGGAGGGCGGCGGTGCCCCCCGCGCAGCGGCTTCAGGCGACACCGATCCTCGATACCTCGATCGGGTGCTGGACCGGGGGAGGCATGGGCCGCAGGGGCAGGCCGGGATCCTCGGCCTGAGAGCCGGGGGCGGGCTCGTAGCCATTCACCAGATCCAGCAGCAGGCGCCGGACCTGGTCGCAATCGCAGCTGTTCGTGGCGGCAACCAGTGCCTCCAGCGCGTCCCGCACCTGCGGCCACGGCAGGCCCTGTTCCCGGGCACGCAGGATCTTCGGGTGTTCGGTGGCGCCGACCTCGCCGCCGATGAGCAGCTCCTCGTAGAGCTTCTCCCCGGGGCGCAGCCCGGTGAAGCGGATGGCGACATCGCCCTGCGGGCAGGCGTCATCCCTGACCGTCAGGCCCATGAGCTGGACCATGCGGCGCGCCAGGTCGACGATGCGCACGGGCTCGCCCATGTCGAGCACGAACACCTCGCCGCCGCGGCCCATGGCCCCGGCCTGCAGCACCAGCTGGGCCGCCTCGGGGATGGTCATGAAATAGCGGATGACCTCCGGGTCGGTGACCGTCACCGGGCCACCGCGGCGGATCTGCTCGCGGAACAGCGGTACCACGGAGCCGGATGACTCCAGCACGTTGCCGAAGCGCACCATGCAGAAGCGGGTGTGGCCGCCGCCGCGCGCCGCCATGCCCTGGAGCACCAGCTCGGCCATGCGTTTGGTGGCGCCCATGACGTTGGTGGGTCGCACGGCCTTGTCCGTCGACACCAGCACGAAGGTTTCCACGCCGGCCTCGGCGGCAGCCTCGGCCGTATGCCAGGTGCCGATGACGTTGTTGCGCGCCCCCTCGGTGATGTTGAACTCGACGATTGGCACGTGCTTGTAGGCGGCCGCGTGGTAGATGGTCTGCACGCCGAGGCCCTGCACCACCTGGCGCACCCGGTTGCGGTTGTGCACGGAGCCGAGCAGGGCGATGAGCTCCACCCGCAGGCCGCGCTCGCGGATGCGCTCCCGTAGCTCCCCGTCGATCCGGTAGAGGGCCAGTTCGGACAGTTCGAACAGCACCAGGCGCGTGGCGCCCAGCTCGATGATCTGCCGGCAGAGCTCGGAGCCGATCGAACCGCCGGCACCCGTGACCATGACGCACTTGCCGCGGATGCAGGCATCGAGCAGGCGGGTGTTGGGTGCCACCGGATCGCGGCCGAGGATGTCCTCCACGCCGACATCGCGGAGCTCTTCGAGGCGGGCCTTGCCGGTGACCAGGTCGCCGATGTCCGGCACCGTCTGCACCTGGATCGACAGCGATTCCAGGTTCCTCAGGATCTGCTGGCGCCGCTGGCGGCTGACAGAGGGCAATGCCAGCAGCACACGGCGGATCTCTTCGTCGCGGACCCGCTCCGGCAGCTCCGCCGGGCCGGCGACCGGGATGCCGGCCACGAGGCGACCGTGGAGCATCGGGTCGTCGTCCACGAACAGGACCGGCCGCAGCTCGTGGCTGTTGCCCGCGGCCGCCGCGAGCCGCCTGCCCGCCTCGCCGGCACCATAGATGGCGACCGGTTCGCTCTTGCCGTTGCGGACGTTGCGGCCGATGACCATCGCGCGCATCAGGATCCGGGCGCCACCGAGGAGGAACGAGGCAAAGGTCCAGAACACCAGGCCGATGCCGATGCACAGCCGCAGGTCGCCGATGTCCAGCGCGAAGGCCGCCACCGCCAGGGAGAGGGCGATGAGCGCCGCGCCGCGCAGCACCTTGGCGTGCATCTCCGCGCCGATGAAGCGGATGATGGCGTGGTAGAGGCGCTGCGCGCTGAGCACGGGAACCGTCAGCGCCGCGCAGATGACCAGGAGCGTGACGAGGCGTCCGTCGGCAGGCCAGAGGCGGAAGTTGAGCACCAGCAGGGTGCCGGCCAGCGCGAGGACGGCCAGGGCGACATCACAGGTGGCAACGATGGTGCGCTTGAGGCCGACCGGGATCCGGACCAGCATGAAACGCATCTGGTTGACCATGACTTCCTTCCCTATGCGGCCACGGCGTCGCGCGATTGCACCACTTCCGTGGCACCTGGCGGCGGATGCGGCACGAGGCGGCTCCGGCGCCCGGCAATCTCGACCAGCTCGGCCGGTGCTCCGCGGGCCTGCAGGTCGGCGGCGACCGCGCCGAGGGCCCGCTTCCGGGAGAGGATCGCCAGCGCCGTGAGACCCACCAGCTTGAGATCGAGCAGGATCGCGGAATGGTCGATGTAGAACAGCCCTAGCCGGCTCTTCCACGGACGGATGAGCTGGTTGTAGCCGAGGTCGGGGTCCGGGTGTCCTGCGAGGATCTCGCCTTCATCGGCAAAGACGATGGAGGCGTAGTCGGTAATCCCGGGTCTGACGGACAGCAGGAGCTTCTCGGCCGCGGTATAGAGCCGCGTTTCCCGCTCCACGTTCGGCCGCGGGCCGACCAGGCTCATGTCGCCACACAGCACGTTCCAGAGCTGGGTGATCTCGTCGAGCTTGTAGCGGCGGATGAAATGGCCGACCGGCGTGATGCGGCTGTCGGCGGCGGAGGTGGAGTCGACACCGGACTTGTCGGCGTTGATGCGCATCGAGCGCAGCTTGACCATGCGGAATGTGCGGCCGTCGAGGCCGACGCGCGGCGCGATGTAGAACGGCGAATGCCGGTCCTGCCACCAGACCAGGAACATGACCGGCAGCAGGACCGGGGAGGCGAGCAACAGCCCGGCCAGCGCCACGGTGATGTCGAGCAAGCGTTTCATGAGGCAATCCTGCGGGATGCGAGCATGGCACGGGCTGCCTCGGCGACATGCCGGGCCTCGGGATAGTAGCCCTGCTCCAGGGCCTTGCTGGTCGGGGCCGGGGCGTCGGGCAGGGTGATGCGCCGCGGCGCCGCCTTCAGCGCACCGGCATCGAGTGCCTCGGTCACGCTGGCGATGACCTCGGCCGCCCAGCCGGCGTTGCGCCAGCCGCCATCTACCACGCACAGCCTGCCGGTGCGGCTGACCGATGCCAGGATGGCCGCGGGTTCGAAGGGGTTGAGCACCCTGACGTCGATGACCTCGGCGTCGATGTCCTCGGCCGCAAGCATCTCCGCCGCCTGCTCGCACAGCCAGGTGCTGTAGCTGGCGCCGACGAGGGTGATGTCCTTGCCGGGCCGCAGCACCCGCGGTCCCTCGGCGGCGAGCGGGCGCTCGACCACGGGCGGCAGCACCGCCCGCCGCTCGTAGAGCCAGCGGTCGTCGATGTACATCACCGGATCATCACACAGCACGCTGGCGATCAGCAGGTCCCGGGCATCGGCGACGCTCGCCGGCATGACCACGCGCAGCCCGGGGATATGGGCGAACCAGCCATGCAGGGCCTGGGAGTGCTGGGCACCCTGTTCACCGCCGCGGTTGATGATGGCGCGGACCGTGACCGGGACCGTCGCCTGGCCACCGAGCATGTGATGCCACTTGGCCGCCTGGTTGACGATCTGGTCGGCCGCCAGGACCATGAAATCCATGCGTGGATGGATGACGACCGGCCGGTAGCCGCAGAGCGCGGCGCCAACCGCCGCCCCGGTGCAGGCCAGCTCCGAGACCGGGGTGTCGATGACCCGCTCCTTGCCGAAGAGCTTGTCGAGGTCGGTCATGGAATTGCCGACGTACCAGGGGCTCCACAGGCCCTGCCCGATGGTGAATACCTCGCGGTGCCTGGACAGCAGGTGGATGAAGCCCTCGCGGATGGCCTCGCCGTAGCTGATCTCGCGGCCTGCGGTAGCGGACGGCTTGTTCATCGCTGGCCTGCGTACACCAGCTGGTGCAGTGCGGAAGGGTCCGGGTACGCCGCGCGGCGGGCGTTGGCGACGGCCTCGGCAATCCCGGCGAGGACGTCCTTCTCCATGGATGCCAGGTCATCGGCGGAGAGGACGCCGGCCGCAACCAGTCCATCCTGCAGCCGCCGGATCGGGCAGCGGTGCCTCCAGGCCTCGACGTCCTCCATGCGCCGGTGCACGCCGACGTCGATGTCCTCGTTGGGGCCGACATGGCCGCGGAAGCGATAGGTCACGGCCTCGAGCAGCGCCGGGCCTTCGCCGCGCCGGGCTGCGTCGACGAGCGCGGTGGTCGCCGACTCCACCGCCAGCAGGTCGTTGCCATCGACCGTCAGGCTGCGCATGCGGTGGGCCTCGGCATAGCGGCCGATCCGGTCGCTGGGCTGGCGCAGATCGATGTCGAGATGGCTCGAAAACAGGTTGTTTTCGCAGACGAACAGCACCGGCAGGCCCTGGACCACCGCCAGGTTCATCGATTCATGGAACACCCCTTCCTCGGTGGCTCCATCGCCGAAGAAGGCCACGGCGACACTGTCGCCGCCATCGAGCTTCGCGGCCAGGCCGGCGCCGACGGCAATGGGAATGGTGGCGCCGACGATGGGCACCGAACCGTGGAAGCCGAATTCACGCCCGAACAGGTGCATCGAACCGCCCATGCCGCGGGAGGCACCGGTGGCCTTGCCGAGGACTTCGGCGATGAGGCTTGCGGGTGTGCCGCCCAGCGCCAGGAAATGGGAGTGCGAGCGGTGGTTGCCGAACACCCGGTCCGTTGCCCGCAGCCGGGTGGCGACACCGACCGCGACGGCCTCCTGGCCGATACCGAGGTGGCAGGGAGTCCGGGCCAGCCCTTCGACGACGAGGCGGCCGATCTGGTCTTCCGTGTGGCGGATGACCAGCATGGTCCGCAACAGGCCGCATAAGCGGGCACCATCGGCCTTCGCCACCTGCAGCGGCGCGGTGAAGCGGGCCGGATCGGCGAGTCCGCCGAGCTCGGACCAGGGTTGCCGCTTGGCCATGCTTCAGCCGCGACCGTAGAAGGCGCGGATGCAATCGATCACGTAGCCGACATCCTCGTCGCCCAGCGAGGTGTTCATGGGCAGCAGCAGCGCGCGACGGTAAAGCAGCTCGGTGCGCGGCAGGTGGTACTGCGTCAGGCCGAGGCCCTCGTACTGGTGCACGGCCTTGCCGCCGAACTGGATGATGGTCCTGACGCCCTGCTGCTCGAGGTGCTTCCTGAGGTCGTCGCGGCGATCGGCCTCGATCTCGTAGTTCTGGTAGACATCGTGGTGCCTCGGGTCGGCGCCCGGCGCCGGGGGCAGCAGCAGCTCCGGGACGTCCCTCAGGCCCTCGTCGTACTGCGCGGCGAGCCGGCGGCGCTTGTCGAGTTCGGCGCCGAAGGTCCTGAACTTGACGTTGAGGATGGCGGCCTGGAGATTGTCGAGGCGGGAGTTCGTGCCCCAGGCAACCACTTCGCCCCGCTCGTTGCGCCCATGGTCGCGCAACAGGGCGAGGCGCTCGCCCATGGCATCGTCGTTGGTCACCACGCCGCCGCCGTCGCCGAAGCAGCCGAGCAGCTTGGCGGGGTAGAAGCTGAAGGTGCCGGCGGCACCGAACGTGCCGGCGAACCGGCCGCGGAAGCGCGAGCCCAGCGCCTGGGCCGCGTCCTCGATGACCTTGAGGCCGTGCTCGCTGGCGATGCCCATGATCTCGTCCATGTCCGCGGTCCGGCCGTTGAGCTGCACCGGCATGATGGCCCGGGTACGCCCGGTGATGGCGGCGCGCACGCCCGCGGGGTCGATCATGTGGTCGTCGCGGCACTCCACGAGGACCGGCGTCGCACCAGCCAGGTGGATGGATGCCGCGCTCGCCACGTAGGTGTGCGACGGCACGATGACTTCATCGCCGCGGCCGATGCCGGCCGCCTGCAGCGCGATGATCAGCGCGTTGGTGCCGTCGGCCACCCCGAAAGCATATTTCACGCCGAGGAATTCCCGGAGTCGCTGCTCGAAGTCGGCCAGGTCCTGCTGGAGGATATAGGCTCCGCGACGCATGACGTCGACGACCGCCGCCGTCAGCTCCTGCTCCTGGGCTTCGAACAAGGCGCGGTAATTGAAGAACGGAACCTGTCGCTGGGTCATGGGAAGCAAAGTCCTCGCTGGGTGGTGGGTGCGGCTGCCGGCCACTGGTCAGGCGGGCAGGGTGGCCTCGCAGTAGATGACCTTGTGGCGCTGATCCGCCGCCCCTGGAGGCAGCGGCGTCAGGGTGCCGGCGATATCCGCCGGTTGCATGTTCTCGGTCAGTTCCGCCGGCATCGGCACCGGCTGTCCGAACACCAGACGTTTCAGCAGCTGCTTGCCGCGCATGGTCTTCGGCATCAGCCCGGATGCCACGGCCAGCTTCTTGATGGGACGGAGGATTTTCTGGCGGGGCGACAGGGTGCCGACGTCGAGATGGCCGAAGCAGCGGACGCGGAACCCCTCGCGGGCGAGCTCCTGGTGCAGCTCGCCCGCGCCCAGGTAGCGATGGCTGTGGGGGCTGGGGTTGAAGTCGGCCAGGTCCTTGTTGGCGGTCGCGATCAGCAACTGCCCGCCCGGTCGCAGCACCCGCCGGCACTCGCGGAAGAACGCCGCCACGTCGGGCAGGTAGTAGAGCGCCTCGAAGATGAGGATCAGGTCGCGGGAACGGTCGGGGTAGGGCATGTCCTGCGCGGCGAACTGCTGTACCCGGATCCGGTTGCCGTAGTGGCGGCGCACGCGCTCCACCATCTGCCCGCTGAAGTCCCCGGCGTCGAAGCTGCGCGCGGCCTGGGCCAGGATGCCCAGGCCGGGTCCGGTGCCGCAGGCGAGTTCCACGGCATCCCGGTTGCGGCAGTACTCCCGCGCCCAGAAGTAGCGGTGGCAGAGACGCTCGAGCTGCTCGGAGGAGATGGGCTCTCCGGCCACTTCGGTGACATCGAGGAAATCGCCGGAGGCCGTGGCGTCAGGGGACGCCGTTGCGGGATGAGCCATGTCCAGGAAGAGAAATGCCGGAAAGGAGTTTTTTCAATATTACTTGGCCACCGGCTGAAATACACCCGGGCCGGATCAACGGCGGTGAGCTGGGCATTCCGGTCGGGGAGGCGTTGCCGCGGGTCAGGCCCCGGGTCCGGCGATCTAGTAATGCGGCGGAACCTCCACCCGCGGACCCGTCGGCCCGCCGGCGCCTTCCATCGCCGCATCGAGCGCCTCGAGCTGCCGGGCGAGATCGTCGATGCGTGCCCGGGCCTGCTGCAGTTCCAGCTGCTGGCGGGCGAGCACGTCACTGAGTTCCTGGGTGCTGCGCTCGAGGAAGGCGCATTTGAATTCGAGTGCCTCGATGCGTGAGGAAGCGTCCATGCCGGCATTCTAGACCGGGTCGCGACCACCGCCGCTGGCCGATCAGCCCCTGGGCTTCACCCGGGTGCCGTCGGCGACGCGCTCGCCCGGCTGGAGGATGACCTCGTCGCCGGCGGCCAGGCCTTGGGTGATCTCGGCCTCGAGGCCGTTGGCGAGGCCGATGCGCACCTCGCGCAGTCGCGCCCGGCCGCCATCGTCGACGAACACGGCCCAGCTGTCGCCGTGGCGGAACAGCGCGGCCTGCGGCACCTTCAGCACCTTCTCCGCGGCGGCGAGGACGATGCGCGGTTCGACCCGGTAGCCGTGGCCGAGCCGTTGCCAGCGCTGCGGCGGGTCGGTGAAGTCGATGATGACATTGACCCGCTGTTCCTCGATGCCGAGCGCGGAGACCTTGGTGAAGCCATAGGGCTCCACGCGGCGCACCCGGCCGGCGAGCACGCCATCGCCGCCCCAGGCCTCGATCCTCACGGATTGTCCGGCGCGCACCTTCACGGCCGCGGTGGAGAGCAGGTCGGTGACGATCTCGAGGTCGGCGGTGTCGCCGACCTCGAGCAGCGGCGCGCCGGCGGACACCACGCCTTCGCTCTCCTTGATCACGCGCAGCACGCTGCCGCTCACCGGGGAGAAGACGTCGACGCAGTCGCAGTCCGCGCCGCGGCGGCGCTTGACCAGGCCCGGCGCCAGCAGCCGCGCCCGTGCCTGCGCCAGCTCGGAGTCGCGCGCGCGCCGGGCGGCGCGGGCCTCGTCGAGCGCGGCGGCGGCGGTGCGCGCGCGGCGTTCGGCGGCATCGAGGTCGTTGGCCGAGATGGTGTGGGCGGCCGCCAGGCCGCGGTAGCGCTGCAGCTCGGCGCTGGCGAAGTCGAGGTCGGCTTCGGCGCGCGCGACGGCGGCCACGGCCTGCTTCTGCGCGGCCTGCGCGGCCTCGGCACCGGCGCGGGCCTCGGCCTCGCTGCGCCGGTCGAGGAACACCGGGTCGCTGGGCTCGATGCGGGCCATCACCGTCTGGCCGGCCACCACCGCATCGCCGGCCTTGAGCGCGATGCGCTGCATGAGGCCGGGCAGGGGCGCGGAGACCACGTAGGCTTCCTTGACCCGGGTCTCGCCTTCGTCGCTGACCGTCTCCTCGATGGGTCCGGCGGCGACGCGGGCGAAATCCACCGCGACGGCCCGTGGCCAGGACAGCCAGAGGATGCCGAGCACGGTGGCCGCCGCGATCGGCAGCCACAGGGCCAGGCGGCGCTGGGTGGCGGTGGGCATCGCTTACTCCCGGGTCTTCAGCACGGCGATCAGGTCGAGGTGATCCACGCGGCGGCGGACGAGGAAGGCCGAGGCCAGCGTGGCGCCGAGGCCGACCAGCATGGCCACGGCATAGGTGGAGGCCTGGATGGCCAGCGGGATGCGGAAGAGCTCGGTGGTGAACGAGGAGACCATGAGGCTTGCGATCAGGTAACCCATGAGACAGCCAAGCGGCAGGGCCAGGAACGTCAGCAGGCCCACCTCGCCCAGCAGGATGTAGGAAATCTCCGCGCGGGTGAAACCCAGCACCCGCAGCGTCGCCAGCTCCCGCCCCCGTTCCGAGAGGGCGATGCGCGCGGAATTGTAGGTCACGCCGAAGGCCAGCGTGCAGGCGAAGACCACGAAGAAGGACACGTAGATCAGCAGGGTCCGCGCCAGGGTGTCGTGGAAGGTGCGCACCGCCGCGTCCTTCAGGGTGACGAAGCTGATGCGGGGCGTCTCCTTGAGCTGGCGGAACACCTCGAGGCGGCGGCTGGCATCCAGGCGCAGGTGCACGGCGGTGACGCTGTCCTGCTCCTGCATCAGGCGGTTGAGGGCGTCGATGTCGATGTAGGCCGGGCTGCCGATGTAGGTCTCGAAGGTGGCGACCACCGGTATCCGCAGCTGCGGCCGCCGGCCCTCCAGCACCTGGGCGGTGACCACGTCGCCGACCTTCACCGCCAGCATCTCCGCCAGCATGGTGGAGATGACCAGCCCGCCGGGCGGCAGGTCGAGCGCGTGGCCGGAGGCGTCGAAGACGTGCTGCAGCTGCTGGTGCGCGGGCACGCCCTGCAGGGCCTGGCGCTCCTCGCGCGGGCCGAAGCGCAGGCGCGCCGGCACCACCCGCAGCGGCTCGGTGGTGATCACGCCGTCGATGCGGCCGAGCCCGCGCTCGACCTGCCGCGAGCGCGGCTCGGCGAAGCCCACGGTGACGTCCTGGCCCTGGGCCTGGAGGAAGTACACGTCGGCGATGCGGTCGATGGCATCCATCCACATCATGGAGCTGACCAGCACCGCCACCGCCATGCCGATGCCGACGCTGGTGGTGAAGGAGCGGGCCGGCCAGCGGCCGATCTGCCGCAGCAGGATGCGGCTCGGCTGGTCCATGGCGCGGAACAGCCGCCAGCGCGCCAGGCCGGTGCGCCGGAACAGCGGCGGTGCCGGTGGCCGCATGGCCTCCGCGGGCGGCAGGGCCGCGGCCCGGCGCACCGTGCCGAGCGCGCCGATCAGCCCCGCGCCGAGGCTGGCGACGCTGGCCAGCACGAACGGGCCGGGGCCCGGCGCGTACAGCAGGAACGGGAAGCGGTAGAACTCCGCGTACAGGCGCGTATTGGTGAGCCCGAGCCACCAGCCGAGCGCGCAGCCGAGGACGATGCCGGCGACGCCGATGCCGAGCACCAGCTTGATGTAGTGCCAGGCGATCTCGCCGTCCGGGTAGCCGAAGGCCTTCAGCAGGCCGATCTCGCTGCGCTCCACGGCGATCAGCCGCGAGAGCACCATGTTGGTGAGGAAGGCGGCCACCGCCAGGAACACCGTCGGCAGGATGCTCGCCAGGGACTTGAGCTGCTCGATCTCGTTCATCAGGAACCAGTTGGAGATCTGGTCCTTGCGGGCGATGGCACCGACGCCGCCGTAGCGGGCCAGCAGCAGGTCCAGCTGCGCGATGACGCTGTCCGCGCTGGCGCCATGCAACAGCATCACCGAGACGTCGTTGAAGGCGCCGTCGAGGTCGTAGGCGGCCTGCATCGCCTTCTCGCCCAGCCAGATCACGCCGTAGCGCCTGTCGTCGGGCATCAGCGCGCCCGGGCCAATGGTGTAGACGTACTCCGGTGACAGCCCCAGGCCGACGACGCGCAGCTCCTGCCAGTGGCCGTTCATGATGGCGCGCAGCGTCGAGCCGGGACCGAGGCCATGCGCCTCGGCAAACGGTTCGGCCAGCACGCACTCGTTGCTGGCGGCGGGCATGCGTCCGCGGCTGAGCGCGACGCGGTTGAGCGCGGTGGCGGCATCCGCGGGCAGCGACACCAGCTGGCCGATCACCGGCTCGTCGAAGCCGCGCACGTCGAGCACCGCGCTCCTCACCACCCGGGTGCTGACCGATTCCACGCCGGGGATCAGCCGGATGCGCTCGGCCAGGTGTTCCGGGGCGCGCTCCACGCGGGCGAAGACATGGGCGAAGCGGTAGCGGTCGTAGTAGGCATCCGCCGTGTCGCTCAGCGCCTCGATGGAGGTCAGCGACATGCACATCAGGCCGACGCCCGAGGCCATCACCAGCGCGATGGCCAGCACTTGCGCGCGCAGCCGCCACAGGTCGCGCAGCAGCTTGCGGTTCAGCGGCCGCATGCCTCGCCTACCATGTCAGGTCCCGTGCGCGCAGCCGACGCTCCGGGCGGCGCTCCTGCTGGATGTGGCCGTCGCCCATCACCAGCACCCGGTCGGCCATGTCGGCGATGATGGCGTTGTGGGTGATCAGCACCGTGGTGGTGCCGAGCTCCGCGTGGATGCGCTCGATGGCCTCCAGCACCAGCACGCCGGTCTCGCTGTCGAGCGCGCCGGTCGGCTCGTCGCAGAGCAGGAGATCCGGCCGCTTGGCGATGGCGCGCGCAATGGCCACCCGCTGCTGCTCGCCGCCGGAGAGCTGCGCCGGGAAGTGGTGGAGGCGCGGGCCGAGGCCCACCAGCCCCAGCGCCTGCTCCGGCGGCATGGGATCGGTGGCGATCTCGGTCACCAGCGCCACGTTCTCCAGCGCCGTCAGGCTCGGGATCAGGTTGTAGAACTGGAACACGAAGCCGACGTGGCTGCGCCGGTAGCGGGTCAGCGCGCGGTCGTCCATGGCGGTGAGCGCCTGGTCGCGGAAGCAGGCGCTGCCGCCGCTGGCGGCATCGAGGCCGCCGAGGATGTTGAGCAGCGTGGACTTGCCGCTGCCGGAGGGGCCGAGCAGCACCACCAGCTCGCCGGTGGCGAGGTCGAGGTCCACGCCGCGCAGCGCCTGCACCTCCACCTCGCCGCTGTGGTAGACCTTGGTCAGGCCGCGGGCGCTGATCGCGACACTCATCGGGGTGGCGTTGCCGGCGGAAGCGCCGCCAGGATGGTCCGCCCGAGTTCGGCGTAGGCGCCATCGAAATGATGGCCGCCGGGCAGCTTCACCACGTGGATGCCGGGCCCCGCGAGATCGGGGCAGAGCGCGTCGGCTTCATCGGCCCCGTACAGGCAGAGCAGCGGTACGCCCTGCAGGCGCTGCGCTTCCGGTGCCAGCGGCATGCCCCGGCCGCTGTCGCCCATCCAGTCGCTGAAGTGGAACTCGAAGCCGGCGCTGCGGCCCGGGGCGAGGAGCGCGAGCAGGTCGACGCGGGCGCGTGTCGCGGCGGGCAGGCGGTTGAGCATCGGCAGCAGGGTGTTGGCGCCGAAGGAATAGCCGACGAGGATCACCCGCTCCCGGTGCCAGGTGGCGAGGTAGTGGCGGATGACCCGGTCGAGGTCCTGCGCCGCGCCGTCCGGTGTGCGCGCCTTCCAGAAATAGCGCAGCGAATCCCAGCCGGCCACCGGCACGCCCGCCGCCGCGAGCACCTTGCCGAGCTCGCGGTCGAGGCCGGCCCAGCCGCCGTCGCCGGAGAGCATGATGGCGAAATCGGCGCGCGGCGGGCCGCTGGCGGCGATTTCCACCAGTGGCAGGCCGGCGATCCCGGCGCCGGCCAGGCTGGATGCGGCGGCGGCCGGTGCCGGCGGCGCGGGCGGGGGCCGGGCGAGTTCGTCGTAGGCGGCGAGGAAGCGGTCGAGGTAGTTCTTTTCCACGCTGAAGCCATGGCCGACCTTCGGCAGGTCAACGAGGCGTGCTGCCGGAATCTTCGCGACGAAGGCGCGGGTGATGCCGATGTCGCTCACCTGGTCGAGCTCGCCATGCAGCGTGATCCAGGGCTCATGCAGCTGCGGTGCCGGACGGAAGGAAAATCCATGCGGCTTCGCCGGATCCGATTCCAGGCCCAGGCCGTCGCCGCGGCACATGGGCTTCGCCCAGGGCAGGTCCGGGCCGAAGCCCAGGGTCAGGGCGCCGCGGAACGTGCCCTGTGGCGACTGCACCAGCGAGGTGTAGGCCAGCGTCGCCCCGGAGGAATAACCCGCCAGCAGCGGCTTCACGTAGGCCGGGAAATGCTCGCGTTCCTCGATGGCATGCGCCAGTTCCTCGAGATCGCCGGCGGTGTAGATGCAGCGATCGCTGGTGTCGCGCAGCGCCTTGCCCCAGCGGGGCACGTCGATGCCGACGACCAGCGCGCCGCGATCGGCGAGGTGGCTGGCCATCTGCACCACGCCCTCGCCCCAGCCGCCGTCGCCGGACAGGAACAGAACCAGCGCACGCGGCTGCGCAGCGGGTGCGTACAGGTGCACGGTGCCGAAACGCCCGAACTCCAGTGTCGATCCGGCCGGGGGAGCGGCCGTGGCGGCGCAGGCCAGCGCCAGCAGCAGCGGAAGGAGCCGGGTTGTCCGGGTTGTCCTGGTTGTCCTAGGCATGCGGGTGGACCTCGTCGTGCTTGCCGGCGGCCGGTTTGCCGATGGTGCCGCCGATACCGCCGGATATCAGCGTGGTGACGTCGAGCAGGACCCGGGGCAGGGCCACGCCGCCTGGCGCGGCCAGGTATCGCGGGCGCCACTGCGGCAGGAACTTCTCCTTGTACTGCCGCAGGCCCTCGAAGTTGTAGAAGTTCTCGCCGTAGCGGTACACCAGCCGTCCGAGCCGGTGCCAGGGTGGCGCGAGGCGGTGTTCCTCCAGTCCCGCCAGCGGCGCCATGCCCAGGCTGAACCACTGGAAGCCCTGGGCCTTGCACCAGAGCATGATTTCCACGAACAGGTAATCCATGACGCCGCGGGGTGCCGCCTGCGAGTGGCGCATGAGGTCCACCGACACCTCGATCCCCTGCGATCCGGGCCAGAGGTTGGCGAAGGCGACGAGCTCGCCGCCGCGCTCGACCAGCGCGCAGGGGAAGCGGCGCAGGTAGTCCGCGGAGAAGAAGCCGAGCGAGAAGCCCTTCTCCGCCGCGGCCTTGGTCGCCAGCCAGTCATCCGAGACGCGGCGCATCTCCGGCAGCAGCGCCGCCACCTCGTCGACGCCGGCGACGCGGAAACTGGCCCCTTCGCGCTCGGCCTTGCGCTTCGCCTGGCGCAGGTGGGCGCGCGCACTGCCCTCGATGGTGAACTCCTCCAGGCGCACGCGCGCCTCCTCGCCGAGCTTGCTGAGCGAGAGGCCGGCATCCACGTAGCTTGGCAGGCTGTCACCGGAGACCTGGTAGAACACGCAGCGGCCGCCGCCGCGGTCGCAGAGCTCGCGGAAGCGCCAGACCAGTTCACCGCGCTCACCGGCGTCGGCTACGGGATCGCCCATGGCGATCCAGCTGTGGCCGGAGATCCCGTACATGATGAAGCCCTGGTCCGAGGCGCTGAAGAGCAGGCTCTTGTCGCCGAGCAGGGCGAGGTTGCCGTTGGCCGACTCCACCCTGGCCAGTACCGCCGCGGCGCGCTCGAGCTCCGACGGCGTGGCGGGCAGCGCGCTGCGACGCGCCGGCTGCAGCAGCCGGTAGCCGGCCGCGACACCCAGGCCGAGCACGGCCACCAGGCTGCCGCGAAGCATGCGCGGCGCATTGGCGTCGAAGGCGAACTGCCACCACAGCTCGTTCTGGTAGGGCACCTCGCGCTGCGCCACCAGGCCGACCCAGATCGAGGCGCCGACCGCCATGGCGACGGCTGCGAGCCAGCGCGGCGCCAGCGGCTCGGTGAGCAGCGACGCGCGCCGGTAGAACTGCCGGCGCGTGGTGTAGAGCGCCAGCAGCACCAGCAGCAGCGCCAGGCTCTCCTCGTAGTCCAGCCCCTTGAGCAGCGAGGCGAGGATGCCCGCGCCGAGCAGCCAGAGCATCAGGTGCCAGGCGGCATCGAGCCGGTAATACAGGCCTCGCGCCAGCACCAGCAGTGCGACGCCGATGGCGCTGCCGGCGAGCTGCGAGATCTCCACCACCGGCAGCGGCAGGAAGTCCTTGAGCAGCCGCAGGCGATCGGCCAGCGCGGGGGTCGCGCCCGACATCAGCAGCACCACGCCGGCGACGAAGGCGAGCATGGCCATCGCCGGCGGCACCACGAAGTCGAGCGAGCGGCGCGTCCACTCCCAGGCCACGCGCACGCGGCGCCGCTGTCGCCAGGCCTCGAAGAGGCAGAGCAGCGTGATCGCGAGCAGGAAGGGCAGCGCGAAATAGATGACCCGGTAGGCGAGCAGGGCGCCGAGCAGCGGCCCGGGAGCGGCCTGCGGCAGGAGCAGCAGCATCATCGACTCGAACACGCCGAGTCCGCCCGGAACGGTGCTCACCGCGCCGATCACCAGCGCCACCATGTAGAGGCCGGCGAAGGTGACGAAGGACGGCGATACCGCTTCGGGCAGCAGCACGTAGAGCACGCCGCAGGAGAGCAGCAGGTCCGAGGCCGAGATCGCCACCTGCAGCAGGGTGATCGGCCAGCTTGGCAGCGGCAGCGACCAGCCGGCCAGGTTCAGCGGCTTGCGCCGCCAGGCCGTCAACGCGATCCAGCCGGCCACCAGCGCCAGCACCAGCACGCCCAGCACCTGCGCCAGCAGCGGCGCGGCGTGCAGCAGCGATGCGGCGTTGCCTGCATCGACGATCAGCGAGATGCCGGTGAGCAGGCCGGCGCCGAGGTGGAAGGTCAGCGCGCAGAACACCACGATCCGGGTGATCTCCGCGGCGCCGAGGCCGGCGAGGGAATACAGGCGGTAACGGATGGCACCGGCGGAGAAGGTCACCAGGCCGACGTTGTGGCCGAAGGCCCATGCCGTGAACGAGATGGCGGTGGCGCGGCCATAGGGGAGGCTGCGGCCGAGCTGCTGCAGGGCCAGCACGTCGTAGAGGCTCAGCACCATGTAGCTTGCAGCGGTGAGCGCGAGCGCGATGGCGATGCTGCTCCAGCCGATGCCGGCGGTCGCCGCGAGGATGTCCTGCAGCCGCAGTTCACCGCTGAGGTGATGGAGCGCGACCAGCGCGATGCCGAAGGCAAGCGCCATCGTCACGGCCGGCAGCATCCTGACCCAGCGTCGTGGCATGTTGGAGCGCATTATCGGCCATCCGCGCGGACCGGCAGGCAAAAAAGAAGGCCGGAAGCGTCACTTCCGGCCCAAGTCGGGACCAACGGTCTACGGGGGGGTTACCCGTTTCGCGACAACGGCTCCAGCGCGAGGAAGAGCGTGCTCTCCCCGCGCCGGACCAGAATGGGGATCGGCTTGTCGGCCGGGGCCTTGGCCACCAGCTGCCTGAGCTGGCGGGTGTCCCTGATCTCGGTCTGGCCGAGGCGCAGCAGCACGTCGCCCGGGCGGATGCCGGCGTCGGCGGCCGGGCCGTCGCCCACCGCGGTGACCACCACGCCGCCGGCGTCGAGGCCGAGCCGCGCGCGCTGCTCCGGGCTGAGGTCGGCGACGGCCACGCCGAGGCTGGCATGGCTCTTGTCAGCCGCGTCCGGCTTGCCGGTGCCGGTGTCGGCATCGGCCAGCTGCTCGACGCGGGCGCTGAGGAGCTTCTCCTTGCCGTCGCGCAGGACCTTGAGCTTGGCGCTGCTGCCGACGGCGGTGGCGCCCACCAGCGGCGGCAGGTCCGAGGCTTCGCTGATGGCCTGGCCGTCGTACTCGACGATGACATCGCCGGTCTTCAGGCCGGCGCGCGCCGCCGGGCTGTCGGGCTGCACGCTGGCCACCAGGGCGCCGCGCGGCTGGTCGAGGCCGAAGCTGGCCGCCAGTTCCCGGCTCATGCCCTGGATGCCGACGCCGAGCCAGCCGCGGGAGACATGGCCATTGGCCACCAGCTCGCGCTGCACGCGCAGGGCGACGTCGATGGGAATGGCGAAGGACAGCCCTTCGTAGCCGCCGGTGCGGCTGAATATCTGCGAATTGATGCCGACCACCTGGCCCTGCAGGTTGAACAGCGGCCCACCGGAATTGCCGGGGTTGACGGCCACGTCCGTCTGGATGAACGGCACATAGGTGTCGTCGGGCAGCGCGCGGCCCTTGGCACTGACGATACCGGCAGTGACGGTGTTCTCGAAGCCGAAGGGCGAGCCGATGGCGAGCACCCACTGGCCGACCTTGAGGTCGGCAGAGTCGCCCATCACCACCGTGGGCAGGTCCTTCGCCTCGATCTTCAGCACCGCGACGTCGGTCTGCCTGTCCTTGCCGAGCACCTTCGCGGTGAACTCGCGCTTGTCGGTCAGCTTCACGGTCACGCGGTCGGCATCGTCGACCACGTGCGCATTGGTGAGGATCAGGCCGGAGGAGTCGATGATGAAGCCGGAGCCTTCGCCCATGACCGGCTGGCGGCGCGGCATCATCGGCAGGCCGCGGAAGAAGAACGGCAGGGCCTGCTGTTCGTCGTCATCCGGACCACCCATTCCGGGCGGGCCGCGCATGGCGGTCTTCACGTCCTGCTTGACGGTGATGTTGACCACCGCGGGGCCGTAGCGCTCGACGAGCGGGCTGAAGTCGGGCAGCCCGGTGATGGCGGGAGAGGATACCGGCGCCGCCGCCCTGGAGGATGTCGCGGGCGGCTCGGGGGGGGTCGCGGCGTTGGCGGGGGAGTGCCATGCCGTGGGGAGGAAAGCAGCCGCACCAGCGACGATGGCGGCGGCGGCGCCGGTAGTCAAAAGAATCCTGGTCTTCCTGGCGATGGTCATTGCTGACACCTGCACGACAACGAAACCCGATGTCGATGCAAGGTAGCGGCTGACCCTTAAGGCATGCTTACACTTTCATGCTGCGGGAAAACATTTTGCGAAGCGCAGCGCGAGGTCCGTCACGAAATGAAACAGGCCGGGGGGGAGCCGGCCTGTTTCTGTACCCAACCTACTTTCGCTTCTCGCTGGAGGAGTCAGGTGACTGTGCCTGAATCCATGGTGTGCAGCGTACGAGGCCTGTCTTAAGAGACCCTTAACACACCGGGCGGGGCCGGGAAACGCACCGTGACACGCAGGCCGGGGCCGTCCGGGTTATCCCCCAACTCGATGTTTGCGTGATGGTTTTTCACGATGCTCTGGGCGATGGCGAGGCCCAGTCCGGTGCCGGCGGCGCCGGCGCCGGCGACCCGGTAGAAGCGGTCGAAGACCCGCTCGCGATCCGCGGGCGCGATGCCGGGCCCGGTATCGGTGACCTGCAGGAACGGCGCGCCGGCCGCGCGTCCCACGGTGACATCGACTCGCCCGCCTTCCGGCGTGTAGCGCAGCGCGTTGTCCACCAGGTTGCGCAGGAGCATGCGCAGCGCATGCGCATCGCCGTGCACCGTGACCGGTTCGCTGCCGGCGATGCCGAGATCCTGCCTGCGCGCCTCGGCAAGCGTGGCGAGGTCGCCGACGACTTCGCGCGCCAGTTCGTCCAGCGCCACGCTGCCGGTGGCGGCTGCCGCGCCCTCGTGCCGCGCGAGGTTGAGCAGCTGCTCGACCAGTCGCGCGGCGCGCTCGATGCCAGCGCGCAGCTGCGTGAAGGCGGCTTGCTTCTCCGTCTCGTCACCGGCCTGCTCGGCCAGCTGCAGCTGCAGGCGCAGCGCCGTGAGCGGCGTGCGCAGCTCGTGGGCGGCATCGGCGACGAAGGCCTGCTGCGCACCGAGCGCGGCGCGCAGTCGCGCCAGCAGCTCGTTCAGCGCCACCACCAGCGGGCGGATCTCGTCGGGCAGAGCGGACTCGCCCAGCGGTTCCAGCGCGTCGGGCTGGCGCATGCGCACCGAGTCGGCGAGCCGGTCCAGCGGGCGCAGCTGCGCGCCGACGATGAGCCAGATGGCGGCGCCCAGCACCGGCAGCATCAGGCCGAGCGGGGCCAGCGTGCGCACGGCGAGCGCCGCCGCGCGCTGCTGGCGCACGGCCAGCGGCTGTGCCACCTGGATCACGTAACCGCGGCTCGGCAGCGAATACACCCGCCACGGCGCCTTGTTCACCTGCACGTTGGAGAAGCCCGGCCGCTGCAGGCCGGGCAGCTCGCGGTAGAGCTCGGAGAAGTAGACGCGCACCCCGGTGATGTTCCACACCTGCACCACCACGCTGTTGCGGGTCTCGGTGGCCGGCAGCTGCGGCGGCAGCGCGAACTCGAAGGACTGGTCGCGCAGCGACAGCGCCGTCTGCTGCAGCTGCTCGTCGAAGACCTGGTCGAGCCCGTCCCGGGCGTTCTCGTACAGCGTGAAGGCGCCGGAGAGTCCCGCCGCGACCACCGCCGACAGCAGCCACAGCAGCAGCCGCGCGCGGATGGTGGTCATGCGGCGGCGCGTACCCGGTAGCCGACGCCGCGCACGTTCTGGATGTACTCCGCGCCGAGCTTCTTGCGCAGGTTGTGGATGTGTACCTCGACGGCGTTGCTCTCCACTTCCTCGCCCCAGCCGTAGAGGCGTTCCTCGAGCTGGGTGCGCGACAGCACCTGGCCGGGCCGCTCCAGCAGCGCCTCCAGCAGCGCGAACTCGCGGTGGGAGAGGTTGACCGGCTCGCCATCGCGGGTAACCGCATGGCTGGCCGGGTCGAGGGTGATGCCGAGATGCTCGACCAGGTTCTCGGCGCGGCCGGAATGACGCCGCTGCACGGCGCGCACCCGCGCGGCGAGCTCGTCGAAATCGAAGGGCTTGACGATGTAGTCGTCGGCCCCGGCATCGAGGCCGCGGATGCGGTCGTTGACCGAGTCGCGCGCGGTGAGGATCAGCACCGGCACCTTGCTGCCGGTGCCGCGCAGCCACTTCAGGACCTGCAGGCCGTCCATCTTCGGCAGGCCGAGGTCGAGCAGCACCAGGTCGAAGCCCTCGGCGCCCAGCGCCGCCTTTGCTGCGGCGCCGTCCTGCACCCAGTCCACCGCCAGGCCCTGCTTGCGCAGCCCGAGGCGCACGGCCTCGCCGATCATGGCGTCGTCCTCGACCAGCAGCAGTCTCATGGCGGTATGTTAACCGACGGCTGCCGGTGGGGACGCTGGCCGCCTTCCCCGGTACCATGGGCGGATGCACGCGGCACGCAACATCTTCGCCTATCCCCGGCCGAATCCGGCACCGGCCGCGGCGCCGTTCCTGCCGATGTCGCGGCAGGAGATGGACGCGCTCGGCTGGGACAGCTGCGACATCGTGCTGGTGACGGGCGACGCCTATGTCGACCACCCGAGCTTCGGCATGGCGATCATCGGCCGCTTCCTCGAGGCCCACGGTTTTCGTGTCGGCATGATCGCCCAGCCGGACTGGCAGGGCGCGGCGGACTTCCGCCGGCTCGGCCGCCCGCGCCTGTTCTTCGGCATCACCGCGGGCAACATGGATTCGATGGTGAATCGCTACACGGCGGATCGGCGCATCCGCAGCGACGATGCCTACACCGCGGGCGGCGTCGGCGGCCGGCGGCCGGACCGCTCGGTGATCGTCTACTCGCAGCGGGCGCGCGAGGCCTACGGCGATGTGCCGATCGTCATCGGCGGCATCGAGGCGTCGTTGCGCCGCATCGCGCACTTCGACTACTGGTCGGAGAAGGTGCGCCGCTCGGTGCTGCTGGATTCGAAGGCGGACCTGCTGGTGTTCGGCAACGCTGAACGCCAGCTGGCGGAGATCGCCCACCGCCTGGATGCGGGCGAGCCGGTGGCGGCGCTGACCGACCTCCGCGGCACCGCCTTCGTGCGCCGGGATTTTCCCGAGGGCTGGGTGGAGATCGATTCCACCAGCATCGACGAGCCGGGGGCGCTCAATCCGCCGGTCGATCCTTACGCCACGGCGGAAACGGGCAGGGCCGACTCCTCAGCGGGGGTGTCAGCTGGCATGGGGAGCCCCACCTCCTCCTGCCTGAAGTCGTCGGCGGGGCTCCCCATGCCAGCTGACGCCACTCGCTCGGATCCCCTGCTTGTCGGAGCGGTGGCGCGCAGCAGTGCACGCACTGTCGTCGAAGCGGGCCCCGGGATGGCCGCCGACGACTTCAGGCAGGAGGAGGTGGCCATCCCGGGGCCCGCCCAGCCGGCGGCCCGATCGCCCGCGTCGGCGACTGCCGCCGACGACTTCAGGCAGGAGGAGGTGGCCATCCCGGGGCCCGCCCAGCCGGCGCCTCGATCGCCCGCGTCAGCCACTGCCGCCGACCACCGCATCGTGCAATCCCAGCGCGAGGTGAAGGCTGGCGAGCGCAGCCGCAGCGTCATCCGCATTCCCGGCTACCGCCAGGTCCTCGAAGACCCCGTCCTCTACGCCCACGCCTCGCGCATCCTCCACCTCGAATCCAATCCCGGCAACGCCCGCGCCCTCGTCCAGCGCCATGGCGACGTCGACCTGTGGCTCAACCCGCCGCCCATCCCGCTCACCACGCAGGAGATGGACGCCATCTACGAGCTCCCCTACCAGCGCCGCCCGCACCCGGCCTATGGCGAGGCGAAGATTCCCGCCTACGAGATGATCCGCTTCTCCATCGCCATCCAGCGCGGCTGCTTCGGCGGCTGCACCTTCTGCTCCATCACCGAGCACGAGGGGCGCATCATCCAGAGCCGCTCGGAGAAATCCGTGCTGCGCGAGATCGAGAAGGTGCGCGACAACGTGCCGGGCTTCACCGGCATCATCTCCGACCTCGGCGGGCCCACCGCCAACATGTACCGGCTGGCCTGTCGCAGCCGCTCGATCGAGGCCGCCTGCCGCAAGCCCTCCTGCGTGTATCCCGGCATCTGCCCCAACATGAGCACGGATCATTCGGCGCTGATCCGCCTCTACCGCAAGGCGCGCGAGCTGCCGGGCATCCGCAAGGTGCTGATCGCCTCGGGCGTGCGCTACGACCTGGCCACGCAGTCCCCGGAGTACGTGAAGGAACTCGCCCAGCACCATGTCGGCGGCTACCTGAAGATCGCCCCGGAGGCCGTCTCGGAGGGGCCGCTGACGAAGATGATGAAGCCGGGGATCGGCGCCTATTACCGCTTCCGCGAGCTGTTCGAGCAGTACTCGAAGGAGGCGGGCAAGGAGCAGTACCTCATTCCCTATTTCATCGCCGCGCACCCGGGCACCAGCGAGGAAGACATGCTGGAGCTGGCGCTGTGGCTGAAACAGAACGGCTACCGCGCCGACCAGGTGCAGGCCTTCCTGCCCTCGCCGATGGCCACCGCCACGGCGATGTACTACTCCGGGCGCAACCCGCTGCGGCGGGTCAGGCGCGACGGCGAGCAGGTGCGCATCCCCAGGGGCCTGAAGCTGCGCCGCCTGCACAAGGCGTTCCTGCGCTACCACGACCCGGAGAACTGGCCGGTGCTGCGCGATGCCCTGCGCCGCATGGGCCGCGCCGACCTGATCGGCAACGGCGCGCACCAGCTGGTGCCCGCCTACCAGCCCGCCGGCACGGGCCAGCAGGGCGAGGGCCGGCGCCAGGCCGTGCGCGGCCGCCCGTTCCGCACCCAGCACACCGGCTTGCCCGACCGGCCGCCGCGCGCCGGCGGCCGGCGACGCAAGCCCTGAGCAGCGGCTTGTCACGCGCGGCACCTCCTGGCGCCGGGGCATCCGGCAGGGGCGCGGCAATTGGCCGCACCACGGGTTCCGGACGCGGCTGGGCCGCGCGGGATGGTTGTGGCATCCTTCGCCACGCCGCCACAATCACCAGCAGAACCTCCCGGCCCATGCGTCGCGCCATCGCCCTGATGCTCATGGTTCTCGTGCCCCTGCAGTACAGCTGGGCCGCGGCGAGCCTGCACCTGCATCCGGGCGAAGTGACCGCGGGCGAGGTGCATCAGCCGGCCAGCCAGCTGGCCGGTGCCGACATGGCCGGCCCCGGCCCTGACGGCGACAGCAGCCCGGCCGATGGCGAACACGGTCATCACTGCAACCACGTGCCGTCCCTGATCATCCCGGACTGCACCCCGCTGGCCGGCATCCAGCCGTCCGGCAAGCCCGCGCCCGCCCTGGCTGGCATCCACGCCTCGCATATCCCCCCGGTCCGCGATCGCCCGCCACGCAGCGCGGGCTGAGCCGGACCCGGCCCCGACGCGGGCCCCTTTCGAGGCAGGCGTGCCAGCCGGGAGCTGGTGTCGTCGCCAACCCAGGAGCGTGTGATGCACCGTCTGTTTGTCATTCTCGTGCCGTTTCTTGTCCTGTCCGCCCAGGCAGAGGACAAGCCCATCGCCTTCAGCGCCGAACAGCGCGCGGCGCTGGGCGTCGTCACCGCGCCGCTGTCGGCCGATGCCGGCACCGCGGCCGCGGGCCTGCCGGCTACGGTGACCGTGCCGCCGGACCGCGAGCGCGTGGTGGCGGCGCCGGTGGCCGGGATGATCTCGCGGGTGATGGTCGCGCTCGGCGACAGCGTCAAGGCGGGCCAGCCGGTCGCCACGCTGAGCGGCGAGGCGCTGGCCACCGCGCAGCGCGATACCGCCGAGGCCGCGGTGCAGGCGCGGCTGGCCGGGGAATCGGCGAAGCGCGACGAGGCGCTGTTCCAGGAAGGCATCGTCGCCGAGTCGCGCGTGCAGGCGACCCGCGCCGCGCTGACCCAGGCACGGGCCCACCTCGCGGAGCGGCGCGCTTCGCTGAAGCTCATGGGCTTCTCGGCGGCGGAGATCGCCGCGGCCGAGCAGGGCGAGAAGCTCAGCGACAGCGTCAACCTCGTCGCGCCGATCGCCGGCACCGTGCTGGAGGTGCAGGCGGCGACCGGCGGGCGCGTCGAGGCCGCCACGCCGCTGTTGCGCATCGCCAGCCTCGGCACGCTCTGGCTGGAGATCCACGCGCCGGTGGACATCGCCTCGCTGGTGGCGCCCGGGCAGAAGGTGGTGGTGCCGGGCACCCGCGCCGAGGGCAGCGTGCTGGTGGTGGGCAGCAGCGTCAGCGCGGCGCAGGCGGTGCTGATCCGTGCCCAGGTCGCCAACCCCGGTGGCGAGCTGCGCCTCAACCAGCAGGTGACGGTGCGCATCGAGGGCAAGGCCGGCGCGCAGAAGTGGCGGGTGCCGGGCCGCGCCATCGTGCGCCAGGACGGCAAGGACTGGGTCTTCGTCGAGGCGGCCGGCGGCTTCGTGCCGATGGCGGTGCAGGTGCTGTCGCGCTCCGGGCAGTCGGCCGCGGTCGAGGCGCCGTTCACCGGCAAGGAGCGCGTGGTGGTGGAGGGCGTCGCCGCGGTCAAGGCGGCCTGGCAGGGCATGGGAGGCGAGTAGATGATCGATCGGCTGATCGAGTTCTCGCTCACCCAGCGGCTGCTGGTGCTGGGCCTGACGCTGCTGCTCATTGGTGCCGGCGTGCAGGCCTGGCTCTCGCTGCCCATCGATGCGTTTCCGGACATCTCCACCACGCAGGTGAAGATCATCCTCAAGGCGCCGGGCATGACGCCGGAGGAGATCGAGGCGCGCATCGCCGCGCCCATCGAGACCGAGATGCTCGGCATCCCGCGCCAGCGCATCCTGCGCTCGGTGTCGAAGTACGGGCTCACCGACATCACCGTGGATTTCGAGGACAGTGCCGACATCTACTGGGCGCGCAGCCAGGTGGCCGAGCGCCTGAACAACGTGCTGGCGGATCTGCCGGAGGGCGTCACCGGTGGCCTGGCTCCCATCACCACGCCGCTGTCCGACGTGTACATGTTCACCATCGAGGGCGAGACCCTGGGCCTCGCCGAGCGGCGCGCGCTGCTCGACTGGGTGATCCGCCCGCAGCTGCGCACGCTGCCGGGCGTGGCCGATGTCAACTCGCTCGGCGGCCTGGTGAAGACCTTCGAGGTGGCGCCGGACAACGCCGCCATGAGCGCGCGCGGCGTCACGCTCGGCGAGCTGGCTGACGCCATCCAGGCGAGTAACCGCAACGACGGCGCCGGCCGCCTCACCGACGGCGAGGAGGTCTGGCTGCTGCGCGTGGAGGGCGCCGTGCAGAGCCTCGAGCAGCTCGCCGGCATCGTCGTCAAGGACGTCAATGGCGTGCCGGTGCGCGTGGCCGACGTCGCCGAGGTGCGCCTCGGCGCGCTCACCCGCTATGGCGGCGTGACCCAGGATGGCCGCGGCGAGGCCGTGGAGGGCCTGGTGCTGGCGCTGCGGGGCGCCAATGCGCAACAGGTGACGGCCGCCGTCGAGGCCCGCCTTGCCGAATTGGCGCCCACGCTGCCGGAAGGCATCACCATCCGGCCGTTCTACGATCGCTCGGTACTGGTCGAGCACGCCGTGGGCACGGTGTCCACCGCGCTGCTCGAGGCGACGGTGCTGGTGCTGGCCCTGCTGTTCCTGTTCCTCGGCAACGTGCGCGCCGCGCTCACCGTGGCGCTGACGCTGCCGCTTGCGGCGCTGGCGACTTTCGTGCTGATGCGCCGGGTGGGCCTCTCGGCCAACCTCATGAGCCTCGGCGGCCTGGCCATCGCCATCGGCATGCTGGTGGATGGCGCGGTGGTGGTGGTGGAGAACATCGTCACGCACCTCGCCCATGACCACAGCCGCCAGAACAAGCTCCACCAGGTATTCCGCGCGGTGCGCGAGGTGGGCACGCCGGTGGTCTCGGGCGTGCTGATCATCATGATCGTGTTCATGCCGCTGCTGACCCTGGAGGGGATCGAGGGCAAGCTGTTCGTGCCGGTGGCGCTGACCATCGTCTTCGCGCTGGGCGCCGCCCTGCTGCTGTCGCTGACCGTGGTGCCGGTGCTTGCCTCGTGGCTGATGGAGGCGGGCGCGCACGAGGATCCCTGGCTGCTGCGCCAGGCGGTGCGCCTGTACACGCCCATCCTCGACTTCGCACTGGCACGCACGCGCCCGGTGATGATTGCAGCCGTCGCCGTGCTGGCCATGGCCG